>NZ_AP018449.1:677500-1355000 GCF_003966895.1 Methylomusa anaerophila | reverse complement strand
GATTTGCGAAGAGGCGTTTTGTGCTGTTACAGCCACATTTTTTGCAAGCTTGGTTAAGGCTGTTAAGGTTGCTAAGGTTGCCCCAATAAAAGCAGCCTGGGACAAATACGAAGGAGATTTATGATTTTTGACGAATATTGACAGTATTATTGATTCATGCTTAAAATTAAAGATATTCTATGCAAAGGGAAAGGCCATAACATGAATAATGATGCAAAACCGGGGAGTTATCCGCCGCCTCAACAAGACTCATTAATAAAAAGGTGGATTTATTATTTATTGGGAACCATCTTACTATTGACAGCCGGTTATATGGGTGTGAAAAACTTTTTGTTATTTCATGCTTTAACCGAAGGATTTACTATTGTGGTTAGTTTTTCCATTGCTTTTATTGTTTTTAATACTTACCAGAATCTAAAAAGCGATTTTATACCCATCATTGGAATTGCTTATGCCTTTGCCGGCATTTTTGACATATTACATACCCTTGCTTACAAAGGAATGGGGGTATTTCCGGATGACGTCGCCAACCTGCCGACGCAGATGTGGGTTATTGCCAGATATCTTGACAGTATTGGCATGCTTCTTGCCGGGATTTCTATAGGTAGAATTATCAAGCCTTTTTATGTACTAATTACTTATGCTGCGGCATCTGCCGTTATATTGCTGGCGGTGTTTAGCTGGCATACCTTTCCGCTGGCTTTTATCAACGGACAGGGACTGACCCCTTTTAAAGTATACAGCGAATACGCCATATGCCTTATTCTTATTGCCAGTATCATCTTACTGATGCGGCACAAACACCGGTTTCAGCCGCAAGTGTACCAGCCGCTGCTGATTTTTTTCGTTTTTTCCATCCTTACTGAGCTTTCATTTACTTTTTATAAAGTCGTAGCCGGCTGGGAAAGTGTAATCGGCCACATATTCAAAATAATTGCTTTTTTCTTTTTATACCGGGCGGTAGTAGTGACAAGTTTAAATGAGCCTTACGACCGGGTCCGCAACCAGGCGCGAGACTTACAGGAAATCAACGCGGCCCTAGAGGAGGAGGTTATGGAACGGCAGGCAGCCCAGGAATCACTGCGGCAAATGAATGCCGAGCTGGAGACTAAAGTAAATGAGCGGACCAGCCAATTACAAGATATTAATGCGGCATTGGAAGAGGAAATTGCCGAACGGCAGGCCATCCAGGAAGCACTTCTCGCTAGCCGGGACGCCCTCCTTGACAGTGAAGCCCAACTGAAGCATTACGCTGCTGAAATGGCGGAAACCAATAAGGAACTCAAAAATTTTGCTAATATTGTGGCTCATGATTTCCGTACTCCCATGGTCAATATGAAAGGATTTTCACGGGAACTGGGATATGCTCTGACTGAGTTGAAGCAAATCATTAACGGGGAGATGCCCCACCTACCGGAAGAATCCCGCCGCAAATTAGATGCGTTGCTTGAGAAGGACGTGCCGGACGCGCTGCAATTTATCCATTCCTCAGTGGACAGGCTGGACCGGATGCTTGCCGCCCTCTTAAAGTTGGCCCGGGAAGGCCGACGGGAGATAATTAACACAGAAGTTGACATGGGTAAACTTCTTAACGGGGTTTTACGGTCTTTCGAGCACCAGATTACCCAGAAAGGTATTCAGATAGAAGTCGGGCCGCTGCCCATCATCCAAACCGATTATCTGGCTATGGAGCAAATCATCAGCAATTTGCTGGATAATGCCATAAAATATATGAAACCTGACCGGCCTGGAAAAATCGCTGTATTCTGTACCGATAACAATGATGAATATCTGTTTAACTTTCAGGATAATGGACGTGGTATGGCTGCCGAAGACTGTGAGAAGATATTTGAGCTTTTCCGGCGGGCGGGAAAACAAGACGTGCCCGGAGAAGGTATGGGGTTAACCTATGTCAGGACGCTAATCCGTCAAATGGGTGGTAAGGTATGGTGCGAATCAGAACCGGGTGTTGGGACCCAAATAAAATTTACTTTACCGAAAAAGTTTTTTCATTAATCAATATTGTTAATGAAGAAGTCCCTTAAACCCGGTCAGGCAAGCATCAATGCCGTTGGTTATATGGAGCGCCAGCGGAAAAATGTTTAGGAAGAAGGCAGCAACACACATGAGTAACGGATTTAGCCCCATTAATTGGTGCAGTTCTAAGCCGGGACAAGATGGAACAGTCTTTGAAAATTAGCGAAAGTAATCAAGCCATACTGGAGAATAGGGAATAGTGCAGAATGCGATGGTGTACCTTCCGGAAAAAGCCCGCCAAAGAGTCGACGAGCTTTTAGCGAAGGACTTGCCGGAAGCGCTGCAGTTTATTGATTCTGCGGTAAGCAGAATGGATAAAATTAGGAAGTAAACAGTAAACACTGGAGGAAGAAGGAATCCATGAGGATTTTACATACTGCCGATTGGCACTTCGGCAAGACGATAGAAGGCCGGGACAGGGGTCCGGAACAGGAAGCTTTTGTGGAGGAGTTATGCGCAATTTGTCTTGACGAAGCTATTGATCTGGTGCTGGTGGCGGGGGACGTATTCCAAAGTCCCAATCCCAGCGCGGCAGCGGAGGAACTGTTTTATTACGCAATGGACCGCTTAGTGGATTACGGCCGCCGGGGGGTGGTGGTGATTGCTGGCAACCATGATAATCCGGAGCGTATCAGAGCTTCTTCGCCGCTGGCTGATAAGCTGGGCATTACCCTGGTAGGACTGCCGAAAGATATGCTTTATTCCTCCCGGCCGGCTGCCGGTGATAAAGTCCGGCGGATAAACGGCGGACAGGCCTGGCTGGAATTGGTTGTGCCGGGAGTGGAGCATGCGGCGGTTATTGCCGCTCTGCCATATCCGTCGGAAGGAAGATTGAAGGAACTGCTTACCGATTCCCTGGAAGACAGAGACCTCCGGCTGGAATATAATGAGCGAATTACAGCCTTACTGCGCCATATCGGCGGTAATTACCGCCGGGACACGGTCAATTTGGCTATGAGTCATTTATTTGTCCGCGGGGGGATTGAATCAGATTCCGAATACCAGATACAGGTTGGCGGGACATACGCTGTTGATCCGGCAGTATTTCCTGCCAACGTGCAATACGCAGCTCTGGGGCACTTGCACCGTCCTCAGTATGTCGGCGGGTCAGCTGCACCCATTCGTTATGCCGGTTCACCCTTGGCGTATAGTTTCTCGGAAGCAGGTTACAGCAAATCGGTTACTGTCGTAAACGTTTTGCCGGGACAAGCCGCCGACATACGGGAGATATTCCTGGCGTCAGGCCGGTCGCTGGTCAAATGGCGGGCCGACCGGGGACTGGGCCAGGTGCGGGATTGGGTTGCCGCCGGACGGGACCAAAATGCCTGGATTGATTTGGAAATTAGGCTTAGCATGCCGCTAACCATGGCGGATATTCAGGAACTTCGCGGCTTGCATCCCGGCTTTGTCAATATCCGGCCGGTGATGGTTGCGTCAGATAGTGACGAAGGCGCCCGGCGGGATAGGATAGAGGGATTGCCGATTGATCAGCTTTTTATTCGTTTTTATGAACAGGCCACAGGCGGGGCCAAACCTGACGATAAGTTGGTGGAGCTGTTTTTGGAACTGAGCCAGAACAATCCGGAAGACACGGCGGTTGAGGCTGAGGTAAAATCTAACGGGGAGGGACTATTATGAGGCCGCTCACATTGAAAATTGCCGGCCTGCACAGCTTTCGCGAAGAACAGGAGGTTCAGTTCGACAAATTGTCGGAACTGGGGGTTTTCGGCATATTCGGGCCGACAGGCAGCGGCAAGTCCACCATATTGGACGCTATAACGCTTGCTTTATACGGGGTGGTTGTCAGGGCCGGCCGCCGGACGCAAGGCATATTGAATCATGGCGAAAATCATCTCAAAGTCGCATTCACCTTTGCTTTACAGTCGGGCCAAACACCTAAGGTATATCGCGTGGAGCGGCGCTATGGCCGCAAGGATCAACTGGCCGTGACCAATACCTATAGCCGCCTTACGGAGATACTGGCTGACGGGAGCGAGACTGTCGCCGCCGATAAGGACAGGGAGGTCACGGAGCAGATAACCGCTCTCCTGGGGCTTAAAGAGGAGGATTTCACCCGGGCGGTGGTTTTGCCGCAGGGAAAGTTCGCCGAGTTTTTAAACTTAAGCGGCAAGGAACGGCGGGAAATGCTGCAGCGGCTGTTTTCGTTGGAGCAGTATGGCCATATTTTGACCAATCGGGTCAATGAACGGTTCAAAGCCGTTGAAACCGGCTATATTGAAGCCGATAGCGAGCAAAAAGGCTTGGGAGACGCATCGCCCCAGGCGGTGGCGGCTGCCGAAAGTGCTCTTATTGCGGCTAGACAGGCGGAAGTTAAATGCGCCGGCATACTGGCGGCGGTGCAGGTGCGGCATGCGGCAGCGGAAAAAATACATTCTTTGCAGGCAGAACTCCGGATTAAGGAGCAAGAACTTCAAGATCATCGTTCCCGAGAAGGGGAAATTGCGCACATTAACAAAAAGCTCGAGCTGTCAGCCAAGGCCGGTTCGGTTATGCCGGCAGCCCTGCAATATAAGGAGATACTGGCCGAGGAAAGAGCAGCCTGCAGTTTTAAGGAACAGGCCATCGCCAATATCAAGGCGTTAGCGGCAGAAATCCGGCAATTGGGAGACAACTACGAACAAGCCCGGCAAACCAGAATAGAGGCTGAGCCTAAGCTGGTGGAACAAAAAGCCGGGCTGGAGGCAGCGCTGCGTCTGGAACCGGATATAGTTCAGCTTGAGGGGGAAGTAAATAAGCTAGGGTACGATTTTGGCCGGAAAAAAAGGGCTTATGAGCAACACGTGCAGGAAATTAATATTCTTTCAGCGCGAAAGGACGAGATCACCAATCAGATACAGCAGGGAGAAGCCGGGTTAATCGAATTAACTGTGCCGGCGGAATATCGGCAACTTGTTCAAGCGGGTCGCGAAAAGGCGGCGGAAGCAGCGCGCAATATAGAAGTGCTTGAGCAGTCCCGGCTGGCTTTAACCCGGCGCCGGCAAGATTGTCAGCGAGCTGTGAAAGACAAAGCCCTTGCCGGCGAAAAGATGGAGCGAATTTCCAATCTCCTGCGCGAGAAGGAATCAGAGGCGGAAAGGATTCAGAAGGATTGTCCGGCTGGGGAGGAGGCTTTGGTTGAGCAGGAACTGCGCCTTGCCGGGTGGGGTAATCTGGTTGGCCAGTTATTGGACCGGACTGGGGAGGCTGAGGCTGAAAGCAGTCTGGTGCAACAAATAGACCGCGAGTTAAATGAAAATCGCCAGCGCCAAACTTACTTAGAGGAAGAAAAACAGAAAGCTACCCATCACCTGCAATTGCTGCAAAGGGAGCTGGAGTTGCAAGTGGCTACTGACAATTTGGCAGTGGCTGCCCGTCTGGCCGAAGGGCTGAAGGAAGGTGAGCCATGTCCGGTGTGCGGCTCCGTTCACCATCCGCAGCCGGCGGCGATATCAGATGCGGCAGCTACCGCTGCCGACAGGCCGGAACTGGAACAGGATATCGCCGCTATGCAGTCCCGCGTTGATGCAATCAACGATAATCTGGCTGAAACCGGCAACAGAATTATTGCTTTGGCGACCAAGCATGACTTGGTGGCGGCTAAGCTAAAGACCTTGCAAGATACGCTGCTGGCACTGACGGGAAAGCTGACAGCCGAATTATGTCTTGCGGGAGAATATACTTTACAACAGCTTCGTTCCCAAGTTGAGGCCGCCAGGAAGCAGCTTACTTACTCCAGAGGCCTGTTAAAAGAATGGAAAGCCAAAAGCGCTCAAGTACAAGAGCTTATAAGCGAATTGCGGGACACATTGGCCAAAACCGCAGCTGAGATGGCAGTAGCCGGACAGCGGGTGGAGATGACCCAGTCGGAGCTGGCTCTGGCCGAAGGAGAATTGGAAAAGATCCGGCAGGAATTAAGCCATTCGGTAACCGATCTTGCGGCCGCTTTACGCCAACTTGGCGTCGATATTTCACCGGCAGAAGATGCCCGTCAGGTAATAAGGCAGATGGCGGCGATTAGCGAATCCGTCTCCCGCCGGGATAAAACGGCGGAAGAATTGCAAATGAAAATAGCCGCTTTACGAAAAACCGGCGAAGATTGTCAGACAAAATTGGATCAGTTGCATAAAGAAGCTTCCTTCTGTCAGTCCGGCCTGGCGGCGCTAACGGCTCAGCGTAAGGCGGCAGAAGATAATCTTGCGGCCAGGAAGAAGGAACTTGGACAGATAACCCAGGGGATTCCGGTCAATGAACTAATTGCCAAAGTCAGTCAGGAACTGGCAATAGTCCGGCAGAATGAAGCCACAGCCCAAGAAACTTTTGAGCGGGCCCAAGAACTTTATAGCGAAGGGGAACAGTCCAAAGTCCGGGCCGAGACTCGCTGGCTGGATATTAGCCGCAGGCTGAAAGACAGTGATAATACATTGCAAGCGAAATTGGCGGCGGAAGGGTTTATTGAGCTGGCTGCGGCCGAGGCAGCTTTTCTGCCGCCGGCCGCAGCGGAAGAATGCAACCGGCAAGTGCAAGAATATCTTAGGGCTGAGCAAAAGCTGCTGGCACAACGGGAGCAAATTGTACGGAATCTTGCCGGTCGCCGGCTGACTGTTGGGGAATGGGAAAGTCTGGGGCAGGAGCTGCAGGCGGCAATGGACGGCAAAAACGCGGCGACAGAGCGGCGGGTAGAAGCGGATAAGGAATATAAAGACCTGGCAATCCGGAACCTGCGCTGGGCTGAACTGGAGAAATCCCGGGTGAGGTTGAAGGATCAGCTGGACTGTTTGCAAACATTAAAGAACCTCTTGCGCGGCAATGTGTTTGTCGAATTTTTAGCGCAAGAACAGATGGAAATGGTTGCCCGGCAAGCGTCTGAGCGGCTCAAGGAGATTACCCGGAACCGCTATGCTTTAGAACTGGCGTCAGACGGCGGTTTTCTCATTCGGGACGACGCCAACGGCGGGGTTAAACGGCCTGTAGCCACCCTCTCCGGCGGGGAGACCTTTCAGACTTCGCTGGCGCTGGCCCTGGCGTTGTCCACCCACATTCAGCTTAAGGGGAAATACCCGCTGGAATTTTTCTTCCTTGATGAAGGTTTCGGTTCACTGGATCAAAACGCGCTGGATGTGGCCATATCGACGCTGGAAAGATTGCACATGGAACGGATGACCATCGGTATCATCAGTCATATAGCCGAATTGCAGCAGCGGATGCAGCGCCGGCTTATGGTTGAGCCGGCCGAAACAGCCGGTCACGGGACGTGGGTTCGAATCGAGACAGCATGAGGGAGGCTGGTTGAAAACGCCCATCTGCGTCGTTGCCCGGGCTTTCGAGGTCCTCAACGTACACGATTCGTACGCCTCCGGCCTCGAAAGCCCGGGCGCCTAGCACCTGGACATTTTGAACCAGCCTCCGAAATTAGGGTAGCGTATTTTTAAAAATACGCTACTATTTCTTAAAGACCACGTTAAATTGTGTGCCGGCTGGTCCTGTTTCAATATCGATGGAAGCGCCGTGGCGGGCGGCTACACTGTAGCAAACCGCCAGGCCTAAACCGGTGCCGTTATCCTTGGTGGTGAAAAAGGGTGTGCCCAGTTTGTCAATCAGATCAAAGGGAATTCCTTTACCCTGGTCTTTCACCGACAAAACCACCTGCGTATCCGTAGTGCGGGTACTAATGGTAAGCTTGCCGCCCGGCGACATGGCTTCAAGGCCGTTGCGGGCCAGATTTAAGATGAGCTGGCGAATCTCTTTTTCATCTAATAAAAGGGCGGGGATATCCTCTAAGGATGATTCCACCGATTTGTTACCCAGCAGGAAATCGGCTTCGATCAGCGGCAATAATGAGCGAATAACCGAATTCAAGTTATGCTTTTCCAATGTCACCGTTTTATTTTTGGCCAACGATAAGAAATCGGTAATAATAGAGTTTGCCCGGTCAATTTCATCGATCATCAAGTCGCAATAATTCTGGAGATGCCCTTCGCTGTCCTTCTTTTTTATTACTTGCAAAAAACCTCTGACAGTGGTTAAAGGATTCCGGACTTCGTGACCAATACTTGCCGCCATCTCGCCAATGAGGTTAAGGCGGTCCAGCCGGGCCAGTTCCTTCTGAAATTGCTTTTGGGCAGTAACGTCTTTGACTACTACCACCATGCCGTCATAATGGTCTTGTTTATCGTAAATCGGTGATATGCTGCCGGTGATATTGTGGGCAACCCCGTGCTTGTCGATAAGAACCTTGTTTGCGTCTATTTCAACCATATGGTCGTGGGCAAGGATATCTCTGATTAGGCGGTCGCTGCATTGGCCCGTTGTTTCGTCGATAAGACGAAATATGGAACCAAACGGCTTGTTGGCGACTTCGGCGGACGAATAGCCGGTAAGGCCTTCGGCTGAGGGGTTCATAAACATAATATGGTTCATACTGTCAGTTGCGATCAAACCTTCACCAATGCTTTGCAAGATAACAAACAGGCGTTCCGTTTCCGTTGCCAATTGTTCTTCGGTCTGTTTGTTAGTTTCATAAGATTGGGCATTGTACACTGCCAGAGCAAAAACCTGGATTAACGTGAGAGCCATTTTGATATACTGTTTGGCCTGTTCAGGGTACGCCAATTCATCGATATCGAGAATCCCCAATATTTCATTAGAATGGCGTACTGTTACCATAAAACCGCTGCCGGCTTTGTTCCAGGTGATCGGACGTTCCAGGTTATGCCGATACCAGCTAAGTTTTTCCGGATTAGGGGTAAAGTGGGGAATGGTAATAGCGCTGTCATTCTTTCCGTCTAAACAAGATAAAGGCAAGTAGCAAAGTTTTTTGGCATTAAACAAGGTGCCGCATATATCCAGAATATTGTTCACAACTATCTCAAAGGAAGTGGATTCCGTAAGCTTACCCATCAGTTCCAATACCATGGCATAGTCGGTAGCTTGCAGATTGGCGCCTGCTAATGAGGCCATATACTCATTTTCCCGTTCGGCCCACCGATGCTCTTGGACAATACCGGATAAGGACAAGCGAAGGAAATCGAGGCCGACAGGCACACGGTCATAAGGGAGATTTAAATAGTCTCCCATTTCCTTAAGTTGGCTCGCAGTGTGTTCATATATGCCGGTATCCAGGAGGACAAGCTTTTCATAAGAAGCGCGAAAAGCATCACGGGCAGCATCAAGATCGGTTTGCCAGAGATTTTGCAGGAAAATCGGCCAATTTTCCAGCCAGTCCGGCGTGAGGAGGAAGGCTTTTTGCTTACAGTACTCGTTAACCAAAGATTTGTTTAACAGCCAATGAAAGCAGTTTTCCGCACCGTGAATTTTATAGCTGATCAGATCTCTGGGGTATTGGTTGTCACGGGCTGAGAGCAAGCATTGTCCGCCAATAACATCAATATGGCAGTGATCTTTTAAAAGGAAATGATTGCGTAACTCCCATTCCAGTTTTTCCGGACTTAACGCAAGATCGCAGCACAAAGAGGGGCGTGTCAGTACCCCCACTTCATTAATATCTTCAGCCAATAGGGCCTCCCGAACATTCTTTTCATGGCTTTTGCAGACTAAAATATAATGTTTATAATGCAAAAGGATCACCTGCAAGCACGGAGTATGTATTCCGCATTTCTTAATAAAATAAGGTACCTATGTCAATAATAGAGTGTATCCCAGCATATGTCAATTGGTGCATTGGTCCTGTTATGTTAAAATCCTGGTAATATTCCAGTTTAAGAAGTAACTTTATATAAATAATAACTGCCCAGGATATTTATTTGTTAAGAAATGTAAAAATTTTGTATAATTGGCAAAGTAAGATTGACTTTCCCATTATCCTGTGGCATGGTTATAGATATAAAATTGGGTAGAAGGAGTTTTGTTATGAGTGGTATTGATATAAGCAGCATTTATGAATGGTTTACCAATTACGTAAAGTTGTATTACTCAACCAATGCGGATATTCAGCAGCATATGCGTTTGAAGGAAGATCATACATTGCGGGTTGCCGGTTACTGCCGCGAACTTGCCGAGCATTTGGGGCTGAACCGGAGTGAGCGGGATTTGGCGGAAGCAATAGGAATCTTTCATGATATCGGCAGGTTTAAACAATACACCTTATACCACACTTTCAGCGATCACCAGTCAGAAGATCATGCCCGGCTGGGGCTAAATGAAATCGCCGGGCTGACTTTACTAGACGGGCTTTCCGGTCAGGAACGGGATTGCTTGGAGTTTGCCGTAGGCTGCCATAACGCTGTGAAAATTCCGGAAGGAGCGACACGTTCCCACCGTTTGTATGCATCCATCATCCGGGATGCTGATAAACTTGACATATACCACGTGCTGGCGGATGCTCTGACTGCGCCTTCGGGAGAAGACTACACGCCGAGTTTGCTTGCCAGCATGCTGGCCGGACGGCAGGCAAATTATATTGATGTTAAGACCAGGGAAGACGCAAAACTGGTCAGGCTTTCGTGGATTTATGATATCAATTACCTTTGGACGCTGGAACAAGTTTTGGCCAAGAAGTATGTGGAAGCCATATTGGAGCATCTGGCGCCAACAGAAGAAACCAGGCAGATAGAACGAAAATTAAGATCCTATATTGCGGAGAAATTGAGGGCGGCAGGCGAATCTTCAGGCAAGAAGCAATTATAGGGCACGAGGAATATCTTTTTAAACAGGAGAAGGTTTCGCGGTGAAAAAGTATATTCTGGTATATAATCCTTTAGCCGGTGATGCGAAATTTAAGTTTCACCTGGATGAAATGATCGAGTATTTTCAAAAAGCCAACCGCATACTTATTCCGTTTCGGACCAGGGGCAAAGAGGAACCCGGCGGCAATGCCGATTTTGCCCAACTGGCAGTTGATTACGGTGCTGACGGGATTATTGCCGCCGGTGGTGACGGGACGATCCATGAAGTGGTTAATATTATGCTGAAAAGCCGGCTGGATGTGCCGCTGGGACTGATACCCAGCGGCACATGCAACGATTTTGCCACTCATTTGTGTGTCGGCGGTGAACTGAAACACTGCTTGCCGGCGATACTCAGTGGCGTTCCCCGGGCAGTTGACGTAGGAAAAGTCAATGGTGATTACTTTCTGAATGTTGCCAGCGCCGGACTATGGACTTCAATTGCCCATACGGTTGATCCGGCTTTAAAAAACACCTTGGGACGGATGGCTTATTATATTAAGGGGTTGGGCCAACTACCTAATTTTCGGACGTTAAGGATGCGCATCAATGCCGACGGGCGGACCATTGAAGACGATATTATCTTGTTTCTGGTGATGAACAGCGGGATGGTAGGGAGTTTTCCCAATCTGGCGCCACTCGCCAAAATTGACGACGGCAAGCTGGACCTGCTTATTGTCAATAAATGTAGTATTTCCGAACTAATGGGGCTGTTTCTAAGCATTTTTGCCGGCAAGCATACGCACAATCCCCATATTACCTATCTGCAGGCAACGAACATTCATATTGAGTGTGACGAACCGGTAGACAGCGATCTTGACGGAGAGCTGGGGCCTTCATTGCCGTTAAGCATATCCACGGGTACCAACCGATTGCGGATATTCTGCTAAATTATCATATATCTGAAAAAAACAGACCAACCGGTTTGCACTGTAATGCTGCCGGTTGGCTTGTTTGTTTTACGGTTAAGAATTGGAATCGATAATATTTTTTATTGTAATATAGTCTATCTATGGGTTAAAATGTAACTATATGTAGGAGCGGAGGTATGCAGCAAATTGGAAAAAGAACGGTATTTTCAGCAGTTATCCGACGCGGTTGTGGAAATGGAGGAAGAAAAAGCCGCAGCTGTTGCTATTGAGGTGGTCAAGCAGGATATTGACGCATTTGAAGCCATTGAAAAGGGGCTTTCCGCCGGGATGGCACGGGCCGGTAAGCTTTACGAAGAGGAAGAGTATTTTATTCCAGAATTACTCTTGTGTGCTGATGCTATGTACGCAGGGTTGGCTGTTCTTAAGCCCCATTTGAAATCCACCGGTGAGGCCAAAGGCAAGATTGTTATCGGCGTAGTCGAAGGCGATACTCATGACATCGGCAAGAACATTGTTAAAATGATGCTGGAAACCGCCGGGTATCAGCTTATTGATCTGGGGCGGGATGTGCCGCCGCAAAAATTTGTCACGGCGGCAAAGGCGGAGCAAGCTAAGGTGATAGCGGCGGCAACGCTTATGAGTACCACCATGGACAAAATGGCGGACATTATTAAATTGCTGGCAGATGAAGGCTTAAGAGACAAATTTAAGGTGATAGTTGGCGGCGGACCGGTATCGGTTGCTTTTGCCAAAAAAATCGGGGCGGATGGGTATGCGGCCAATGCTACGGACGCAGTCCTCGTAACCAAAGAATTGATCTAAGACTTCAAGCTGAAGGTTGTAAATGCATGAAATGCGATAATGAGGTGAACCGGTAGTGTTTAAAGATCAGATCACGCCGCTTGAGAGATTGACGGCGTACAATAAGAATGAGGCTGTGGACAGGCTTCCCTGTATTCCTTCCGTGGGTAATGGCGCCGCCAGGGTCATTGGCGCCAAAATATCACAATTTAGGAATAACGGCGCCCTAATTGCCAAGGCCCAGGTAGAATCTTACAAATTATTTCAATATGATGTCGTCAGAATTTTTACCGATTTGTACGTGCAAGCCGAGGCGATGGGCGCCAAAGTGATGTATCCCCTTGATGAAACCGCCCATTTGGAAAGCCCGGCGATAAAGGATATCGCCGATATTGGCCGGTTGCAGCCCCCTAATCCTTATAAAGACGGACAACTTCCCGAATTCCTGTCAGCTATGAAAATTGCTTTGGATGAAGTGGGCCGGGAAGTAGGGGTTATTGGATCTGTTACTTGTCCTTTTACCACCGCTTCATTTCTCATCGGTACCGAGCAATTAACCAAGTTGATGCTGCGCGACCCGCAAGCTGCTCATAAACTTTGCGAGATAGCCTTAGACGCAAATCTACAATGGGCACAAGCCATTTTGGACACCGGCTGCGGCGTCACCCTGAGTGATCCTGTCGCGTCTTCCACCCTTATTAGCCCCAAACAATTCAGGGAATTTGCTTTTCCATACCTGAAGAGACTGATAAGCTACATTAATTCCCGGGGAAAATCGGCTACATTACATATCTGCGGCAAAACCAACAAAATTTGGGAAGACATGGTGGAAACAGGCGCGGCTTGTCTTAGTCTTGACAATGTCATTGATATGGCCGCTGCTAAGGAACGGGTTGGAGCTAAGGTCCGGCTGACGGGAAACGTGGACCCGTCGGCCATAATGCTGCAGGGATCGGTTGCGGACGTAAAACAGGCTGTCATCGACTGTGTCGCGAAGACCTTTGACTCTCCCAAGGGTTATATCGTCGCATCAGGTTGCAGTCTGCCCACGGAAGTGCCATTTGAAAATATTCACGCGATGATGAATACAGTCCGGGAAATAGGTTATCCCGTCACTCAAGACAAATTGACAATGCTACGGCATAAGTAGCTAATTGCGGCAGGTTTTTAGGGGGCTATTGCGCGTACAGTCGAAATTTATTTAAGGGGCGGTCTTACCGGTGTACGGGATTGATATTCAAAATGTAAATCTGGCTTATGGCGAACAGCTCGTTCTCAGTGACATTAATTTGGCTATTAGTCCGGGCGATTTTGCTTGCTTTGTAGGTCCGTCGGGTTCCGGCAAAAGTTCTTTGCTGCGGTTGATAGCCGGTCTCAATCGTCCCACGGCAGGCAAAATTCTGGTGGATGATAAAGAGGTGATGGAACCGGGACTGGACAGGGGGGTTGTTTTTCAGGAATATAGTTTGTTTCCCTGGTTCAGTGTGCAGGACAACCTATTGCTGGCCCTGGGGCAGGCTTTGCCGCATGAATCCAAAAGTAATTTAAAAAAAATTGCCGGCGATTATCTAACAGCAGTTGGGTTACCGGGAATTGAACAGAAAATGCCGGGAGAACTTTCCGGAGGGATGCGACAAAGGGTTGCTATCGCCCGGGCATTTGCCATTAACTCACCCATGCTGCTCATGGATGAGCCGTTTGGCGCCCTGGATGCGGTTACCAGAGCCAAGCTCCAGGATTTAGTGCTCGATTTATGGCTGAATCAGGGCGCAAGTCGCAAAACAGTTGTCTTTGTTACCCACGATGTGGAAGAGGCCTTGTTATTGGGAACCCAAGTAGTGGTTTTAGGCTTAAACCCAGGAGCGGTTAAAGAAATAATTGCGGTTAACTTTCCCCGGCCAAGGATAAGAGAGACAATTTATCACGATGCTGCGTTTATAGAATTAAGAAACCATCTAATTGATTTGTTAAATGAAGATATTGTAAAACATCTGTAATAATAATTGACGGGAGTGCTAAGTCTGAAAATGAAAAAAATTGGTTTAATCATGTCGGCATTGTTTTTAATAATTATGTTAACTATTAGCGGGTGTGGTACGTCACAACCAGGCAAGCCTGCTGTAAGCGGCCAGAAGCCGCTGAAGAAATTGCTGGTCGGTTATACGCCGCAAGCGGCTGTTTTGACTGAAATAGCTCAGGACCAGGGATATTTTAAGCAAGAAGGGGTTGAAGTCGAGTTCGTTGAGTTTACTGCCTCGACGGATGCCTATGCGGCTTTAAGCAGCGGCAAAATTGATGTGGGGGTATCTTTTGGCACCGCCGGACCGCTCGCAGTAATAAACAACGGTGCGGATTTCGTGATTATTGGCGGTCAGTTAAGCGGCGGCCATCCTGTTGTTGCCAGACCTGAGACGGCAGCCGCAATCAAGTCGATGCAAGATTACCGGGGCAAGACAATCGCAACACCGCGGCTGTATACGCCGGATGTTGTCTGGCGCGGCGCCATGTATGACGCCGGTATTGACTTAAATAAGGATGTCACTGTTTTGGAAATGAAAAGCCCGGTAGCTGTGGTAGAAGCAGTTAAGAGCAATAAAGCCGATATTGGAATTGCCAATAATGTTGTGGCTGCCCAAGCCAAGGCGGCAGGGCTTGCTGTAATCGGCTGGAGCAACGATTTCTACACTGACCATGTATGTTGCCGGATCATAGCTAAGAAAGATGCGGTAGACAAAGATCCTGACAGCTACCGGGCATTTTTAAGCGCGCTGATTCGGGCGGAAAAATTCCGCAAAGAACAGCCTGAGCAGGTAGTGAGCTCAGTGCAAAAATTTGTCAAAATCGACCAGGAAGCCACCAAGGCTCTGGTCCTTGAACCACACCAGATTTACAGCGCCGATCCCAATCGCAAGGGTGTAATCGCAATGTGGGAACATATGAAACATATTGGTTATGCCCAGGAAAAAGTAGATGTAAGCAAGCATATTAATACTGACCTTTATCGTCAGGCTTTGACTGAGCTGCAGAAAAAATATCCTAATGATCAATTTTATACCAAGGAGCTGGAAGAACGATATAAAGCGCAAAATTAGCTACTGCATTAAAGAATTGGCATCAATGTATTCATGTGTTCCACATATAAACGAGGAGAAGAGAAACGGTGGACTATTTTAATAAATATCGCTATGTTTTTATGATCGTTGCCGTAAGCGTTTTGGCCTATGAAGCAGCGACCGATGGTTTGGGTATAGCCGATCCCACTCTTTTTCCCGGTTTGCCGAAAGTGGCTGTTGCCTTATATGAGTCGAGAGAATTGCTGTTCCAGGGAATATTGAGCTCTTTGGGATTGTTGCTGCCCAGTTATTGTTTAGCATTAGTAGTTGGCATAACGGGTGGGTTAACTATCGGCTGGCATAAAACCTTACGAGAAAACTTAGCGCCGTTGTTTCACGGAATAAGCCCTATCCCTCCCAATCTTTATACACCCTATGCCATAGCTTTGATGCCAACGTTTTGGTTATCATCAACATCCATCATCTTTATTGGTTGCCTGTGGCCGATTTTGATGAGTACCATCCAAGGCGTTGTCTTAATTGAAGAAAAATATCTTGACAACGCCCGGACTTTAGGTCTTAAAGGTTTCAAACTGCTGCGAAAAATTATTTTACCGGCGGCGCTGCCCCTGATTTTCAGCGGCGCCGGAACATCGCTGATATTTTCCTTTATTTTATTGACAGTTGCGGAGATGTTTGGCGTAAAATCAGGCTTAGGCTTTTTTGTACTGTATTATGCTGATTTTTTTGATTATGCCAGAGTGCTCGCCGGAATGCTGGTAATGTCCCTCCTTATTATGTGTATCATGGGGTTATTTAGTACAATACAGCGAAGGATGTTGTTTTGGACAGCAAAACGCTAGACACGTTTAAAGTGAGTCCAAAACTGTCCTGTTTTAAAGTTTAACATAGAGTTAAGGTTGTTCTGCAGGAAAACTACTGTTTTTTTGCAGAATTTTATTTATGTCTAAAATGTCTAAACATAATTTAATCTGAGAAAATTATAGATTTAAAAACTGAAAGAATTCTATTAAGGTTATGCGGAGAACTAGTTTATAGAGTGGAAGCAATTTAGGGAGGAGAGTGGAGAAATGGCAGGAGAAAAATCTATTGTTGATCAGACTTGCCGGAAATGCGGGATTTGCCTTGAGGTTTGCCCAGATAGGATCTTCGTTCAGGATCAGAAAGGTGCGATTGTTCTTGACGCGGGCAAAACACATTTGTGTAACAAATGCGGACACTGTATGGCGGTCTGTCCGACCCAATCAATTAAAATCGCTGGGTTGGCTTATGACCAGGATTTTTTTGCCTTGCCGGCACCGCAAACTGAAGCCGAGGCTTTTTACAACGTCTTGGCCACGCGCAGGTCGACAAGAGTGTTTCAAAACAAACCAGTGCCAAATGACTTGCTTGAAAAAATAACTGAGGCGGTTGCAATGGCGCCGATGGGTTTTCCGCCTCATAAAACTGAAATTACCGTTGTCCAGAATAGGGCTGTGCTTGATGAAGCTTTGAAATACACGGCGAAATCCTACCAGGAAATGCTGCAAGGAATGGAAAATCCGCTTATTCGCTCAATCATCCGTTTAAGCGTTAACCGTGAGATATTTAATACGATGAAAAACCAGGTTATGCCGATAATGAAGATGTCATTACCACGTATGGAGAAAAGCGGGGAAGATGTAATCCTGCGCGGGGCTCCCGCCATGCTGGTATTCCATGCGGACAAAGCCGCAGAAAACCATACCCACGATGCCTTGATTGGTCTTACTTACGGCTTGTTAGCCGCCCATGCCCTCGGTCTTGGCGCAACAGCCATCGGACTGGTTCCCCCTGTAATCCAAAGGAGTAAGATATTGCGGAATTTGTTTCAGATACCTGAGGAAAACGAAGTTCTCGCCGCCATGGTGGTCGGCTATCCCAAGTATCAGTTTCAGCGTGGTATCCGGCGGGCGTTAAGAAAAGTAACCTGGATTTAAGATAATAAATGCAGAGTCAGAGAACCAAAAGAGTCAAGGGACGGTTCTGTGACTCTTTTCTTGTCGTAACAAAGAGTCGAGGAACCGTCCCCTGACTCTTTCTGCCGTCCCCTGACTCTTTCTGACTCTAGGAAAATTTAAACATTTTTTAAACAGATTTTAACTTGTCTGGTAAAAGTAAATTTTACAATAACAATATAGGAAGACTCGCTATTACTTAGGTAAAACAGGCGAGTTTGCAATTATCTGTACTATAATAGTAAATTTAGTCATATAAGGGGGAATGGTTATTCAAAACAACCCACCGAAAGTGATTACGATTACATACTGCTAATACCCAATTGCAATAAGTGTAGGAAGTGAGAAGACTGCAGAAATCAGGAAAAAGTATGCAGCTCTGCGCATGTAAGGAGGTTGCTGACCACATAATTTACAACGGATAGGACAAATATGAGGAGGACATTGCATGAAAAATAAAGTAGGAATTGTATTACTTGGCGCTATGCTGGCGACACAGGTCGGGTTTGCCAGTCCGTTAACCGACTATTCTGCCGGCAAGGTAAGCTTGGATTTGAATTTTGTTGCCGATAGCAAAATAAAGGTAACGAATAAAGTGGCGGATTATCCAAACAGCTCTTTGCAGTATGATACAAAACAACATCTGGACTTTAACCTAACGGCGGGATTGGGACAAGGTTTTGGCATTAATTATGGCAGTATTTCCGCCGATAGCGGCTGGGCTTACAATAGCGATACGGATAATGTGTCCAAGTATAAAGTTGATTTTCGAGAATTCAACCTATTAAAAAGCCTGAATAAACAGTCGGCTGTATTTGTCGGTATGGTGCAGGCTAAGAGCGACTACACTGTGCAAAATCCGCTTGATACAAGCGCCACCTTCGGAGTAAGTTCAGACAGGAGAACATTATGGCAGATCGGCCTTATTGGCAACACGCCTATTAGTAAGGATATGAACGCTTACGGCGCTGTCGCTTTTGGAAAGGATTTGACCAGTTACGAAATCGGTCTTGCCCAAAAACTCAATAAAAATATAGAATTGAATATTAGCTATCTGGAAAAAAGAGTAAAAAATTTACATTTTTATGATGAGGCGGCTGGGTCTTTTAATCAAGATGTTACTTTCAATGGTATGCACTACGGAGTGACCTGCAAATTTTAAGGTTTGAATGATTGGATATGCAATCAAAAGCAAAAGTGATGAAATGAGAGGAGTATGTAATGAAAAAGTACAATAAGTTCTTGGAAGTATTGAAACAACCCAATGTAAGCCGTATAAGCCGCAGAAAATTTTTAAAAACCACCGGTTCGTTATTGGCATTGCTGGCGATGCCGGTATCGATAAAAAATGTCTTTGCTGATTCCACTGTGGCGGTTGCCGTTTTGGGCACAGCCGACCTGCATGGCAATATCCTGAATTGGGACTATCTGTCTAACGCCGCACCTGCAGCGGCCGATGGCTCAACTGTCGGCTTGACCCGGATCAGTTCGCTGGTAAAACAAGAGCGCAGCAAATACCCATACAACATTTTGGTCGATAACGGGGATATCATTCAGGGAACCATGCTGGATGCGTATTACGCCACCGTCAATAAAGGCTGGACCGTTCATCCGATGATGCAAGCATTTAATCAAATGAGGTATGATGCTATCAACTTGGGAAATCACGAATTCAATTTCGGCTTGGATTTGCTAAAAAAATTCGTTATTCCTTCCGGGGCGCCCTGTTTGTCTGCTAATACCCGCAGTGTACTCACCAATACGCCATGGCAATACATAAAACCTTACACAATAAAACAAATTGACGTTTCCGGCACCACCGGCGTTGCTGGGGATGTTATACGGATCGGCATTATCGGCACAGTAACTCCGGCCATTCCCAATTTTGAGGCACCCCAAAATTACAACGGAGTTCGATTCACTTCGCAGGAAGACGCCATCAATGCCAATATCGCCATTTTAAAACAGCAAAATGTCAATGCCATTGTGGTATTGTCGCATTCGGGCATTCCTTCCGTTTCCACGCCTTATCCGGAAAATGGCATTGTGGCCATTGCCAATAAATGCCCCGGTATTGACTTAATTGTTTCTGGCCATACTCATGTGCGGACCGCGCAAAATATGACCAGCTTCGCTTCCAGCAATGTCGACAGCAGTGTTTCGCCCAGTGTTACCTATGCCGACGGTGTAATCAACGGGGTCAAGACCATGGCGCCGTACCGGTGGGGCGCGTACCTGGCTGAAGGCTTGCTCAGCTTTGCCAAAGTAAACGGAAAATGGCAAGTGCAAAATGTGTCAACCGCTTTGTTAAGCGCCAACAGCGTTGCCGATGATCCGGCCATTGTATCCATGGCTCAGCCTTGGGACACCGCCACCAAAAATTATCTGAATACGAGGCTCGGTACTTCAACTGCTGCATACTACGGCGCGAATGGCGACAAAATGTATACCCCGCTGGTTGACTTGGTCAACCAGGTTCAAATGTATTATGGCAAGGCCGATGTTGCGGCGGCAGCTTGCTTTAGTTCGACCGCTCTGATTCCCCAGGGCAATGTTACTTTGCAACATGTTTCCAGCGTATATATTTATGAAAACTATATGTTTACCATTCAAATAAGCGGCAAACAACTCAAACAGTACCTGGAACTGACTGCCTGTTATTTTGACCAGGTGGCGGCCGGAACAGCTGTCAATGGCCTGGTGGACGTAAACAACCTGCGTAACGTAACAACCAAGACTGCCAACTGGCCTTCCTATAATTATGATATGCTGACCGGTGTCAGCTACCAAATCAATATCAGCAAACCGATAGGCAGCCGTATCCAAAACCTCACTTATACCAAAACCGGTACGGCAGTGAACGATAATGACAGCATAAAATTTGCCATTAATAATTACCGTTATTCCGGCGGCGGTCCGCTGGCGTCATCTTCCGTATTCCCGCAGGCCAAGGGGTTAAGCGGATTTATGGCGGCAATGGGACTGGATCCCCTGGGACGAAACGGTCTAGCCAAGCCAACCGTACTTTGGGATTCCCAAAGAACCATGGGTGATGCCGGGCAGGTCCGCAACCTCATGGCCAGTTATATCCAAACCCAAAGCACCATTTCGCCCAATACCAATGCCAACTGGACGCTTACCAGCAACTAATTTCGCGCTAGCCGGCAATAGTAAGGCGCTTATGGCTGTATCTGCCCAATTTATCATCCGCAGACGTACCCGTCTGCGGATTTTTATCATCGGCTTTGCCAAGAGTCGAGGGACGGTTCCCTGACTCCGGGTTTGTTATTAACAATCCGCTTTTTGCGGTTATCTGCGGAATTAAAAAAAGCAGCCTATGCTGCTTTCAGGTTGACGGATGATTGGGGCCATCAAGATGTTTATCACCGCTAATATCCTTATTTTTGGGGTTCTGATTTTGTTTTTTAGCAACTTTCTGCGCTAACGAGTCATTCGGGTTATTTTTAGCCACAGTATCACCTCCCGTCGGTTATTGTTTGCGGGATTAATGATTTAAATACGGAAAGAAGGGATAATCCCATGGCAATAACTAATTATTTTAATATTACTGGATATTCACTTTTATCCCATTTTATCCAAAAATATTAAATTTACACCAAATAAATTATATATTTTTACATATTTTTTAATATAAATAATGCATAATTAACCTAATAATTTTATTTTCCGAGTGATGAAGGAGCTTTGGTATTTTTAAAATAAAATGGAGGAGGAATAAACATTGATAATTATAAAAAATCGCTATTATTGGACCGGCCTGCGCCGGCTTACAGGGTTGTTGCTTATTTTATGCCTGCAGGGGCTTGGTCTGGAAGAGAGTAAATTCCATATCCTGGGGATCTTTTCCATCGCTGGCAATAAAGCCGAAGCTGCCACATTAGACGTCAAAAATTACGGAGCGAAAGGAAACGGCGCCGCCGATGATACCGCCGCCATTCAAGCCGCCATAGACGCTCTGCCGGCTTCCGGGGGAGTTGTGGCAATACCTGACGGCACATACATGATTAATGCGATAAAATCAATCAAACTCAAAAGCAACGTAATTCTGCAAATGACTTCCGGCACGGTTCTGAAGGCAATTCCCAATAACGCTTCTACCTACGCTGTGATAACGGCCAATAGTATCAGCAATGCCGATATCGTTGGCGGAACAATAGTGGGTGACCGGAAAGAACATGCCGGGACGGATGGCGAATGGGGCATGGGAATTAGCATTCTCAGTTCGTATGATGTTGTCGTTAAGAATACAACTGTCAAAGACTGCTGGGGCGATGGAGTCTATCTCGGTACCGGTTCAACGGGAGCTGCCAACCAGCATTGCCAGCTGATTAATGTCATTGCCGACAATAACCGCCGTCAGGGTATAACGTTGGTTAACGGCCAGAACATCCAGATTATTAATCCGCAAGTAAGCAACACCAATGGAAAATTTCCAGCTGCGGGAATTAATATCGAACCAAACATTAAAACCGACATTGTGCAAAATATAACAATCAGTAGCCCCTATACCACCAATAACGAGGGTGCAGGCATTTATGTCTGCCTTGCTAAGCTTAATGGTTCAGCAACTCCCGTAAGCATTGCCATTTACAATCACATGGATTCCGGCAGTGACAGGGGTATGTTGGTCTCCAGCGAAGACGCTATTGTTCCCGGCAATTTGCAGATCACCGGTTCCAAGTGGACCTCCAACGTTCGAAACGGGTTAGCCATTCAAAACCATGATTACCGTTCCTTTAATATTGTCGCCAGCAATCTGGAAATAAATAATTCCAATACCGGCGGCTCCCCGATGCAAACTAACGGTGCGGCTGTCGCCGTCTATGCAATAACCGGCAGTAAAGGTCAGATTGGGAATGCTCAGATAAAAAATTCCATAATAAGAGATACCCGCCCAGTACCAAAAGTAACCGCCGCTTTTTACGTATATAATTCGCTGAGTGCATCCGTTTTGCAAACCTCGATTGTTTCTCCATCGATTAGCAGCAGTATTGCCCGCCCCCTTGTCACCTCTGATCCTGGCCGTGTTTATATTACGAACTGATAAAATTTCCTGATGCCGGCCAGCTTGCAAATCTATATATGCCGCATTAAAGAATTGAAATTATATCCGGGTATTAGGAACGTTTCGAGGCTATCACTTAACTTCAGCTTATCCTAATACCCGGATGTCAATTCTTTAATGCGTTTCCTATAGGACTGGGCCAATCGTAATGGATTGCGAAAGGGACAAACAAAGGTAAGGCGCTTATTTACCAAACAGGAGAATATTCAAATGAAGCAATTTAATATTTGTATTAAACAGAATGATTTTTTGTTTCAATTCATAAAGCTGGACATTCCTGATCATGATATCAGCTTAACCGATCTTATGCCAGCATTGTTCAAACTGTTTGATTGCTTTATTGAAATTGAGCTTAAACTTACTAAAACAACCTGTCAAAAAGGTTGCAGCGTTTGCTGCAACCAGTTAATTCCTATTTCAATTTCCGAGGCTTTTTATCTGAATGATTTGATTCAAAATTTACCCCGGGAAAAGCAGACCGCCGTTAATAAACGGTTCCAATCAGCATTACATATTATGAATAAGAAAAGGCTTTTTACCAGGGGCAATAATCCAACTGTTAATAAAAATATTGACCAGGATTATTTTAACTTAAAAATTAGCTGTCCGTTTTTAGAAAGTAATATCTGTAGTATTTACGAATTCCGTCCGTTCGTTTGCCGCGAGTACAATTTGACCTCCAACCCGGATTTTTGCATCGATCCCTATCATAATTCAATTGAAAAAATAAAAATAAAGCGCAACATCGGCGCATTAGTTGCGGCTTTTACAGCCAGGCTTTACGGCTTACCGCCTATTCCTATTCCTATTCCTTTAATCTTGATCCCTGGCTGGGTTAAAGAAAATAAACATTTAAATAATAAAACGTGGTCGGGGGAATGGCTGTTTAACACTATTATTGATCGGCTGGTCATTTTAAATGATAAAAGTCTTGAACTAAGCTACACCGTGTTATAAAGCTTCTAAATGCCAAGGCTGATGGTATACCCAACTATTAACAGACTGTGTTTCCTAAGTCCTAAGTTGTCGGCAGTACCGTCCCCTGTCTCTAGGGTCCAAACACGCAGATGTTGCCGTCCGGCTTAAAGCACGCATTGCAGGAAATGCATTCAGCCTTTTTGTTTCTATTATTTTTCCAGTCATTCACCAGATTCGGTTCCCTGAGCAATGGCCGCGAGAGGGCAAAATATTCGATAGCGGAGGTATTCAATATCTTTTCCATAACCGAGGGAGTTCGATTGTGTCCGACTAATATGACAGGCACCCGTACCTCTTCGGCAATACGCGCCGCATAATCTCTGAAAATTGATTCTTTATGAGGGTTATCCAGGCTTTTCTTTATTTCATCAGCACCCCCGCTTATCTCAATGGCATCAATTCCCCTAGCGGCCAATTGCCTACAGGCGTAGCTGCAAGCATTAACTCCCTCTGTTTCATCGAAAGCATCGGTCCCGTTGATTTTAATAAAGATACTAAAATTACTCCCCGTCCGGTTCCTGATTTCATCATATATTTCCAAAAGTATTCTGGCCCGATTTTCGATAATGCCGCCATATTCATCCTGGCGCGTATTATTTTGCCGGCTGAGAAACTGACTCAAAAAATACCCGTGGGCCGCATGTATTTGCACTCCGTCAAAACCCGACAATTTTGCTCTGGCGGCACCTTCGCCGAATGCCTTCACTATTGATTTTATGTCGTTGTGCGAAGGAGATGATGGCAGCCACATGTCGCCATTTTTGCCAGCGTAGGCAAGCTGCAGGATAATAGGGCAGCCGCTGCTATGGACCATGTCCGTAAATTTTTCATAGTCCTGAAGCAATGAATCCTCATAAATACCCGCCATTCCCGGTAAAGTAGTGGAATCTTTCGTGAAATAAGTCCCCCCGGTAATAATTAAACCCACGCCGCCGTTGGCCAGTGTTTCATACACTTTAATCAGCCGGTTTGTCAATCGCCCGGCGCTGTCGGCCATGCCTTCCCAAGTAGCCGAACGTATTATTCGGTTTTGCAATTTCATATTGTTTATATTGTTTATATTATTTATTGTTGTTTCATCAAACAAGGTTTTCATATTTCACATTTGCCTCCTACTTAATGCATGGCATTGTAATCGGCCTTCCGCTCTTTATAGACCAAGTTCTTCACCGACAACAATAACATGCACATCAGTCATTCGCGGGCGTTTGTGCATTATCGTAGTGATATTGCAGATCCGGGTCGGACCCTGGCAATCCACGCACACTCCCGTTTGAACACAGGGATTGGGATAACCCAAACGCTTGTTGTTCGGCGGTGAGGCCCACAGTCGCACCCGGTTTTCCGCTTCCGTAACGTCTTTCACGATTTTATTAATGCCCACGACTATAAAAACCTTGTCCGGGCCGTAAAGCATAGCGCCGACGCGGTTGCCGACGGCGTCGACATTCACAAGCTTGCCGTCCAACGTAACGGCATTGGTGCCGGTGAGATATACATCCGCCAATAGTTGTTGCCGCCGGATGGCCTTCATTTCCTGGGGGCTAAGTCCCGGCTTGGTATGATTAAGGACCGGGTTGCCACGTTGTTCCAGCTTTGCAATCACGCCAAGTTCGTCTAATGTCACCGAGCCGCCGAAGCCGATGGAGGCATTCGCCGGAATAAGCCCAAGCAGTTTATCAATGGCTTCCTGGCGGGTGGAAACATAAGTGGCGGTAAAGTTGTTCTTGGTCAGAGCATTAACCAGTTTTTCACCGATAGTGTCGTAGTGCCATTTGATAAATTCGTTCATTCTCCTCATCCTCCCCAATTTACGATCTGGTTGACTTGCATGGAAATCACTCTTCTAATCCCTGGGAAATGATTTTCTATGCTATAATAATAGATATTAGTATAAAAATTATCAAGTACGCACTTATTAGTGCCATAGTACCAATTTATATACTGCCGCAGAATTAATTTTGATTAACTAAGGCATAAGGAAGGGACAAGAAGTGATCAAATTTAAGAATACCGAATATCAGTGTTCGATGGAATTAACGTTAGCTCTCATCGGCGGAAAATGGAAATCGCTTATCCTCTGGTATTTGGGGGAAAATACCTTGCGATTTAGCGAGCTAAGGCGAGCATTACCCCACATTACGCAAAAAATGCTGACGCAACAGCTTAGAGAGCTGGAGGGAAGCGGTTTAGTCAAACGGTTCATCTATACTCAGATACCGCCTAAAGTAGAGTATTCCCTTACCGACGCCGGCAAGAGCCTTTTACCCATTTTGGCAACCTTATGCCAATGGGGGCTCAATTATATAAGTGAAGCCGAGTCATCTGCCTCCAAAACTTCTTGTCCAAATTCCGAGTAATAGATCGGCCAAAACGAAGTGAAAGCAGTTTGTATTCGGCAATTGCGATTGTGGTATAATGAAACATGAAAGAGCAGTATACAGGGATATACCAAAGAATAGGGCATTCTATAATCAAGTTAGAGCTTTTAAGGAGAGTCGTATGTATTCATCAACATTATGCCTGCCGGTACAAACCGAAGGCAATTCAATAAAACAAATATTGCTGGGTATGAAGAAACGGGGCTTCGGGCGGGGCAAATACAACGGTTTTGGCGGTAAGCTGGAAGCCGGTGAGAGCGTCAGGGCTGCGGCGGTTCGGGAACTTAGGGAGGAATGCGGGCTTACGGCGCTGGAAGAGGATTTGGAGTACGCGGGAAAGCTCCTGTTCGTATTTCCGGCCAACCGGGATTTTGATCATGATGTGGATATTTTCCTGGTGAGGCGTTGGCGGGGAGAACCGCGGGAGACGGAAGAAATGCTGACGGGTTGGTATTCGGTAAAGGATATTCCTTATAAAGAGATGTGGGCGGGCGATATATACTGGCTGCCCAAGATTCTGGCCGGCGAAAAGATCCGGGGGCGGGTTGTTTTTGCCGACGATAACGAGGGATTGCAGGCGGTTGAGATAACCGGTGAATAGTACAATCGCAGGCAAGAAAGCATATAGGGGTAAGGATTATTTAATCGCAGCGGACAGAAGGGAACCGCCAAGCAGCGTCATATAAATGGCGTGGAAATAAGAGAGATAAGGGTAGAATGTAAATTTCCTGGTGTATGTTGACAGACGGTTATGTCCTTTGATATACTCGATACGAGTACATCTACATATACCATCATCAATGACCAGGAAGAGTACACATGGCCGGAGAGCCGCAGCGAGCCAATGGCAGTGGGAGTTTGGCGCCTTTCAGCATGTCGAATGGGCCTGGGAGATGCAGTCCGATCCGGAGTTCCGGGGTAGGCGCTGCCGGTTTCTTCCGCCGTTAACGGGAAGCGGGTATCGGGCAATGTTTCTGTATTGTCCTATACTTTGACCAAGCCGGACCGATATGTTGTCGGTCATATAGGGTGGCACCGCGGGTTAACCCCTCGTCCCTACTTCAGGGATGAGGGGTTTTTGTAATTATTTTACTTACTAATATTTCCCGGAAATATAAATGTTAACTAACCATTGGCCGTCATTAACGCCATAATTACCCAAGTGCTCTATTTCCCGGCGCAAAAGCTGTTTGGACACAAGGAGGAGTAGTCCGTGTTTGCTGTTGAATTTGCTGGTTTTGCGTATGCGTACCCGGAATCCGGGGTGATTCTAAATGATATAAACCTTACTATTCCACGGGGAACCTTTACGGTGATTACCGGGCCCAGCGGCGCCGGCAAAACGACGTTGGCGCTGGCTGTCGCCGGCGTCATACCCCACTATTTTGGCGGCAGGCAGGCGGGCTGTGTCCGGGTTGGCGGGATAAATACGGCCGACAGCGGTATGGGCGAGCTGGCTTCCCAGGTAGGCACCGTGCTGGCGGACTATGAAAGCCAGATGGTGGCGATGACGGTGGCGGAAGAGGTGGCCTTCAGTTTGGAGACCGTCGGTCTCTCCCGGCGGGAGATGGATGAACGGATAGACCAGGCGCTGGCAATGGTCGGTTTGAACGGGAGGCAAAGCTGCCCGGTAACCGACCTGTCAGGGGGTCAGAAACAGCGGCTGGTCATTGCTTCGGTTCTGGCCCTGGCGCCGGATATTCTGGTGCTGGATGAACCGGCGTCCGCCCTTGATCCGGAGGGGGCAGCCGGTATTTATGAATTACTGGCTGCTTTGAATAAGCAAGGTAAAACCATTATCGCCGTGGAGCATCATTTGGACAGAGTTCTCCCCTATGCCGATCAGATTGTTTTGTTACAGGACGGCCGGATCGCCAAGGCCGGCCTGGCCGGTGAAGTTATCCGGCATATGTGGGCGCAGGAAAACTTAAGGCCGGGGGTACCGGCCCTTTGGAAGATCAAATTGTCTTTGGAAGAAAAGCTTGGCCTTAAATTGAGAGATTGGCTTACCGATGAACAGGCTATGGCTGAATTGAAGTCCATGACGGACCGGCAAGGCGGGGAGGAGGTAAAAAGTGCCTGAAACCATAATTGCGATGCATAACGTAAGTTTCGATTATAAGGGTGGAACCCAGGCTCTCAAAGCCGTTTCCCTGTCGGTTGCTGCGGGTGAATTCGTGGCTGTCGCCGGTAGAAACGGCAGCGGCAAGACCACCTTAACCCGCTTAACGATGGCGCTGATAAAACCGGTCGGCGGTGTAATCAAAGTTTGTGAGAAGGATATAACGTCCTGCTGTCCGGCGGATATGGCTCGGCGCATTGGCTATGTATTTCAGAATCCCGACAGGCAAATCTTTCGCAATACCGTTGTTGCCGAAGTTGCCTACGGACCGGAACAAATCGGCTTTACCAAAGCAGAGACGGTGAAGGCTGTGGCCGAAGCTTTGGCGATGACCGGACTCACCTCTTTGGCCGAGGCCTATCCCCGCACGCTGACAAGGGGGCAAAAGCAAAAAGTGGCTATCGCCTCGGCGCTGGCTATGCGGCCGGAAGTGTTGATTTTGGACGAACCGACCAGCGGGCAGGACCCGTGGGAAACCCAAACGCTGATGAAACTTTTGACGGAACTTAACGGCAGAGGCATGACAATCATTCTGGTTACCCATGATATGGAGCTTATCGCCGGCTATGCAAGCCGGGTGGTGGTTCTGAGTGAAGGGCGCAAAGTGTTTGACGGCTTACCTTCCAGTTTGTTCGGCGGGGACTATAATGTGGCGGAATGGGGTTTGGCGCTGCCGACCGCCGCATTTTTGGCCCGAAAGCTGAAAGTCGCCGGGGAAAGTCCGGCGGATCTGGACGGACTGGTAAATTCGCTGTACCGAAAGCTAAGGACAGGAGGAGAATGTCATGCCTAAACTGGCGCCGCTGACAAAGATTATATTGACTGCCGTCATATCGGTCTGGGCCCTCTTAATTCAGTCGGTGCCTGGGCTGGCGCTGTTAGTGGGGGGGCAAATTTTGCTTCTTGCTCTCTACCGGGCGCCGGTGAAGACGTATCAGGCCGTTGCCGTGCTTGCCCTGTTTTCCCTGACCCTCGTGGGCATGCAGTATGTTTTCGGCGGCAGCCTGGAGTTTTCAATCATGTCGGGCCTTAAGATGATGGCAATGTCGGTGATTTTTGTTTTTCTTCTGGCTACCACCCGCATACAGGACCTAACGGCGGCTTTGGTGAGCCAGTGCCGCATTCCCTACGAATATGCGTTTATGTTTACAGCGGCGCTGCGGTTTGTACCCGACTTTCTGGCTGAAAGCCAAGCCGTGCGGGAAGCGCAGGCCTGCCGGGGCTATGTCTTTCGCGGTAATCCGCTCAAGAGGCTGCTTGATTATGTGGCAATCGTAGAACCGCTGGTCTTAAAAGCAATAACCCGGTCGGAAACAATGGCCATGAGTCTGGAGCTTAGAGGATTCGGCAGCCGGGGCAGACGACAGTTTACCACCGATGTGGCGTTGGCTGCACCTGATTATGCGGCATTTGGCCTTATGGTGGCGGTAACTGTAGGATTAATCGCCCAGCGTTATTTATATTAGCAGTATATATATGTTATACTAAACTGTAACTAGGGGATTTTTGGATGCGAAAGGGGATTTTGCGATGCCTGTGATTAATGAAAATTATTTAAAACTGCCGGGAAGTTACTTGTTTGCGGAAATTAGCAAACGGGTAACGGATTTTAAACAGGACCACCCGGATGCCAATGTAATTCGGCTGGGTATTGGCGACGTGACCAGGGCATTACCGTCGGTGGTCATTGACGGACTGCACAACGCGGTGGACGAAATGGCCAGGGAAGAGACCTTTCGCGGCTATGGACCGGAACAAGGGTACAGTTTTTTAATCCAAAAAATTATCGAGTTTGACTATAAACCTCTCGGCATTACCCTGGATGAGGATGAAGTTTTTGTCAGTGACGGCTCCAAAAGCGATGTAGGCAATATTCAGGAGATATTCGGCCTTAATAATAAAGTTGCCATCACCGATCCGGTGTATCCTGTATATCTGGATACCAATGTCATGGCCGGTCGTACCGGCGAGCTGCAAGGGGATGGGCGGTTCGCCGGCGTCTGTTATCTGACCTGCAACGCGGAAAATGGGTTTATTCCCGCTTTGCCTCAGGAAAAAGTGGATATCATCTACCTCTGTTATCCCAATAATCCGTCAGGCACAACTCTGTCCAAAGCCGAGCTTAAGAAATGGGTGGACTATGCCCGGCAAAACGGCGCCGTTATTCTTTATGACGCCGCCTATGAAGCTTACATTCAAGAACCGGGAATTCCTCACAGTATCTATGAAATCGAGGGAGCCAAAGAGGTAGCCGTTGAGTTTAGGACTTTTTCCAAAAATGCCGGTTTTACCGGTACCCGCTGCGCTTTTACGGTAGTTCCCAAAACAGTTGTGGCTAAGACCGGCAAGGGAGAGGATTGTCCCCTCAATAAATTGTGGAACAGGCGTCAAACTACCAAGTTCAACGGCGTACCCTATATTGTCCAGCGCGGGGCGGAAGCGGTATATACCGCCTCCGGTCAGAAACAGATAAAAGCATTGATCAACTATTACATGACCAATGCCAAGACTATCCGGGAGGGCTTGAAAAGCGTAGGCCTGGAAGTGTTTGGCGGCGTAAATGCTCCTTACATCTGGCTGAAAACACCCCAAGGCATGGATTCCTGGTCCTTCTTCGACAAGCTGCTCACCGAAGCCTATATTGTCGGTACGCCGGGCTCGGGTTTCGGTCCCGCCGGCCAAGGCTATTTCCGGCTTACTGCCTTCGGCAGCCAGGAAAGTACGCAGGAAGCGATTGAGCGTATTAAAACCCGCTTGAGTCTGTAAAACCTAATTGCAATAAATAATAGAGTAAAAGAGGGGTTAACCGAAAAGCAACTTTCGGTTAACCCCTCTTTTTATGCAGGGAAAATAGCCGGCAAGGGTGGAATGCGGCGGATTCTCGGAGTCAAGGGTTTTGGATATTTAAAAGTTTAAATCTGTTTTAACACCCAGGGCCAAACTTAGCTCCCTGAGAGGGACCATAACATGATTGCCGGTTTTATAAGGGGCCTGCGGCAACCGGACCTTGTTACCGTTAACATCCATTTCCGATTGGCCGGCAGTCAGCAACACCTTGTTTGCACCGTAAACAAAGGTCAGAGTGTTATTCGCCGCATTTTGGGTTATACGGGCTTTTAAGGCGTCGGCTGCCGACATTTCCGGGACAAAGAGTATTTTGTCCTGGCGCGGTTTGGCGACGGATGCCGGAACGGGCATGAAGATTTTGCGGTTATTTACCGAAAGCAGGCTATCGTTCGCCCGGGCTTTTATTGCGCGGGGGTTGTTGGAAGGTTTCGGGGCGAACTGGCTATACAGGGCGTTAGCCACGTCATTCTCAACCCGGTAGAAAGGATGGGCATCACGGTAGTTGCCGCCATTCATCAAAAACACCATACCGAATTTGGAATCAGGGTCAAAGTAGGCATCGCCGATTAAGCCATAAGCTTCGGCCGAGTGTCCGGTAAGCCGTTGTCCGGGGACTAAATCGTCGGAGATATGGAAATTAAGCCCTTTCTGCTTATAAAAGCCGTCCATACTATAACCGAACCACTGCATATCATGCATCAAATCCGCTGTTTCGGCCTTTAGTATACGGGCTTTGTTGTAGCTGCCGCCATTCATATGCGCCATCATGAATTTGGACAGGTCAAGAACATTGGCCCGTGTGCCGCCGGCCGGCGACCACCCCAGGGCGTTGCCAAGGGGGGCAGTAATGATGTATGGCTGAGGTTTGGCGTCATAATAGCCTGCAACAGGCTGAAAGGAAGTGCAGGTCTCGTCAGGACGATATAATAAGCCAAGGTTTTTCCAGTTGGCAATGTCGGCTGGATCAAAGCCTGCATCCATCTTCAGCGGGCCAAAGATGTATTTTAGGCAGTATTTTTCAAAAGGCATACCGGATATGGCCTCCACCAGCGAGCCAATGATGCCCGCCCCGAAATTGGAATAGCTGAAGCTGGTACCGGGGGGGTAGTTGGCGAAGGTAGCCGGCGAGTAGTAGCTGCCGCCGGGCACCAGCATATCCTTTATTTGAATACTGCTTAGTAACTCCGGTCTCTCTTGGATGATATTGTTGTAGCTGCCGCTGTCGAGGATGCTGGAGGTATGAGTCAACAGATGACGGAAGGTAATTTTTACATCCGGATAGCCAGGATTGCGCACCTGGTAACCCAAGTACCTGCTGATGTCGTCATCCAGGGCGAATTTGCCCTGGTCATAAAGCTGCATCAGGGCGGTGGCGGTAATCATTTTGGATATGGAGGCCACACGAAAGATGGTCTCGGCCCCAGCCTGACGGGGTGTTTTGAGATCGGCCCAGCCATAACCGCTGCTCCAGACAATTTTGTCTCCCTGGAAAACAGCGGCTGCCAGGCCAACGATTTTATGTTCGGTCATAATTGACAGCAATTTATTATCAAGGGCGGAAGGTTTAGCCGGTACTATGTAAGGCGCAAGCGGATAATATTCGGCCCAGGCTTGCTGGACGGGACAGACAGACCAAAGTATCGCCGCCGCGATGGCGGCTAAGCGCCGATAACAGGATGATAGTTTTCGCATTGATATTCCCCCCAGCAGAATGTCACATATCCTGGAAAATAATTCGGGTTTATCAAGAAAATTCCTGCATGGAAAAAAGTAGAAAAAGCACAATAATTGTCTTTCGAGATTATATAGCGGCTGACGCCGAAACCGGTAGCGGCCGGCCCGGAATTCTTTACATTTTTTTTACGCCGCAGTGAAGAATCTTTACCTAATCTTTACAGCGGTCGGCGTTATACTATTATTGTAATTGCCGGTTGGCGCAGAAGGAGGTTGTAAAGGATGGCTGACCTATGGTTGGCGGGGATAATTGCCTTTTTCTTATTGGTATATTTAATTTATGCATTAATGAAACCGGAGGAGTTCTAAAATGACGAATGACTGGCTGCTGTTTGCATTATACCTGGCAGTCTTGCTCCTATTGGCCTTGCCGTTGGGCAGGTATATGGCCAAAGTATTTATGCAGGAAAAGACCTCTACGGACTTTTTGTTTAAACCCGTAGAGAAATTACTCTACCGTCTTACCGGCGTAAACGAAACAGAAGAAATGAATTGGCAGCAGTATGCCGTTGCCGTGCTAACCTTTAACTTTTTGGGTATGATCCTGGTGTATCTTATGCAAGTTTTGCAAGGTATCCTGCCCTTTAACCCGGAACAACTGTCCGGGGTTAGTCCCTGGCATTTGGCGCTGAATACAGCGGTAAGCTTTATGACCAATACCAACTGGCAGTCTTACGTCCCCGAGACTACCACGAGTTATTTCACGCAGATGACGGTCCTGACAGTGCAGAACTTCCTGTCGGCGGCAACCGGCCTTACGGTAGCGGTAGCTCTTATCCGGGGCCTTACCCGTAAGACGGCCGGCACTATCGGCAACTTCTGGGCGGATATGGTGCGCAGCGTCCTATGGGTACTGCTGCCGCTGTCCGTAATTTTCTCAGTAATCCTTGTCCAGCAGGGTGGGCTGCAAAATTTATCCCCGTATCTGTCCATCCAGACCGTGGAGGGCGCCGAGCAAAAACTGGCCATGGGGCCGGTAGCTTCCCAGGAAGCCATAAAAATGCTGGGAACCAACGGCGGCGGTTTCTTTAACGCCAACTCGGCGCATCCCTTTGAAAACCCGACGCCGGTGAGCAATTTTCTGCAAATACTCAGCATTTTCCTGATTCCCGCCGGGCTGGTTTTCGCTTTTGGCCGGATGGCGGGGGACCGGCGCCAGGGATATTCGGTTTTGGCGACAATGATTCTGCTGTTTGTGCTTATGCTCGGCACTCTCTATACGAGTGAATTATACGGCAACCCCATGTTGCGTTCTTTAGGCGTAGACAGCCCGACGGCCATGGAAGGCAAAGAGGTCCGCTTCGGCATAGGCGGGACGGCGCTGTTCGCTACTGTTACCACTGCCGCCTCCTGTGGCGCGGTCAACGGCATGCACGACAGCTTTACCCCTCTTGGCGGACTGATTCCCTTACTGCAGATGAAGCTGGGCGAAATAATCTTTGGCGGCGTGGGCGCGGGTTTCTACGGCATGATGATGTTTGTAATCATCACCGTCTTTATCGTCGGCCTGATGGTGGGCAGGACCCCGGAATATCTCGGCAAAAAAATCGAGTCACGGGAAACCAAAATGGCCATGCTGGCGATTTTGATTCCTTCCGTTCTCATTCTTATCGGGGCCGGCATCGCCGCGGTTACCGCGCAAGGCACGTCGGCCACTGCCAATCCCGGCCCCCACGGACTGAGTGAAATGATCTACGCCTTTGCCTCGGCTGCCGGCAACAACGGCAGCGCCTTTGCCGGCCTGAGCGCCAATGCTCCTTTTTACAATCTGGCGCTGGCATTTAATATGTATATTGGCCGTTTCGGGGTGATTATTCCGGCCCTGGCCATAGCCGGCAGCATGGCGGCCAAGAAAATATCGCCGCCGGGACCGGGAACCTTCCCCACCGCCAGTTGGTTATTCGTGTTTTTATTGGCGGGTGTGGTCCTAATTGTCGGCGCTCTCACATTCCTGCCGGTATTGTCGTTAGGGCCGATTGTCGAGCAGCAGCTAATGTTACAAGGTACAACATTTTAATAAGGAGAGTAAGCATATGAGTGACCGCCAAAGCTTTAATAAAGAAATACTGGGGGAAGCCGTCCGCGATGCCTTCCGGAAGCTGAATCCCAAGACCCAGTTTAGAAATCCGGTCATGTTTATCGTCTATATCGGTTCGTTTTTGACTACTGGGTTAATGATCCGGGACATCCTGGGAGGCAGCACGGCTCATGCCGGTTTTTCCCTGCAAATCGCGTTATGGTTATGGTTTACCGTACTCTTCGCTAATTTTGCCGAGGCAGTCGCCGAAGGCCGGGGCAAAGCCCAGGCCCAGGCGCTGCGCAATGCGCGGACCCAGACCAAAGCTACCAAAATAGTGGGCAGCGGCAGCAAACAGGTAGACGCCGCTCAATTGCGCAAAGGCGACATCGTGATGGTGAAAGCCGGCGAATTTATCCCCGGCGACGGTGAGGTAATTGAAGGCATGGCCTCAGTCGACGAAAGCGCTGTGACCGGGGAATCGGCGCCGGTCATCCGGGAATCGGGCGGCGACAAGTCATCGGTTACCGGCGGTACACGGGTGTTGTCCGACTGGATTAAAGTACAGGTTACCGCCAATCCCGGCGAAACTTTCCTTGACCGTATGATCTCGCTGGTTGAAGGCGCCAAAAGGCAAAAAACTCCTAACGAGATTGCCCTCACCATTCTACTGGTCGGCTTAACAATCATTTTCCTGGTAGCTGTGGCGACAATTGAGCCGTTTGCCGTTTATTCCGGCACATTAATATCAGTTGTCACGCTGGTTTCACTGTTAGTCTGCCTGATTCCCACAACGATCGGCGGTCTCTTAAGCGCCATCGGCATTGCCGGTATGGACCGGCTGCTGAAAAGAAACGTACTGGCAATGTCCGGCCGCGCTGTTGAGGCAGCGGGTGACGTCAATGTTCTGCTGCTGGATAAAACCGGTACCATTACGCTGGGCAACCGGATGGCCACTGAGTTTGTTCCCGCCCCGGGCGTGGAGGAAATGCAGCTGGCCGATGCCGCGCAAATAGCGTCGCTGGCCGATGAAACGCCGGAAGGCCGCAGCGTCGTCGTCCTGGCCAAGGAAAAGTATAATATACGGGAACGGGATTTACAAACACTTGGCGCCGAGTTTATTCCTTTTACGGCTCAGACAAGGATGAGCGGCGTTAACATTAAAGGACAACAGATTCGAAAAGGATCAATGGACGCTATTGAAAAATATATCAATGGTATCAATGAAATTAATGGGCAGGAGGGAGCTTTTCCGGAGGCGGTAAAAAGCGCCTGCGAAAAAATTGCCAAAGCGGGCGGCACGCCGCTGGTGGTTGTGCAGGGAAGCCGGGTGCTGGGCACAATCCATTTGAAAGACATTGTTAAAGGCGGCATTAAAGAGCGGTTTAAAGAATTGCGGCAGATGGGCATCAAAACCGTCATGATTACGGGAGATAACCCGCTCACCGCCGCGGCTATCGCCGCCGAAGCCGGTGTAGACGATTTTCTGGCGGAAGCCACTCCGGAAGCTAAACTGGCCTTGATTCGCGAATATCAGGAAAAGGGGATGCTGGTGGCGATGACGGGAGACGGTACCAATGACGCGCCGGCGCTGGCCCAGGCCGATGTGGGGGTGGCCATGAACAGCGGTACGCAAGCCGCCAAAGAGGCCGGCAATATGGTTGACCTTGACAGCAATCCGACCAAACTGATTGAGGTGGTGGAAATTGGCAAACAGCTGCTGATGACCCGCGGTTCGCTCACAACCTTCAGTATTGCCAATGACGTGGCCAAATACTTTGCCATAATTCCTGCTATGTTCGCTGCCGCCTATCCGGTAATGAATGCTTTTAATATCATGCATCTGGCCACACCGGAAAGTGCCATATTAAGCGCCGTAATCTTTAATGCGCTGATTATTGTCGCGCTCATTCCGTTAGCCTTGCGGGGCATAAAATACCAGCCGGTGGGAGCAAGCGTGATTCTCCAAAGAAACCTGTTCATTTATGGCCTCGGCGGGCTAATTATACCGTTTATTGGCATTAAAATAATCGACATGATTATTGTGGCGTTGGGGTTGGTATAGTGGCTTATTTAGTGGGGAACTGCTTAGAAACCGTCATCTGCGTCGTTGCTTCTGCGGTCCTCACTCCGACGTACAACCAGTACGCCTCCGTTCCGGTCCTCGTCGCGCCTAGCATCTAACGATTTCTAAGCAGTTCGTGGCATTTGCTAGCTGAGCAACGACGATGGCTTAAGGATAATCAAATTGGCGGAATTGGCAGGTATAAGGTAAAAAGCTAGAAAAAATAAAGGTTTATCGGCTGAAAGGGTGTTGAAAACGTATGTTGAGACCTATTATAAATTCTCTGGGGATGTTGCTGGTTATGACTGTTTTGACCGGTCTGGTGTATCCTTTGGCCATGACCGGGGTGGCGCAGGCTCTGTTTCCCTTTCAGGCAAACGGGTCGATCCTTGTCAGGGATGGTAAGCCTGTCGGGTCGGCATTGATCGGGCAGGGCTTTGCCAGCGCCGGGTACTTTCACGGCCGCCCGTCGGCGGCGGGAAAAGACGGCTATGATGCCGCTGGTTCAGGCGGCTCCAATCTGGGACCGACTAATAAAAAATTGCTGGCTATCGTAGCTGGCAATATAGCCAAAGTCCGTGAGGAAAATGGACTTACTGAACAAACACCTGTCCCCGCCGACTTGGTGCTGGCTTCAGGCAGCGGGCTGGACCCGGATATTTCGCCGGCAGCCGCCTATATTCAAGTGGAACGGGTGGCCAGGGAGCGGGGGTTGCCGGCTGCGGCAGTCGGCAAATTAGTTGATAGCCATGTGAAAGGCCGCCAACTTGGCTTGTTGGGTGAACCGCGCGTGAATGTGCTTGAATTGAATTTGGCTCTGGATGCGCTGAAACGTTAATTACTGCCATGGGCATTGGGGGGAGGATATTGCCAAGCGGAAACAGAGGGGAGACTAGACCTAAGCCGGAGGAACTGCTGGAAAAGTTAGCCAAAGAGTCCCGGGGTAAACTTACGGTATTCTTAGGCGCGGCGGCGGGAGTGGGCAAAACTTATACCATGCTGGAAGCGGCTCATGAGCTGCGCAAAGAAGGTGTTGATGTCGTAATCGGCTGGATTGAGACCCATGGCCGTCAGGAGACGGCGAAGATGGTCGCCGGCTTGCCCCGCATTCCGGCCAAAGAAATTAAGTACAAGGAAAAAACACTGGCTGAAATGGATATTGACGCTATCCTGGAACGGAAACCGGGACTGGTATTGGTGGATGAGCTGGCCCATGCCAATGTTCCCGGTTCCCGCCATGTGCGGCGGTTTCAGGATGTGGAAGAGCTTTTGGCGGCCGGTATCGATGTTTACACTACCGTCAATATTCAGCACATCGAAAGTTTAAACGACATCGTCGCTCAGATTATCGGCGTTATTGTCCGGGAGACTATACCGGATCATATTTTGGAGCAGGCTGACAATGTACAGCTTATTGATATACCGCCGCAGGAATTAATCAAACGGCTGAAAGAGGGAAAAGTCTATGTTCCCGGTCAGGTAGAGCAAGCTCTGAAAAAATTCTTCCGTCCCGGCAATATCAGCGCCTTGCGGGAACTGTCCCTGCGCTTTACCGCCAGCAGAGTGGATAAAGATTTAAACGAATATATGCGCGAACACCAGATTGAGGTCCCTGGCCAACTGCCGGACGCGTTATGGTGTGTGTGAGCGCCAGTCCATTTTCAGCCCATTTGATTCGCGCCGCCCGCCGCCTGGCCGGAGGAATGCAGACCGATTGGCTGGCGGTACATATCGAACCGGCCAAGCGCCGCTTCCCCATGGGTGAGAAAGAGCGCGACCGGGTGGCGCATAATATAAAGCTGGCGGAGGAATTAGGCGCCAAAACGCTGACGGTGGTTGGGGAAAATCTGATTGATGATATGCTGGAGGTTGCCCGGACCCATAATGTATCAACCATCGTGATTGGAAAACCCCGCCATAGTTTTTTCCGGGAGATTTGCCATGGATCTGTGGTCAATAAATTGATCCGGCGGAGTGACGGCATAAATGTCCATATTATCCATGGCGTGGAAGAACCTGAATATAAACCGGCAATTAAAGCCGCGCCAGCCAAAGCCGGCATGCCATGGCGGCATTATGGCGGCGGGCTGCTTATGGTCTTCATCATTACAACTTTTTGCTGGCTGCTGCGCAACAAAATAGAACTGGTAAACGTTGCTCTTCTATACCAGCTGCCGGTAATTATGAGCGCCTTCTGGTGGGGCCGTTGGCCGTCCTATTTTGCTGCGGTATGCGGCGTAGTCCTTTTTGACCTTTTGTTTGTCTCGTCGGCTACTGGTTTAAGTCTCACCGATATACGTTACTTATGGAGCTTTATTACCTTTTTGATTGTGGCTTTTGTTATCGGCGGGCGGACGGAATTCTTGCGCCACGAGGCGGCGTCGGCCCGCCAGCGGGAAAAAAGCGCCCGGGCTTTATATGAATTCAGCCGGGAAATTGCGGCTGTTTCCGATTTGGGCGCAATCACCCGGGGTATAGCCAGACAAGCGGCGGAAACTCTTGACAGGCCGGTGGTGGTAATCCTGCCGGAGGCTAATGGCAAATTGGTGGTTTGGGCGGCATACGATCCGGCGACGCAGGAGCAGTACTGGGAAATCGTTAATGGTGACGGGGATATAGTCAGGCAGCCCCTGCCGGATGCGGCTGAGGCCGCGGTTGCGTTCTGGGCCTATGAACACGGCCAGACGGCGGGCCGGTCTACCGAAACGCTGCCTGGCGCCAGCTATTTATATATTCCCCTCAAGACCCGGGACAATATTGTCGGTGTATTCGGAATTCAGGTAACCAATAAACTGACGCCGGGAGAGCGGCGGCTGATTGATGCCTGGGTCGGTCTGGCCGCAATTGCCGTTGAGCGGGCCCGGCTTGCCGCGCAGACACGGGAAGGAGGTTGTGGGGGATAAATAAGCAGCTGTTTGTTTTTCTTACTAATTGACCTTTATGAACAACCGGTTGTAATAGAGTTGGTTTGTTATTACATTAATAGGCGTAGGTCCGGTGCCAAAGTCGCAGATTTGCTTGCGGCCGGAACCGTCGGCCTTGATGCGGTATAAACTGTCGCTGTCGGAGGCATTGGTATAGTACACGTACTCGGCGGCAACGTTGATAAAGCCTGCCCGGTCGTCGCTGAGTTTACTTCGGCCCTGGCTGTCCGTATTGATGCGGTATAACTTTCTCCCGTCTGAGTAGTTGCTGTAATAGATATAACCATCATCAGCCACCGCCATGAACAAGATTTGATCATCGGCAATCTTTGTACGCTCCGTGCCGTCCAACCGGATCTTGTACGGCTTGTATCCGTCGGAAGCATTAATGTAATAAATCCAATCGTCAGCTACCGTAAGATTTTCCGACTGATCGCGGTTTAGTTGAATTTTGGTTTGTCCGTCCAGCGATACCTTATAAATGTTATTATCGGCGGCGCCGGTGGTATTGGTCCATTTGACATAAACCAGCCAGTTACCGGTTAATGCTACGTTGTTGGCCGGGTCGTTGCCGATCATGGTTTTTTCGGCGCCGTCGGTACGGATTTTGTAGATGCGGTGATTATCCGACCAGTTGCTGTAATATAACCAGTCGCCGGCGACATTCAAATTCCAGGCTTCATCGTCACCGAGCAGGACCGGGGTGGATTCCCCTTCTTTTATTTTGAAGATTTTTTCACTGCTGCCGGCGTATATGTCGCCAACCGGGTCAAGGAAGTAAATGTACCCGTCTTGCGCAGCTGCCAGACCGTTGTTGCTGATATTGGCAGGGGTGTTGCCGACCGAAGGCGATGCAGCATACACGGGCGAGGTAATAATGAGGCATACTAATCCGGCCAGTATGATAAACAAGTCTTTGCTGAGTGATATGTCCATTTTCATGCCTATCCCCTTCTGTCTTATAGCGCAGCACAAACGCGAAAGTAGGTTTCGGTAGCCGCGGCGATGGCTGCCGCAGCTTCCCGGCGATAGATACGCTGCGAAATCATTTTGGCGTCCTGGGCATGAGGCAGCATCGCAACTTCGGCAATAACCGCAGGCACCCAGGTAGAGTTTAAGACCACCAAGCCGGGACGATTCTGCAAAGGATATTGGTGGGTGCCGAGAGTGCCGGCAAGCTTATCGCACATAATGGTTGCCAGATCTTTTGCCGGCTGGGGGGCGGCAGAGTTGTACAGGACTGTGGTGCCCCGGTATAGCTTCCTGGCAGAATCCGGCATATCCTCAGGCATGGAGTTGTTATGTATGGAGATAAACACAGCCGCGTTAAGGATATTTGCCGCATCCGCCCGGTCCAGCAGGTTTATGAAACGGTCGTCTGTCCGGGTCATATAAACATCATAACCCCGCGCCAGCAAGATGTCTCTGGTGAGGAGAGCGATATCCAGATTAAGATTTTTTTCATACAGGTAGTTGTTGGTGGCGCCGGTGTCTTTGCCGCCATGGCCTGCGTCCAGAACAATAGTCTTGGCCGGCTCTGCGGGGCTGCCGGGTGAGAAGTTCAGCACCAGGTAGGTGCGGTAGACGGTGGTGTTGTCAGGCCGGCTGACCCGTTTGCGCTTTACGGTAGTGATCTGCGGTTTGGCGGTTGCCGGGAAGTCGGCGGTGATTTTGAGACGATTTTCAGCTGCTTTTTCGATGCTAACCCGCTTGAGGTAATTCGCGTTAAAAGCTTCAATAAATTTGCCGCCGGCAGTACCAAGCTCCCCCCCGGTAGCGGTTACGTTCATCAAAGTGACTTCCAGCCTATTTTTCATCATATCCGCGTTAAAGACAGGCTCAAGTTTATATTCCAGAGGATTGGCTACAGCATCGGCAGGCAGGCATTCTTCCACAGCAATGGCGACAACGTCTTTTTGCTTAAGCGAAAAGGTTTTAATTTCCGGGACGGTATAGGTGGAAGCAACCGGGCCTGATTCGGCGGCCGCCGCCCGGACCACCGACGGCATTACAATCAGTATCATTAATATCAGGCTCACCAGCGGTACGATCTTTACCAGGCTAAGCATTAGAACACCTCCGCAGCCATACAGGCCGGATAATAGCTTAGAATCTTCCCCAACCCCTTTTTATATTTTTTATTTCTATAATAATTCTACTTAGAAATATCTTGGATAACAAGTGAAAAACAGGGGGAGTTGGCAAGGGAATAAATATTAAACAAAATTTAATCTGATAGTAACATTTCCTAGCCCAATAATATCTAAAATATAATTATGTAATTATATGTAATTTATGCCTAAACGTGCATAGGATGAAAGGAGTGCTTAAAATGGTTGATATGGAAAAAGGCAGCCTATCGCGGCGGGACTTTCTCCGGGTTACGGCCGGAGCAGCTTCTACCCTGGCTGTTATGAGCGCTATTCCTGCTGTTTCCTACGGAGCTGCGAAAGCCGGCACTGCCAATATTAAAGCAATCTCGCTGGCGGAATGTCAGGCACTAAGTCCAGTGGATATGGCTAACAAGTCGGTACTGGTGAAAGAAAGCTACCAGTTCCTGCTGGCTACCAGCCGGGAGATCAGTGACGCCAAACTTCGGGGGGCGGTTACCGAGATTATAGAGAATCCGGTTCCTAAAGTAGCTGCCCAATATACTGCCGCCGGCGACCGGGAAAAGCTGCGCAAGGAACTCCTGGCCAACGGTCTGTTGCAAGAGTCTGTTACTGCGGAAAACCTTCTGCCGCCTCTACCTGCGGCCGGACGCAAGCCTCAGCCCTTTGAGTCTGCCCCGGGCAGCGGCTATGCGAGCCACCACTCCTATCCGGGAGGATTGCCGGTTCACACGGCGTTAAACGTCCGTTCTTCCCTGGGTTTATATAATGGCTACATAAATACCGATGCTTTATATTTGGACAAGGATGTAGTAATAGCCGCCCAATTGCTGCATGACCTTCATAAACCCTGGGTGTTCCAGTGGCAGGATGATGCCAGCAGTCTGCCTGAGTTTACGATTGCGGGGACCGGCGCTCATCACATCCTGAGTATAGCCGAGTCTATTTATCGCGGTCTGCCGGCCAAAGTAATCGTCGCCCAGGCCAGCGCCCACGATAATCCCGGAACGCCGGAGGAAGAAGCAAGAGTAGTAAATTATCTTAAAGCGGGAGCAATCATTGCCGGCAAAGACCCGGTCCGCCTTGGTCTATTGGCTGCCGGCGGCAAAACAATTCCCCTGCCCAGAGCAATCGAAACTTTTGTTACCAATCTCGGCGACCATGACTGGGTTATCAGTGTTCCGGCGGTTAAATGGGCAATTCCCCTGCTGGAGAATATTGCCAAGTCGGATTACAAGCTAAGCGACAGGGATCTGCAAGGCAAACCTTTCTATTCTTTCCGCAACTACGTATTCTCCCAGCTGACAATTATGGGTGTACACCAACTGAACTTCAGCCAGGGCGAAAAGGCGGTACGGGAAGCAGTCCGGAACTTGGTTGTTCCGGTATAATGTGAAAAACGCAAAATAGCAAGACCCGGGCTGCCTGTATTGCAGCCCGGGTTATTTTATTACGGTTCATTCAACTCTCAAGATCATGGGAATCTGTTGTTTCAACTTGCTTGCCATTGTTGCCGGCTGGGTCCTTCAAGCCGGCGGTTTCGTCAGCGCCGGCCCCCTGGATATAGCGCTGAAAAGCGGCAGCGATAGCATCGGCGGCTTTCCCCTGCCAGTCCTGATTTTCCAGTAAGGCGGCTTCTTCCTGGTTGGTGATGAAAGCCATTTCTAAAAGTACTGCCGGACAATCGGTGTAATGCAGTACATAAAAGTTTGCGGCTTTTACACCACGGTCGGCCAGTCCCAGGCTGCCGATGAATTCGGCCTGAATCAGCGAGGCCAGCTTACTCCCTTTTTCACTGTCGGGAAAATGATATGTCTCTGTACCGTGGGCTTCTGAGCTTGTAAAGGAATTGCAATGAAGCGAGATGAATAATTCAGCACCCCAGGTATTGCTTTCATCGGTGATTTCGTATAACTCATTGCGCTGGATTAGCAACACATCATGCCCGTAATTCTTTAAACGGCTTGCCAGCTTTTCACCCACCTGCTGGTTTACCGTTGCCTCTTGCAGCCCGGTTTCAGGGTTAATTGCGCCCGGGTCCAAACCCGGATAGTGGCCAGGATTAACTGTTATTTTCATTTTTAAAGCCTCCATTTTTTAGTCTAACAGAAAATAGGAGTACTTTCTGTTGACATAAGTGCAACCAACGGCTATCGCTATCGCTTAGGCTCGGCGCCAGTCGGGTTTTCTAATCATTCTGATATATAGATTCCAAGCAACAGTATTTTTCAATCTTTTTAGCTTACCGGCCGAAAGTTAATTGCAGTGAATGACTGGTTATTGCCGATGCTACTACATAATATTTTTTACGGCCCGCAAAAGTTAAAGAGACTGATTAATAAAAGCAGCAGGTTTGATATACCTGCTGCTTTTATTAATCATATTTCAGTTATATGGAACGCATTAAAGACTTGAAATTATATCCGGGTATAACGCCTCGACGTTGTCGCTTAACTCAGCTTATCCGAATACCCGGATGTCAATTTTTAATGCGACATATATAGTATCCAATTCTGGGGGATATTTTGCAATTGGATATGTACATTGGCAACATAACCCTTTAGTATTGATGATAAACTATTGGAGTGAATAAGGGGGACAGCCGTATGGGAGTTGCTTTTGCCAAAAGAATGGAGTTCATGAAGGCGTCAGAAATCCGTGAAATTTTGAAAATTACCGAGAACCCGGAGATTATCTCCTTTGCCGGCGGTCTTCCCGCGCCTGAGCTTTTTCCTGTAAAAGAGATGAAGCATGTGACTGAGCTGGTATTGGAGGAAAACGGCAGGCAGGCCTTGCAATACTCCACTACCGAGGGATTTGTGCCGTTGCGGCGGCAGATTGCCGAACGCATGAACCGAAAAAACGAAACCAGTGTTACCTATGAGGATATACGGATTATAAGCGGGTCGCAGCAGGGGCTGGATTTTACCGGCAAGCTGTTTATCGATGAAGGCGATGTCGTCTTGTGCGAAAGTCCGACTTATCTGGCGGCGATCAGCGCCTTCAGAGCCTACCGGCCGGTTTTTAAAGAAGTACCCACCGACGATGACGGCATGGTCATGGCGGACCTAAAAAAAATTCTGGCGACAACCAACAGAGTAAAGTTCATCTATGTCATCCCGGACTTCCAGAATCCCTCCGGCCGGACATGGTCGCTGGCGCGGCGCCGGCAGCTGATTGAACTGATGAACGAATACGAAATTCCGGTTATTGAAGATAACCCGTATGGTGAGCTGCGATTCGAGGGAGAAATGCTGCCGTCCTTAAAGTCTATGGATCAAAAGGGGCTGGTAATCTATATCAGTACTTTTTCCAAAATCTTTTGTCCCGGGCTGAGGATAGGATGGATCGCGGCGGACTCCCGCTTTTTAGATAAATATGTATTGATTAAACAAGGCGCGGATTTGCATACCTCAATTCTTAGCCAGCGGCAAATTGCCAAATTTATTGAGATCTATGACTTGGATGCTTTTGTGGCCAATATTATTAATGTTTACCGCCGCCGGCGGGACGTTATGGTTGAGACAATGCAGGCCGAATTTCCCGGTACGGTAAAGTTCACCTATTCTCAGGGCGGGCTGTTTACCTGGGCGGTCTTGCCGGAACGGATCAAAGCGGTTGAGTTGCTGCTGAACTGCCTAAGAAATTATAACGTGGCTTTCGTCCCGGGGGATTCATTTTTTCCTAACGGCGGCGTGACAAATACCTTACGCTTAAATTACTCCAATATGCCGGAAGAGAAAATTGTCGAGGGAATTAAACGGTTGGCACGGGCCATAAACGAGTATTAACAACAGCCGGGTTTAACGATAAGTTAAAATAACAGGTCAGTCTTTTGGGGGAAGGAATTCACAAATGAATGACGAATATCTTTAGATAATAATTATTTATTAAATATTTGAAGGGGGAGTTACGATGAGAATCATTGCTGCGGGGGATACGGCGCCGGATTTTAGCTTAACCGATAACCGCCAGGATACGATCAAACTATCCGACTACCGGGGGAAGAGGGTGCTGTTATCATGGCATCCGCTGGCGTGGACCCGGGTTTGTGCCGAGCAGATGAAAAACCTGGAGGAGAATTTCGCCGAGTTGACCGGTCTGAATACCGTTCCTTTGGGGATAAGCGTCGATCCTTACCCAAGCAAAAATGCCTGGGCCAAAGAACTGAAAATTGCTAACGTCCGGCTGCCGTCAGACTTTTGGCCCCATGGCAAAGTAGCAGGGGAGTACGGCCTGTTCCGGGCGGAAGAAGGCTTTTCCGAAAGGGCTAATGTCGTCGTTGATGAGACAGGTAAAGTTGTATGGGTTAAGATTTACCCGGTGCCTGAGTTGCCTGACATCCAAGAAGTGCTTGCTGTACTAAAAAAATATAACAAATAAAATATCCGGCTGTTGAGAAAGGAGAAAGGTTCGGATGCAGGCAGCCCCATGAACCCGGCGGCGCTGCGTACTTGGCCGTGTACGCAGGCAATGGATTCACGGGGCGTCTTCTAATCATCTTAATTGGCGTTTGCCAGGTATTCCGGCGCAACAACCCGTTTAATATGGATGTTCTTGCTTGTTCCCAGATCAATTACCGTACCGCATTGAGTCTTGACTACGGGACTGTAGTCATGGGACGGATTAAAAAATACAACTTGTACGACACGCCCGTCATTTAACAATACGGGAGAATTAATCAGCGAATCCCGGACTTGCCTGATAAAGGGCTGACAAATAGCAGGATCCAGCTTGCCGAACATATCTTTGGATAAATAATCCAGCGCCGGAAACGGATTGGAAAATTCCTCGTCATAGGTCTGGTGGTGGAAGATGTTGGCAATTGCGATAATTCGGGCGAAAAGATATATTTTCTCACTGGTTAGACCCAGTGGAAAGCCGCTGCCGTCCATATATTCATGATGCTGCAGAGCGCTTACGACCACTTCCCGGGGCAGACCGGGAACGGTGCGTAAGAGTTTGGCGCCGTTGATTACATGCGCTTGCGGCCCGTTGCTGTTATTATCATTGGCGACGATGAACTTGCCAACATCGTGCAGCAGGCCGGCCAAAATAAGTATATGAATTTCATCGACGGACAGTTTCAACTGGCGGCCGATAATACTGCTGATAAATGCTACCATGACCGAATGCCGTGATACTTTATCAGCTATAGTATAGTCGCTAACCAGCAGGTAGTCCAGGGCGGCCGAGCCATTGGCGAGCACGGTGGAGTAAATGCTGAAGGATGTGTCTTTCAGCTCCTGCACCGGGACTTGTTTTTGGCCGCGAATGAACTCAAAGGATTGGGCAGCGGTGGTAACAATATTATCGTACTCATTAAAGAATTTTTGACATTCATCGGAAAGGTCAAGCGGCGAGGGATCGGACGGCTGGTTGTCTATTGTTTGTATTGCCGCCGGCTCTATTCCGTCTTCAACCTTTATATACACATAGTTGATATCCCACATGGCTAATAGAGCCGTTATTTTAGGTGTTATGGATATGTATTGCCCTAACAGCACTTTGCCGCTGGCGGAAAGTACCGGCTCGCCAATAATCATACCAGGTGTTAAGTCCTTTACCGCAATCATTTTTGTTGGCATACAATCCGCTCCTCTTTGATTAAAATCGAGTAATAAGAAAAAATCAACTACTAATAGTATACAGCAACTATTTATGGAATTTAATAAGCCCATTGTCCTATTTATACCTAATTCTTCTGTCCTATTTAAGGTCTTGACACCTTGACACAATACGGCAAATTATTGTATTCTCAAACTGTGACTTATTCTCAGGGCGGGGTGAAAGTCCCCACCGGCGGTATCCTAGATGGATCTAGGGAGCCCGCGTGCGCTCTTTTTCTTACCGAAACAAGAGGTCTGCAGATCTGGTTTGATGCCAGAGCCGACGGTTACAGTCCGGATGAAAGAGGATAAGGCAGTCAGCGATTTATCCAACAGGACTGTAATGGTTCACCTGTTTTTATGGAATCTGCCGTCTAATGTTAGCTGTCTGTCTTCGCCCTGGTTCAGGTAAGTCGACTATAATAATAGGAGGCATTTTACCATGAATCAGAACCCATTTAGTCAGTTTGGCACCCCAATTGAAAGGGTGGAAAACGCTCTGTGCGCTTTACGTAAGGGAAACGGCGTGTTAGTTGCCGATGATGAGGAGCGGGAGAATGAAGGTGACCTGATATTCGCGGCTGAGACTTTGACGAAAGAACAAATGGCAATGCTGATCCGGGAATGCAGTGGAATTGTTTGCCTGTGCCTGCCGCCGGACAAGGTGCGGCAATTGCAACTGCCGATGATGGTTGAGAACAATTCCAGCAGGTTCCAGACGGCCTTTACCGTATCCATCGAAGCGGCAGAAGGAGTGACTACCGGCGTGTCGGCTGCCGACAGGGTACAGACAGTAATGGCTGCTATTGCCGACAACGCCAGACCGGAGGACCTGCGCCAACCAGGGCATGTTTTTCCGCTTAGGGCCCGCCCCGGCGGGGTCCTGGAGCGGCAAGGCCATACAGAAGCTACTGTTGATTTGATGTGGCTGGCCGGGTTAAAACCATACGGCGTTCTTTGTGAACTTACCAATCCTGATGGTACCATGGCCCGGTTGCCGGAGATTGCCGCCTTTGCCCAAAAGCACAAAATGGCAGTGGTAACAGTTGCTGATCTGGTGAAATTTCGCAAATTATAAATGAGAGAAGCCACCCTGAGAAATTCGATGGGTGGCTTTTTAATTATATCCGGTAAACTCGTTTAGCTTTCGCTGAACATCAGTCTTCGGTGAGGGACTCTACCCCCGCCGGAGTCTGGAAGCGGTACCACCCGGTATGGGGACTTGAGGGCTTGGAGGGTGTTTCCGGGTCAGGACAATGGGGATTCCGGGCTCATGCCTGGATTACCGGCGGATTTTTTGTTTTTCCCTTATGACGGCGGTATTCGTTTTTGCTGTTTACCCGGACAGGAGCTAATTTAACCAGGTCTCATAGCCCTGTTTGGCTTTCCAGCAATGGGATTAATAGCACAACTTTGGCAACGGCAATGACAGTGTTATCCGAGCCCAAATTAAGCCTGGTGAGTAGCAAGCCGGCTACCTGTTACATAGGATAGAGTAAAGTTTTCAACTAAACTTCATCATATTTTAGGGGGGAATACATATGGGTTTTGGATGTGGTGGTGGCCGTAACGGTTTTGCTGTAATCGTTATCATCATCATTATTTTGCTACTTTTATTCTGTGATAACGATTTTGAGTCTTGCTAAACCTCACTGCGAATTGCCCCTGTTTAAACGAAACAAAATCGCTGCCTAAACGGCAGCGATTTTGTTTTTTGCCGGAGTACTCCTTTTAGCGAGTTCCTGCTCGGCGCTGACCAACTGGATGCAAAGGGCAACCAACTCCAGAGCCTGCTTTAATTCCGGTAGCGGCGGGAAAGTGGGAGCTATCCGGATATTCTTGTCTTCCGGGTCAAGGCCGTAGGGGAAAGTGGCGCCGGCGCCAGTGAGTACGACTCCCGCTTCAGCCGCCTTGGCGACTACTTTTTTGGCACAACCGGGTAACGTGTTCAGGCTGATAAAGTAACCGCCCCGGGGATTGCTCCAGGTGGCCAGGTTTTTTCCTCCCAAGGTAGATTCAAAAATTGCCGTAACCAAATCAAATTTCGGTTTGATGATGGCTGCATGCCGGCGCATATGGGCTTCAATGCCGGCCGGGTCCTTGAAGAAACGGACATGCCGCAATTGATTCATCTTATCGGGCCCAATCGTTTGTATGATCATCTGCTTTTTCAGCCAGTTAATATTGGTTTCGCTGCCGGCCATCATTGCAATACCGCTGCCGGGAAAGCTGATTTTGGAAGAGGAGGCGAATATAAAAACCCGGTCAGGATTGCCGGCGTTTTTGCAGGCGGTAAGAATGTTCAGCAACCGGTCCGGTGTGTTGGTCAGGTGATGAACGGCGTAAGCATTATCCCAAAATATCCGGAAGTCACTTGCTTTAGTAGTCATTGTTGCCAGACGCTTTACCACTGAGTCGGAATAGGTTATACCGGTGGGATTGCTGTATTTGGGTACACACCAGATACCCTTTATAGTCGGATCGGCGGCTGCCAGTCGCTCTACTTTATCCATATCCGGACCGTCAGCCTGGTAATTAACGGGTATCATTTCGATTCCCAAATACTCACAGATGGCAAAATGCCGGTCATAACCGGGACTTGGGCAGAGAAACCGGACTTGCGGCAGTTTTTTCCAAGGAGTCTCACTCCCCGGCAACTTTTGCAGCATGGCCCGCACAATCAGATCGTGCATCAGCGCCAGACTGGAATTCCCCCCCACAATAACCTCGGCGGGCCTGGCTTCCAAGATCCAGGCACAAAGCTCCCTGATTTCCGGAATACCGTCTATGCCGCCATAGTTCCGGCAGTCTGTACCGTTGGCTGCTCGAAAATCGGTCCGGCTGAGACAATCAATGAGTCCGGCGGTAAGATCCAGTTGTTCCTGACAGGGTTTACCCCGGGACATATCCAGTTTGAGATTTTGTGACCGGACTTTTTTATAATTACGGCTGAGAGTGCTGTAATATCCCGCCAAATCGGAGTTATTCATTCTTTCCAAACTAGTTATTGCCATTTATCATTACCCCTTACTCCTTAAAGCCTTTTTCATAAATAATACGGCGGTAAGCTTTTTTTGGCAACAGGTTTACCCTGAAAAATACCCATGTATTCAAAATACCTGTTGGGCATTAGGCAAGGGGACGGTTCTTTTGACAAAACAACAAAGATATGGCAAGATTATCTCAGAGGTGATTATCCACTATGCCAAGAGCGGCCAGATTACGAAGCAAGACGGGAATTTACCATGTCATGCTCCGGGGAAATGAACGCAAAAATATATTTATTGACGATGAGGATAAGGCCAAGTTTTTAGAATTACTGTTGCGGAAGAAAGATGGCGGGAACTACCTTTTGTACGCCTTCTGCCTGATGGATAACCACGTGCACCTGGTCATCAAGGAAAACCGGCTGAATATCTCGGATCTTATGCGAAGCGTAGGCACGGCATATGCATATTTTTTCAACCAGAAATATCAGCGGGTAGGTCACGTATTCCAGGACCGGTATAAAAGTGAAAACATTGAGGAGGAAAGCTATTTACTGTCTGTCATTCGCTATATTCACCAAAATCCTGCTAATGCGGGGGTAAGTTCACTGGAAACATACCCATGGAGTAGTTATCGCTATTATATCAGCCGGAACCTGTCAATTCTGCCGGAAGTACAGGAAATACTCGAACTTTTTTCGCGGGACATGGCTGCCGCCGCAGCCGACTTTCAAGACTTTCATCACAGTGAAGATTTGAATAATAAATATCTGGACATTGATAGCGGCAGATTGCCTATGAACCAGGAAGAAGTGGGCGGGTACATTGAAAAGTATCTGCGTGATCATAACCTGACTAAACAAGACATTCAAAGGCGTGAGTACATAGCTGAACGGAATCAGCTGCTGCGATGTTTAGCCCGGGACAGCGGCTGGTCAATGCGAAAAATCGCCGACATCACCGGAATTAACCGGGAAGTGGTCCGGAAAGCGTTAAAACAGTAAAAGCGACAATAAAAGCGGCTGACTCAAAACGCAATATCCTATTTAAAAAAGCAGGAAAGCACTACGCATTAGTTTGCACCAATGGCACGGTGTTGGCGGCATGGGGCATGACGGTGATGGTATAATTCTTCCGGCCTAGTTTCTCTGCCGCAATCGTTAAGGCTTCTTCCGCGGTGGTAACGGCGATCATGCCGGCTTTTTTCAGGAAGGCTTTGTTTTCCGGCAGAGTGACAGCAATGAGTGGTAGCTTTTTAGCCGTAAGACCGCATTTTAAGGCAACGAAGCCGGGGACGGTAAAGCCCTGCCGCAAGGCTATTTCTCTGTCCCGAAGCGACTCGTAATTGAACCAGCCGCTGAAATCAGGCGGCTCCATAATATCGCGGCACTCTAACAGTAAAATAATGACGCCGTTTTCCTTTGCGGCCGCAAAAGCATTATCAATGGCCTTTGCTCCTTGATACAGGTTTATATCTTTCGGGAAACCGCCGGCGGAGGCAATGACCAGATCGGCTTGGCTGTTGACCGGTACCCCAAAGATGCTTTCGACCGTCCGGCATCCTTCCAGCCAGGCTGTCTGCCAATGGCCGGCCACAAAGCGGGCGAATTTGCCTTCCGGAGTAAAAACCGCATTTAACAGAAAGGCCGGATTTAGCATGGCCGCCATCTCGGTCATATCTTCATGCATATTATTACAGTCCAACTTACCGGCACCGCAACGGGGACTGATACCTTGGCCAACTACGTCATGCAGGCAAAAGCTGTGATTGCCCTGAATCGTTGCATATCCTGATATACCGGGAATGATGGCTTTACGGCCGCCGCCAAAGCCGGCCATAAGATGGTACACAATGCCGCCGGTCAGAATGACTTTGTCGGCAGCAACGGCATGTTTATTGAGATAGGTTTCCACGCCGCGGGAGGTCTTGCCTACGTAGACAAAATCCTCTTTGGCTGGTGCATGGCTTTGGGCGATTTGGATGCGGCTAACAACTTCCTGACCGTAGACTAATATATTTTCCGCCGCAGTATGATGACGGTGCGCGCCCAGGGCAACAATCAGCTTGATATCCCTGTCCGGTATGCCAACCGCATTTAGTTCGTTAAGCAACGTTGGGAGGAATTGATCGTGTCTGACCCATTGGCGGGTAATGTCACTGGCGATGATGGCTACTTTGTCGCCGGACTTAATAACTGTTTGCAAAGGGGGTGAGCCGATGGGATTGCTGAGCGCCGCGATTACCGCTGCGGGTACATCGGTAATCGCGGCGACAGGTTTGCCCTCTACAATATTTATGATCTGCTCCGGCGGGAGAGATATCTTGATTTCACGGTCACCGAAGCCTAAAGCAAATTCTCTTAGCATTTGTTCACATCCCTATAGGATTCCTTAATGCATTCCATATAGCTAATCATATTACCCACTGAAGGAATATTTCCTGCCAAGTCCGGGAAAAAATGCTTCAAGGAAATTTATGTCGCCGAGGCGTTGAAACGAAGCTAACTGAAGCAATGGCCAAGACTTGATACGGCATTAGAACAGGGAAAACATTAGGAGGCTTTGGGGAATGAAAATCACGGTAGTTGGCTGCTATGGCGCGTATCCGGAAATAAACGGGGCTACTTCCGGATATCTTATAGATAGCAAAGATTGCCAATCTTAGGGAAGTATAGGAGGATATGTGAAGCACGCAGTGCTTGCCCGGGATCAATGTAATTACGTAATTACTATTACATGTTACAACCAGAAGGAGATGTAAGAACTACACAGAAAATATACTATTATGCTACATGACTACATGGAACGCATTAAAGAATTGAATTATATCCGAGTATTAGGAACGCTTCGGCGCTGTCGCTCAACCTCAGCTTATCCTGATACCAGATACCAATTCTTTAATGCGGCGTATATATTACTAATTTGCGACAATTGCCGAGGCTATAGAGGTGTAACCATGATTTATTCTGCAATAATCGGTGATATTGCTGACTCGCGGAAATATGCGGAGCGTAAGGCTATTCAAGAGCAGTTTCGCCATATGATTGACAAAGGCAATCAAATATTTGCAGATGATATTGCCGCAAATTTTGCATTAACCCTCGGGGATGAATTTGAAGTTTTGCTGAGCAATGTTTCCGTAAGCTTAAAAATTGTTGAATTTGCCAGGAAACAAATGCGGCCTTACGAATTGGTTGTTGGCATAGGTATAGGGGAAATTAGCACCGATATCCATCCAAGTTTCGTAAGCTTAGCCGACGGACCGGCATTTCATCGGGCGCGGGAAGCTGTCAAGCAAGCCAAGAAAAGTAGATCAGGCACTTTATTGAAAGCGGACTATGCTGGAACCGGATTAATAAATTCTTTAGCCTTCTTCATCGAATCCTGTGAGAAAAAGATGACTGATAATCAATTTAGAGTTGTTGCTTTGATGGAAGAATTTAATAATCAGAAAAAGGTTGCTGAAAAACTAAACGTAACCCAAAGTACAGTTAGCAAAGCGCTGGCGGCAGCCTCTTATTATGAGATACTCATGGCTAGGACAGAAATTGAAAAATATCTAAAGAATGAATTCCCGGTTTAACAGACCATATTGGCTATGCTTGTTGGCCGGAGCACCTACTCACTCTTAAGGGAATAGCGATAATATATTCACTCTAAAGGCGATAACTATAACATATTCACTCTAAAGGCGATATTATAAGCCGCAGGACTTGCGGACTCGTCAGTATATAAACAGTATAGTTGGAGGAATTCGGTTGACCTGTATAGTCGTAGTCGCGTTGTTGATTTTAGCTCATATTATATCCGACTTTTACTTACAAACCAGCCGGATGGCCAGAGAAAAGAACCTTAGTTCCTATGCTCTTCTGCAGCATACAATAATCGGGATGGGGACGGCTGTTATTCTCACGCTTCCTTACGGCAATTTCTCTTTATTAAAAGTCATAGCAGTATTAGGCCTTCTGCACTTAATCGTTGATAAATCCAGAGCGGAGTTTGATAAACGACACTGCCGGCAAAGATTTGAAAGTCTGCTGGTCGACCAAATGCTGCATTTGCTTGCCATAATTCTAAGCTATCCCTGGTTGAAAGGCATTACCCCCAATTTAGCAATAGTGGATGGTATTGCCCGATATTTTTGGTTTGTGAATTATTATCCGGAAATAAAGCAAATATCGGAATCCCAATTGATAGTGGCCATAACCATAATATGTGCAGTATTGATCAATATTCGAGGCGTGAATTTTATTGTCAGGCTGGCCATCGAGAAATACGGGCCGGACAAGCCGCCTGATATGTATATTTCCAGTGAGTTTATCGGCCGGCTGGAGCGCAGTATCATTCTTATTTTCGTTTTATTAGAGTCGTATAATGCTATTGGCCTGGTATTTGCAGCCAAATCCATTGCCCGGTTGAAGGAATTTGAAAACAGAGATTTTACTCAGTATTATATTATTGGCACCCTTGCCAGTACTTTGGCGGCGATAGTAACCGGTCTTTGTGTAAAGGGTGTGATTATCCTGTTAAGGTAGCGGGGGAAGGTAGCGGTGCGCATAGCAATTTGCAGGAAACTTTCAGCCATTTAGCGAATAAAACTTGGGAAAAAGGAAAAAATAAAAAGGAGTGATCAGGATGGTTGACAATAAAATAGATACAGCAAAGGGTGGTGACCATGGCCATTTTCTCCTAAAAATTGGTGACACTGAAAGATCTACCGAAGAAATTCTTTCGCATATTCGCAGCAATTCCTCCTTACCTATCGCTGCTGTCAAAGCAGGAAAACTTCAACAGACTGCTGATGATCAAAGACAGGTACAGATTGAACTTGTTTTGAAATCTAACGGCGCTAGCCCAGAAGAACTAAAGCATATACTAAACGAATATGGCGGCTGTATGTATCAAATTATTTCAGTGGAAAAAGCAGCACCGAATTAGCAGGAACCCTATCCTTTTCAGCTATAAAAAGCTACAAACACATACAAAAGCTTGCGATAGGCATAAAAATTTGATATAATAAATATTAGTAAATAATATTTATTTGCTAAATAATTATATCGAGGAGAGTTTAAAATGCAAGGAACAATGAAAGCTCTGGTCTATCACGGACCGGAAAACATCAGCTTAGATGAAGTCCCTATCCCGCAGATTATCAAAGACGACGACGCTATTGTCAAAGTAACCACAACGACCATCTGCGGTACCGACATTCACATCTGGCATGGCGGTGTACCAGAGGTCGAAAGCCCTCGCATTCTCGGCCACGAATTTTGCGGCGAGATTATCGAAATCGGCTCAGCAGTTCACAATGTCAAAGTCGGCGACAGATGCGCTATCTCCTGTATCACCCAGTGCGGTGAATGCTTTTATTGTAAGCAAGGGATCTATTCCCACTGCGAAACCGGCAGTTGGATTTTTGGCTACATGATTGACGGTTGCCAGGCTGAATATGTCCGTGTCCCACATGCAAACCTTGGGTGCCATATTATCCCTAAGGAGCTCACCGATGAAGACGTCTTGTGTGTTGCAGACATCCTTTCCACTGGCTATTTCGGGGCTGAAAACGCCAATATTCAGCCTGGTGAAACCGTTTTGGTTTCCGGTTGCGGCCCTGTCGGCATGTGCGCTATGGCTGCCTCTAGGTTGTGGGGCCCCGCGCGGGTTATTGCTGTGGACATCATTCAGGAAAGGCTGGATTTTGCCATAAAAAACGGTTACGCTGACATCGCGCTGAATCCTAAAAACTGCGATATCGTTGAACAAGTCAAAAAGTTGACTTACGGCCGTGGTGCGGACCGCTGCATTGAGGGCGTCGGTGCTGCTCCGACCCTTCAGCTGGCTCTTGACTGTGTCCGGCCTGGAGGTAACGTATCTGTCATCGGAGTATTCGAAAAACCATTTGAATTAGCCATGAACAAACTCTGGATTCAGAACATAACATTAAGCATGGGTCTCGTAAATGCCAATCGCATTCCTTTCCTGATCGAACTTATAAAGACAGGAAAAATCAACATGAGACCCCTTATTACTCACCACGCTCCACTGAACGATATTCTGAAAGGTTACGACATATTTGGAGGCAAGAAAGATAATTGCATAAAATGGGCAGTTACTCCTTATGAGAAATAAGACATTTGTTTCGAAAGCGCCATGGGGACAGTTCTTGTGACATAAATATAACATTGAATTCTGTCGTCGGAACCGTCCCGCAGACAAGTACGGTCCTGCGATAGCAGCTAAAGATACTCTGTTATGCGGCAGTTTGAGGAGTTCATCTGTCAACATGAAAGCAGTATTGATATAGTCTTATCTGCTCAGACTCAACTGCGGCATAATGTATGTTCTGCCGTTAAAATACAAACTCCTGCTGGATCAGGTTGAATGTAGCAGGAGTTTGTATTTTTGTGAAAAAAAACGGTAAACTGAAAATAAAACTAACCGCTTAAACAAGAGGGCAGGTTTTTGTCTTGATTGTATATTAAATAAGCGCAATAACGCAATACGTGACCCTGATTTTCCACATAAACTGTTTGCCGAAGGAACTGTCCCCGTGACAACTAAACGCCAAAAAGAAAGCTAGGAGGCTACAGACAGTTGGCTCTTATTCATGAATAGAGGATTATGAAAATACATATAGAAGATTGGAGAGCAAAGGAGACGGCGCACCTCAATGCTGTTATGATGAGGAAGACTAGTTTTTTCACCCAATTGCTGATAGCGATGTAAGGTGAGAACTATAACTGCGGGCGGATATATTGCACAATTTGAATGGAGGGCTTGCTGTGGAATATTTAGCCGATGAAAACTGGCCATGTGAAGATGTGATAGTCGAAGCATGTAAGAACTGCAATGACAAGGCCTGTTGCAAAAATTTCCTGGTACCGCTTACCCCGCCAGAACGATTGCGTCTTAAAACGTATGATAAATATTTGTGGGAAGAAGGCCCGGATGCGTTTGCAATTTTGGCTAAAAAAGAAAACATGGAATGTTATTACTTAACATCCCAGGGGTGCTCAATCTGGAGTAGTCGTCCTAATGCCTGCCGTGAATACTCTTGTGTGGAGGAAAGCACTTTCCAGATCTCTATAAGGGTTTCAAGTAAAGAATAACATAGTTTTGAAAAAAGGTGCCGTAATGTGCTTTACATTTGCCCGAATGTGTAGTATGCTTGGATAGCCCAAGAAAATTTGCTGGTGCGTTAACCATTTATCCTTCTCAAGCTACTTAATGAGGGAAGTTTTTATGAGTAATTACCATTCACTATTCTGGGTAGAAAAATTGAGGAGGATTCTAAATGAACCAAGACAAAAATTTAACCTGCCGTGACTGTGGCGCCGAATTTGTGTTTACCGCGTCAGAACAAGATTTCTTCGCGGAAAAAGGGTTCACCAACGAACCTGGTCGTTGCCCTACTTGTAGAGCAGCCCGCAAACAACAAAACAATCGTGGTTCCAGTCGCAACAACAACTATCAGCAGCGTGAAATGTATGATGTAACCTGCGCCGCTTGCGGTGTGCAGACCCAAGTCCCGTTCCGCCCTAGCAGTGACCGTCCCGTTTACTGTAGAGACTGTTTCAGTCAAAATAATAGACGATAGGAATTTAACTCCTCTGCTTTGAGTAGGGGAGTTTTTTATTTGACAGGCAATCATTCATAGTCACGTAGTGACAACATTATACAGAAGCAAACACATACTACATCTTGCCGGTGGTAACACTAATTGACACCGGCTATTACGAGGAGGCAATATCGATTGCAAAAATTCAAAGCATTAGGAATTAGTAATGAAATCATTAGAGCACTAAACGAAATGGGATTTGAGGAACCTACACCGATACAACTAGAAGGTATTCCTGTTCTGCTTGAGGGTAAAGACCTCATTGGACAGGCCCAAACCGGCACAGGGAAAACGGCAGCATTCGGCATTCCGTTAATTGAAAAGGTAAAAAAACATCCGGGAATGGTTCAAGGAATTGTTTTAACCCCTACTCGTGAACTTGCTATACAAGTAGCGGAAGAACTGAATAGAATCGGGCAGTTTACAGAGATTCATGCGCTCCCGATATACGGAGGCCAAGACATTCAGCGGCAAATTAAAGCCTTGAAAAGACATCCCCAAATCATCGTAGCGACGCCAGGACGTCTGATGGACCATATGAGGCGTGGGACAATTAAGCTTCAAGACACCCAGATGGTCGTTTTAGATGAAGCTGATGAAATGCTGAACATGGGGTTTATAGAAGATATAGAACAGATTTTAAGCACAACCTCCGATGAACGCCAAACACTCCTCTTCTCTGCTACCATGCCCAGACCAATTCAGAACCTGGCCCAACGTTTTTTACATGATCCGGCCTTAATAAAAATCAAAGCCAAGGAAATAACCATTCCGTTGGTTGAGCAACACTACATGGAAATCAATGACCGCCAAAAGTTTGATGTTTTATGTCGCCTGCTGGATATCCAGTCTCCCGAACTTTCAATCGTTTTCGGCAGGACAAAACGACGTGTTGATGAAGTTTCAGAGGCGCTAAAAAAACGTGGCTATTCTGCTGAGGGAATTCATGGGGACCTAACACAGTCCAAGAGGGATGCTGTCCTACGGCAATTTAGAGAAGGAATTGTTGACATCCTTGTCGCTACTGACGTCGCTGCCCGCGGTCTGGATGTCAGTGGAGTCACTCATGTTTATAACTTTGATCTCCCGCAAGACCCCGAGAGCTACGTTCATCGAATTGGCCGAACTGGCCGTGCGGGACAACCGGGTTTAGCCTTGACTTTTGTAATTTCTCGCGAACTAGAGCATCTTCATTCAATCGAACAAACTACTAAACGCAAAATCCTCCGGATGCCCGTACCGACCATGGCGGATGCGGTAGAAGGACAACAGCGCTTAACAGTAGAAAAATTACTGAATCAAGTCGAAGAGGGAAACTATGACCACTATAAAGGCAGGGCTGAAGAACTCCTTACAGAAATGGATTCCGTCTCTTTACTTGCGGCCGCACTAAAAATGCTTACCAAAGAGTCACACAGTACTCCGGTAAAAATTACTGAAGAGTTGCCAGTACGGGTGCGAACTTATGGTGGAAACAGAAGACCGTCCAATGCAAAAAAAGTAGTCCCGAAAATCACACCGCGTAATAACTCCTGGAAATATTAACTTTTATTCTCAGAGATATATTTGGGTTTTTCATTGCTGAAGCTATGATGCAGTGTCGAAGCTAGATATAACAGAACTAGCGAAGTGCCATAGATGCTAGAACTTATGAGATGCCATATGTTGCCATGCTGGCGAGACCACAACGAGGATAATAAGCCCGACCAAGGAAAGCAATGCTCCTAGACCATGCGTTACCTCATTTAATCTCTCTTCCATACAAGCCTCCAGCCCGGATCAATTAATTAGTTTGCGCCTAATCATAGACAGCTATGTCTCAATTATAACACGCAGCCGACAAACAATATAAATTTTAGGATAATTTAAGAAATTCCATTGGCATGAATACTGAAAAATAGTAAAATTGACGGGTAAGAAATTTTATGGTACAATTCTTGAAAAGAACTTAATATAATTTTAGTGCTTATTGACGAGTACTAACTAAATATAAAATTTTTACCGCTACGGGGATAGAAGATTGGGTGTGCCGAATCACACTCGCCGGCATATGCCGAATATCCACCGAGGCGGTTTTTATATCGAAAAAGATCATCTAAAAGGGATTAAGTTATAAAAAAAGGATCACATAAGGGGGAACTAGAAGAACGAGCGGAATAGATTTTAAAGGAGAAATTGTATGATTAATCCGTCGTTGGAGATTTTATTGAAAAAAGCCGATTGCAAATATGCTCTGGTAATATTTGCCGCCAAACGGGCCCGCGAAATTATAGATGGAAAAATTGCGTTAATTGAAAGTGAGTCTAATAAACCGGTTACAATTGCCTTAGAAGAAATAGCTCAGGGTAAGATTGGTTATGAACAGACCAAGACCGGCATTAAATAAAGTTAATTTAAAAACAGGGGACAGGTGGAATGTTATTGATATATTGATATAAAAGAATTGGTAGAAGCGAGGGACGTCAGAAATTGTTATAGGGACGGTTCTGCTGACACCTGAAACTTGTTGTTACAGACAAAATGCTCAATTTGCATTTCTGCGCAAATAAATTACTTTGTCAGACGAACCGTCCCCCGTGACATCCCCCATGACAACTTAGCAGATAGGTGGAGAGAAAGATTGCGTTCTTACCCGGGGAGGTCTTGCGAGGCACGAAAGACATCGAGGTAATAAATCTGGTGCACGTGGAGTTAATGTTGCTGTCTGGGGGTGGGATTATAGAGGTTGTTGGGTAAGAAATATGGGATCATACCTAGCTGTGGGAAAACTCTTGCTGCTCAAACGTTATCCTCGGAAATTGGTATTCCAATGGATTTGGAAAGCTTGAAACAGAGTCCCTGTCCCCTGATTTTTACGACGGAAGTTGAGCAGCGATTTGAGGCGGCGATAGAAGAACTTGCATTATTTAGGCGTGATAATCCATAGCTGTTTTTTATATACATTTGTCGATATGGATATAAAAATATATTTTGGTTATAACCATAAAAACTGTTGATTTTTTTATATTAATTAGATTATATTATTTGGAAGGAGGTGGTCGCTATGCTTATAAGGCAATCTTACATTGACCAAATCACGCCGTTTATTGATATGCCGTTAGTAAAGATTTTAACTGGGGTCCGCCGTTGTGGAAAGTCAACCATTATGTTGATGCTTATGGATGAGCTTAAAAAGAGGGGAATATCCGAAAACCGTATAGTCCGCTTTAACTTCGATACCTTGGAATGGCAGAATACGGATGTGAAACAAGTATTTGAGATCATCAAAGATAAACTTGTTCCAAGTGAACGGACGTATTTATTTTTGGATGAGATCCAAGAAATAGAGCATTGGGAACGGCTGGTCAATACCTTCATGGAGGAAGCCGAATACAATGTTGATATTTTTGTCACAGGGTCCAACTCCAAAATGATGTCCTCAGAAATATCGACCTATTTGACCGGACGATATATTTCATTTCGCATACATCCGCTTTCCTTTGCGGAGTATTTAGTGTTTAGGAAAGAGTACGGCGAGCTTGCCGATCTCTCCAAGGAATTTTTAAGATATATTGAATACGGCGGTTTCCCTGCCGTTCATCTTAAACCACTTACCTTGGATGAAGCCTATGTCATCGTGAAAGATATTTACAACACTACCATTTTCACCGATATTGTGAAGCGGAACCAAATACGGAAGGTTGACCAGTTGGAGCGTATTGTGAAGTTCGCTTTTGATAACATTGGCAACACCTTTTCGGCAAACTCCATAAAAGGCTTTTTGGAAAGTCAGAACCGGAAAATCGATATTGAAACGGTTTACAATTATCTTTCAAAACTGGAAGGTGCCTATATTCTCAATAGGTGTTCGCGTCAGGATTTGCAGGGCAGAGAGATTCTGAAAACGCAAGAGAAGTTTTATTTAGCGGACAACGCCTTCAAGCACGCTGTTTTAGGATATAAGCAGGATGATATATCTCAGACGCTCGAAAATATTGTATATTTAGAACTTCGACGGCGCGGGTATGATGTTTATGTAGGTAAACTTGATACAAAAGAGATTGATTTCGTTGCCGAGAAGCAAGGGAAAAGCATCTATGTTCAGGTCGCCTATCTCTTAGCCGATAAAAAAACGCAGGAACGGGAGTTTGGAAATCTACTCCAAATCGAAGATAACTTTCCTAAGTTCGTGGTCAGCATGGATGATGTCGATATGTCCCACAAGGGGATTACACATTTGAATATCAAAGGTTTTTTGTTGAATAGCTGGTAAAGATAAGCCACCAATCCTGACACCTGAAACTTGTTGTTACAGATAAAATGCTCAATTTGCATTTCTGCGCGCAAATAAATTAATCTGCCAAGAGAACCGTCCCTCTGACAAAAACACTATCTAGATTTGCTTAGGAATTTACTGAATAGTAATACTTATTAATTTTTTGTTCAACAATATTGTATAAAAGATAGGCGAAGGTTTACTCCTTGCCCATGGCTTCTAATAGTTTTTGCAGGTATTCTTGCTGTTCGGGGGTCAGTTTCTTCGCCGTTTCAAGCAACCGACAAAGTTCCGGCGCAAGTTCCGACTTCTCCTCGGTAAAAAAATCGGCAAGGGTGATGCCGAGACCGGCACAAATTCGCTCTAATGTTGGAATAAGCGGCATCTTTTTGTTTCGTTCTATGTCACTCAGATAAACTCTGGAAATGCCAGCTAAATGAGCTAATTCATTTAGTTTAATCCTTTTTAGTTCTCTAACCTCTCGAATCCGGGAGCCTATCTCCATTACATACCTCTTGATGTTAATCTAATAGTTTACATTTATCATATTTCAAATAGTAAGTAAGGTCAAGATTTTCTATGCTTTTGGTAGATAATTGCCAATAAAATTAAATTATAGTAATTTATCAGATTGCTTATAATTTGATTTTTATAATCTATTAAATTACAATGAGAGTAGGCGAGGTGATGTTCTTTGTGATAAAGCTAACCATCAAACGAATCCGCTGTGAAAAGAAAATGACGCAGCGGGAATTGGCTTTGGCTGTCGGTATTACAAGAGAATATCTGTCTGCCGTGGAAAATGGGCAAAAGGTTCCTTCGCTCGCGCTTCTGGGGAGTATTGCAATTGCTCTGGGAGTCAGTGCAACCGAGTTGTTAAGCGAGCAACCAGGCGCCGCAAACCGGTCGATTGATTGCAAGAAATGAGGAGGAAAGAATAATGGCATCCTTTTGGTACGTCTCCGATGGGGAGGTCGAAGCTTTCAGTGAGCAAGAGGTCGACTGGAAAAATTCCGCCCTCGTTATCGCTCCTTCACCTGAAGATGCGCTAATCAAGGTTATGCAGTATAATCAAGGAATTATAGATCGTGTCGAGTTGATCTATAACGGCAGAGCCGTGGTGGCAATAGTTTGATTCTAAAACTAGTTGGATATGATGGAGCTAGCTGGTAAAGTATATGATGTAATAACTGATCCCAATAATATTCATCCTACAATTAAAAGTCTTATTCCCGAAATTGAACGTGAGGATGAGAGGCGATATTGGCGTCGTGTACTTAGAGTAGCGGCTCTTTGCCATGATATTGGGCATTTGCCCTTTTCTCATGCTGCTGAGAAAGAGTTATTATCATCCGGAAATCATGAAACACTTACTGTCGAATTGATTCGTAGCCAGGAAATGAGAGAAATCTGGGAGTGTATGACACCTCCGCTTCGAACTCAGGATATTGTAAAACTAGCTGTTGGACCTAAAGAATTAAGAAATGAAACTTTTACAGACTGGGAAGCTATTCTTGCAGAAATTATTGTCGGTGATGCTTTTGGGGTGGACCGCATGGATTATCTTCTCCGTGATTCTCACCATGCGGGAGTAGTTTATGGAAAATTTGATCATTACAGGCTTATTGATACGCTTAGATTATTGCCAAAGGAAGAAGATGGGTCAATTTGTTCTTGGTGTTGAGGAGGGTGGCTTACATTCTGCGGAAGCAATGCTTCTTGCACGGTACTTTATGTATGTTCAGGTCTACTTTCATCCCGTTAGAAGGGTTTATGATATACATTTAAAAGACTTTTTGAAACAGTGGCTTAAAAACGGAAAGTATAAAACTGATCTTGAATCTCATCTGAAAATGACTGATAATGAGGTCACGGCAGCTATTCTTAAGGCTGCACGCTCGTCTTCTCAGGCAGGGCACGATTCAGCTTCACGGATAGTGAACCGAAATCATTTTAGAGTACTTTATCAACGGAACCCTGAAGATGTATCTAAAAATCCAGAAGCGGCTTTCTCCATTTTTGAAGCAACTGAGAAAAAATTTGGAATTGATTTTGTTCGTTTAGACAGTTACAAACAGAAAGGTAGTTCGGTAAATTTCCCTGTAATCACACGAGATAATCGGATTATACCTTCTATAACATTATCTGAAACCCTTCAAAGAATTCCAGTTGTTGCTGTAGACTATGTATATATTTCGCCTCTTTATCGGAAAGAGGCTGAGCGGTGGCTTGAAAAACAAAGGGAGAGTATAATTAAGATTTGATAGGAGGATGTTCTGTGAAAAGGTTGCAAAGAACTGCACTGATGCTTTCTTTAATGAAAAAACTTAAAAATAGAGGGAGTTGGTGCGGTGAAACTCATATTCAGAAAGCTGCCTTTTTTCTACAAAAGCTTCTGGAAATACCATTAGGGTATGATTTTATATTATATAAACATGGCCCATATTCATTCGATTTAACTGAAGACCTCACTGCGATGAGGGCTGATGGGTTGGTAAAGATGGTTTCGCAACCCTATCCTTACGGTCCTACGATGGTAGCTAAAGATACTCCTGTTATGCAGCAGTTTGATGAGTTTATTAGTCAATATGAAAGTAGTATCGATTTCGTTGCTGAAAACCTTGGTGGCAAAGGGGTTGCCGAACTCGAACGATTGGCAACGGCTCTTTATGTAACATTGGAAGATGGGACGAGGCTGGTAGAGGATAGGGCAAAAAGGGTAAATGAATTAAAACCACACGTAAGTATAGATCAGGCACTCGAAGCAGTTAAAGAAGTTGATCAACTAAAAACTAAGTTACAATAACCATTTCTACCATATAAAGATGATTTATCAAATTTAAATCGGATTTAAACTTGCCTATAATCTGATAAAAATCAAGAGACAAAGAGGGGGACATCTCAACAATGATCCCCTTACTGTTTTGTTAGCAGCAAGGGGACCAATTTTTTACCTATATAATTTCACACTGTCTCCGGTTCCAGCATCACGTCAATTGTAATCTTATCCCCTTCGGCGCTCAACTCCACATGGCTGCCTTCCGGCACTTCGCCTTTGATGATCTTTTTGCTGAGTTCGGTTTCCACCAGGCGGCTGATGAGCCGTTTTAGCGGTCTGGCGCCGAAGTTGGGGTCGTAGCCTTGTTTGGACAGGAGTTCAAGGGCCTTGTTGTCCCAGGACAGGCTGATATTAAGCTGCTTCTTGAGGCGTTTATCCAGATTCTTGAGCAGGATGGCGGCAATGTCGGCCACTTGCTCGCCGGTGAGGGCGTTGAAGACGATGATGTCGTCGATACGGTTGAGAAATTCGGGGCGGAAGTGGAGTTTCATCATATCCAGGACCCGCTCTTTGGCTACGGCGAAATCGTTGTTGAGGATTTCCTGCGAGCCGATGTTGGAGGTCATGATAATGACGGTGTTCTTAAAGTCCACGGTGCGGCCTTTACCATCGGTCAGGCGGCCGTCTTCCAGGATTTGCAGGAGAACGTTGAAGACATCGTTGTGGGCTTTTTCCACTTCGTCGAGGAGAATGACGCTGTAGGGGCGGCGGCGCACGGCTTCGGTGAGTTGGCCGCCTTCGTCATAGCCGACGTAGCCGGGAGGCGCGCCGATGAGGCGGGAAACGGTGTGTTTCTCCATGTATTCGCTCATATCGATGCGGATCATGCTGCGCTCGTCGTCAAAGAGGACTTCGGCCAGGGTTTTAGCCAGCTCGGTTTTACCGACGCCGGTGGGGCCGAGGAAGATGAAGGAACCGATGGGACGGTTGGGGTCCTTGATGCCGGCGCGGGCGCGGATAATGGCTTCGGTGATGGCGATGACGGCGGTGTCCTGGCCGATAACCCGTTCGTGGAGGATGGATTCCATGTGGACCAGTTTTTCCCGTTCGCCGGTAAGCAGCCGGGTGACAGGGATACCTGTCCAGCGGCTTACAATTTTGGCGATATCGTCTTCGTCCACTTCTTCTTTGAGCATAACTTTATGGGAACGTTTTTCCGCCAGCAGGTTTTCCTCATTTTTTAATCGTTGCTCTAATTCCGGTAGACGGCCATACTTGAGTTCGGCCAAACGGTTCAGGTCGTAGCTGCGTTCGGCCGCTTCCATTTCCGTGCGGATGCCTTCGATATCTTTTTTGAGGTTGCGCAGGCGGACGATGCCCTGTTTTTCCATTTGCCACTGGGCTTTCAGGGAGTCGGCCTGTTGTTTCAGGTTGGCCAGTTCCTCGTGGATATGGCTAAGTTTTTCCTGGGAAGAGGGGTCGGTTTCTTTCTTGAGAGCCTGTTCTTCTATTTCCAGTTGCATGACGCGGCGCATGGCTTCGTCCAGTTCACTGGGCATGGAATCAATTTCGGTCCGGAGTTTGGCGGCCGCTTCGTCCACCAGGTCAATGGCCTTATCAGGCAGGAACCGGTCGGAAATGTAGCGGTCGGACAGCACGGCGGCAGCCACCAGGGCGGCGTCTTTGATCCTGACGCCGTGGTGGACTTCGTAGCGCTCTCTGAGGCCTCTCAGGATGGAGATGGTGTCTTCCACCCCCGGCTGGTCTACTGTGACCGGCTGGAAGCGCCGTTCCAGGGCGGCGTCTTTTTCAATGTGTTTACGGTATTCATTTAATGTGGTAGCGCCGATACAGCGCAGTTCACCGCGGGCCAGCATGGGTTTGAGGATGTTGCCTGCATCCATGGCGCCTTCGGCGGCGCCGGCGCCGACCACGGTATGGAGTTCGTCAATGAAGAGGATGATTTTGCCTTCGGATTTGGTGATTTCGGACAGTACGTTTTTCAGGCGTTCCTCGAACTCGCCCCGGTATTTGGCGCCGGCTACTATGGCTCCCATGTCGAGGGAGTATACTATTTTGTTTTTCAGGCCTTCCGGTACGTCGCCGGCGATAATGCGCCGGGCCAAGCCTTCAACAATGGCTGTCTTGCCGACGCCGGGCTCACCGATGAGCACCGGGTTATTTTTGGTGCGGCGGGACAGGATTTCCATCACCCGGCGGATTTCTTCGTCCCGGCCGATCACCGGGTCCAGCTTGCCTTGGCGGGCCAGGTCGGTGAGATCGCGGCCATATTTATTGAGGGCCTGCATACTTTCCTCCGGGTTGTCGGAGGTAATAGTTCTGCCGCCGCGGAAATCGTTGATGATTTGGATAATGCGGCTGCGGGACAGGCCGAATTCGCGGCAGGCACTGACAACGTCGCTGTCGCCGTCCTCGACAATAGCCAGGAGAAGGTGCTCAACGCTGACGTATTCATCCTTCATGGATGAGGCTTGTTTTTCCGCCAGGGCCAGCACCCGGACCATGGCTGTATTCATCCTCAGACCGGTATCCTGGCCCCGGACAGAAGGAATATTCTTCAGAAGTTGTTCCAGCTTAGCCTGGAACATTGGGGGCTGTATATTAAATTGAGATAAAATATAGGCGATAATACCTTCGTTGTCTTTTGTCAGCGCCAGCAAGAGATGGCGAGTGGTCAACTCCTGGTGGTAGTTCATAGCTGCCAGTTGTTGCGCTTCTTGTATTGCTGCCGAGGCTTTCTGAGTGAATTTGTCCTGGGCCATTGTAATAACCTCCTTTAAGTCTGGAACTGCTTATAAACCGTCATCTGCGTTGTTGCTTCTGCGTGCTTCACTCCAGCGTACATCCCAGTACGCTTGCGTTCCAGTACTCGTCGCGCCTGGCATCTGACAGTTTCTAAGCAGTTCGTGGCTATAGTTAATCAGCTTTCGCGGTTTGGCGCAGTTCGTGGATTTTGCGGTAAAGCTCCCTTTCTTCTTCCGACTGGTCTTTAGGAATATCAATGCGGATTCTGAGGTAGAGGTCGCCGAAAGTTCCGCCGCCTTTGGGCAGGCCTTTATTCTTTAGACGCAGTCTTTGCCCCGCGTGGACGCCGGGCTGGATTTTGAGCTGAACCTGACCGTGGGGCGTGGGTACTTGCACTTTATCGCCAAGCACGGCCTGGTCGGGGTAAATCATGAGATCAGCTTCCAAATCGCTGCCGTCTATCTGCCAGGAAGGGTTCTGTGCGGCCCGGATGTGCAGATAAAGGTCGCCGGCCGGTCCGTCGCCGTAGCCTTTGCCGCCTAAGCCCTTAAGCCGGAGGGATGCCCCCGGATAGAGTCCGGCGGGTACCTTTACCTTGACGGTTTTGGTATCTTCCGTTACTCCCGTACCGCCGCAGGCCCGGCATACACCCCGCTGGGTGACGCGTTGCCCTTCACAGGCGGCGCAGACATTGGGGGCGGACAGGTACATTTCTTTTTCCACCCCGTGAATAAGCTCATCTATAGTCAGGCTGATTTCCGCGTCCACGTCTTCCCCTTTGCGGTTGGCCCGGCGCGTTCTGCCGCCGCCTTGACGGCTGCGGGCAAAGTCCTGACCGAAAATATTGGCGAAGAAGTCGCTGAAACCAAAGCCGCCGAGATCAAAATCAGAAGGTCCCTGGTAGGTATAGGTGTAACCGCCGTCCATATTGGACGGATCGAAATTAAATTCATCGCCGGCTTTCCAGTTCATGCCCAGTTTGTCGTACTTGGCCCGTTTATCTGGGTCACCCAGCACTTCATAGGCTTCATTGATAAGTTTGAACTTTTCTTCCGCTTCCGCCTTGGCGTCACCCTGATGCAAGTCGGGGTGATGCTTACGGGCCAGTTTGCGGTAAGCTTGTTTAATTTCCTTGTCGGATGCGGTTTTGGGAACGCCGAGTGTTTCATAATAGTCAATGTACTTCATACGCATCACCCGCCTTGTCATTTTCGGTTGTTGCTAAAGCCCCATCTGCGTTGCCGGCACTGCGGGAGCTCCCGCGCCGTACTTTTTACAGTACTGTCGTGGGAGCTTACTCGCCTTACTCGTACTCAGCGTCGATTACGTCGTCATTCCGCTTGCTTTCATTGCCGTGATCATTCATTTGGTTTTGTCTGGGTTCTTCGGGCTTGCACTGGCAAGCCTGGCTGTAGGCCTGCTCCAATTCTTCCTTAACTTGCCGCAGTTTATTCATGTCGGCGTTATCGTCGACGGCCTGTTTGGCCGCCTCCAGTGCGGCAGTCAGGCGTCCGCTGACATGGGGCGGCAGGGTTTCACCCTTTTCGGTCACGAAGCTGCGGGCCTGGTAGGCCAGAGAATCTATTTCATTTTTCAGCTCGATCTGTTGCCGGCGTTTTTTGTCTGCTTCCGAGTACTGTTTCGCATCTTCTACCATGCGGTCAATGTCGGCCTTATCCAGGTTGCTGGAACCGCTGATGGTGATGGACTGCTCTTTGTTGGAAGCTTTGTCTTTGGCGCCTACGGTCAGGATGCCGTTGGCGTCAATGTCAAAAGTGACTTCGATCTGCGGCATACCGCGCGGCGCCAAAGGAATGCCGGTTAATTTGAACCTGCCGAGGGTACGGTTGTCACCGGCCATGTCCCGCTCGCCCTGAAGAACGTGAATTTCTACTTCCGGCTGGTTGTCTTCGGCGGTGCTGAAGACTTGACTGCGGCGGGTGGGGATGGTGGTATTGCGTTCGATGATTTTGGTCATGATGCTGCCCAAGGTTTCTATACCCAGGGATAGCGGTGTGACGTCAAGGAGGACCACATCTTTGAGTTCACCGCTCAGTACGCCTGCCTGGATGGCGGCGCCGACAGCCACAACCTCGTCCGGATTAACGCTTTGGTTGGGGTCTTTGCCGGTCAGGGCTTTGACCAGACGCTGGACAGCGGGGATACGGATGGAGCCCCCCACCAGGATGACTTCGTCTATATCTTTGGCCGACAGTTTGGCGTCAGCCAGCGCTTTTTCCACGGGAATACGGCAACGTTCCACCAGGCTGTGGGTAATTTCGTCAAATTTCGCCCGGGTCAGTTTGGCTTCCAGGTGTTTCGGGCCGCCGCCGTCAGCAGTGATGAAAGGCAGGTTGATAGTTGTTTCCGTAACTGCCGACAACTCAATTTTAGCTTTCTCCGCCGCCTCGGTAAGACGCTGCAGCGATTGGTTATCCTTTAAGAGATCAATGCCGTTATCCTTTTTGAATTCGGCCGCCAGCCAGTCGACGACAGCTTTGTCGAAATCGTCGCCGCCCAGGTGGGTATCGCCGTTGGTGGATTTTACTTCAAATACGCCGTCGCCAACTTCCAGAATGGATACGTCGAACGTACCGCCACCCAAGTCAAACACCAGGATGGTTTCATTTTTTTTCTTATCCAGGCCGTAAGCCAAAGCGGCGGCTGTAGGTTCGTTAATGATTCTGAGCACATTGAGTCCGGCGATACGGCCGGCGTCTTTGGTAGCTTGACGCTGGGCGTCATTAAAATAAGCCGGCACCGTAATGACCGCGTCAGTTATTTTCTCGCCCAGATACTTGCCGGCGTCATCCACCATCTTACGCAGTACTTGGGCCGATATTTCTTCCGGCGCATACTGCTTATCGTCCACAGTAAATTTGAGGGTGTCATCCGAGCCTTGAACCACTTTATACGGCACCAGCTTCATTTCGTCGGAAACTTCATTGAAGCGGCGACCGATGAATCGTTTTACCGAATAGAATGTTTTTCCGGGGTTTAAGACAGACTGCCGTTTGGCTAACTGGCCGACAAGACGCTCGTTATCACGGAATGCAACGACTGACGGGGTAGTTCTGCCGCCTTCCACATTGGCGATAACCTCCGGCCGTTCTCCCTCCAAAACGGCAATGACCGAGTTGGTAGTACCTAAATCAATGCCCACTACTTTTCCCATAATTTGCGCCTCCTCTTATATAGAATTATGTGTTAGACCTTACGGGAGTATTCATGAGTTTACAAGTTTATATTACCAGAAAGTAATTATTAATTAAAAACAGAAAAATCATTAAAATAGGCTGTTTTTGGCTGAAATATCCATTCTTCGCATACGATGTCCCGGATTCATAGGGAATCTATCTATTTTTGACTTTTTGACCTTTTTTGACTTTTTGGTAGCAAAATTTAAATAATTTTTGCGGGACAACACAAATAGTCTACCCCATGTCCGGTCATTTACAAGTAGTATTTCGTATGCAATAATAGACAGGAGCCCAATCATTTGTGGATTAAAAGATTAAAGCAGTAGATATCAGGATAAATGGAAGTGGTTTTTGTGTTCGATATGCTAAGATCGGTACCCAGGGTGGTTTTTTTTAATTGTCGCTGCTCACAGCGTCACCGACTTGTCCCAGGGGGCCCTGCTGGTGGCGTTGCCGTATTTTAAAGCTAAGTTTGCTTTGAGCTATACGCAAGTCAGCGCGATTGCTCTGTTGCAAAATTTGACTTCGTCGGTGATACAGCCGGTGTTCGGTTATTACAGCGATAAAAATCACCGCCCCTGGCTGATGGCGGCGGGGTGTGCCGTCTCCGGCCTGGCTATGCTGGGCTCGCTGCTGGCGCCGAATTATTATATCCTGCTATTATGTACCGTAGTATCCGGTTTGGGGATAGCTGCCTTTCACCCGGAGGGAGCCAAAACGGTTAACCGGTTAAGCGGCGCCGGCAAGGGGAAAGGTGTCAGCATGTTTGTCGTTGGCGGCAATGCCGGGTTCGCTCTGGGCTCTTTGTTTATGGGGTTTTTGTTAACCAGCGTGCCGGAAGGGATGTTCTGGCTGTACCTAATCCCCTTTTTGGGCATCAGCATTCCTTTGTATAGGATGGCTATGACCCTGCCGCGCCCGGAAAGCAAAGCTGCCGGGTTAGGCGATCTTAAGTGCTTAATATCGGTGCCGCTGGCGGCTCTCTTAGGCGTCGTGCTGGTGCGGGCAACGGTGAGTGCCGGTATCAGCACGTTCATACCGCTGTACTATGTGTCGTACTTAAGCGGTAATGCGGTTTATGCCAGTTGGCTGCTGACTGTTTTCCTGGCCGGCGGCGCGCTGGGAACGCTGTGCGGCGGAATTTTGAGTGACAGATACGGCAGTAAACGGATTATGCTCTGGTCTATACTGCCGATTAGTCTGCTGCTGGTACTGTTCCAAAGTATGAGCGGCGTTTGGGTATTCATCGTTTTGGCCCTGGCCAGCGCGTTTTTATCCGCCGCTTTTGCCGGCGGCCTGGTGTTGGCCCAGTGTATGATGCCCGGCAATGTGGGTATGGCTTCGGGCCTTACCATCGGGTTCAGCGTCGGGCTTGGCGGCATGGGGGTGCTGCTTTTGGGCCGGATTGCCGACTTGTGGAGCCTGCCGCTGGTTTTCGACCTATTGGCCATCCTGCCGGTGGTGGGATTTGTCTGTACGTTTTTCGTCCGGGATGTGGTCCGGGAGAGGGAACCACAAATAAGTTTGGAGACAAAGTAGAAAGTAGATTTGGCAGTGAAGTTTAGGAGTTGATAGGATGCAGACTATGAAAAACATCCTGACCATCGCCGGTTCGGACTCCAGCGGCGGGGCGGGGATTCAGGCCGACTTGAAAACTTTTGCCGCTCATGGGGTATTCGGTATGAGTGTCATTACCGCCGTCACGGCGCAAAATACCCAGGGCGTTTTTGCCGTGCAGGACATTACGGCGGACGTTATTGCCAAACAAATTGAGGCTATCTTTGACGACATCCCTGTGGCAGCGGTCAAGATCGGCATGGTGTCCCGGATGGAAACCATCCAAATCATAGCCGCCAAGCTGCGGCAATATCAGGCCGTCAATATTGTACTTGATCCGGTTATGGTGTCAACAAGCGGCTATCATCTTTTAAACCCGGCGGCGCAAGCCATCCTGGCCGGAGAGCTCCTGCCCCTGGCCGCGGTGGTGACGCCGAACATTCCCGAGGCTGAAGTCCTAACCGGCCTGACCATAAACAATCTTACCGATATGGAAGAGGCTGCCCGCCGGATATACGCCATGGGACCCGGGAACGTACTGGTAAAGGGGGGGCATCTGGCGGTGGACCCTGAGAATTCTATCGATGTGCTGTTCGATGGAGTTAATTTCCACTATCTAAGCGCCCAACGGATTGCAGCGAAAAAAACCCATGGCACAGGCTGTACATTGTCGGCCGCTATTGCCGCCAACCTGGGAAAAGGCCTTAATGTCCCGGCGGCGGTAACGCAAGCCAAAGAGTATGTTACCGTCGCGATCGAGAATGCTTTAACCATCGGCAAAGGCGCAAGGCCGACCCACCACTTCTATACATTATACAAGCAAGCAGGCATGATATAGTATTTTTTTAGTTACGCTTTCGTTTTCATATATGCCGGCGTTTGAGCGGCGAATCAAATATTTCTTCCGGGCACCCATAAACAAAATTGGCTTCTGTGGCCAGTTCTTTTTCAACTTCTGTCTGCGTGTCCGCATAGGCTTCTGTCTCTAATTCTTTGCAGGTAAGGTCCCGTGGCGGCGGGGGTGGGCCCGTTGGGGCTTGCGGGGGTGGGCCCGTTGGGGCCGGCGGGGCTTGCGGGGTTATTGGCGGCGGCGGTCCGAAACAGGAGCCGTCCTGGCCGATCCGCTCCAGCAGCCGGCGCATTATTTCTATGACCACGATTTGCTCGGCGGTATGATGCGCGGTATTTTCCAGCTGGGTGCGGTTGGTGAGATATTGGAGCAAATCAACCGGCGCGCAGGTAACCGACAGAAACTCGCTGCTGAAAGTTATCTTGCAGCATAAAAGTTCCAGTAAGGTATCGATGAGCGTACCGGCCCGATCACAGCGTATTAACGCTCTTTCAAACACTTCAAAGGGCGCGTCGGGGATACGGTGAATCTCCTCGGCGGAGCCCACGAGCAGGCGGTATGAGCTGACAAGAGATGAGAAGTTGGGAATGACGGCGTTAATATCAGCCAGAATGGTGTTGATGATGGTTTGCGGCGTATCAGTCAAAGGCATGATGATACCCCCTTCCCCCAAGATTACTTACAGTATATGAGAGAGAGGCGGCGTTGGTTAACGCCGCCTTGTTTGCCTTTCACGGAAAATTTACAGAATAAACCAGCTGAATTGTATTAACATTTGTAGTGATATATATATCATTTATGCGGGAAAAATGATATAATGAATCACTGACTGGTTAGTCAGTTTATTTCTGCCAGTTTCGCTAATTTAACCAATGGAAAAGGAGAAGGGATGCGATGCTGTTTAGGAACAGGAAGCAGTTGGCCGTAGCGCTGGCTGTGGTTATTGCCTTAACCGGTATAATCGGCTATCGCGTCTACGCCAACGTTGCGGCGAATAAAGCCAGGGCCGACAGAATGGCGGCCGGCCAGGAGATTACGGTGGAGGTTGCCCGGGTTGGGCGCCGGGATGTGTATCCGGTTAGCGTGTTCTCGGCAAATTTGGAACCGGTATGGAGCGCCGATGTATCCGCTAAGGTTGACGGCCGCATTAATGCTTTGAATGTTGCCGAGGGAGACGCGGTTCAGGCGGGGGCGATAATTGCCAGCCTGGATTCAGGCGAGTTGGCGGCGCAGGTGGTGCAGGCCGAGGGTAACCTGATGGCGGCCAGATCCAACCTGGAACAGGCGGAGCTGGACTATAACCGCTATTATTCTTTAGCGGACAAAGGCGCCATATCCGCCCAGTTTCTTGACACCGCCCGCACCAAAAGGGATGCGGCTGCCGGTCAGGTCAGAGCGGCGGAAGGCAGCCTGATGCTTTTAAAGGAAAAGCTTAATAATGCTGCCGTATCGGCGCCCCGGGACGGAGTGGTGACCAAGCGTTACCTGCAAGCGGGAACCTTCGCCCACGCCGGAACGGCCATAATTACATTGGCGAATACTACTACCCTGTTAGCCAAAGCCACGGTTGGCGAGTCGCAAGTAGGCGATCTAACCCCGGGGGCGACGGTAAAGGTCAGAGTAGACGCCCTGGATCAGGAATTTGACGGTATTGTTGCCCGGATTGCCCCTGCCGCTACTCTACCCGCCCGTACTTTTGCCGCTGAAATCAGCATCCCGAATGAAAATGGAACCCTGAAAGCAGGTATGTTTGCCAAGGTTTCTATTGGCACCAGGGTGCATGCCGATGTGATTGCCGTGCCTGAAAACGCGTTGGTGCTGAAAGAAGACCAAAAAACAGTTTTCGTAGTTGCTGAGGACAACAAGGTGCAGCAGCGCACACTGAAGCTGGGCTATGTAGGCGGCGGCTGGGCTGAAGTCCTGGAAGGGGTAACAGACGGTGAAACTATCATTGTTGCCGGTCAGAATAAGGTAAGAGACGGCGTGACTGTTTCGCCCGTTGGGGATGGTGGTCAGTAATGAACATCATTGCCACCTTTATCAAGCGGCCGGTATTTACCGTAATGCTGGTAATGTTGCTAGTGGTATTTGGGGTACAAGCTTATCCGTCCTTAGGCATAGATCTTTATCCCGACGTGGATTTTCCCATTGTTGCTGTCTCGGTCAGCTATGCCGGCACCGGGCCGGAGGAGATGGAGAGTCAAGTTACCAAGCCGGTTGAAGATGCAGTCAGCGCCATTTCAGGAATCAAGACGCTGTCTTCAGTGACCAAAGAAGGAATATCACAAGTGGTAATCGAGTTTGAATTTGGCACCAATGCCCGGCTGGCGGCCAATGAAGTAAGGGAAAAGGTGGCCACCATCCGCAAGCAGTTGCCGGATCAAATTGACGAACCGGTTATTCAACGTTTCGACATCGGAGCGCAGCCTATTCTCTTTTTCAGTCTGTCGTCCGATTCCCGCAGCCCGGGGGAAGTGCGGAAACTGGCAACCGATGTGGTAAAAAATGAATTGCAGCGGATTGACGGCGTGGCCGACGTGAGTATAGCCGGTGCTTCCGACCGGGAGATTCAGGTTCAGGCCGACTCTAAAAAACTGGAGGCCTATAAAATAACCATGCCCCAGATTTTGGATGCCATCAACAGCCAAAATCTGAACGCCCCCGGCGGACACGTTAAAGGACAGGGTCTGGATTTGACCGTCCGGACAGTCGGCGTTTACAAAAGTATTGAGGATATCAGCAATATTATTGTTGCCAACCAGGACGGACGGCTGATTAAACTGAGTGATGTCGCCGCTGTCAAGGACAGCTGGGCGGAGGAGACAGCCATCGCCCGGGCCAACGGCGCCCCGGCGGTGCTGGTATCGGTGCAAAAGCAGTCCGGCGCCAATACCGTTGATGTTGCCAGCAAGGTGAAGCAGGCGGTGAACGGTTTACAGGATACGCTGCCTGACGATATCAAAGTCCAGATCACCCGCGACAGTTCCGAATATATCAAGAGCAGCGTGGAAGATGTAATGACCTCGCTGGTATTCGGCGGCTTGCTGGCAGTGGCGATCACCTTCCTGTTTTTGGGGAATACCAGAGCCACCCTCATCGGCGCCATTGCCCTGCCCACTTCGGTTGTGGCTACTTTCTTTCTCATGAAGGCTATGAACTTTACCCTCAATAATATGTCCCTCATGGGACTAAGTCTGGCAGTAGGCATCTTAATTGACGATGCCATTGTGGTTATTGAGAATATCTACCGTCATATGGAACAAGGCAAGTCGGCCTGGGAAGCGGCCCGGGACGGCACGGGGGAAATCGCGCTGGCGGTTATGGCCACTACTTTTTCCATATTGGCGGTATTCGTGCCGGTAGGCAGCATGACCGGCATCATTGGCCAGTTCTTTAAGCAGTTCGGGCTAACGGTTGCGTTCGCGGTTGCGTTTTCGCTGTTTGTAGCCTTTACCCTTACGCCGACTCTCGCCGCCTACTGGCTGAAACCCCATGACGGTACGGGCGAAGGCGCATCCCGCAACTGGCTGAAAAGGGTTCTTGATAAGTGGGAGCAAGGTTTTACCGCTGTGCAGGCCGGTTACCGCCGGCTGCTGGCCTGGGTGCTGACGTACCCCAAGAAACTGCTGGCGATAGCTGTATTGTCCCTGTTTCTCAACTTTTTGTTGGTACCCTTTCTGGGCAGTGAGTTTCAGCCGTCTTATGATTCCGGGGAGTTCAGCATAACTTTAACCGCTCCGGCCGGAACTTCCCTGGAAAAAATGCAGCAGCTATCCTTGCCTATCGAAGCGGAAATTATGGCCATTCCCGAGCTGCAAAGCTCCTATAGCGTGGTAGGCGACGGCAATCAGGCCAACAAGGCCTCTATCGGCGTAAAACTGGTCGCAAGCGGCAAACGCCATCGCTCCATGGAGCAGATTATGGATGGGTTAAGACTCAAGTTCCGGGATGTAGGCGATCTGAAAGTTGCCGTAGAAAACGGTCAGAGCATAGGCCGGGGCGAGTCCCGGCCCGTTCAGGTAGCTTTGCGCGGGCCCGATCTGGAGGTACTGATGCATACGGCTCAGAACCTGGCCGAAAAGATAAAGGCCATTCCGGGGACTATGGATGTGGATATCTCCAGCGAGCAATCGGTGCCCGAAGTACAGGTTAAATTAAATGCCTTGCGGCTGAGTGACGCCGGTTTGGACGCTTCCACCGTGGCCGGTACCGTGCAGATGGCTTTCCAGGGAGGCATTACCCGGAACAAGTACAACGCCGGTGACAATGACTACAACATCCGGGTGCAGCTGGCCGCCGACAGCCGCATGAGTATTGACGATGTGGCCAACCTGAGAGTTGCCGGCAAAACCGGTGCTTTTATCCGCTTAGGCGATGTGGCTGATATTCAGTTGTCTTCCGGTCCTACCCAGATTGACCGTGAATCCCGCCAGCGTCAGGTCATCGTTTACGCCGGGGTGGCCGGCACGTCTGCCGGTGAGGTCATCAACAAGGTGACAAGCTTGATGCCGTCTATGAACCTGCCCCTTGGTTATACCTACAAATTCGTAGGACAGGCGCAAATCATGCAGGATTCGTTTAATGAAATCGGCAAGGCGCTGGCGTTGGCCATAGTCCTGATCTATATGGTACTGGCGGCGCAGTTTGAAAGCTTCATCCACCCGTTCACCATCATGCTGTCGCTCCCGTTCTCCCTGATTGGCGCTATTCTCGGCCTGCTGGTCGCCGGGCAGACCATGAACATCATGTCCCTCATCGGGGTTATCATGCTCATGGGTTTGGTAACCAAAAATGCGATCTTGCTGGTGGACTATACCAACCAGTTGCGGGCCGGCGGCATGGGTATTACCGAGGCGCTTATCGAAGCCGGATCGGTGCGGCTGCGTCCCATTCTGATGACTACCGCCGCCATGATCTTCGGTATGATGCCGATTGCCTTAGGTATCGGAGCCGGCGCCGAATTGCGCCAATCCATGGGGGTTGTGCTCATTGGCGGTCTTATGACCTCCACCCTGCTAACCCTGGTGGTGGTGCCGTCGGTTTATTTGCTGATAGATGGAGTAAAAAACCGTTTTGTCGCTAAAAAAGAAGTCACACTAAGGGGAAACTAAAAAGATTGCAAAATAATGCCGGCTTCCTTCGCAGTGAAGGCTAGCCGGCATTATTACATATAATTTCAATTCTTTAACGGGACATATATAGCAGGGTAATTCATACTATGACGCCAATATATATATACATAGTGGCGGCAGGAACCCTTTCCAAGCATATGGCAGGGGACAGAATCAATTCAAAAGATAAGGGAGCAGATAATCCTTCATGGAATTGGCAAAGCTGTTATTAGCCTGGTACGATGAGAACAAGCGGGATTTGCCCTGGCGAAAAGATAAAGATCCTTATAAAATCTGGGTGTCGGAGATTATGTTGCAACAGACCCGGGTGGAGGCGGTGAAGCCTTATTATGAGCGCTGGCTGCAGAAGTATCCTACTCTTGCCAGCCTGGCTGCCGCCGATGACGAAGAGGTTATGCTCTCCTGGCAGGGATTGGGCTATTACTCCCGTGCCCGGAACTTGCTTGCCGGCGTGCGGGAAGTGGCGGCGGCGTACGGCGGGCGGGTGCCCGATTCCCGGGAGGAGATATCCCGTTTGGCCGGTATCGGCGATTATACCGCCGGCGCTATCCTGAGTATTGCCTATGATAAGTGGGAGACGGCCATCGACGGCAACGTGCTAAGGGTTTTCAGCCGTTTGTTCGCTCTGGAAGAGAATGTATCGTCCCCGGCAGCCAGGCGCCGGATTAAAAAACTGCTGGAACAGGAATTGCCGGCGGCCAGACCGGGAGAATTCAATCAGGCGCTTATGGATCTGGGAGCAGCCGTTTGTATTCCCAAAGTTCCACGGTGTGAAGCCTGTCCGGTGATTTCAATTTGCAAGGCTTTTCAGGCAGGAAGGCAAAAGGAATTGCCGGTAAAAAGCAGGCAGGCAAGGCCGGTGCCTGTTCGGCTGGCGGCCGGAGTTCTCCGATTTGCCGGCCGGTTTCTGCTTCGCCAGCGGCCGGCTAAGGGCCTTTTGGCCGGCATGTGGGAATTTCCGGCGGTGGAAACCACGGCGGATCAGGATGATAAAGCGGCATTGGCCCGAGTGTTTAACCAGCAGCTGGGGCAAAATATTACAGTGCTGGACAGGCTGTTTGCCTGCACGCACACATTTAGCCACCGGCACTGGGACATTTCCTTTTATCATTGCGGTTTGGCGTCCCCGGAACCGGCCCTGTTGCCCGGCGGGAGTGGGGGCAGGTGGGTAGGAGCGGAGGACTGGCCGCAGGTGAATTTTGCCGGTCCCCATGGTAAAATGGCCCGGAAGCTTAAAGTGGAAGGGTTTTAGCTTAGGAGGTACAGGTGCAACAGAATCCGTTCTTGTTATCCTTGCTGTTCATACTGGTCATTGTGCCGGGGGTATGCTGGCTGGGCTACCGCATCCTGGCCAAATGGCACCCGTTTTATACAATGCGGCCGGTACGCATATTTTATTGGAGTGTTACCGGCTTGTCCCTGGCCATTATTCTCCTGAGCCGCCGGTTTCGCCCGGCGGAAAGCCTCACCGGGGAATTTATCCGGGGGCTGTTATATGTGTCCTATACCTGGATTATCGGGCTTCTCCTTCTGATGGCGCTGCTGTTCCTGCTGCACATAACCCGCGATACTGCCAAACGGTTTTGCAAAGCTAAGGCGGCGGCTGTTAATGGCAATGGCTATGAAGGGATTACCCGCCGGCAATTTATCCAGGGAGTGGCGGCGGCTGTGCCGGCTTTGCCGTTTACGGGCAGCGGTTTCGGCATTTTTAACGGCGACCGGGAAATCGTGCTGTCCCGTCATGAAATACATCTGCCGGGTCTGCCGCCTGAGTTTGACCGGCTTAAGGTGGCGCAAGTGAGCGATGCTCACATCGGGCCTTTTTTCGGGATGAGCAAGCTGGAGCGGGTACTGGCCATGGTTGAAGGGGAGAAGCCGGATTTTTTGGCAATTACCGGTGATTTGGTCGATGATTTGGATCTGCTCGCTCCCACTATGGAGAGACTCAACCGGTTTCATGCCCTCCTGCCCCACGGGATATATTATTGCTGGGGCAATCATGAATATTTTCGGGATATAAACCGGATTCGCCGGGCGGTAGCCGCCAGTCCGGTAACCTTAATTGAGAACGACGCCTGCAAGGTACTTGACGGCAACCGCCCCCTATTCCTTCTGGGTGTGGATTACCCTTGGGCCAGGGGCGGCGCCAATCAAAGCATCGTGCGGGAAAACTACTTTGCCCAGGCGGCCAGGAAACTGCCGGCGGCGGCTTTTCCGGTTTTGCTGGCCCATCATCCGGATTTTTTTGACAACGCTTTTGCCGCCGGCATTCCCCTGTCGCTGTCGGGCCACACCCATGGCGGCCAGATTGCGGTGGGCGGCAAATCAATTTTTCCGGTACAGTACAAGTATATGCGGGGGATGTACCGGAACGGGGCTTCTTACGGCTATGTAAACGTGGGCGCGGGACACTGGCTGCCTTTCCGTATCGGCTGTCCGGCCGAAGTGGCGGTTTTTACCTTGCGCAGCGGGGATTTAGGCGGCAAAGTTGGATTGAAAGTAGACAAAGAATGTGGTTCCCAGGTTGCCGGTTTTCACATCAATAGTGGCATTGTGCCGGGTGGCAATTCTATAGCAGATGGGTAAACCTAAGCCGATACCGGTGTTTTTGGTAGTTAAAAACGGCGTACCCAGGTTTTCCAGTATATGAGCCGGAACGCCAAGGCCCTGATCCCGCACCGACAGAATAATTTCATTATTTTTCCAGCCGGTGCAAATAGTAAGCTCGCCGCCACGGGGCATAGCTTCCAGACCGTTTCGCACCAAATGAAGTATTAGCTGACGAATTTCATTTTCATCCAGATAAAGCTGAGGTACAGGTTTTAGATCAAGACTTACCACCACGTTGAAAGCGGCGGCATCGGCCTGGATTAAAGGGTACAATGTGCCGATGATAGTGTTTAACCCGCAGTTTTTTCGTTCAGCCCGCTTATCCTTGGCCAATAAGAGGTATTCGCAGATAATGCCGTTAGTCCGGTCCAATTCTTCGATCATCCAATTGAAACGGCGTGTATAGTAGTCGCTTAATTCGGCTTTTCCCTGCATCACCTGCAGGTAACCGCGCACCGTTGTCAAAGGATTGCGTATTTCGTGGGCCATATTGGCAGCCATTTCGCCCACCAGATTCATTTTGTCGGCCCGGATGGTAAGCTGCTCCAATTCCTTGCGGGCGGTGATATCCCTGATACTACCTTCCGTGGTCAGTAAATTCCCCTTTTCATCATAGGTGGAAAAGCATTTTTTTTCCACCCATACGATTTTATTATCCTTGCGAATCAAACGCAGGGTGAGCGGCAAATGATTATATTTCCAGGGATGGGCCATAAAATCGTCATACAAGGGTAAATCCCTGGATTCCACCAGGCGGCGCATTAATTTTGCGTCGGCATAATACTCAGGGGGAGAATAACCGGTGATTGCCAATACCGACGGACTGATATACTCGAATTGGGGTTCCGGCAACTGCCGATAACGAAAAATTACATCAACGGCATTTTCCGCCAGCAATCGGTATTGGGCTTCTTTATTCGTTAAATCCAGTCTGGTTTTTTCAAAGTATATCATTAAAGTACCGGAAGCAATAATCAGCCGGAGGATACCGGTGACTGAATAACACCAGGGGCTTAACCAAGGGATGGTAAGTGTATAAGGCATAATAACCGTCAAAATTCCCCATAAGAAGTATGAATAGCCGGTGATTAGGCTGCCTATGCCTTTTATTTGTAAATTGTGCATAAAAATTTCGCCTATATGTATGAGGATTATACCGGTAAAAACAGCAGAAGGAGCCAATTTATAGCTAATGGGTAAATCTAATAATACAAATATAATGCTTAATACGAAAATGCTGCCGGCCCAATGTAACCACCACCGTTTAAACGGCCTGCCGCAGAAGAGATAAGTACCTGACAAGAATAGTAAAATTGTGCCCAGATAAAACGTTTGAAAAATGATAAAGCTTACCAGGGATGTTTGCCAGTCAAATATTCCAAAGTCAAAAAGGACTATTCGCAAGGCAAAGCCCAGCCATCCCAAAATCCATAGGCCTATATACCGTTCGCGATACACAGCGTACAAATACCAATATACAAATATCAGTGAGATTGTCCCGGCTACCGAACAGAACATAGCTAAATTCATCTTGCTCACCTTTTTAGTAAAATTATACCAGCATTTTTAAATACTATAAAAAATGAAATATTCCTCCTTTATGTATAAATTTTTTACTATATTTTAAAAATATAGTAAATGCAAGAATTGGCGAGATTTTTTAGACTGTTTAGACTTTTTTTATATTATAAATTTTTCCATATATCCATAGCTGTTGTTCATAAAGGCATTACCTTTGATCATAAAGTAACAAAACTAAACCCGCCGGATTCTGGCGGGCTCGTTGTCATTAGGGGAATATATCGCTGCCGGCGGCCATTCGCTGAATCAGCTGCCAGTGGTCTGGCGGCACCGGCATTACCGACAGCCGGGATTGGCGGACCAGTTCCCAGGCGGCAAAAGCAGGGGTGGCAAGCTGGAAGGCCGTCAAGCGGCGGCGATTTTTATAGATAATGTCTCGCGGCATAATTGTTTCACCCCTAGCGCACAATAACCACAAAATCACAGCCTATACCTATAAACGGATAATCAATGGGATGATCGAGATCAGCGGCGACTGACAACGGCAGAAATAATTAAGCTCCAAAGGAGAATGCTATGGGAAACTTGCTGCAAAATGCCCCCCGGTGGCCCAGGGCCGCTATTTCCAGCTTCCAGACCAACCTCATCCACTTTAGAAACCCTCTTGTTACCGCGCTGTGGTCGGTCGCCCTTCCCGGCTTTGGCCACATTTTTGTCGGCAGCTATATTAAAGGCTATCTGCTCATCATCTGGGAAATCGTCGTCAACACCCAGTCCCACCTTAACCTGGTTATTTTATACAGCTTCACCGGCCGTTTTCCTGAGGCTATGGAGGCCATCAACCCCCGCTGGCTGCTGCTTTACGTCCCGTTCTATCTTTTCGCCGTCTGGGACAGCTACCGTCTCGCCATCCAACTCAACAAGCTGGCCTTACTGGCCGAGCGCACCGAACAGCAGCTCCCTCCAGTGGTAATCAGCGCTTTCGAGATCAACTTCCTCGACAAACGCAGCCCCTGGGGCGCCATGCTCTGGTCGTTGCTCATTCCCGGCGCCGGCAACCTCTACAACCACCGGCTGCCCACCGGTTTCATCCTCCTTACCGTATGGGTCTGCATCGCCTACCAGTCCCACTTGCTGGAAGCTTTCACCTGTTCTCTTCTTGGCGACTTCGTTCAGGCCACCGCCGTTACCGACCCCGCCTGGCTGCTCTTTTTGCCCTCCATCCACTACTTCGGCATGTACAGCGCCTATACCTACACTGTCGAATACAACAAGCTTTTCGACTACGAACAGGCCAGGCATCTCCGGCAGGAATACCCCAACCGCCCCAATAAAATGCCCTTTTGACGGGAGGCGTTAGCATGTACATTATTGCCACTTTCGAGCACTCCGCTTATCTGGAGCTGGCCATCTCCGACCTGGAAATCCGGGGCGTCGCCAACCCTCAGATACTGGCGGTGCCGCTGGCGCAACAACGTCCCCAGATGAACATCCTGGACACCATCCACAGGGCCGACGGGGTCAGCGTCCTCGACGGCACCTGTATCGCCGCCTCGCTGGCGACGACCCTCGGCGTCGTCTATGGCTATGTGCTGCCAGGCGGCCCGCTGCTGTGGGGTTTAGCCGGCATGATTATCGGCGGCTCGCTGGCGCTGGTTATCGACTACTTCCTTACCAGGCGCGACCGTCCGACAAAAGGGCCGCCCCGCTCCGCCGAAGTCGTCCTCATCGTCAAATGCGACCCTGGCCAGGCCCAGCAGGTGGAAGACATTCTCCATAGCCACCTGGCTCTGGGCCTGGCCAGGGTGGAGGAGGAACAAGGGTTTCAGTAACCGCCTCACAGGGAATGCCCTTTTCCTTAACCGTTAATGCAGGACAGAGTCCGGCTGACGGCGAAAGTATAAGGAAAATGACAGGAACTTGAGGAGGCGATGGTGTGAGCTTGCGCCTTGTTTTGGGCCGGGCCGGCTGCGGCAAAACCCGGCGCTGCCTGGATGAAATACTGGCTAAATTGGCTGAGTCTCCCGACGGCCGGCCGCTGATCCTGATCGTGCCGGAGCAAGCCACCTTTGAAGTGGAGCGCCTGCTGGCGGCGGCTTGCCCCGCCGGCGGCTTCACGCGGGCCTATGTATTAGGGTTTCGCCGCCTGGCTTACCGGGTACTGGGCGAGACAGGCGGCGGCGCCCGCCCCCATATAACCGAATTGGGCAAACGTATGGCGTTGAGCCGCATTCTGCTGGAACATAAAGACCGGCTTAAACTTTTAGGCCGGGCTGCCGGCGAGAGAACCTTTGCCGAGACGCTGGCCGGTCTTATCAAGGAATTTAAAAACTACGGGGTTAAGCCGGAAGCTCTGGCTGCGTTGGCCGATAATCAGCTGAAAGAAGGAGCAGAAGGACCGCTGGGGAGCAAGTTATCCGATTTGGCTTTTCTTTACGGTAAATTCGAAGAATTTTTAAAGGAGCGGTATACCGATCCGGAAGATTATTTAAGCCTGTTGGCGTTAAAAGTGCCGGCAGCGGAACTAATCCGGCAGGCGGAAATTTGGGTGGACGGGTTTGCCTGGTTTACTCCCCAGGAATATGCCGTTCTGGCGGCTATATTAACAACAGCCTGTTCGTTAACCCTGACGCTGTGTCTCAGTCGGCCGGAAGAGGCGGGGCACAGGCACCAGGAATCCCTGTTTCATCGCCAGTGGGATACCCGGCGCAAACTGCTGACTTTGGCCGGGGGTTTACATATTCCGGTGGAAGAAGAAGAGCTGGTACGAAGAGAGCGGTTTTCCCACCAGCCCATTTTGGGCTACATAGAAGAGTTTTTTGCCCCGCAATCGCTGAAAGTGGCTAAATGGGATAAGGATCAGGCCGGCCTTGTCGTGGCGGAGGCGGCTAACCGCCGCACCGAGACGGAAGCCATTGCCCGGGAGATGATTCGCCTTAGCCGCGAACAGGGTTTCCGGTGGCGGGAAATGGCCGTGCTGTTAAGGGATGCGGACAATTACCGGGAACTAATGGCCACAGTGCTTGCGGACTATGATATTCCCTTTTTCAGCGATAACAGCCGCCCGGCGGTCCATCACCCGCTGGCGGAACTTTTGCGGTCGTCGCTGGATATTATTTTGGAAAAGTGGAGTTACGAGCCGGTTTTCCGCGCCTTAAAAACCGATCTCTTGCCGGTAACACGGGATGAAGTGGATCGGCTGGAAAACTATTGCCTGGAGTTCGGCATCCGCGGTTCCCGCTGGACCAAGCCCGATCCATGGACTTTCCGGCGGCGGTTTTCTCTGGATGAAGATGAATGGCGCGATGAGAAGGATGCCGCTGATGAACAGGAAAATGAATTTTTAAAATCCATTCATGACATTCGCCTGCGGGCCACGGAAGCTTTGATTAAGTTTTCCCGGCGGCTGGAAGCCGGTGACCGGCACCCTGCTCCTGTCCGCGATTTGGTAACCGCAGTCTACGATTTGCTGGTAGAGCTGAACGTACCGGCAGCACTGGCGGAATGGGCTGAGGCCGCCGAAAAGGAAGGGGACCTGGAGCAGGCCCGGGAACACAGCCAGATATGGCCGGCGGTTATGGAATTGCTGGATCAGATGGCGGAGGCTTTTGCCGGGCAGGAGCTGTCCTTGACCGCCTTCGCCGGTATCCTGGGCGAAGGCCTGGAAGGCCTTAAGCTCAATCTTATTCCTCCCGGCCTTGATTATGTTACGGTAACGGCCCTGGAACGCACCAGGCGGCAAAATATCAAGGCGGCATTTGTGCCAGGCATAAACGACGGATTTCTGCCCAGACGGCGTAAGGATGAAGGGCTGTTAACGGATAAGGAGAGAGAGGCCCTCCTGGGGCAGGGAGTGGAACTTGCCGCCGGCGCCACCGCTGATGCCTTTGCCGAGCAGTTTCTGGTTTACACCGCCCTGACCAGGTCCAGCCACTACCTGTGGCTGAGCTATCCTTTGGCTGACGCGGAAGGCAAGGCGCTGGCGCCGTCGCTGGTTATTCGCCGGATAAGGGAAATCACCGGCCTGCAGCCGGTATCCTACCCGGTTGAACCTGAACCGGGGCGGGAGAAGGAGTATATAGCCAGGACCGACAGGGCGCTTGCTTTGCTGGCCGGCGCCTTGCGTCTTTACAAAACCACCGGCAATATGAGCCCGGTGTGGTGGGATGTGTACAACTGGGCCGTCCGGCGCGGCAGTCTTAAAAATAGCGGACGGTCCCCTTTGGCCGGACTGTTCCATCATAATCAGGCGGACCGGCTGGACTACGGGCTGGCCGGGCCGCTATACCGGAAAAATAACCGCCTGCGCGGCAGTGTTACCCGGTTTGAGAATTTTCGCGCCTGCCCTTTCCGGCATTTTGCCCAGTATGGCCTGGGACTGAAAGAGCGGGCGGTGCACAAACTGCGCTCGCCGGACTTGGGTCAGTTTCTCCACGCCGTGTTAAAAATGTTTGGGGACAGAGTGGCTGCCGCCGGCTTAAACTGGTCCGATGTGACTTATGATCAGGCCGATGTCCTGTGTGGGGAGATTGTTACTGAGCTTGCGCCCCGGCTGCAGAACGAGATTCTGGTCAGCTCCCGGCAGCATGAGCACCTTCTGTCCCGCCTGGAACGGCGGGCTTATAAGTCCATATGCCGCTTAATCGACTGGGCCAAAGTCAGCCGGTTCAAGCCGCTGACGCTGGAGCAGTCCTTTGGCCGGGGTTTGAATGCCTTGCCGCCGCTGGCGTTTACGCTGGCCGACGGCAGTATTTTGGAATTGGCGGGACAAATTGACCGGTTGGACGTGGCCGTGCATGCGGGACGAAAATATGCCTTGGTCATCGATTATAAGTCCGGGGGAGCTTGGCTTAGCCTGGAAGAAGTGTACTACGGACTTAAGTTACAGCTCTTAACCTATCTGCTGGTGGCAACCGGACGCCGGGAAGAAGCTTTGCTGCCGGCCGGAGTTCTCTACTGTTTTTTAAAAAATCCCACCGTCGTCGGGCCGGCCTCGCTGTCGCCGGCGCAAATGGCGGCCCGGGCGAACAGCCAGCTTAAGATGCCGGGGTGGCTGCTGGCCGACCCGGATGTGGTCAAGCTGCTGGAAGAAACCATAGCCGGTCATTCGGAGTTTTTCAAAGTGGGGCTTGGCGCCAAGGGTTTTTATAAAAATTCCCTGGAGCAGCTTAAGACGGCGGAAGAATTTTCCCTTTTGCTCCGGCACGCGGCCCGGGAACTGAAAACAATCGGCACGGCCATCTTAGCCGGCGATATCCGGATTCGGCCTTACCGGCTGGCTAAGAAGTCGCCGTGCAGTTATTGCCCTTATCCGGCGGTTTGCCAATTTGACCGCCGCCTGCCGGAAAACGAATGCAATCCGCTGCCCAGGCTTTCGGACGAAGCCGCAATGAACCTTATCAGACAGGCGCTATCCGTAGTAGCGGCGGCTGCCCCCAAAGATGCAAATGTCCTTTGGCAGCAGTCGCCGAAGAAGGGAGGGGATGAATGATGCAATGCTCCCCCCAACAACTGGCGGCCATTGAGGCGCGCCGGCAAAATCTCCTGGTGGCGGCCGCTGCCGGCTCAGGCAAGACCTGGGTGCTGGTGGAGCGGATCATCCGGCGGGTAATCGATCCGGCCGAAATGCTGAGTGTGGACAGGCTGCTGGTGGTAACCTTTACCAATGCCGCTGCCGCTGAGATGAGGACGCGGATTGCCGAAGCGCTGCTCAACGTACTGGATAATATGGATTTGGCGGCGAAGGATCGCCGCCGCCACGTCGAGCGGCAGCTGGCGCTTTTGAACTCCGCCTCCATTTCCACGCTGCATTCCTTCTGTCAAAGCATTGTCAGGCAGTATTTCTATCATATCAACGTTGATCCCAATTTCCGGGTAGCCAGTGAGACCGAGACCGATCTGATTAAAACCGACGTATTGGAAGCATTGCTGGAGGAAGGCTATACTGAGGCCGAGGCAGACTTCATGCTGCTGGTGGACCAGTACGGTGATGAGGACGGTGACAGCTCCTTAAGCGGACTGGTGCTCAAACTATATGATTTTTCCCGCAGCCACCCTTGGCCGGAGGACTGGCTGGACGGCTTGGCCAAGGCTTTTGCTTTGCCGGCAGGGACCGACTTTGACGCCACTGTCTGGTCGGCCTTGGTGCGGGACAAAATCATCCTCGATTTGGAGCTTTCCCGCCAGGAATTGGCGGGGATGGTGGCGGAAGCCGCTCTGCCGGGGAACCCGGCAGCCTACGGCACGACCTTTGCCGAAGACATTGAGGTGCTGGACAGCCTGCTGGCCGCCGCCCGCCGTTCCTGGACGGACCTGGCCGCCGCCCTGACCGATTGCCGGTTTTCCCGTATTGCCAATGTGGGCAGGGAAGTGGCGGCGGAAGTTAAACAAGAGTTTCAGGACCGGCGCAACAAAGTCAAAAACCGGGTGAAGAAGATGAGCGGCGATTATTTCCAGCGCAGCCCCGGCGAGTTGGTTGCCGACCTGCAGGCAGCGGCCCCGCAGGTGGCGGCGCTGGTAAAACTGGTCAAGGCATTTGGGCAAGGGTTTGCCGCCGCCAAACAGGCGAAGGGTCTGGCAGATTTTAATGACCTGGAGCATTTGTGTCTGGCGGTACTGCGAGACAGCAGCGCCCTGCCGGGGGAAACCAAGCCTTCGGCGGTGGCCCGGGAACTGCAGGCGAGATTCAGCGAAATCATGGTGGATGAATACCAGGATACCAACCGGGTCCAGGAAGAAATACTGCAGCTTCTTAGTTCGCCGGCACAGCCTAATCTGTTTATGGTAGGAGACGTCAAGCAGAGCATTTACCGCTTCCGTCTGGCCGAGCCGGAACTGTTTATGCACAAGTATTCGACTTTTGGCCGGGACGGGCTTGGAACCAACCGCCGTATCGACCTCAGCCAAAACTTCCGCAGCCGGGACGGCGTCCTGCACGCGGTTAACTTTTTGTTCAGCCAGCTTATGACGCGGCAGACAGCCGAGCTGGACTACGGCGAAGCGGAGCAACTGAATCCCGGGGGCATGTTTCCCGCAACCGACCTGCCCACTTTGGCCGGGCCGGTGGAACTTTATCTCATCGCCGCCGCCGAGGCAAGCCATGACGACGGCGGGGATACCGCCGAGGGTGAGTCCGACCCGGAGGAGGATGAGGAAAATTCTGCCGCCGGCGAGTCATTTGCGGCCGGCAGCGAGGCAGATAACGGGGAGGAACTCAGCACTTTTGAACAGGAAGCGCTGCTAATCGCCAACAAAATCAATGGGCTTATGGACGCCGGCTATACGGTATACGATAAGGAAACAAAAAGCTACCGGCCGCTAACTTACCGGGATATGGTCATTCTGCTCCGGTCGGTGCAGGGCAAAGCCCAGGTTCTGCTTGACGCCCTGCGCCGGGAAGGCATTCCGAGTTATGCCGAACTGGACGCGGGCTACTTTCAGGAGACGGAGGTAACAGTAATCCTGTCGCTGCTTTCTGTCATCGACAATCCCCGGCAGGACATCCCGCTGGCGGCTGTACTCCGTTCGCCGCTGGTAGGGTTAACCGCCGCGGAAATGGGAGCGCTTCGCCTGGCCTGTCCCGCGGGAGACCTGTGGGAGGCGTTAAACACAGGCCGGGATGGTTCAATCGCGGCGGCTAAGGTAGCCGGGGCTTTGGATCAGTTAAATAAGTGGCGCAGCCTGGCCCGCCGGCAGGGTGTGGCTGAACTTGTCTGGCAAATCTACCGGGACACCGGCTACTACGACTACGTAGGCGGCATGCCCGGCGGGGTGCTGCGGCAGGCCAATTTACGCGCTCTTTACGACCGGGCCGAACAGTACGAAGCAACTAATTTCCGCGGCCTGTTCCGCTTTCTGCGGTTCATCGACCGGCTAAAGGAGCGGGGTTCCGACCTGTCTGTCGCCAGGGCGCTGAGCGAGAACGAAGATGTGGTCCGGGTTATGAGCATACACAAGAGTAAGGGGCTGGAATTCCCGCTGGTATTTGCGGCTGATCTGGGCAAAAACTTTAACTTGCAGGATACCAGGGCCCTGGTGCTCTGTCACAAGGAATTGGGTGTCGGGCCTTATGTAACTGTTCCCGAATACCGGTTCCGCTATCCCACACCGGCCCGCTGGGGGATTCAGCACAAAATAGAGCTGGAAACCAAAGCGGAAGAGCAGCGAATCCTGTATGTAGCCTTAACCCGGGCGCGGGAAAAGCTCATCCTGGTGGGGACGGTCAAAAAACCGGCCGCCACCCTGAAAAACTGGTGCCGGGAAGTGGGAGCAGCAGCGGAAAAACTACCTGCCGCCAGGATCATCAAAGCCAAAAACTACCTGGACTGGATTGGCCCGGCGGTGGCCCGGCATAGGGACGGCAGGGTTTTGCGGCTGCAGGCTGAATGCCAGGACGAGCCGGCCGGGCCGCTGGCGGCGCACCCGTCCGAGTGGACGGTGAATATTTTTACCGGCGGCCGGTTGACTCAACCCATGGACTGCCGGGAAAGCATGGATGAAATTTTACAGTCGGTACGCCAGTTGGCGCCTGTGGCCCGCGGCAGCGGCACCGCCTGGGTAGAGGCGGTATTGGGCTGGGAATACCCCTGGAGCCAGGCGGTGGGCAAGCCGGCCAAACTGTCTGTTTCCGAGATCAAGCGGCGGCTGGAGATTATCGAACGGAGTGATGCCGAACCGGCGCCTTCCCTGGTAACGGAAAAGCAGCCGCTGGTGCGGCCGCGGTTTACCCAAAATGTGTCCGGGATGACAGCAGTGGAATACGGCATTGTCTTGCACACACTAATGCAGCATGTCGATCTTACCGGCGATCTTACCGCCGGCGGGATCGCCGCCCAGGCAAAAACGCTGACGGCACGGGAAATACTTTTGCCCGGGCAGGGCGAGGAACTGGATTATAAGGCGGTTGCCGCCTTTTTCGCCAATCCCCTGGGGCAGCGTTTACGCGCTTCCGGCAAGGTCTGGCGGGAGCTTTCCTTCAGCCTTATGCTGCCGGCGGACAGGTTTTATCCCGACCTGGCCGGCAGCAAGGAACAGGTTTTTGTCCAGGGCGTGATTGACTGCTTATTCACCGAGGCCGACGGCGTTGTCTTGCTGGACTACAAAACCGACCGGACGGGGGACGCCCGGGAACTGGTGGCGAAATACGCCGCCCAGCTTAGTATGTATGCCGTGGCGGTGGAGCGGATTCTGGGTTTGAAAGTAAAAGAGCAGTATTTATATGCATTTGGAATGGGCGAGGCGATTAAGCTGGATGCCTGGGGCTAATTAAGGCCAAGTTAATTTATAGCTTGCTGCTCCGCAAATATTTTTCTCCCTGACTACCCATATGGAACGCATTAAAGAATTGAAATTATATCCGGGTATTAGGAACGCTTCGACGCTAGTGGTCTGTAAACGCTAATTCTATAGTGTTCTTGCGAGAGGTTTTCCGTCCTGCTTTGTTGTCGTCGGCTTACATATTCCCGATATGCGCGCCTCCTCCGCCTCGCAGGACGAAAAACCTCTCGCAATTCATCCTATAGTCTTAGAGTTTACAGACCACCATCGCTTAACCTCAGCTTATCCTGATACCCGGATGTCAATTTTTTAATGCGACATATATAATAGTCTAGTAAAGTCTAGTGACTAATCGCATTCTTAGTAATGAAATTGATGGCTGTTTTTTTTGCTGCCGATGCTTCAACCGTATTTACAATAGAAATACAAATTATTATAATGAAATTAAGAAAGCAGGTGTTTCGATGGTTGCATACCACATGAACTTTGCGATTGTGGATTTCGAGTGGGACAGAATAAATACCAACCACATCGTGCAAAAACATGGCGTGCAACCGGAAGAAGCTGAGGATATATTTTTTAATGGCCCTTATTTTCGAGTAGCGCGGACAGAGGACGAAGGGGCAAAGCGGTATTTTGCGCTAGGAGAAACCAGTGAGGGACGGTTATTAACCGTAATTTTCGAGATATTACGCAAGGATACGATAAGGGTAATAACTGCTTATGATATGCCCAAAAGGCACCAAACGTCATATAAATCCCGCAGGAGGTAATAAAATGAAAAAGGTCCCTAAATTCAACAGCCGGGAAGAAGAAATTCAGTTTTGGGAAACCCATGATCCGCTGGATTTTGAGGAACCCGATGCCGAAGTTAATATAACCATGTCACCGCAGTTACAGAAAGAAAGGCGTTTAAAGCAGGTAACTATCCGGCTTCGCCTTTCACAGGTTCTAGCGGCCAAAGAGATTGCAAAGAGGAAAGATATACCTTATCAAGTGTTGATGAGATCCTGGATAAATGAAGCTATCAAAAAAGAACGCTAGAATAAAGGTTCAGGCGTTTTATGATCGAAAGAACTAGTTTGCAATATTATAATTGCTATTAAAAGCAGTCCCTTTGACAACATTATAATTTTCTGAATCTCTCCAAAGATATCTCGCAGGGTGGAAGGGAAAATACGTGTCTGTCATAATGTGTAATAAAAATTATAACGTTATATAATATAAAATGTATTGTTTGAAAGAAGAATGATCCATAAGAGTGTTTGGATCATTCTTCTTTTTTATATAAATCCAAATAGAGAAAATTAATTGAATTCCACAAAGAAGAAGCAGCTTCTTTTCAGGCTGCTTTATTGATTAATCCTGGAGATGAGGCAGTTCTGGAGAGTCTTGCCAAGGCACAGATGAAAGAAGAAACTCTGTAATCAACTTGTAAAATTGCTCCGGGGGCGGAAAAATGAAGAAGAAAAGCGGTAATAGAAAAAGACTTAACTTTCACTAAGTCTTTTTTATTAAGCAAAGTATTCAACTATTCAACAACCGTCTGATGCTCAAGGCTCTAACGCATGAATTTGACTGTGATTTCCGGCAGGTATTTGGCTATAGCTGCAAATAAATCAGCGGAAAAAGCTGCTTCATCACTGATTATATTTTTTAGAGTATTCCGCTCTACGATTACGTAAGGCTTCACTATACCCAGGAAGGGATGATGAATCTCCGACTCCAGCTTGCCGGAATCGGCGTTGGTGATACGGACTCCATCCAAGTGAAAGGTATATTGACCTGCTATCTGGCCGCCATCGACAATTTGCATACTCATCTTGTTCTGTTTTCCGGCCAATATGTTGTCTGCTATTGATAGCACATAGGGATGCTTGTTACGTAACCCATCAATAAGTCTTTCGCGGAAGGCAACAAATTCTTCTATGACCAGTTTGTCTGTATCTGTCATTACCGTCATCTTTTCAGTCTCCTTTTAGTTAAAAATTTTAATAAAAGTAGTATGTATGAGTTGCAGATTTTTTATGCAAACCTTGACCTTTTGAGGACAGTTCGTTAAGGGTTCAATCGGAAGTTTTGCGCGGCAAAAAGGCTCAACCGCAGTGAAGATACTGCAATGTTGAGCCTCTAAATTATCTCGCGTAAAAATTTTGATTGTCAGTCTTTCCCCCTCCCCGCTAGTGTCAATAACCATCTTTGTTATACTAATTGGAGGGGGGGTTGTTTTATTTTGACTTTTTCAGTGGTCTCGGACTGTCCCCTGACTCATTTAGCTGGACCTGCCGCAGTTTCAAATTTAATACAAATTTAACATTTATATGTGCTAAATTGGACGAAAGTCCTATAGAAACAGGATTAAAACTTTGGTACTATAAATAAAGTGATATTAGGATAATATTGGAATACCTGTTATAAACAACGAATTCATGCATAATACGCTAAAATTCATTATAATTGCCAGGGAGGCGAGCATGAACAAGCAAGGATGCTGTGATGCAATCACCAGAATTTTAAAATCAAATAAGGCCAGGATGGCCCTGGCGGCAATCATCCTATTTTCTGTCACCGCTAGGCCAAAGAAATCGACCCTGCCGACAAGGAAGAACTGAAACGGCGTTCCCAAGCGGAAGCCTTGGAACGACAACATAGGGGACAGGAGAAAGACGTATTTCTACAACAGCAGTCGCCGGCTGAGAAAACAACCGTTTTACCCCGAGGAACCCAGTTTCCTCATCAACGACCTTGTCCTCGAAGGAGACAAGGTCGATCACTTTCCGTGGGCCAAAAACATCCTCAAGCCATATCGCGGCCAAGTCAAGAACGGCAGCTATGACGTCTTCGCCGGCCGGCTACAAAACCGAAAATCTTACCTTTGGCTTACCCTTACCTATCCAATGTGATCACGAAAAATGAGAGGTGAAAAACAATGCTTTGCCTGCGAACCAATAATCAAACCACCACCCAACGGCGCCAAAGCCTAAAAAAATGGCTGATCTGGCTCACCGCCATCCTGCAGCTGTGCCAGCCAACCCTGGTTGCCGCCAGCGCCATCGTCGACAAAAGCGCGCCGGGAAGCAACCGGCCCTACGTAGAATTCACCGCCAACGGCCTGCCGGTCGTCCAAATCACCACCCCGTCAGCGGCCGGCGTATCCCGCAACATCTTTCAGCAATTCGACGTCTTTTCCCAGGGACTCATCCTAAACAACTCCCGCGACATAGTCGGCACCCAGTTAGCCGGCTATATCGCCGGCAACCCTTTTCTCCTCAAAGGATCAGCCCGAATTATCTTGAGCGAAGTCAGCGGGCCCCAAGCCAGCCATCTGAACGGCTATACCGAAATCGCCGGCCAAAAAGCCGAATTCATTCTGGCCAACCCTAACGGCATCTTTGTAGACGGAGCCGGTTTTATCAACACCAGCCACGCCACCCTCACCACCGGCGCCCCGGTATTCGGCGGCGACGGCAGCCTAAGCGCCTTCCGGGTAAGCGGCGGCCAAATCAGCATTGACGGCGCCGGACTCAACGGCGGCGACACCGACCGGGTGGACCTCATCAGCCGGGCGGTAACCGCCAATGCCGGTATCTGGACCAACGAACTCAACGTCGTTACCGGCACAAATGAAGTCCAATACGACACACTCTATACAGATAAAATAAGCGCCGCCAGCAACAAACCCGCCGTAGCCATAGACGTAGGCGCTTTAGGCGGCATGTACGCCAACAAAATCTACCTTGTCGGCACCGAACAAGGGGTAGGGGTGAACAGCCAGGGAATAATTTCGGCAATCACCGGCGACCTAACCGTCACCGGTGAAGGCAAAGTCACCCTTGCCGGCAACACAACCGCCGGGGAAAATATCTATATTTCCGCGCAAGGCGGCCTCGATACCCAGGACCTAGTATACGCCGCAAAAAGCGTCAACCTTACCACCCCGGCCGGACTCACCAACGCCGGACTCATTGCCGCCGGAGAGCACACCACCCTTACCGCAGCTGCCGTTGACTCAACCGGCACAATCGGCGCCGGCATAAATAGCGACGGAACCATCGCCCCAAACGGCGACATCAACATCACAACAACCGGCAGCACAAAAGCCGGCGGGCAGAACACAGCCGCCGGTAATCTAACCATTCGGGCCGCAGCCGTCGACCTAAGCGGCGCCAACACCTACGCCGGTCAAAACATAAACCTCACAGCCCGGACGGGGGACATTGCCAACACCGGCGGGACAATACAAGCCATGGGCAGCCTTAACGCCAAAGCTAACGGAACACTCAGCAACGACCAAAACCCCATCGGGACCAAAGGACAGCTCCAGGCCGACCAAATCACCATAACCGCCGGATCCGTCAGCAACATGGGCGGCGTAATCAGCCAAACCGGAACAAAAACCACCCTGATAACAGCTCAAGGCACGATCAACAACTCCCGGGGAGAAATTGGGACTCACGGCGACAAACTGACAATAGAGGCCGCAGAACTAAATAACACTACAGGGAAAATCATCCATGCCGGTGGACAAGAATTAACCATCCGGACAAGCGGCGACACGATAAACACCAGCGGACAAATCGGCGCCAACGGCGCCAACCTGACAATCGAAGCTCAAAACCTCATCAACACCAAAGGGTCAATCGTCCATGCCGGCGCCCAAAACCTAACACTCAAGACGGCAGGAGACACCCTCAACACCGGGGGACAAATTGACACAAACGGACAACTTACCCTCACCGCCCAAAACCTTGACAACTCCAGCGGCCAAATCAACAGCCAAAAAGACATGGACATCCGCCTCGGTTCCGGTCTAATCAATGAAACCGGTGTCATTCGCGGCGGCAGCGCGGTAAAAATAGCGGCTGCCGACACCGTCCACAACCGGCGGGGAACCATCGAGGCCGGCCAGGGACTGAATATAAGAGCCCGATCCCTGCAAAATGAAAACGGTCGGGTGGCCAACCTGGATAGCGGCCTGTTGACCATCACCGTCCGTCAGGACATCAACAATCAAGGCGGCCAAATCGGTAGCAACGGAAAGGCCGAGCTCACAGCCAATACAGTCAACAATCAAAGCGGCACCCTCACCGCCCAAAACAACCTAACCATCCGGGTAGGGGCAAAACTGGACAGTAATGAGGCCAGCACCATCGCCGCCGGCGGCGACCTGACCATCAACAGCGGCGGCGCCATCAACCTGGCCGGCTCAACCACCGCCAATCAAAACATCACCCTCACCGCCCAAGGCGACATTCATAACCAAGGTACCGTCTACGCCGGCCGAGATGCAACCCTTGCCGCCCAAGGCGCCCTCACCAATACCGGCACCCTTGCCGCCCAAAACAACATAACCATCAATGTAGGGGAAAGACTGGACAGTAATGAGGCCAGCACCATCGCTGCCGGCGGCGCCCTTGCCATCAACAGCGGCGGCGTCATCAACCTGGCCGGCGCGACCACCGCCAATCAAAACATCACCCTCGCCGCCCAAGGCGATATAAATAACCAAGGTACCGTCTATGCCGGCCAAGATGCTGCCATTGGCGCCGGCGGCGCCCTCACCAATACCGGCGCCATCACCGCCGGCGGCAACACCGGCATTACGGCCAACACCGTATCCTCCAGCGGTACCCTTGGGGCAGGCGTTACCCGTGAAGGTAAACTTGGCGGCAGTGGCAATCTCACGGTGGTTGCCCAAGACACCCTCACCGCCACCGGCCAAAACCTAGCCGCCGGCAATATGCTCCTGCAAGGAACAGCCATTAACCTGACCGGGGCCGTGAACCAGGCAGGAGGCAGTGCCGCCCTTCGCGCCACAACAGGAGACATCACCCATACGGGCGCAAGCCTGGATGTGGGCGACAAGCTTGACATCAGCGCTGCCAAGACCTTTAATAATGACAAAAATGCCGGGGGAACCGCCGGACAAATCCAGGCGGGTCAAGTAACCATCACCGCCGCCAACATAGCCAACCGAGGCGGCAGCATCCTGCAGATCGGCAGCGAAGAAGCCGCCATAACCGCAGCCCATACCCTCGACAACAGCGGCGGTAAAATTGCCGCCAATGGCGCCGCCAAGATAAAAGTCGGCGAACTTATCAACCAGGGAGGCAGCATCCAAACCTCCGGGCTTGATAATAACAATCTGGTCCTTGATGCCCGCGGCAGCATCAACAACAGCCTATATAACGGACAGGCGGGAATCATCAGTGCCGGCGGCAGCACAACCATAACCGCCGACAGCCTCAACAACAGCCAGGGACAAATTACCGCCGGTCAAACCTTAAGCGCAACAGTTACCCAAGACATCACCAATACGCAAGGACTACTGGCGGCCAACCAAAACGCCGCCGTCAGCGCCGGCCGGATCCACAACACCCAGGGCACCATCGCCGCCGTACAGGGGCAAGCCGACGTCACCGCGGCCACCGGTATTCTTGATAACACGGCAGGGCGGGTGGAAGCCCAAAAGGAAACCCGCATCTTCGCCATTGGCTTAAACAACACAGAAGGTGTCATCCTCGGCGGCAGCCTGGACGTCAACACCAATAACCAACGGACTGACAACACGCGCGGCAGTATCGCCGCCGCCGGCCCGGCCACCATCCGCAGCGGCATCTTTATCAACGAAGCCGGCCTGGTTCAGGCAGCAGGCGATCTCATCCTCGACACCGGCGGGCAAACCCTTGCCAACACCAATTCCGGCGCCACCGGCGGTATCATTGGCCGCGGCAGCGTCAACCTGCTCACCGGCAGCCTTACCAACCAGGCCGGCTACATTTACGGCGAAAATACACTTACAGTAAAAAGCGCCGACATCAACAATAGCCAGGGCGGTCTGCTGACCAGCGCCGGGGCAATGGACATCACCGCCGCCTCGCTAAACAACCAGGGCGGACAAATCCAGGCGGGTCAAGTAACCATAACCGCCGCCGACATAGCCAACCGAGGCGGCAGCATCCTGCAGACCGGCAGCGAAGAAGCCGCCATAACCGCAGCCCATACCCTCGACAACAGCGGCGGCAAGATTGCCGCCAATGGCGCCGCCAAGATAAAAGTCGGCGAACTTATCAACCAGGGAGGCAGCATCCAAACCTCCGGGCTTGATAATAACAATCTGGTCCTTGATGCCCGCGGCAGCATCAACAACAGCCTATATAACGGACAGGCGGGAATCATCAGTGCCGGCGGCAGCACAACCATAACCGCCGACAGCCTCAACAACAGCCAGGGACAAATTACCGCCGGTCAAACCTTAAGCGCAACGGTTACCCAAGACATCACCAATACGCAAGGACTACTGGCGGCCAACCAAAACGTCGCCGTCAGCGCCGGCCGGATCCACAACACCCAGGGTACCATCGCCGCCGTACAGGGGCAAGCCGACGTCACCGCAACCACCGGTATTCTTGATAACACGGCAGGGCGGGTGGAAGCCCAAAAGGAAACCCGCATCTTCGCCATTGGCTTAAACAACACAGAAGGTGTCATCCTCGGCGGCAGCCTGGACGTCAACACCAATAACCAACGGACTGACAACACGCGCGGCAGTATCGCCGCCGCCGGCCCGGCCACCATCCGCAGCGGCATCTTTATCAACGAAGCCGGCCTGGTTCAGGCAGCAGGCGATCTCATCCTCGACACCGGCGGGCAAACCCTTGCCAACACCAATTCCGGCGCCACCGGCGGTATCATTGGCCGCGGCAGCGTCAACCTGCTCACCGGCAGCCTTACCAACCAGGCCGGCTACATTTACGGCGAAAATACACTTACAGTAAAAAGCGCCGACATCAACAATAGCCAGGGCGGTCTGCTGACCAGCGCCGGGGCAATGGACATCACCGCCGCCTCGCTAAACAACCAGGGCGGACAAATCCAGGCCCTGGGCAATGTAGGCATCCAACTCGGCGGCACATTCCGCAATGCGCAAAGCCTGGTGCGGGCCGGTCAAACCCTCACCATCCGCGCCGCCGCCATCGACAACACCAATACCCAGGAGACAAACCAGGGGATCGAAGGCCGGTCGGTAAATCTTACCGCCGCCCAAATCGACAACAGCCAGGGCGCCATCCGGGCCAACGAAACCTTGACCCTGACCGGCAGCGGTCAGATCAACAACAGCCAGGGCTTGGTCTCTGCCGGAAAAACCCTTACCCTGCAAGATGCCAACCTGGACAACAAGACCCTGCAGATCAACAACAGCGGCGGAACATTGATCGCCGGGCAGCAACTCAATATCAACAGCGCCGGCCTCACAGGCGACGGCAAAATCGTAAGCCAGGGCGATCTTACCATTAAACTCACCCAAGACTATACCCACACCGGTGAACTGGAAGCCAACGGCGACCTCAAACTGGAAACCGCCGGCGCCTTCACCAACAAAACAGCCCTTCAAGCCGGGAACAGCCTTACCGTCATCGCCGGCAGCATCGACAACACCGTAGACGGTCAAATCAGCGGCAAAAACACCGCCGTTGCCGCCGATACCCTTACCAACCGGGGACTCATTGACGGCGGCACAACCCTGATCGAGGCAGGAACCCTCAACAATCTGGGAACCGGCCGTATCTACGGCGACCAACTGGCCATTGAGGCCAATACCCTCACCAACGATGTGGAAAATGGCACGGCGCCCGCCATCGCCGCCCGCAATCGCCTGGATATAGGCGCCCAGACCCTTGTTAACCGGGAACACGCCCTCATCTACAGTGACGGCGACATGGCTGTCGGGGGCAGCCTGGCGGCAGACAAAACAGCAACCGGCCAGGCAGCCGTAGTCAACAACAACAGCGCCACCATAGAAGCCCGGGGCAATCTCAGCCTCTTTAGCCATGAAATCAACAACACCAACGAACACTTCAGCACCGTCATAGAAAAAACCCAGGAACAACAAATGGAAGAATACCAAGGTAGCGGATCTCCTAACCGCTACCTTGCCGGCACCCCCGGCGTCTACATCTATAACGACGAATCCGACCATCTCCAAACTCCCGCAGGCGGATTTGAGAGCTGGCTGGCCTACCGTTACACCCGGACGACAATGGAAAGCAAAGTAGAAACCTCCGACCCCGGTCAAATCTTATCCGGCGGCGCCATGCAAATCATCGCCGACACCGTCACCAACGACAAGAGCAAAATCATCGCCGGCGGCACCATAAGCGGCAGCATTGGCGCCTTAAACAACATCGGCTTCGAGGGACAGCGCATCACTACCGACAGCGGCACCGTCACCTCCTACTGGCGCAACCACCGCCGCGGCCGCGATGATACCGGCAGCAGTTCAACCGGGTATAACCCGCCAGACGTGATTCAGAATATCACACTGGCGGAAGGGGAGTATCAAGAAAACGCGGCCCCATCACTAGACAGCGCCAAACCAGGCGACCGATCAAGCGGCAGCGTCCAGCAAACGGCAGCCGGAGCAAATCCTGCCGGTGTCGCCACTAACGGCGGCGCTGCCGTCACCGCCGGCGTCACTGCCGTCGCAGCCGGCGCCACAGCCGGCACCGCAGTCGTCACACCCGGCGGCGCTGCCGTCCTACCCGGCGTCCAGGTTACGACCCCTACCGGCAAAATCATCCGCACGGGCGGAGTTAACATCCAGCTAGCCAACAACAGCCTCTTTACAATCAACAAAAACCCCAACAACAACTTCCTGTTCGGGGTAGACCCCCAATTCGCCAACAACCAGCAATGGCTTTCCTCCGAATACCTGCTCAACAACCTTTCCTTCCAACGCGGCGACCCGCCCCCACGGTTAGGCGACGGTTTCTATGAACAAAAAATGATCCAGCAACAAGTAACACAACTCACCGGCAGGCGTTTCCTCAAAGACTTCACCAACGACCAGGACCAGTACCAAGCCCTGCTGAACAACGCCTTAGCCTATGCCCAAGACCACCAATTGACCGTTGGCACACCCCTCACCGAAGACCAGATGGCCGAACTGACAAGCGACCTGGTCTGGCTGGTGGAAAAAGACGTGATCCTGCCGGACGGCCAAACAACGCGGGCGCTGGTACCCCAACTCTACGTGTGCGCCCTCAAAGAAGGCGACCTAGCTGCCTCAGGAGCTTTGCTCTCCGGCTATGACGTAAAGCTCAACCTCAGCGGCGACCTCACCAACAGCGGCGGCATCGCCGGCAACAACCTGGTCGCTCTGACCGCCGAAAACATCCGCAACCTCGGCGGCAGCATCCGGGGCAACAACCTGGACCTGCAAGCCCGAACCGACCTTGACAACATCGGCGGGCGGCTGGAAGCCGTCAGCAGCCTTACCGCCCAGGCCGGCAGAGACCTCAATCTCGTCACCACCACCACGGCCGCGGCCAACGACAACGGCAGCCGCACCGTCATCGACCGAATCGCCGGCCTCTACGTCACCGGCAGCAACGGGCTGCTCCTGGCCAGCGCCCAACGCAACGTCAACCTCACCGCCGCCGAAATCAACAACAGCGGCACCGACAGCCAAACCACCCTTGCCGCCGGGCAGGACCTCAACCTCGGCACCGTCGGGCAAAGCGGCAGCAACCGCCTGGTCTGGGATGGCAACAACCGGCGCAGCGACAGCTTCAGCAGCGAAACCGGCACCACCATCCAAACCCAGGGCAGCACCGAACTGCAAGCCGGCAATGACCTCAACGCCAGAGCCGCCTACCTGGACAGCCAAGGCCCCCTCACCCTCACCGCCGGCCGCGACGTCAACCTGACAGCAGGCCAGAGCAGCGACAATGTGGAGGAAAACCATCAGCACAAAGGCACCAGCGGCTTCTTCTCCAGCACCACCTACACCACCCACGACCAAGTTCAGGAAACCCTAAGCCAGGGCACCACCCTTTCGGCCGACAGCATCAGTGTCCAAACCGGCCGGGACATCAACATCAGCGGCAGCAACGTAGCCGCCACCCATGACGTAACCCTGCAGGCCGGCAACGACATTACCCTTACCGCCGCCCAACAAACCTCCCAGGAAGAACACATGCGCCAGCAAAAAACCTCCGGCCTCTTCAGCAGCGGCGGCCTCGGCTTCACCATCGGCAGCAAAAGCGAAAAAACCACCCTCGATCAACAAACCATGGAGCAAGCCGGCAGCACCATCGGCTCCATCGACGGCAACGTCAACCTCATTGCCGGCAACCAAGTCAACAGCGCCGGGACTACAATTATCAGCGGCCAGGACACCAACATCAGCGGCAAAAATGTCACCATCGACAACACAGTAAACACCTACGACAGCCAGTACAAATACGAATTCAAGCAAAGCGGCCTGAGTGTATCCTTAGGCGGCGGCGTAATCGATGCTGCCACGGGTGCTTATAACGACATCCAGCGCTCGGGCCAGGTACAGGATGACCGGCTTAAAACGCTGTATGAGTACAAAGCCGTTAAAGATCTTGAGAAACTGAAGGACTTCAAAGGCAACCTGACAAAAGGAGTGGGTGTCGGCGTCAGTATTGGCAGCACAACAATCACATCCGAGCAAAACACCCATGTGGAAAGCGTCAACCCATCCAACATCAGCGCCGGCGGCAACGTCAACATCACCGCCACCGACGGTAATGTCAACCTCAAAGGGACCAAAATCACTGCGACTGAGGTCACCTTGGACGCCGAAAACGACATCAACCTCGACGCCGCCCAAAACCAACAACAGATCGATGGCAAAACCAGCTCCTCCTCCTGGTCTTTAGGCGGCACCATCGGCGTAGGCTACTCCGGTAGCTTCGGCAGCAGTAGCGGCAAAGAAAAGGGCAACGCTGTGACCAATACCGGCAGCGTCATTGACGCCAGCGGCACAGTAAACCTCAAATCCGGCAACGACACCAACATTACCGGTTCCCAGGTAATAGGCGAAAAAGTAAAAGCCGACATCGGCGGCAACCTCAACATCACCAGCTTGCAGGACAGCGACGACTACACGGCGAACAATCAAAGCATCGGCGTTGGTTTCGGCACCGGCAAAATCAGCGGTACCCATGGATCTTTCAATACCGGCAAAACCGACTCCGTCTACGACAGTGTCACCAGTCAGGCAGGGATCTTCGCCGGTCAAGACGGCTTTGACATTACGGTAGGGAAGAATACCGACCTAAAGGGTGCGGTCATTAGCAGTACGGCTACGCCGGATAAGAATAAACTGTCGACGGGTACGCTAACCTTCTCCAATTTTGAGAACAGAGCAAAGTATTTGGCAAACAGCATTGGAGTTAATTACAACGCAGGTAAAGACGTAGCTAAAAAAGATCGAGGATTTACTCCGAATATAGGTGTAACCGTCAGCGGAAACGCAGAAAGTACCACAAGATCGGCCATATCCCCCGGAACCATTGAAGTACGGAGCAATCCCAATCAGGATTTGAGCGGCTTAAGTCGTGATCCGTCTGGTGCACTCAATGCACTGGGTAAGATATTTGACAAGAAGACAGTTCAGGAAAAACAGGAATTAGCTCAGTTGTTTGGCGAAGTAGCTTATGAACAGGTTCATAAAATCAGTAAAGCGAATGGCTGGGATGAAAGCAGTCCTCAAAAAATAGCTTTGCATGCTTTTGTTGGAGCTGTAATGGCAGATCTTGGGGGTGGAAATGTAGTATCAAGTGCTGTTGGTGCAGGAGTAAATGAAGCTATTCAAACTGAATTAGCGAAAATAAAAGACTCTGCCTTACATCAATGGGCGAGTGCTATAGTAGGTTCTGCTGCCGCAGCAGTTATCGGTGGAGATGCCCAAACAGGTGCATCAACTGCAGCTAGCGGGACAAAGAATAATTTCCTTTCTGATTGGCAGAAAGAACAACTCGAAAAAGCGAAAGCTGATGGTGACGAAGAGGCTATAGCTTACTGGAATGCTGTAGATAAAGCACAAGACCAAATAATCAGCGGAATGAATTTACCACCAGGAATAGACTTAAATGCTCCAAAAAATTATAATTTACTGCAGAATGTATCAATATTGGCGCAAGAAGCATTAGTAAATAAGGATTTAGCTCCTGGCGACTATGATGGATTTAAGATTACCTCTGCTGGTGGGATCGCAGTATTAGTTGGGGCAACTTGGGTAGCGTTAAACGTTGATTGGAAGACTTTGACGTTGGGTACACCTGCGCTGGCACAAGTTGATTCTAATAAACTTAACCATATTTTTGGAAAACAACAACATAATCTTGCTCCATTCTTGTCACAATATGGTGGAAATCAAGTAAAAGCATATAATGCACTTCAAAATGCCGCACAACAGCAAATTGTTGCAAAGGGTATAACCGGTGTATTTGAAGAAGTCATTACAGTTAATAATACATTAATTACTGTTAGGGGAAATGTAGTAGATGGAATAGTAAAAATCGGTACTGCTTTTATCCCTTAAAGGAGAGAAAAATGAAGGTTCAATCTAAGTTTGAAGAATTTGAAAGAAAAGTTATAGAAAAGCTACTGAATGGGGAAGACAATATCTTGAAAACTTTACGTAATCAATATCGAAAAGCTAATATTAAGAATCGAGAATTTTCAGGAAGTGGTTTTTTTACTACATTTGATGTACCCGATGATGCAACAAGACTTGAAATATTAAAGTCCTTTCATTTTGGTGATGTTTTGGGACAATGCGATGGAGTAAAAGATGGAATTGGATTTGTTCTTTTTATTAAAAATGGTGCTATGAATTGCTTAGAAGGTTATACGTATGGAGATGATAAATGGCCAGAGACCTTAGAAAACTATCAATTGTCATATAGTTCAGGTGCCAAACGCGATTTAGATAAGCTAAGGGAAAAGTGGGGTCTCGTATAGAAAAGGAGGTCAGTGGACGTAAAAATCCGCTGACCTTTCTCTTTCTCTCAGGTGTCGTCTAGTGAACAAATAATAATTGGATAATATTACCTATTGGTAATCTCTAAAAAATCAAATCTGGTGAATCAGAAAGACTTCGATTCATTACTACCGCAAAACGGACAACTATCCTCATAGCCATTGCCAGAACAATTACCACAATAAGTACCACCACATTCTTTACATTTGATCAAAGAACCCATACAAGGTGCATCATTTCCACAATTTGGACATTTCCTCACAGTATCGTACATCAATAAAACTTCCTTAGTAATAATAAATTTAATATATCACCTGTCGGTGATGACGAAAACGGTGTTTTCGTCGTGTAAGAGTCAGGGGACGGTTCTGCGACTCTATGAAATTAGCAACATAGTCGGCACCAACGATGTCGGTCTTACCGCCACCGGCGGCGGTCTCGGCTTCACCATCGGCAGCAAAAGCGAAAAAAGCAGCATGAACGAACAGACCCTCGACCGGATTGGCAGCACCATCGGCTCGGTTAGCGGCAACGTCAACATCACCGCCGCAACAATGTCAACAGCGCCGGCACCACCATTCTCAGCGGCCAAGACACCAACATCACCGGCAAAAACATCACCATCGACAACACGGTGAGCACCTATGACAGCTAATACAAATATGAGTTCAAGCAAAGCGGCCTGAGTGTATCCCTAGGCGGAGGCGTCGTCAACATCGCCCTGGACGCCGCCCAGCACTTCCAGCGGGCCGGCCAGGTACAGGACGAACGGCTCAAAACGCTTTACGAATATAAAGCGTTTACAGACCTCAAACAAATGTAGGATACACTGGTAAAAAATTACGGCAACTTGGCGGTAGGACTCGAAGGCGGCAGCAGCGTCGGCAGCACCCAGATGACCGCCGAACAAACAACCCACGCCGAAACCGTCGACCCGTCCAACATCAGTGCCGGCGGCAGCGTCTCCATCACCGCCACCGATGGAGATGTAAAATTCAGGGGAATGAAGATCAATGCCACCGATATCCATATTGATGCTGCTCACGACATCGACATGGACGCAGCCCAAAACATACAGCAGATTGGCGGCAAAACCAGCTCCTCCTCTTGGTCGCTGGGAGCTTCCTTCGGCCTGCCCCGTGGTAATTTTATGGGACTCACAGGCGGATTTGGCTCCGGCAACGGCACTGAGAATGGAAACTTAGTCACCCATACCGGTACCGTCATTGACGCCAGCGGTACTGTGACCCTGAATTCAGGTAACGATACTAACATTATCAGTTCCCAGATAATAGGCGAAAAAGTAGAGGCTGCCATCGGCGGCAACCTTAACATCGCCAGCCTGCAGGACAGCGACGACTACACGGCGAAGAATCAAAGCAGTGGCTTAGGTCTCGGCACTGGTAAAATCAGCGGTACCCACAGTTCCTTCAATACCGGCAAAACCAACTCCACTTATGACAGTGTCACCAGTCAGGCAGGTATCTTCGCCGCTGAGGAAGGCTTTGATATCTACGTGGAAAAATACCGACCTGAAGGGTGCGGTCATTTCTAGCACTGCGGAGCCGGATAAAAACAAGCTTAGTACCGATACGCTAACCTACTCAGATATTCAGAATAAGGCCGAGTACAGCTCCAATAGTCAGGGGGTTAGCTACAACGCTGGCAAAGATGCCAATGGCAATCCGGTTGAAAAGAAGGATTTAGGATTAACTCCTGTAATCGGTGTAACAGCAAAAAAATCCATATTTTGAACATCATGAGTTCACGCACGAATGTCTAGTATCAATTCCGCGGCGGTTCTGGAGCAATAACGATGTCATCGAAGTGCTGTCTAGACTGATGATGCTGAAAGGAACACCAGAATTCGGAATGAGATGGAGATTCGCAAAAGCCGCTCATTTTGACGAATTTCTGAATTGAATTTAAGCAATCTGGTAATATGTCAAGCTCATAAAAAATAAATATCGTAAGCAATGCGCCAAAAAAGGGTAAATCTAATAAGCTCTTTCCTCAAGAAGGAGAAAAAGTTAAAAAATGGAAGTCGTTAAATTTGGCTTACTCTACTTTTAGAGTAAAGCTGATGGTTGGCCAGCAATCCAAAAATCAGCCGGATAAATTTACGAGCAGTAAGTGCGAGTGCGCGTTTATGCTGATGAGTTTTAACTTCATCGTATTTCTTGTGGTAAAAAGCTGCGTATTCCGGTATATGGTTCTTAACATGACTGGCAGCTTCAATTAGATAGTATCTTAAGTAGGAATTGCCAGCTTTTGAAAGAACGGTGTCGTCAGCCCTAAAATTGCCGGATTGATTTTCACGCCAAACAAGACCGGCATATTTAGCAAGAGCACTGTGCGAGTTAAAGGCGTCGATGGAGCCAATCTCCGCAATGATGCCGGCAGCGTAAACCGGACCGATGCCAGGAATGGACAACAGAGAGTGATAAGCATTTGGGTCAAGCCCCTTGAGAGTTTTTTCAATTGCCTTATTAATGGCCTTTATTTCGGACTCATAAGCGGAAATAAGGTTGAAAGATGAGGCGATAGAGAGGGTTAAAGGTTCATATAGGCATTTATCCAATCGGTAAGAATTGCGAGCTGCCTGCTGAAGTAAAGAGGCTGTATGGCCAGGATTTACAAACCGGTTTTTACCTTTTTGGCCAATATGATCAATCAGTGCTTGCATCGGCATATTGGCAATGTCCTCGGTAGAGAGGAAGTCGGTTAAAACCGAAGAGGCCGTAGCACCGTAATGGTCGGAAAACGGCTGCTGATCTTCGTGGAGCATAGAAAGTTGACTGAATTTAAGAAATATATTCAAGAGCATATAGGTTTTCTCGCGAGTAAGCGAAGCGGCGATATGTAAACGATGGCGGGTCAGGCGTTGCAGAGCAAGAAACTGGCTGCCGCGCCAAGGCGCAGTAGTAATTCGGCCGACTCTGGCAAAATCAGCGATTACAAAAGCGTCAACAGCATCGTTTTTCCCTAAGTCGATGTACGATTTTTTGTAATTGGCAATCATCTTGGGGTTCAAACAATAAACGTGAGTATGAAATGGCATTAACAGCTCACAGGAAGACAAATAATTGGCGATATGAATTCCGTAGAAAGACGTGGACTCCAAAGCAAGCATCAGCTTGTTGATGTCACGGTTTCCGTAAAGGAAGGCATGAAGTTTTTCGGCCATTTCAATGGCTCCCGGGTGATTGTTCGGTACAGAAAACCGCAGAAGTTTCTGTGCTTCGTAATCAATAGCACAGACGACATTTTCTCGGGAACTTACGTCAATCCCCACAAATAAAGTAGAAAGAAGATCCGCCTTCTTCATAAAACTTCACCTCCTTTTTGGCAAAAAATAGGGAAGATAGAAAGGAATACCCTGATCTTACTCACTGACCGCACCCTCGCATAATCAGCATTCATCTGTGAAAGCAGCTTGCTGGAAAGCTTTCGCCCAGAGACGCAACATCTGTGTTAGCGGTATTGGATGAATAAGGCAGGCGTCACGCTTTATAAGCAATAACCAAAAGGTTTTGCAGGAGAGATCAGACGTTACCTTTGCTAAATTCTCTTACGAATATTTTAGCATCAGGGGATTCAAATCCGGGTAGTAAAAAATAAAATAAGCTTTGTAAACAATGGCGGATTATTGCCTACAAAACTTATTATACGAGGAGAGTGAACACATGAAATTTGCTTATGTTCTTCAACATAGCTATGAGGTTGGTGAAGATGGGGCATTCGATGAGGTAAAGCTTATAGGCGTTTACTCATCTAAAGAAAAAGCTGAGCAGGTTATACGGAGGTATAAAATACTTCCAGGTTTTAAAGACTATCCTATGGAGTGTTTTCATATCAGCGAGTATGAAATAGATAAAGATCAATGGGCGGAAGGTTTTATCAATGGGGATGAAGCTTGATTTTATATCATAGGACAGCAAGAGGTCAGTGGACGTAAAAAATCCGCTGACCTCTTTTTCTCTCAGGTGTCATCTCGTGAACAAGTAATAATTGGATAATATTACACCTATTGATAATCCCTAAAAATCAAATCTGATGAATCAGAAGGACTTAGACTCATTCCCTTCACAATAAGAGTCAAGGGACGGTTCCTTGACTCTATGAAATTAGCAACATAATCGGCACCAACGATGTCGGTCTTACCGCCAAAAACGACCTCAACTTCGACGCCGCCCAAAACCAACAACAGATCGACGGCAAAACCAGCTCCTCCTCCTGGTCCTTGGGAGCATCCTTCGGCCTTGGCGGCAACTTTACCGGCCTGACCGGCGGCTTCGGCTCCGGCCACGGCACGGAAAACGGCAACACGGTAACCCATACCGGCAGCGTCATTGACGCCGCCGGCACCGTAACCCTCAAATCCGGCAACGACACCAACATTATCGGTTCCCAGGTCAAAGGCGACAAAGTCGTGGCCGACATCGGCGGCAACCTCAACCTCGCCAGCACGCAGGACAGTGATGACTACGCGGCGAACAATCAAAGCATCGGCGTTGGTTTCGGCACCGGCAAAATCAGCGGTACCCATGGATCTTTCAATACCGGCAAAACCGACTCCGTCTACGACAGTGTCACCAGTCAGGCAGGGATCTTCGCCGGTCAAGACGGCTTTGACATTACGGTAGGGAAGAATACCGACCTAAAGGGTGCGGTCATTAGCAGCGAGGCTACGCCGGATAAGAATAAGCTGAGTACGGATACGCTGACGTATTCGGATATTGAGAACAAGGCGGAGTACAGCGCGAGCAGCAAAGGTATTGGCTACGCAGCAGGAAAAGATGCGAATGGCGACCCGGTAGCGAAAAAAGACTTGGGCTTGATACCCAATATTGGGACAACAGCCAGTGGAGAAGCCTCCAGCACCACCAAATCAGCGATTTCCCCGGGAACGATTGAGATTCGCAGCAATCCCGACCAGGATATTTCTAACCTCAGTCGCACTCCTGAGGGAGCCGTCAATGCGCTAGGGAAAATATTTGATAAGCAAACAGTGCAAGAACAGCAGGAATTAGCCGGATTATTTGGTGAAGAAGTATTTAAAGCGATTGGTAATCTGGGATTAAAAGAAGGCAGTGCTGAAAAAGTTGCTCTTGATGCTTTTGCTGGCAGGTTAATGGCTCAACTTGGCGGTGGTAGCTTTGCCTCAGGTGCTGCCGGAGCAGCCTTCAATCAGATCGTCATAAATGAACTGGAAAAAATCGGAAACCCGGCTGCAATGCAATGGGCCAGTGTGATTGTAGGAGCCGCCGCTGCTAAAGTTGTAGGTGGTAATGCTCGGACTGGGGCTAGTGTTGCTGCTAGTGAGACAAAGAATAATTTCCTCTCTGATTGGCAGAAAGAACAAAGAGAGCAAGCGCTTAAAGAAGGAGATTTGGAAAAGGTAGCCTATTGGGATGCTATCGATAAGGCTCAAGATCAAATTATTAGTACACTGAACATACCTCCAGGAACAGACTTAAATGATCAAGAGAACTATAATTTATTACAAAATGTATCAATTTTAGCGCAAGAAGCATTAGCGAATCCTGACCTAGCTCCTGGTGACTATGATGGATTTAAGATTACTGACACTGGTGGTATTTTAGTATTAGCTGGAGCAGTTTGGGTAGCAATAAATGTTGATTTGAAGACCTTAACGCTGGGTGCACCTGCTTTGGCTGCAAGAGCTGGTGATGTAACGCCAAATGGGTTAAGATTAACTCAGCATGCTGTGGAGAGAACAGAGTTAAGAGGGTTTACACTAGCCCGAATTGATAATGTCGTAAGTAACTATTCGCAGAAAGTATATCAACCCGGAGGATTAGAGGTCTATGCAAAAAAGGTTGGTAATTTTTATGATGTTGTTATTGTGAATAGTACAAAAGAAATAGTTACCGTTGTTGGTGGTAACACTGGTTCCTTGAGAACATGGTCAGACGTAACAAGGATGTTAAACAATAATGGTGGATATAGTTCTTTACCGTGGTAAGAATAGGAGTGAGTCGATGCCTCAAATTAATGGTTTAGAAAAGAATGTTTTGCTAGAAATTTGTCTGGTAAAAAGTTCGCTATTGGATGTAAAAATGTCGCGTAGCGATGTTGAAAACTGGATTCCGTTTACCTTTCTCTTAGAAGTCCCAAATGAGAAATATATTTACGATGAGGAGGCAGGAACTACCTTTACTCTGTTTGAGATTAAAAGATTCATTTCTGAAGTACAGAACATAATCCATCTCAAAAAGAATAACCAAAAGTTTGAGAAATTTGAGTTCTTTAATCTTGAAGCTAACTTTGGCATAATCATTTTTGATCCCTTCGAGGAAAATGAATTAGGTGTCGAGGTATGGATTAAAATGGGTTCATATTCAAAGGGGCAGCTAAGAGGTTTTGATAAGGGATATAGTTTTGGAGTATCGTTAATTTCTGTAGATAAATTTGCCAATGAATTAAACCAACAACTTTTTAAATTAATGGCTTCCGAGCGAGTAAATAGATAACTTCTCGAAAGGCAAAAGAGGTTAGCGGACGTAAAAATCCCGCTGACCTCTCTTTGTATCTCATGTGTCGTCTGGTGAACAATACAACAACTGGATAATATTACCTATTATTAATCGAATTATTAAAACCTAAAATGACTTAGACTCATTACAGCCACAAAACGGACAACTACCCCCATAACTATTACCGGAGCAGTTGCTACAATAAGTACCTCCACAATCCTTACATTTCATCAAAGAACCCATACAAGGTGCATCTGCCCTACAATTTGGACATTTCCTCACAGTATCATACATATCAATAAAACCTCCTTAGTAATAATAATTTTAATATATCACTTGTCGGTGATGACGAAAACGGTGTTTTCGTCGTAGAGGTTCTTTTCATGTGTAAGAGTCAGGGGACGGTTCTGCGACTCTATGAAATTAGCAACATAGTCGGCACCAACGATGTCGGTCTTACCGCCACCGACGGCAACATCAACATCACCGCCGCCGATGAAACCGGCAGCGACGAACACTACCGCCAAGAAAAAATGTCAGGCCTCTTCAGCAGCGGCGGCATCGGCTTCACCATCGGCAGCAAAAGCGAAAAAACCACCCTCGATCAACAAACCATGGAGCAAGCCGGCAGCACCGTCGGCTCCATCGAAGCCAACGTCAACCTCATTGCCGGCAACCAAGTCAACAGCGCCGGGACTACAATTATCAGCGGCCAGGACACCAACATCAGCGGCAAAAACGTCACCATCGACAATACAGTAAACACCTACGACAGCCAGTACAAATACGAATTCAAGCAAAGCGGCCTGAGTGTATCCCTGGGCGGCGGCGTCATCGATGCTGCCACGGGTGCTTATAACGACATCCAGCGCTCGGGCCAGGTACAGGATGACCGGCTTAAAACGCTGTATGAGTACAAAACCGTTAAAGATCTTGAGAAACTGAAGGACTTCAAAGGCAATCTGACAAAAGGAGCGGGTGTCAGCGTCAGCATCGGCAGCAGCCAAATGACCGCCGAACAAACAACCCACGCCGAAACCGTCAACCCGTCCAACATCAACGCCGGCGGCAACGTCAACATCACCGCCACCGACGGGGATATCAACCTGATAGCGACAAACATCCATGCCATCGACGTCATGCTCGACGCCAAGCAAAACCTCAACCTGGACGCCGCCCAAAACCAACAACAGATCGACGGCAAAACCAGCTCCTCCTCCTGGTCCTTGGGAGCATCCTTCGGCCTTGACGGCAACTTTACCGGCCTGACCGGCGGCTTCGGCTCCGGCCACGGCACGGAAAACGGCAACACGGTAACCCATACCGGCAGCGTCATTGACGCCGCCGGCACCGTAACCCTCAAATCCGGCAACGACACCAACATTATCGGTTCCCAGGTCAAAGGCGACAAAGTCGTGGCCGACATCGGCGGCAACCTCAACATCGCCAGCCTGCAGGATAGCGACGACTACACGGCGAACAATCAAAGCACCAGCATTGGTTTCGGCACCGGTAAAATCAGCGGTACAACGGGTTCCTTCAATACCGGCAAGATCAACTCCAACTATGACAGTGTCACCAGTCAGGCAGGGATTTTTGCCGGTGAGGAAGGCTTTGATATCTACGTGGAGAAAAATACCGACCTGAAGGGTGCGGTCATATCGAGTAAGGCAGAGGCAGTTAAGAATGCTATCTCGACGGGTACACTGACTTTCTCCAACATGGAAAACAGAGCAAAGTATTCGGCGAGCAGCAGTGGCTTTGGCTACACCAGTACCGGAGGATTTGCACCCAATCCCAGCATACCTGTCAGTGGTAAGGCCGAAAGTACGACGAAATCTGCTATCTCACCAGGGACTATCGAGGTACGTAGCAATCCTAATGCTGATCTATCCAATCTCAGTCGTGACACAGGAAATTCGCTTAATACATTAGGCAAAATCTTTGACAAGAAGACAGTGCAGGAAAAGCAGGAATTAGTAAATCTGTTTAGCCAAGTAGCGAATAACTTTATTGGGGATTTGGCTGAAGCTCAATGGAAAAATGCCAAGACCGATGCAGAGAAAGCTAAATGGGCAGAAGGTGGAGAATATAAGGTTCTGTTACACGCTATAGTGGGAGGACTCACATCCAGCCTTGGAGGAAATGGTTTTGCATCTGGAGCAGTTGGAGATGGATTAAGTCAGCTTGCACAAAAACAGTTAGCCAATATTTCAGACCCGAACCTTCGTCTTATTGCCAGTGCCGCTATTGGTGCTGCAGCAGCTAAAGTAGTTGGTGGAAATGCTCAAGTCGGAGCTGTTATAGGGTATAATGGGGTTAAGTATAATGATTATATTCATCGGCCGACCACGGAAGGAGCCATAATTTACTACAATGGCGACGCAGATGGAAAAGGCAGAGGTTACTATAAGGTAATTGACGGAGAAGAAATCTATCAGCCAAATGGTATAAAACCTGGAGATGTTTTTTGGGTAGCTGACGGAAAATATCAAGATGGGCAACAAATGGGAAATGAATGGGTTGTAGGAGATGATGGAAAGCCTATTGCATTTCAATGGGTAGCTACCCCACTTCCCGTCGGGAGCTCAACTCCTTTACAATCTTATGTAACAGTATATCGTGCTGTAAATCAGGAAACCAAAAAAGATGTTATTGTAAATGGTGGAACTCCCCTGAGGAATGATACCGGAGAGATATATAATCAAGCTGTAGATCAAAATGGGAACCTTACACTTCCATTTGAAGTAGCGGCTGGGTTTGTAAATCCTGGTTATAGAGCAACGTTCTTTGCTGCAAACCCTGCACTTGAAGGTACGGTGATTGTACATCATGCAATTGAACAACAAGTATTAAAAAGATTTCCTGGATTATTTACAGAAGCTGAATTGAATAGTCTCGGTAACTTGAGAGGAATACCTAAGGAAATTAATAGTGAGGTACATTTGTCAGCTATAAGAAAGGAATGGAATAACTTCTATAAACAGATTGATCAAGGATTAATAAATCCAACAAAAGAAGCTTTTTACAAAAAGGCAAAAGAAATAGATGAAATGCTTGGTAGTAAGTTTAATCCACCTAAGTAATATATGATACGAGGTGACAACAGTGAAAATGTACTTATTAGAACCTGAAGTTCCCGGAGGAATAGGAAATAACTCTAAACTCCTTTACGAGAATGGAAGAATCAAACAAGCCATACACTTACATTATGAATTTGAAGGATGGTTAGGCGATGATCTAATTACTACAAGTCCGTTTTTCCTTGTAACTGAAGGAATAGCCAATGCAATTAAGGAGAGTGATTTACAAGGATATAGTTTTAAAGATATTGAAATTAGTACCTCATATTCCTTTAAAGAATTACATCCTAATAGGGTTTTGCCGAGATTTCAACTATTAATTCCCGTAGGTGTTATCGAAGTTGAAGGAAAGTATATCACTAGTTGGACAGGGCACGATTTCTGTATGAAAAGCAGAATTGACCTTGTGATATCAGAGAAAGCTTTCGAGTTATTCAGAAAATATAATATAAATAACTGCGATATCACAGAGTTAGAGTTTAAAGCTTAACTATAACGGATAAGAAGAAAGGTCAACGGACAAAATCCGCTGACCTCTCTTTTCATCTCAGGTGTCGTCTGATGAACAAACAACAACCGGATAATATTACCTATTAAAAATCAAATCTGGTCAATCAGAAGGACTTAGACTCATTACTGACACAAAACGGACAATTCTTACATTTCATCAAAGCTCCCATACAAGGTGCATCACTATGACAATTCGGACATTTCCTCACGTTATCGTACATATCAATAAAACCCCCTTAAAAAATAATAATTTTACTATATCACCTAGCGGTGATGACGAAAACGGAGTTTTCGTCGCAGAGGTTCTTTCATGTAATTTATCGTAAATCCAGTAAAATCAATATCTCATTGAAGCTGAGTCCTTAAATAATAATCAAATATGCATCAGTCTATCATCAGAGTTATTTCCGTGACCTCTGATGATTTTTTCTTAACGGGTACAATAAAATATATTACCGGACGAAAATCATTCAACAGAGATCACCCGATAAATATATGACAACTCTCTGTCACATGTCACGTTGTCACGGATAAAAAATATTTTTATAAAAATCACCAAAATGATGTTACACTTTCCCAGTTTTGTAATATTTAAATATTAAATTTAAAAAACGGAAAAACATATATTAATAGTTACACCAGCCGCCAAGATATAAGGATTTTAAATAATTACAGCAGTTCCCCAAAACATAAAAGGAACTAATAAAGTATCCAGTTCCTTCATAGTTCTCAATTTGTTCCTCTTTAATTAAGAGAAACCTATTTATACCGCCACAAAATAATAATTATTTACGCACTCCAATACAATCAGAGTCATGTACAATCAGAGTCATGTAAGAGTCTAAGAGTCGGGGGACGGTTCCGTAAGAGTCGGGGGACGGTTCCGTGACTCTATGAAATTAGCAACATAGTCGGCACCAACGATGTCGGTCTTACCGCCACCGACGGCAACATCAACATCACCGCCGCCGATGAAACCGGCAGCGACGAACACTACCGCCAAGAAAAAATGTCAGGCCTCTTCAGCAGCGGCGGCATCGGCTTCACCATCGGCAGCAAAAGCGAAAAAACCACCCTCGATCAACAAACCATGGAGCAAGCCGGCAGCACCATCGGCTCCATCGAAGGCAACGTCAACCTCATTGCCGGCAACCAAGTCAACAGCGCCGGGACTACAATTATCAGCGGTCAGGACACCAACATCAGCGGCAAAAACGTCACCATCGACAACACAGTAAACACCTACGACAGCCAGTACAAATATGAATTCAAGCAAAGCGGCCTGAGTGTATCCTTAGGCGGCGGCGTAATCGATGCTGCCACGGGTGCTTATAACGACATCCAGCGCTCGGGCCAGGTACAGGATGACCGGCTTAAAACGCTGTATGAGTACAAAGCCGTTAAAGATCTTGAGAAACTGAAGGACTTCAAAGGCAACCTGACAAAAGGAGTGGGTGTCGGCGTCAGCATCGGCAGCAGCCAGATGACCGCCGAACAAACAACCCACGCCGAAACCGTCAACCCGTCCAACATCAACGCCGGCGGCAACGTCAACATCACCGCCACCGACGGGGATATCAACCTGATAGCGACAAACATCCATGCCATCGACGTCCTGCTCGACGCCAAGCAAAACCTCAACATCGACGCCGCCCAAAACCAACAACAGATCGACGGCAAAACCAGCTCCTCCTCCTGGTCCTTGGGAGCATCCTTCGGCCTTGACGGCAACTTTACCGGCCTGACCGGCGGCTTCGGCTCCGGCCACGGCACGGAAAACGGCAACACGGTAACCCATACCGGCAGCGTCATCGACGCCGCCGGCACCGTAACCCTCAAATCCGGCAACGACACCAACATTATCGGTTCCCAGGTCAAAGGCGACAAAGTCGTGGCCGACATCGGCGGCAACCTCAACCTCGCCAGCACGCAGGACAGCGATGACTACACGGCGAACAATCAAAGCACCGGCATTGGTTTCGGCACCGGCAAGATCAGCGGTACAACGGGCTCCTTCAATACCGGCAAGACCAACTCCAACTATGACAGTGTCACCGGTCAGGCAGGGATTTTTGCCGGGGCGGAAGGCTTTGATATTTATGTGGGGAAGAATACCGACCTGAAGGGTGCGGTCATTAGCAGCGAGGCTACGCCGGATAAGAATAAGCTCAGTACCGATACGCTGACTTACTCGGATATTGAGAATAAGGCAGAGTATAGCGCAAGCAGTGTTGGAGTTGGCTACGCTGCAGGCAAAGACGCCAATGGCAAAGATGTTACCGATAAAGACAAAGGATTAATACCCAATATTGGGGTAACAGCCAGCGGAGAAGCCTCCAGTACCACAAAATCGGCTATTTCTCTGGGAACTATTGATATTCGCAGCAATCCCACCCAGGATATCTCTAATCTAAACCGCACACCGGAAGGCTCCATAAATGCGCTAGGTAAGATTTTTGACAAACAGACTGTTAAAGAACAACAAGAATTGGCAAATTTATTTGGCCAAGAAGCATTTAAGGCTATTGGTAATCTTGGATTAACTGAAGGTAGTCCTGAAAAAGTGTTTCTTGATGCGTTTGCTGGCGGACTAATGGCTCAACTTGGCGGAGGAAGTTTTGCTTCTGGCGCTGCTGGTGCAGGATTTAATCAACTTGTTCAGCTGGAATTAGCTAAGATTACAGATCCTGCATTACATCAATGGGCTAGTGCGGTTGTAGGTATCGCAGCCGCTAGTGTTGTTGGCGGTAATGCACAGACCGGAGCAAGTACGGCGGTTAGTGAGACAAGGAATAATTGGTTCTGGGGTGCACATGTACTTGCAAGGACAGCTGCAATTTCAGCATTTAGATATTTATCTATATACAATCTATTAAAGATTTACAAAGAACAACACAACCTATCAATGACCTTTAAAGGCATTTGATTGATTTGAGCGACAAACCTTTGAATCCTTTGGCGAATTTCATTGGTTGAGTGATAAAAAACGTTGTAGATACAAGAATGCTTGAGCCAGCCCCAGAATTCTTCAATTAGATTAAGATTGGGACTGTAAGGCGGCAAAAAAACAAGGGTAAGACGATCCTTGTTACTCTTTAAGATGTTAATTTGCAAAATAAATCATCCGTGATATAGCAGAATAAAAGAGCCGGAAATTTGGTCTAATTTACAAACCAAGAGGAATCATGCAGCAGAGCAAAAAGCGGTTTTGCAAATTGATACAACGTGAGTTTGCCCATTCATTCATCCGCAGAAAAAAGCCCGCAACAACGTGGTTGCGGGAAAATAGAGAAGTAAAATCACAATCCGGATTCCGAAGCGACTGCGAAAACGGCCTCGTCATCAATTAATTCAAGTTTTTTGGCACAGCCGTAAAGCAAGCAATTGGTTGCCAGATTGTTAATCAAGCGAGGAAACCCACGAGAACGTGAAGTAATGGCCTCAATGGCCTGGGGAGAAAAAATATCATGAAGAGCGCCAGCCAACTTAAGCTGATGCAGGATGTAGTGCCTGACCTCATCTTTCGAAAGGGAATTCATCTGATAACGCATCACCACCCGTTGGGCCAGGGGCTGATTGTGACTTAACCGTAACCGTTCCATAAAATGAGGAAGGCCAACCATAATCAGTATAAACGGATTGGCAGAATCCATCGCAAAATTGAACAACAAGCTAATGTCGTTTAAAAACTGATTGGAGACCATTTGCATCTCATCCAGAATGAAAACCGGTGTCATCTTTTGGTTGTGAAACAGATGAAGCGTGGCCTGCTGGATTTGAGCAAACAGGTCGACCTTGCGAAACTTCGGCTCCTGTCCTAACCCTACGGTCAACCCCCTGTAAAAGTCAGATACGGTGACAGTAGACAAGGGAAAGTAGATGGCCTTAAACAACGAAGGATTGAGCGAGGCAGCGAAATTTCTCATCAGCGAAGTTTTTCCTGCGCCAGCCTCGCCAATCACAACGCCCATACCGCGAGTCGACTTTAAATATTCCAGTCTGGCCGTGCCTTCGGAGAATCCTTGCGAGGAAAAGAAGTGTTTGGTTTCAAGCTCTTTGCGAAAGGGCACCGACGAGAGAGAATAAAAGGATTGGAACATCACACATCCTCCTTTTGGCAGGCCAGTAAACTGCCAAAAGAAATCGCAGTCTCTTTGGGAAAGTCCCTGCGTTCCCGTTTGACTTGGGAGTTGTCCCGAAACGATACCGGCGCAGCCACACCTACCTGGATGTCATTGTCATAGATATAGACTTGCTCGGGCGACTCCGGATCATAGCGTACTTCAATCCGTTGCCCGACTAGCTTGGCCGGGACTTCAAACAAACGGTTTGACAGCGTGATCGTTGCGTCGTGCTTCACCTTACGGTATTCCCGCTTAAAAAAGAGTCGTTCCAAAGCATAGGGATCCGTATATAATCGGACAGAAGACGGCTGTGACAAAAATAAGTCAAAAGGAGACATGTCCAGTGCGGAATGCGGTTTGCGATTGTAATCGCTCTCCAGCCACTTCCAAAACTGAGCATTTAAATCATCCAGGGATTTAGGCATATTGTTGGCAAGGAGCGGGTAAAAACGACGGCGCACTGTGCCGAAAAAACGCTCAATTTTTCCTTTGCTCTGCGGATCATAAGGCTGAGTATGAGTCAGCGTAATACCAAGAGCGGCGCAAGCTAAATGAAGCTCCCTGGCATGATACACCTTGCCGTTGTCAACATAAATCATCTTCGGGACACCCCGGCGGAGAATGGACTCTTTGAGCACCGCTTTCATGGGACTAAACTTCTCCGTAAACGAGAACTGAGCAAAAGGAACCAGCCGGGAGCAGTCGTCAATAAAGGCGAACAAATGAGTTTTGAGCTTCTTGCCGCCAATCGTAAGGTAAGGGCCAATGGACATATCGCCCTGCCACAGAATATTCACCTTATCATAACTAAAGCGTTTGCGTTCCTTTAATGCTTTCTCCTCCGGCCATAAAAGCTGTTGTGATTTTAAGAGCCGGTAAACGCTGTGGTAAGACACTTTGTCAGGAGCCAACACCGTGTTCTTAACCAGCTTTTCATAAAACAGCACAACAGAAAGCTCCCTGTTTTTCTGACGCGAAGCAATAATCTGCTCCTTTAGCTCTGGTGAGATCACCCGGCTTCTCCCGCGGTCAGAACGGCCTTTGGGTTTTAAGGCCACAAATCCGCCGCGGCGATAATCGCGGAGCCAGCCCTCCAGAGTTTTCGGTGCAAATTCTTTGCGGCCATAATAGGGGACCTCATGGAACTTGGCGCAGATTTCGGACAGGTAGTCTTGTTTAGAATCGACTTGATCATTCAAAAGCGGGGCGATCAGCCCATAACGAAATAGAGCGACTTGCTCGCGATCTTCATTTGTCAATGAACACACCTCCGGTAAATGGGGAGGCTAGCCGGCTAACCTTGTACAAAAGCCATCATACCGCAACTTTCTGACCTTCGCCAGCGAAAAGTTATGTGGGAACGCACTGGTTTACGCTCAGATAGAACCTATGGTACAATGAATGTGCCATAAAAGTATGTTTGTAGTGTTGATGAAACCTTTGCGAAAGGGTTTCGGCTGTGGGGACAGTTAACATACAAACCATTTTTGTGGCTTTTTCTTTTACATCTTGCGGAGTGACTTCAGGCCAGCCCTGGTCGCGGAAAAACATCTCCAGAAATAGCAAGTTGCCATGGAATCGTCTTCGATAAAAGCGCAGTAGGGCTGAACAAATTCTTGACGTGGTTGCCTTGGCAAGAAAGATTTGTTGCAACGCGGTCACAATGAACTCCAGTGAATACTGGAAATAGGGCAGTGCAAAGGAAGGCAGCATCGATATCGTCAGTTTGCACGTTTTGCAGTAGAACCTGGCTACCGGAATCCGTTTTTCCCATTGCTCATTCAAGATATTGCGCCAATAGCTGCCATGCCGATGAATCGAGTGAACGGCTCCGCAGACGGGACACTTTTCCGGTCGAACAATTTCTAATGCCTGAAATCGGGTAATGTATTGCGTAATAGTTTCTTTAACTGTAATCAGAATCTGCAAAAAATCCGCTCCCGTTGCTGTTGTAATGTGCAATATATTATAGCAAATTGGAACGGATCTGAAAAAACGCTTCGTCCGTATGATTCTGCAATATTTTCCCCGGCCAAGGATTAGATTTTTTGCAAGCTAACATTAAGAATGGCTGTAAGAGATTGGCATGATGAATTCTGGCATTATCGAGAATGATTACAATTCTTTCCCCTGGATACTTCAAAAGGATCTGCTGTAGAAAGGACAAAAAGACCTCGGCATCATAACGGTCACTTTCGATTACAAAGATTTCGCCGCTTTCATAGTCAAGCGTGCCTAAAAGTTTAATACCTTGATGCTTACCGTAAGTTGGGATAATGCGTTGCTGCCCTTTTGGAAACCAAGTACGGGCGATAGCCTGATAATCCCGAATCATAGATTCATCCTGAAACAAAATACGATCAACTTTGTCATGCAAAAGATCGGCTCTCAGGGTTTCCCATTTTTTTTGAATTCTTCTTGTTGAATTGGGTCAGCATGAGCAAGAGTATAGGTTGGACGAGTACAGGTAAAGCCCAGTTCGTGCAATAATACATTGGTTCCACTTCGAGAATATTCTACATTAAAGGTGCGAATTATCCATTCTCTAAGGATGGGTCCTGTCCAGTTCATCTCTGCCGGAAAACCTACATCCTCGGGTCTTTTATGGATCAGGACATCAAGAATTTCTTGTTTTTGTTCCTTGGTAAGAAAAGAGGGTCTGCCAGGAGAGAAGTTCATTGCAAGGGCCTTAAGGCCACCGGTCTGATAGGCGTTGAGAAAATTGTAGACTGTTTTCAAACAACGACCGGTGATTTTGGCGATCTGAGGAACATCATAACCTTCCAAGTAAAGTTTTATGGTTTGGTAGCGCTCAAACAGGCGTCGGTTTTTACAATTCTTCATTGCATGATTTACTGCAATTAGACGATTATCTAAGGATTCCATGTGTAACCCTGCTCCTTTGGTTAAAGAATAAGTATATTTTAAAAATACCACATTTAACCAAAAGAAAATAGTCCCTAATGTAAATCTTTTTTAGATTTTATATAGTACACCTGCAGGAAGGGCCGTACTTCAAAAATTAGAAATTTATTCAGAAGAAGCGATGATTGCCAGTGAAGAATTGATGGCAAAAGTTGTGAATGAAGCGAATGCACTCATGACACGTTTTGGAATACCTGGGCGTGTTCAATCCCGTATTAACTTAATAACTGGAGATTTGGAGGCTGGATGGGAACATGTATTATCCAGACATTTTAATACTTCGGTTAATGCTTCTCAATTTACTGTAGCACCAGAGGAACTGCAAGGCATTCTTCAAAGTGAACAAGTCATTGGGACTCCTATACTTAGAATAGTGTTAAGTGATCAAGGTCCTAGATTCTTACGAGAAGTAACCTTAGATAAAATAATAGGGATTGATAAATTTTCTAATCTACCGACTTCAGTTATGACTGTATTAACCGATTTACAAGGTAATTTGGTAACAGCTACACCGGGAGTGATAAAATGAAGCTCATTGGAAGCCTAATAGAACAAAACGCTAGGGCAATCATGGCTATTACGCATGATTCTTTGTTTAAGGGACATAACCCCAGGTTGTTTAATGTACTAAAAACTTTATTTCCAGAATTGAAAACTGTATATTTTCTTGCGCATACACCTGAACAAGGCGAAGACATTTATGTGCTTCTTGTTGATGCAACTCATGTCGTTTCAGTTGAATTAGACCGTTATGACGAAAATGTCGAACCTATAGTACGAATAAGATCGCTCAAAGAGTATAAGCGAAAGCTAAGTAAAACGAAACAAATTGAATTAGCCGTTGCTATGGATTTATCTCAAAAAGATTTATCATCAAGTTCGAGTTAGGCTGCAGTTAACAGTGTAAATAACGTTTTTGTTGGTTAATTAAATGTCATGAATAGAGGTCAGCGGACATAAAATCCGCTGACCTCAATGACTTATTGAATATTAAACAATACAAATCCATAAAAGGAAAATGATATTGAGATGGAGGTAATTACGTGCTTATTTGGAGAGGATATGGGTTTACAGTTCCGTTGATTGTTTTATCCGTATGTTTGGTATTGCAATATTCTTTAGATGCGATGTTTTATAAAGGATATTATACTTTCAGTAAATGGCCAGTATCGGTTGCGTTGTTCATTGCTGCCATACCAGTCTGGTTTTTGGGGAAGAAAATCAACGAAAATGCTGAACGAATTTTACTTGACACTAAAACAAACCAGGAGGTAAAAATAGTAAATACTCACAGCCTATTTTGGCTTCGAATGGAATATTGGGCACTTATCTTAGTAGTAGTTGGTATAATAAATTTTGTGCATTAAGAATAGAGGTCAGCGGATGTCTGGTAATTAAATAACAAATGGATAATATTTCCTATTAATTATCCATTAAAATCAAATCTGGTGAATCAGAATGACTTAGACTCATTGCTGCCACAAAACAGACAACTACCCCCATAGCCATTACCGGAGCAGTTGCCACAATACGTACTACCACAATCCTTACATTTCATCAATGCTCCCATACAAGGTGCTTCTTTACCACAATTCGGACATTTCCTTACATTATCGTACATATCAATAAAACCTCCTCAATAATAATAATTTTAATATATCACCTGTCGGTGATGACGAAAACGGAGTTTTCGTCGCAGAGGTTCTTTTCATGTAATTTATCGTAAATCCAGTAAAATCAAGGTTTAAATCAATCTGATACCTTTAATAATAATCATATATGCATCAGTCTATCATCAGAGTTATTTGCGTGACTTCTGATGATTTTTTATTAACGGGTACAATAAAATATATTACCGGATAAAAATCATCCAACAGAGATCACCCGATAAACTTATGGCAAACATCTGTCACATGTCACGGATAAAAAATATTTTTATAAAAACTACAAATGATGTTATGTAAGAGTCAGGGGACGGTTCTATGACTCTATGAAATTAGCAACATAGTTGGCACCAACGATGTCGGTCTTACCGCCACCGACGGCAACATCAACATCACCGCCGCCGATGAAACCGGCAGCGACGAACACTACCGCCAAGAAAAAATGTCAGGCCTCTTCAGCAGCGGCGGCCTCGGCTTCACCATCGGCATCAAAAGCGAAAAAACCACCCTCGATGAACAAACCATGGAGCAAGCCGGCAGCACCATCGGCTCTATCGAAGGCAACGTCAACCTCATTGCCGGCAACCAAGTCAACAGCGCCGGGACTACAATTATCAGCGGCCAGGACACCAACATCAGCGGCAAAAACGTCACCATCGACAACACAGTAAACACCTATGACAGCCAGTACAAATACGAATTCAAGCAAAGCGGCCTGAGTGTATCCTTAGGCGGCGGCGTAATCGATGCTGCCACGGGTGCATATAACGACATCCAGCGCTCGGGCCAGGTACAGGATGACCGGCTTAAAACGCTGTATGAGTACAAAGCCGTTAAAGATCTTGAGAAACTGAAGGACTTCAAAGGCAACCTGACAAAAGGAGCGAGTGTCGGCGTCAGCATCGGCAGCAGCCAAATGACCGCCGAACAAACAACCCACGCCGAAACCGTCAACCCGTCCAACATCAACGCCGGCGGCAACGTCAACATCACTGCCACCGACGGGGATATCAACCTGATAGCGACAAACATCCATGCCATCGATGTCATGCTCGACGCCAAGCAAAACCTCAACATCGACGCCGCCCAAAACCAACAACAGATCGACGGCAAAACCAGCTCCTCCTCCTGGTCCTTGGGAGCATCCTTCGGCCTTGACGGCAACTTTACCGGCCTGACCGGCGGCTTCGGCTCCGGCCACGGCACGGAAAACGGCAACACGGTAACCCATACCGGCAGCGTCATCGACGCCGCCGGCACCGTAACCCTCAAATCCGGCAACGACACCAACATTATCGGTTCCCAGGTCAAAGGCGACAAAGTCGTGGCCGACATCGGCGGCAACCTCAACCTCGCCAGCACGCAGGACAGTGATGACTACGCGGCGAACAATCAAAGCATCGGCGTTGGTTTCGGCACCGGCAAGATCAGCGGTACAACGGGCTCCTTCAACACCGGCAAAACCAACTCCACTTATGACAGTGTCACCAGTCAGGCAGGGATCTTCGCCGGTGAGGAAGGTTTCGATATCTATGTGGGAAAAAATACTGACCTGAAGGGTGCGGTGATTTCGAGCGAGGCTGCGCCGGATAAGAACAGGCTGAGTACCGGCACACTGACTTATTCGGATATTGAGAATAAGGCTAGTTACAGCGCCAGCAGCAATGGCTTCAGCTACAATAGCAAATTGGAACCGGGAATGACTCTTGGAGACTTAGGTCTTACACCCAATATTGGAATAAAGGTTTCAGGGGACGCAGACAGTACGACTAAATCTGCTATTGCTCCAGGGACAATTGAGATACGAGATAACCCAAGCCAAGATATTTCTAACCTTAGTCGTGACACGAATAACTCATTAAATAGTTTGGGAAAAATCTTTGACAAGCAAACAGTTAAAGAAAAACAAGAACTATCAGCATTATTTGGTGAAGTGGCGTTTGAGGAACTTCATAAAATTAGTGACAAAAACGGTTGGAATGATGGTGATCCTCAAAAAGTAGCACTTCACGCAGCAGTCGGAGCCATTATGGTTAGAATAGGTGGCGGAAATGCACTATCTGGAGGATTTAGTGCAGGTGTCAACGAAGCACTCCAAAAAGAACTGTCAAACATTCAAGACCCTGCACTTCGTCAATGGGTTAGCTATGCAATAGGTTCTGCTGCGTCCGCAGTTGCAGGAGGAACACCGCAAACGGGTGGCTCAATAGCTGCTAGTGGGACGAAAAATAATAATCTTGGATATGTTATAGCTGCTATACACATGATTCCTGGAGTAGGAGAAATTGCCATTACGGTTGATGGTGCTATTATAGTTGCGGGGGTAGCATACTTAGCGGGTTCGGCAGTATATGAATGGGCTTACAATAAATATGATAACTATATGTTTAATAAAACATATCCACCTGCAAACGACCATACTACTTCTACAGATCATAAGGTCCCAGATGAAGGGACACCAAATTCGTCCTACGACAAGGTTGATGGTGATGGAAATGTAATAACACGGAGATATTATGATGAATTTGGTAGACCTCTTAAGGATGTTGATTTTACTGATCATGGAAATCCAAAACAACATCCTAAAGTACCTCATGAACATGATTGGGATTGGTCAAAAAACCCACCTAGACAACCAGAATCAAATGATTAAAGAGAAGGGGCATTGTAATGTATAGTTATAAAGAACTTGAACATGATTTAGAAATGGGCCATGAGGTTGAGTTTTTCCACATGGAACAAAAATATTCGATAAGCAATAATAAGGATGGGTGGTATCTTACGAGACTTTATGATGAAAACTATCAATCATTTAAAACCGCTCAAGAGTTATTGGAGTATGGTCGAATAAATGGGAAAACTCTGGCGGATATTTGGAATCAAGTGAAGGTAGAGACTGTTTTTTAGAAGAAGAAAATGTGATAAGGTGACGAGATTGTTTAACACGCCTACAAGTCTAGGACATTGCAGATGATTTAATAGAAGAGAGGTCAGCGGACGTAAGAATCCGCTGACCTCTCTTTTCCTCTCAGGTGTCGTCTGATTGAACAAACAACGACTAGATAATATTACCTATTAATAACCTGTAAAAATCAAATCTGGTGGATCAGAAGGACTTCGACTCAGTGTTGCCACAAAACGGACAACTACCCCCATACCCATTACCAGAACAGTTACCACAATACACACCGCCACATTCCTTACATTTCATTAAAGATCCCATACAAGGTGCATCACTACCACAATTCGGACATTTTCTCACGTTATCGTACATATCAATAAAACCTCCTTAAAAATAATAATTTTAATATATCACCTGTCGGTGATGACGAAAACGGTGTTTTCGTCATAGAGGTTCTTTTCATGTAATTTATCGTAAATCCAGTAAAATCAACGTCATGCTCGACGCCAAGCAAAACCTCAACCTGGACGCCGCCCAAAACCAACAACAGATCGACGGCAAAACCAGCTCCTCCTCCTGGTCCTTGGGAGCATCCTTCGGCCTTGACGGCAACTTTACCGGCCTGACCGGCGGCTTCGGCTCCGGCCACGGCACGGAAAACGGCAACACGGTAACCCATACCGGCAGCGTCATCGACGCCGCCGGCACCGTAACCCTCAAATCCGGCAACGACACCAACATTATCGGTTCCCAGGTCAAAGGCGACAAAGTCGTGGCCGACATCGGCGGCAACCTCAACCTCGCCAGCACGCAGGACAGTGATGACTACACGGCGAACAATCAAAGTACCGGCATTGGTTTCGGCACCGGCAAGATCAGCGGGACAACGGGTTCCTTCAATACCGGCAAGACCAACTCCAACTATGACAGTGTCACCGGTCAGGCAGGGATCTTCGCCGGTGAGGAAGGCTTTGATATTTATGTGGGGAAGAATACCGACCTGAAGGGTGCGGTCATTGCCAGTGAGGCGGATGCGGATAAGAACAGGCTCAGCACCGATACGCTGACTTGGTCAGATATTGAGAATAAGGCGGAGTATAGCGCAAGCAGTTCAGGCATTGGCTATGCCGCCGGGAAAGACGCGAACGGTAACGACGTAGAAAAGAAAGACCTGGGACTGACGCCTAATATTGGTGTAACTGCAAGTGGAGAAGCCTCCAGCACCACCAAATCAGCGATTTCCCTGGGAACGATTGAGATTCGCAGCAATCCCGACCAGGATATTTCTAACCTCAATCGAACTCCTGAAGGAGCCGTCAATGCGCTAGGGAAAATATTTGATAAGCAAACAGTGCAAGAACAGCAGGAATTAGCCGGATTATTTGGTGAAGAAGTATTTAAAGCGATTGGTAATCTTGGATTAAAAGAAGGCAGTGCTGAAAAAGTTGCTCTTGATGCTTTTGCTGGTGGGTTAATGGCTCAACTTGGCGGTGGTAGCTTTGCCTCAGGTGCTGCCGGAGCAGCCTTCAATCAGATCGTCATGAATGAACTGGCAAAGATAAAAGACTCTGCTGCAATGCAATGGGCCAGTGTGATTGTAGGGGCAGTTGCTGCTAAAGTTGTAGGTGGCAATGCACAGACTGGGGCAAGTGTTGCTGCTAGTGAGACGAAGAATAACTGGCTGAATCACCGACAACAAGCGGAACTTGCTGAAAAGCTGTCTAAAGCTACAAGCGATGAAGAGAGATTAAAGATATTAGAAGAATATAAAGCATTAAGCCAGATAAATATTCTAAGTGGTGTAGATCCAGATACCGGATTACCAGTACCTAGAGATCCAGTATCTGGACAAGCATATGAAGCAATAGAGCCTGAATTGTTAAAAGTGCTAAATGATCTAAATTTACCGGGATCATTTGGGATAATAAATTATAATGTTGATAATTCGGGATTAAACAATAACCTAGCAAGGGCACGAAACTTCATACATTATGGAAATGAAACTCTTGAGTTAGGGAAGAACGTAGGAGAATCATTAGTTGATACCGCAGCGGGAGAACTAATCATTAATCAACTGAGAACCAGCTTTACTATAGGTAAAGTGTCTGCACCTCGTCTTGGACCAGCGACCACCCTTGAAATCGTAGTAGATACTACCCCTGGAAGCACTATTGCATTAAAAGGTGTTAGTAAAGTCCTCGGTGGAGTAGTGGCGCTTGGGCAGACAACATATGATGTTTATTTAGACTACAAGACGTTTGGTGGTCTCAATGAAAAATTTGCAATGGCTGCAGGTGCTGATATTGGTACAACTGCCGTATTGGCCTTAGGCGGAGGAGCTGCGGTGAGTCTAGGTGCACCAGTTATAGCTGTTTCAATCGTAGGGGGAGGAGTAGCCTATTTAGTAAATAAAGAAGTGATAAAACCATGGAAAGAGGGACTTGGGCAATAATCGGTATGCACAAATCTCTTGCAGTGAAGGGAGCGGGTTATAATATTGTCTTTAATAGATTCTATGCCATGGTTTTTTTGGGTCGTTTGGGGACTGTTTGGTATCCCATATATACTAAGATGGGTAATAAAATTTTCCAAGAATGATCCGATGTTATGGAGAATAGGCTGGGCGCTATCTACAGTTTTACTTATCATTGTAATAATAGATAATGTAATTAAGGGAACTGGTGCGTTAGCAAGCTATTCGGCAATACTAGGGCAGATATCAATACCTCTAGTGGTGTTGACAGTCCTATTGATTTTTATGGGTGGCTATCAGAAGGCCACACGTCCGGATTTTGACCCTGAGAAACGAAGAACAGTTAAACTGTACATGTATGGTTTAGTAGCTACACTCATTTTACTTGGATTGTTCTTTGGTGGGTTCGAAATTTACCATCTAATTACTGGACGATGATTTAATTTCTATAAGGCAAAAGAGGTCAGTGGACGTAAAAATTGAAGTGCTCCCTGTCAAGTAGACAGTAGAAAAAATAAAAGCTCTATGATGCCAACTTTGCGTAAAAGTTGGCATCACCTTTTTTATGCAGCTGTATGACTCCGATAGCGTCTGTACTCTAACGGTGTCATGCAATTGGAGTCGTTTTTGATATCGGTGATTATTATAATACTCTATATATTCACTGACCGCAGTTTCCAGCTCATCGTACGAACTGAACTTTTTGAGATAATACATCTCTGATTTCATCATTCCCCAGAATGCTTCCATGGGACCGTTGTCTATGCATCTTGATACCCTAGACATACTTTGTGTCATTCCGGCATCAACAAGCTTTTTATGAAAGGCCTTACTTGTATATTGAAATCCCCTGTCACTATGAAAGAGGGGAGTTGCATCAGGATATTCTTTATGAGCTATGTCAAAGGTCTTAAAAACAAGTTCATTATTGTTCGAAAGATCAAGCACAAAAGCGACAATACTTTTATCTGCTAGATCCAGTATTGCGCTCAAATGTGCTTTCTGTTCAAGACCATATTTCATCTCTGTTACATCAGTAAGCCATTTTTCTCCAAAGTGAGTTGCTGTAAACTCTCTGTTCAAAATATTTTCAGCAGTGATTTCAGGTGTGGACTGAATATATTTCTTTCTTTTTCGGCGGCATACGGACTGAAGTTGCAAAATCTTCATTAGTCGGTAAATCCGCTTATGATTCACAGTAAGGTTGTGTTTACGATTGAGTTTGATAGTCATTTGGCGGTACCCAAGAATACCATTACGTTCTTGATAGGCGTCTTTGATCAGTGGGATTAATTCTTTATTCATCTGCTCATTAGCACTCGCGTTTCTGTTTAGCCATTTGTGGTAAGAAGATCTTTGTACGCCTGCGATTTCACAGAGTTTCTGTATTGGATAAGTTGTTGTATCATGAAGTTCCTGGATTACAAGGTAAATGGTTTCATATTTTACCTGGCTTAGGATCGCCGCCTTTCTATTTCTTCCAGCTTTTTTAAAAATTCTATCTCCATTTGTTGCCTTTTGTTTTTGGCTTCAAGAAGTTTATTCTCGGCCCTTAACTTCTCAATCTCCGACATTGCATCTAAGGTCTTTCTTTTGCCACGTTTATCTTGTAAGGCTTCGACACCATCGGTTTCATACTTGGTTGTCCAACTATAAACCTGCTGATAGGAGACTTGGTATTTTTGTGCCGTTTCAGCATAGTTATTCTGTTGCTCAATACAATATTTAACGATTTCAACTCTTTCCTCATAACTCGTTTTGCGACCTTTGATCATGATGGTTGCTCCTCCTGTTCCAGAAGACTTTAACTTCTCATGACCATTATACTTTGAAATCCAGTTTTGTAGTTGACAGATTGACTTAATTGCGTATTTTGTAAGAGTCGGGGGACGGTTCCGTGACTCTATGAAATTAGCAACATAGTCGGCACCAACGATGTCGGTCTTACCGCCACCGACGGCAACATCAACATCACCGCCGCCGATGAAACCGGCAGCGACGAACACTACCGCCAAGAAAAAATGTCAGGCCTCTTCAGCAGCGGCGGCCTCGGCTTCACCATCGGCAGCAAAAGCGAAAAAACCACCCTCGATCAACAAACCATGGAGCAAGCCGGCAGCACCATCGGCTCCATCGAAGGCAACGTCAACCTCATTGCCGGCAACCAAGTCAACAGCGCCGGGACTACAATTATCAACGGCCAGGACACCAACATCAGCGGCAAAAACGTCACCATCGACAATACAGTAAACACCTACGACAGCCAGTACAAATACGAATTCAAGCAAAGCGGCCTGAGTGTATCCTTAGGCGGCGGCGTAATCGATGCTGCCACGGGTGCTTATAACGACATCCAGCGCTCGGGCCAGGTACAGGATGACCGGCTTAAAACGCTGTATGAGTACAAAGCCGTTAAAGATCTTGAGAAACTGAAGGACTTCAAAGGCAACCTGACAAAAGGAGTGGGTGTCGGCGTCGGCATCGGCAGCACAACAATCACATCCGAGCAAAACACCCATGTGGAAAGCGTCAACCCATCCAACATCAGCGCCGGCGGCAACGTCAACATCACCGCCACCGACGGTAATGTCAACCTCAAAGGGACCAAAATCACTGCGACTGAGGTCACCTTGGACGCCGAAAACGACATCAACCTCGACGCCGCCCAAAACCAACAACAGATCGATGGCAAAACCAGCTCCTCCTCCTGGTCTTTAGGCGGCACCATCGGCGTAGGCTACTCCGGTAGCTTCGGCAGCAGTAGCGGCAAAGAAAACGGCAACGCTGTGACCCATACCGGCAGCGTCATTGACGCCAGCGGCACAGTAAACCTCAAATCCGGCAACGACACCAACATCACCGGTTCCCAGGTAATAGGCGAAAAAGTAAAAGCCGACATCGGCGGCAACCTCAACATCACCAGCCTGCAGGACAGCGACGACTACACGGCGAACAATCAAAGCATCGGCGTTGGTTTCGGCACCGGCAAAATCAGCGGTACCCATGGATCTTTCAATACCGGCAAAACCGACTCCGTCTACGACAGTGTCACCAGTCAGGCAGGGATCTTCGCCGGTCAAGACGGCTTTGACATTACGGTAGGGAAGAATACCGACCTAAAGGGTGCGGTCATTAGCAGTACGGCTACGCCGGATAAGAATAAACTGTCGACGGGTACGCTAACCTTCTCCAATTTTGAGAACAGAGCAAAGTATTTGGCAAACAGCATTGGAGTTAATTACAACGCAGGTAAAGACGTAGCTAAAAAAGATCGAGGATTTACTCCGAATATAAGAGTCAGGGGACGGTTCTATGACTCTATGAAATTAGCAACATAGTTGGCACCAACGATGTCGGTCTTACCGCCACCGACGGCAACATCAACATCACCGCCGCCGATGAAACCGGCAGCGACGAACACTACCGCCAAGAAAAAATGTCAGGCCTCTTCAGCAGCGGCGGCCTCGGCTTCACCATCGGCAGCAAAAGCGAAAAAACCACCCTCGATCAACAAACCATGGAGCAAGCCGGCAGCACCATCGGCTCCATCGAAGGCAACGTCAACCTCATTGCCGGCAACCAAGTCAACAGCGCCGGGACTACAATTATCAGCGGCCAGGACACCAACATCAGCGGCAAAGACGTCACCATCGACAACACAGTAAACACCTACGACAGCCAGTACAAATACGAATTCAAGCAAAGCGGCCTGAGTGTATCCTTAGGCGGCGGCGTAATCGATGCTGCCACGGGTGCTTATAACGACATCCAGCGCTCGGGTCAGGTACAGGATGACCGGCTTAAAACTCTGTATGAGTACAAAACCGTTCAAGATCTTGAGAAACTGAAGGACTTCAAAGGCAATCTGACAAAAGGAGCGGGTGTCAGCGTCAGCATCGGCAGCAGCCAAATGACCGCCGAACAAACAACCCACGCCGAAAGCGTCAACCCGTCCAACATCAACGCCGGCGGCAACGTCAACATCACCGCCACCGACGGGGATATCAACCTGATAGCGACAAACATCCATGCCATCGACGTCCTGCTAGACGCCAAGCAAAACCTCAACCTCGACGCCGCCCAAAACCAACAACAGATCGACGGCAAAACCAGCTCCTCCTCCTGGTCCTTGGGAGCATCCTTCGGCCTTGACGGCAACTTTACCGGCCTGACCGGCGGCTTCGGCTCCGGCCACGGCACGGAAAACGGCAACACGGTAACCCATACCGGCAGCGTCATTGACGCCGCCGGCACCGTAACCCTCAAATCCGGCAACGACACCAACATTATCGGTTCCCAGGTCAAAGGCGACAAAGTCGTGGCCGACATCGGCGGCAACCTCAACCTCGCCAGCACGCAGGACAGTGATGACTACGCGGCGAACAATCAAAGCACCGGCATTGGTTTCGGCACCGGTAAAATCAGCGGTACAACGGGCTCCTTCAATACCGGCAAGACCAACTCCAACTATGACAGTGTCACCGGTCAGGCAGGGATTTTTGCCGGGGCGGAAGGCTTTGATATTTATGTGGGGAAGAATACCGACCTGAAGGGTGCGGTGATTAGCAGTGAGGCTACACCGGATAAGAATAAACTCTCTACCGGTACGCTGACATTCTCCAATCTGGAGAACAGAGTGAAGTATCTATCCAGTAGTATTGGAGTTAATTACAACAGCAAACTTACTCCAGGGATGAAATTGGGTGATTTGGGTCTAACGCCTAATGTGGGAATAACTGTATCAGGAGAAGCAGATAGTACAACAAAATCAGCAATATCACCTGGAACGATTGAAGTACGGAGCAATCCCAATCAAGATTTGAGCGGATTAAGCCGTGATCCGTCTGGTGCACTGAATGCATTGGGTAAGATCTTTGACAAGAAAACTATTCAAGAAAAACAAGAATTAGCGCAGGTATTTGGTGAAGAAGTCTTTAAAGCAATAGGCGACTTGAAACTAAAAGAAGGCAGTCCGGAAAAAGCGGCATTAGATGCTTTTGCTGGTGGCTTAATGGCTCAACTTGGTGGAGGAAGTTTTGCATCGGGAGCTGCCGGTGCAGGTCTTAACCAACTGATAATGAATGAATTAGCAAAAATAAAAGACCCTGCCGTTATGCAATGGGCGAGCGCTATCGCAGGAGCAGCGGCAGCCAAGGCAGTTGGAGGAGATGCGCAGACTGGCGCTAGTACTGCGGCTAGTGAGACGAAAAACAACTTCTTGTATCATGAACAGTATGCAGAATACCAGCAACAAAAGAAAGACCTGAAAGATAAGTTAGACAGCGGAAGTATTACGAAGGAAGAATATGACAAAGCTGTACAGGATGTAGAAAAATATTGGTCAGACAAGGACAAGGAACAAACTAAGCAGTGGTTAGCAGAACACCATATAGATGCAGTATTAATAGATGATGAATCTGGACGGATAGCGCTTGAAAAACAGCAATACCAGCAAATGATTATCGAGTTAAGCAACAGCAAAAGTGATGAAGAAACTGCTGCTATAAAGGCAAAATGGCATAAAGTGTCCGATGAACAAATTGATAAATGGAGTAAGATGGGGGATAATCTAGGCGTTAATATGGATGGTAGTAACTACTCTTCATTCCCCGATTTATCAACAGAAGTAGTGAACCTCAATAATCCATATACAGCATGGTTAGTAAAATCTCAAACAGAAGATGCACTAACGTGGGCAAGATTGTCCTTAAAAGCAAAGGGGATTGACCCCAATAATTCAAACAATGCACCGTTGTTAGCGGCAGAAGTAGAAAAACAATTGGAATTGAATAAAGAAATTCGTGATAGTATTGCTAGTTCCATTGGTGGAGGTAGTTTCAAGACATTTAAGGAACTAAAAGGTTTCCTTGGATCTCCAGGGGCAGGAAATCAGTGGCACCACATAGTGGAACAAGCTCAACAAAATGCAAGTAGGGCAGGATTTGCGGCAGAAGAAATAAATTCTGTAGAAAACATAATTGCGTTGCAATCTGGCAAGGATAGTGTTCATAGTGCTATTAGTGCGTATTATTCATCAAAACAATGGTTTTCTGGAACACAGACAGTAAGAGATTGGCTTGCGACTAAAAGTTTTCAAGAGCAATTTGAATTTGGGCTAAATTATTTAAAAGGGTTTGGAGATGTAGTCAAAGAAAATGGTCGTTGGATTTTCAAATCATTTGAATAACAAAAGGAGTCGGTTATGAGGTCGCTCGAAAAAATATTAGAAGAATACTTAGATGCTTGCAAAAAAAATGGAGAATATCTTGATAAAGGGGATTCAAAAACTGCTAACAAGCAGTTTCGAATACTTACAAAAATAAGAAGTGATTTGATATCGAATGAAGAATACGGGTTAACGAAGCTTCTTCCATACCTAGAACATTCGAGCGAATATGTAAGATTACATACAGCTACAATTCTTTTACCTATAACTCCCTCAGAAGCGAAAAATGTATTGCTAGAACTATCAAGCAAAAGAGGTAATGTCGGATTTACTGCAAAAATGACTTTGGCAGAATGGGAAAAGGGGAATTTAAAATTTGATTTTTAAAATTTAGCTAACATAGGCAAAGAGGTCAGTAGACGTAAAAATCCGCTGACCTCTCTTTTCTCTCAGGTGTCGTCTGAGTGAACAAACAACAAATGGATAATATTACCTATTGATAATCCCTGCATAAGAGTCAGGGGACGGTTCCGTGACTCTATGAAATTAGCAACATAGTTGGCACCAACAACAGATCGACGGCAAAACCAGCTCCTCCTCCTGGTCCTTGGGGAGCATCCTTCGGCCTTGGCGGCAACTTTACCGGCCTGACCGGCGGCTTCGGCTCCGGCCACGGCACGGAAAACGGCAACACGGTAACCCATACCGGCAGCGTCATCGACGCCGCCGGCACCGTAACCCTCAAATCCGGCAACGACACCAACATTATCGGTTCCCAGGTCAAAGGCGACAAAGTCGTGGCCGACATCGGCGGCAACCTCAACCTCGCCAGCACGCAGGACAGTGATGACTACACGGCGAACAATCAAAGTACCGGCATTGGTTTCGGCACCGGCAAGATCAGCGGGACAACGGGTTCCTTCAATACCGGCAAGACCAACTCCAACTATGACAGTGTCACCGGTCAGGCAGGGATCTTCGCCGGTGAGGAAGGCTTTGATATTTATGTGGGGAAGAATACCGACCTGAAGGGTGCGGTCATTGCCAGTGAGGCGGATGCGGATAAGAACAGGCTCAGCACCGATACGCTGACTTGGTCAGATATTGAGAATAAGGCGGAGTATAGCGCAAGCAGTTCAGGCATTGGCTATGCCGCCGGGAAAGACGCGAACGGTAACGACGTAGAAAAGAAAGACCTGGGACTGACGCCTAATATTGGTGTAACTGCAAGTGGAGAAGCCTCCAGCACCACCAAATCAGCGATTTCCCTGGGAACGATTGAGATTCGCAGCAATCCCGACCAGGATATTTCTAACCTCAATCGAACTCCTGAAGGAGCCGTCAATGCGCTAGGGAAAATATTTGATAAGCAAACAGTGCAAGAACAGCAGGAATTAGCCGGATTATTTGGTGAAGAAGTATTTAAAGCGATTGGTAATCTTGGATTAAAAGAAGGCAGTGCTGAAAAAGTTGCTCTTGATGCTTTTGCTGGTGGGTTAATGGCTCAACTTGGCGGTGGTAGCTTTGCCTCAGGTGCTGCCGGAGCAGGATTCAATCAGACCGTCATGAGTGAACTAGCAAAGATAAAAGACCCTGCTGTAATACAGTGGGCTAGTGTGATTGTTGGAGCAGTTGCTGCTAAAGTTGTAGGTGGTAATGCGCAGACAGGGGCAAGTGTTGCTGCCAGTGAGACAAAGAATAATTTCCTCTCTGATTGGCAGAAAGAACAAAGAGAGCAAGCGCTTAAAGAAGGAGATTTGGAAAAGGTAGCCTATTGGGATGCTATCGATAAGGCTCAAGATCAAATTATTAGTACACTGAACATACCTCCAGGAACAGACTTAAATGATCAAGAGAACTATAATTTATTACAAAATGTATCAATTTTAGCGCAAGAAGCATTAGCGAATCCTGACCTAGCTCCTGGTGACTATGATGGATTTAAGATTACTGACACTGGTGGTATTTTAGTATTAGCTGGAGCAGTTTGGGTAGCAATAAATGTTGATTTGAAGACATTGACGTTGGGAGCGCCTGTACTTGCTAAACCAGTTAACCTTCCAGCTTGGCGCGATGTTGCTATTGATATTGAGCATATAGCATCAGGACACATGATTGGGGGAAGTCGAGCAAGTGCAATTAAGGATTTATTCCCTCCATATATGAATGCTCAACAAGTTGAGCGAGCTGTACGAGAGGCATATAGATATGGAGAAAGAGTCTCAACTCAAGGTGATCGAGTAGTTATAAGAGGTACAAGCAATGGTATGACAATTGAAATGTATGTTAATACGGTTACAAATATTATTGAGACAGCATATCCGAAATGGTAAAAGGAGAGGAATTATGACAGATATTTTGGTGAAAGTAAGAACGGAAACCTTAAATATTGGTCAAGGAAAAAGCAGATTAATCACGGGTGAGATATGTCTTGCTATTGGAGATGTATTTTTTCCTGAACTGTATTGGAATGACTTTGTTGTTATTGTACTAACGTGGTGGCTTGATGCTATTAATAAACTTAAAAAATCAGCAATTGGAGAAGTGTGTGAGTTTAGATTTATGGATGGTCCGTTTTTTGCAAGCGGAGTTAAAATTGATCAAAAAACAATAGCCATGAATTTTATGAAGGGGAGAATGAATGGAGATGACATGCTTTTTTCTTCAGAAAATTGTAGCATAGATAACTTGACACATTCTTTGTTTGTAGCATCAAGCAATGTAATTGAGGAAATTGATAAACGAAAATGGGATAATAAGGATATTGCTGACTTACGTCGTGCTATGAAGATTATATAGAAATAATTCGATACTCTAGGAACCGTTGAAAACGATTGAAAAAATTGGACAATGTATATTTTTTCTGGTGGCTAGGAACAGTAGAGACTGCTCATAATCCTAGTTTCTTCAAAAGCAGAGGTCAGTGGACGTAAAAAATCCACTGACCTCTGCTTTTCATCTCAGTCTCTTCTAGTGACACTAATCCATAAGAGTCAGGGGACGGTTCCGTGACTCTATGAAATTAGCAACATAGTTGGCACCAACAACAGATCGACGGCAAAACCAGCTCCTCCTCCTGGTCCTTGGGGAGCATCCTTCGGCCTTGGCGGCAACTTTACCGGCCTGACCGGCGGCTTCGGCTCCGGCCACGGCACGGAAAACGGCAACACGGTAACCCATACCGGCAGCGTCATCGACGCCGCCGGCACCGTAACCCTCAAATCCGGCAACGACACCAACATCACCGGTTCCCAGGTCAAAGGCGACAAAGTCGTGGCCGACATCGGCGGCAACCTCAACCTCGCCAGCACGCAGGACAGCGATGACTACACGGCGAACAATCAAAGCACCGGCATTGGTTTCGGCACCGGCAAGATCAGCGGTACAACGGGCTCCTTCAATACCGGCAAGACCAACTCCAACTATGACAGTGTCACCGGTCAGGCAGGGATTTTTGCCGGGGCGGAAGGCTTTGATATTTATGTGGGGAAGAATACCGACCTGAAAGGCGCGGTCATTGCCAGCGACGCGACTCCAGATAAAAACATACTCTCTACCGATACTCTTACGTACTCCGATATCCAAAACCATGCAGAGTACAGCGCAAGCAGTATTGGAGTAAACGTCAATACAAATCCTAGTGCAGAACGTAACGAGCAAGGAATCACTCCTAATATTGGTGTAACTGCATCAGGCAATGCAGACAGTACAACTCAATCGGCTATTTCTCCTGGTACAATTGAAGTACGTAGCGGAAACACTGATCTAAGTAAATTGAGTCGTGATACTGAAAATGCTGTTAACACCTTAGGAAAAATATTTGATAAGAAAACCGTCCAAGAACAGCAGGAATTGGCTCAAATATTTGGTGAAGAAGCATTTAAGTTAGTTCATAAGATTAGTAAGGAAAATGGATGGGAAGAAGGAAGTCCACAAAAAATTGCTCTTCATGCTTTTGTTGGCGCAGTGATGGCTGATTTTGGAGGTGGAAATGTTCTTTCAGGAGCAGTTGGAGCAGGAGTAAACGAAGCAATTCAAAAAGAATTGGCTGATAAATTCAAGGATGATCCTGATCTTCACCAATGGGCTAGTTTTATAATTGGATCTGCTGCAGCTAGTGTAATAGGTGGAGATGCTACTACTGGAGGTTCAACGGCAGTTAGTGGTACGAAGAATAATTTCCTTTCTGACTGGCAGAAAGAACAACGTCAGAAAGCGATTGATGACAAAGATTGGGAAAAGGTAGCCTATTGGGATGCTATCGATAAGGCTCAAGATCAAGCAATTACTTATTTGGGAGTATATCCAGGAACAGATTTAAATGCTCCCATGAATTCTGGTATGTTGGAAGCAGTATCCAAACTAGGGCAAGAAATAGAAGCAAGCCCTGATTTTCAGGGATCATTTCTATCAAATGCACCGACTGTCGATTCTTCAACTTTAATAGCAGCAGGGGCTGCCGCTATAGTCGTGGCTGGTGTTACATTGTATTACTACGATGGAGGATGGGTAAAAGCAGGTACTGTTGCATCAGGAAGCGGTGCTTGGGGTCAAGCGACATTCCAGTCAGAAAAATTGTTAGAACGACATATAACTGATCATTTACAAGAATTTGGAAATATAACACAAGCGCAGTATGTTCAAAAGGCACGTGATTTACTAAATAGTAAAGTTGGAGGAGAAGTTCAAGGCTTTACTAATAATTTGGGATGGACATTTAGATATAATGCAACAACCAACGAATTTGCAATTGGTTCTCCTCAAGGAACAATTTCGACTATGATGCGTCCTACAAATGGAATACAATATTGGTTAGAGCAGGTTGAGAAATATGGTAATTTATAAAAGAGGGGAGATATATATGGAATGCAAGAGAGACTATTGCCCTTGTTGTGGGTATCCTACATTACCTTTACGAGAACATCCTCAAATGCCTACGTTTGATATATGTTTTTTATGTTATTGGCAAGATGATGGTCAGACAGATATTGATGCTGATAGGGTATATGGAGGACCAAATGGAAAATATTCTTTAACAGAGGCAAAAGGTAATTTTAAGAAGTATTTAGTAATGTTTTCTCCCGAGAATGATACTCGAATTGTTCCTGGTGATCTCCCAGAAGAAATATGTATAAAGAAGTCTTTAATTAATTTATTCAAAGAAATTAAAATAACAGATAATAACGACAAGAAGGAGGTTGTATGGACGGAAATTATTGAAATGGAAAATAAATTACATGAATATACTCATAGAAAGGTTGAACGATTTACAAAAAAATAAATTTCAAAATAAGCTTGAACATAGGCAAGTCTAAATATTAATACCAATCAAAACAAGGTCAGTGGACGTAAAAAATCCGCTGACCTCGCTTTGTTCTCTGTATGCTCTCTAGTGACACATTATTTATAGGTAATAAATTACTATTAACAATTCATGAAAAGTGATTCTACGACCATCTATGTATCTTAACTACCATCTAAAATGACTTCGACTCATTCCCTCCACACAAAGGACAACTACCCCCATATCCATTACCCATACAACTACCACAATAAGTTCCACCACATTCCTTACACTTACGTAAATCACCCAGACATGGAGCATCAGCACCACAATTCGGACATCTTCTCATATTATCATACATTTAAAAAACCTCCTCATTAATAATAATTCTAATATATCACCTGTCGGTGATGACGAAAACTGTGTTTTCGCCTAAGAGGTTCTTTTATGTAATTTACCATTAATCCAGTAAAATCAAGGTTTCGTTGAATCTGGTTCCTTAAATAATAATCAAATATGCATCAGTTGATCATCAGAGTTACTCAGTCAACCTCTGATGATTTTTTCTTAACGGGTACAATAAAATATATTACCAGATAAAAATGATACATCAGAGATCACCCAATTAACTAGTGACAAATCTCTGTCACATGTCACGTTGTCACGGATAAAAAATATTTATATAAAAATCACCAAAACCATGTTACACTTTCTCGACTTTGTAATATTTATATATTAAATCAAAAAAATGGAAAAATATTTATATATAGTTGCACCAACCCAATAAATATAATCATTTTTAATAAATTAACAGCACCCAATGTAAAATAAATACACCGTATTATCACGCACAAAATAATAATTATTTATGCAATAAAATTCAATCAGACTATATAAATCAATACTTCATAGTATTTTTACCACCAACCACCATTATTGTCACTTCAAAATATTTTTTATAAAAGTGCAATTTTAATGTTACACTTTTGCAATTTTGTAATATTTAAATATTAAATTTAAAAATCTGAAAAACATATAGTAATAGTTACAGCAACCGCACAATATATAATATTTTTAATAACTACAACGCAATTACTCTTACCTCCAATACAACAAAAAGACCATCAATTAATTCATTCATTTACGCCACAAAATAATTATTATTTACGCACTTATATTCAATTAAAACGTATAAATTAAAGTATCATGTAAGAGTCGGGGGACGGTTCCGTGACTCTATAAAATTAGCAACATAGTCGGCACCAACGATGTCGGTCTTACCGTCACCGACGGCAACATCAACATCACCGCCGCCGATGAAACCGGCAGCGACGAACACTACCGCCAAGAAAAAATGTCAGGCCTCTTCAGCAGCGGCGGCCTCGGCTTCACCATCGGCAGCAAAAGCGAAAAAACCACCCTCGATCAACAAACCATGGAGCAAGCCGGCAGCACCATCGGCTCCATCGACGGCAACGTCAACCTCATTGCCGGCAACCAAGTCAACAGCGCCGGGACTACAATTATCAGCGGCCAGGACACCAACATCAGCGGCAAAAATGTCACCATCGACAACACAGTAAACACCTACGACAGCCAGTACAAATACGAATTCAAGCAAAGCGGCCTGAGTGTATCCTTAGGCGGCGGCGTAATCGATGCTGCCACGGGTGCATATAACGACATCCAGCGCTCGGGTCAGGTACAGGATGACCGGCTTAAAACGCTGTATGAGTACAAAGCCGTTAAAGATCTTGAGAAACTGAAAGACTTCAAAGGCAATCTGACAAAAGGAGTGGGTGTCAACGTCAGCATTGGCAGCACAACAATCACATCCGAGCAAAACACCCATGTGGAAAGCGTCAACCCATCCAACATCAGCGCCGGCGGCAACGTCAACATCACCGCCACCGACGGTAATGTCAACCTCAAAGGGACCAAAATCACTGCGACTGAGGTCACCTTGGACGCCGAAAACGACATCAACCTCGACGCCGCCCAAAACCAACAACAGATCGATGGCAAAACCAGCTCCTCCTCCTGGTCTTTAGGCGGCACCATCGGCGTAGGCTACTCCGGTAGCTTCGGCAGCAGTAGCGGCAAAGAAAACGGCAACGCTGTGACCCATACCGGCAGCGTCATTGACGCCAGCGGCACAGTAAACCTCAAATCCGGCAACGACACCAACATCACCGGTTCCCAGGTAATAGGCGAAAAAGTAAAAGCCGACATCGGCGGCAACCTCAACATCACCAGCCTGCAGGACAGCGACGACTACACGGCGAACAATCAAAGCATCGGCGTTGGTTTCGGCACCGGCAAAATCAGCGGTACCCATGGATCTTTCAATACCGGCAAAACCGACTCCGTCTACGACAGTGTCACCAGTCAGGCAGGGATCTTCGCCGGTCAAGACGGCTTTGACATTACGGTAGGGAAGAATACCGACCTAAAGGGTGCGGTCATTAGCAGTACGGCTACGCCGGATAAGAATAAACTGTCGACGGGTACGCTAACCTTCTCCAATTTTGAGAACAGAGCAAAGTATTTGGCAAACAGCATTGGAGTTAATTACAACGCAGGTAAAGACGTAGCTAAAAAAGATCGAGGATTTACTCCGAATATAGGTGTAACCGTCAGCGGAAACGCAGAAAGTACCACAAGATCGGCCATATCCCCCGGAACCATTGAAGTACGGAGCAATCCCAATCAGGATTTGAGCGGCTTAAGTCGTGATCCGTCTGGTGCACTGAATGCACTGGGTAAGATATTTGATAAGAAAACAGTGGCAGAACAGCAGGAATTAGCGAAAGTCTTTGGCGAAGTAGCGTTTGATCTAGTTCACAAAATTAGTAAAGAGAATGGCTGGGATGAAAGTAGTCCTCAGAAAATAGCCTTGCATGCATTTGTTGGTGCGGTAATGGCAGATATGGGTGGAGGCAATGCTTTATTAGGAGCTGTTGGGGCTGGATTGAACGAAGCTATTCAAAAAGAATTAGCAGAGAAGTTTAAAGATGATCCTGCTCTGCATCAATGGGCAAGTGCAATTGTAGGTTCTGCAGCTGCAACGGTAGTTGGTGGCGATGCTCAAACGGGTGGATCAACTGCTGCTAGTGGAACAAAAAATAATTTCCTCTCTGATTGGCAGAAGGAACAAAGAGAGCAAGCGCTTAAAAACGGAGATTTAGAAAAGGTTGCTTACTGGGATGCTATCGATAAGGCTCAAAATCAAGCGATTACTTATTTGGGAGTATATCCAGGAACAGATTTAAATGCTCCCGTGAATTCTGGACTGTTGGAAGCAGTATCCCAATTAGGACAAGAAATAGAAGCAAGCCCTGATTTTCAAGGATCATTTCTATCGAATGCACCGACTGTCGATTCTTCAACTTTAGTAGCAGCAGGAGCTAGCGCTATAGTCGTGGCTGGTGTTACATTGTATTACTACAATGGAGGATGGGTAAAAGCAGCTCCAGTTGTTGGAAGTGGTACAGTTGGAGTAGTTGGGTCAAATAATCTTGCAAAAGTTGGAGATGGTTTTGGAAGACTTGGAACATTAGCTGAAAATCCTGGTATAGCAGTCAACTGGAGTGCATTTGCAGAGCATGGTCTGGAAAGAATGGCTCTAAGAGGTGTAACACCGGATATGGTTCAATCTTGGGTAGCGAATGGAAAAGCTCTTGCTCAAGGTGATAATAAATTTCTATTTATAACACGAGAAGGTGCCGCAGTCGTTACGAGAGATGGGAAACTAGTTACTACATACCCTGCTAGTAAGTTTGATGCAAATATGGTGGAAGTTGTTAAAAAATTATTTGGGGAATAGAGGTGATTTTTTTGAATAAAATACATGTGTCCCAGATAATTAATGAGTGGGATCCTATAGCTTTACTTTCACATGCGCCTACCGATGAATATGAAATAGAAATTAAGTTAATTATCGATTCACTAGAAAAATCAAGAACTACGGATGAATTAGCTAACAATATTTATGAGATTTTTAGTAAAAGATTCGGTACGGATGTTTTTACAAAACAATATCAAGAATGCATTGAAGTAGCAAAAAAAATATTGCGAATATAGGGTTGATAAAAACAATTTCTTATCTAAGTTCCAAAGGTCAGCGGATTTTACGTCCGCTGACCTCTCTTTTTTTCTCAGGTGTTGTCTAGTTAACAAATAATAACTGGATAATATTACCTATTAATGAATCTTAAAAGTTAAATCTGGTGAATCAGAATGACGTAGACTCATTACCACCACAAAACGGACAACTACCCCCATAGCCATTACCAGAACAGTTGCCACAATAAGAACAGAGTCAGGGGACGGTTCCGTGACTCTGTGAAATTAGCAACATAGTCGGCACCAACGATGTCGGTCTTACCGCCACCGACGGCAACATCAACATCACCGCCGCCGATGAAACCGGCAGCGACGAACACTACCGCCAAGAAAAAATGTCAGGCCTCTTCAGCAGCGGCGGCATCGGCTTCACCATCGGCATCAAAAGCGAAAAAACCACCCTCGATCAACAAACCATGGAGCAAGCCGGCAGCACCGTCGGCTCCATCGACGGCAACGTCAACCTCATTGCCGGCAACCAAGTCAACAGCGCCGGGACTACAATTATCAGCGGCCAGGACACCAACATCAGCGGCAAAAACGTCACCATCGACAATACAGTAAACACCTACGACAGCCAGTACAAATACGAATTCAAGCAAAGCGGCCTGAGTGTATCCCTGGGCGGCGGCGTCATCGATGCTGCCACGGGTGCTTATAACGACATCCAGCGCTCGGGCCAGGTACAGGATGACCGGCTTAAAACGCTGTATGAGTACAAAGCCGTTAAAGATCTTGAGAAACTGAAGGACTTCAAAGGCAACCTGACAAAAGGAGTGGGTGTCGGCGTCAGCATCGGCAGCAGCCAGATGACCGCCGAACAAACAACCCACGCCGAAACCGTCAACCCGTCCAACATCAACGCCGGCGGCAACGTCAACATCACCGCCACCGACGGGGATATCAACCTGATAGCGACAAACATCCATGCCATCGACGTCCTGCTCGACGCCAAGCAAAACCTCAACCTCGACGCCGCCCAAAACCAACAACAGATCGACGGCAAAACCAGCTCCTCCTCCTGGTCCTTGGGAGCATCCTTCGGCCTTGACGGCAACTTTACCGGCCTGACCGGCGGCTTCGGCTCCGGCCACGGCACGGAAAACGGCAACACGGTAACCCATACCGGCAGCGTCATCGACGCCGCCGGCACCGTAACCCTCAAATCCGGCAACGACACCAACATTATCGGTTCCCAGGTCAAAGGCGACAAAGTCGTGGCCGACATCGGCGGCAACCTCAACCTCGCCAGCACGCAGGACAGCGATGACTACACGGCGAACAATCAAAGCACCGGCATTGGTTTCGGCACCGGCAAGATCAGCGGTACAACGGGCTCCTTCAATACCGGCAAGACCAACTCCAACTATGACAGTGTCACCGGTCAGGCAGGGATTTTTGCCGGGGCGGAAGGCTTTGATATTTATGTGGGGAAGAATACCGACCTGAAGGGTGCGGTGATCTCTAGTGAGGCGGAGGCAGTAAAGAATGCCCTTTCGACTGGTACACTGACTTTCTCCAATCTTGAGAATAGAGCAAAGTATTCGGAAAACAGCATTGGAGTCAACTACAATGCTGGTAAAGATTCCAACGGCAACGCTGTAGCTACAAAAGATCTAGGATTAACTCCTAATATTGGCGTTACTGTTAGCGGTAATGTGGATAGTACCACAAAATCGGCTATATCGCCTGGAACGATTGAAGTACGGAGCAATCCTAATCAGGATTTGAGCGGCTTAAGTCGTGATCCGTCTGGTGCAGTGAATGCATTGGGTAAGATTTTCGATAAGAAGACAGTTCAGGAAAAACAGGAATTAGCTCAAGTCTTTGGCGAAGAAGCTTATAAAAAAATTGGGGATTTAGCAATTCAAAATGGCTGGTTACAAGGTGGACCAGAAACGACTGCATTGCACGCTTTAGTTGGTGGAATAATGGCCGACTTGGGCGGCGGTAGCTTTACTTCTGGTGCAATGGGGGCTGGTGTTAGTGAAGCAATACAAAGTGAATTATCCAAAATTACAGATCCTGCTTTGCGTCAGTGGGCTAGTGCTGTTGTAGGCGCTGCAGCATCTAGTACAGTTGGTGATGCTCAAACTGGTGGAAGTACAGCCGCTAGTGGAACAAAGAATAATGACGAGAATGTGCATGAAGTAACAATCAATGGAACTACTTATCTGGCTGCTGGTCTCGGTGTTATATTAATTAACGGACAAAAAACCTTAGTTGATGATACTGGCAAAGCAATAGCGTGGCTTTCTGACACTGGAACATGGATAGCTAATGAGGCAAGCAGTGCATGGGACAATTTTGTTCTCTGGGCTAAAGGGGACAAGCCAAATCCACCAGGCGTAAATAAAGGAACAGCGCAAGCTCCCAAAACAGGTGCACCTAATTCGGAGTATGAAAAGGTCGACAATGAAAATCCATCCACAGTAGTGTCGAAGACGAAGTATAATGAAAATGGACAACCAGCAGAAAGAGAAGATTATTACAAAGGGAGTAACCCGCATACACATTATGACAAAGTAACAGGACAAGAACTTACTAATCACAAACATGTCTATAGATATAATGATAAAGGACAAAGAATTGGCGAAGATGTTGTACCGTCGGATTAGGGGGTTAATAGATGAGTATTAAAGCATTTGGTAGTTTTGAGTTTAATAAAAATATAAATATGACGGAGAGTTCGTTTGATATCACAAAAATTGCTGTAAAACACAAATTAGGTATAAAACTGGGAGGGAATGCTGCATCATATTTAATCAAACCTATAACAGGATGTGAAGAAAAACTTCCATATGAATTGCTTGATGATCCAATGGACGTAAATGCTCAATGTCTTTTTTCAGGGGATAACATAGAGGTTTCTGTGAATGGAAAAAGAGTTGATACAGGGGAAAGTTTACGTTCAAGATTATTCCGTATACAGCAGTTCTTTATGGAAACAATTGAGAAAGTACATGTAGACAAAATTGTATTGAATATTAATATCGAAATAGGAGATGAGTTTGAAACACTAGAAATAAATATAAATGATATTAGTGAAATTTTAATAAATATGTATGAAAGTGAAGGAAACTGGACTCCAAGTATAAGACTGATTATAAATTCGTAAAAAAAAACAAGGTCAACGGACGTAAAATGATATGCTCCCCTTGTAGTAGACAGTTTTATTATTTAAACTGTCTACTACAAGGGGAGCATATCAAATCCGTTGACCTCAATACTGATTAATAGTTGTGGAGGCAAGAATATGAATGTTGAAAATGTTGAAAAAGATGTAGAAATAAGAATTCGGACAGAAAACGAATATAAGAGTGGAGCAAGTTGGTTTTATTGGATTGCTGCAATGTCTATTATCAACGAGGCGTTTCTTCAAACCCATATCGGCTGGAATTTTGCCATAGGACTCGGAATAACCCAGGTTATAAATGTATTATTTCGGAACAGCATTGTTTCGAGTGTAGTAACATTAATTTTATCAGGGATATTCTTAGAAACTAGTTGATATGAACAATCAGGTTTTAAAAGCAAATGAAGAAGAAATTGTTGTTAAATACAATGTTCCCATATAGTCTGATAAAAGCTTTACTGCCTACTTTATGGCGGTCAGGATATTACGGATGATGTAGTGAGTCGAGGGACGGTTCGTTAAGGGTTCAATCGGAAATTTTGCGTGGCAAAAAGGCTCAACAGCAGGGAAAATACTGCAATGTTGAGCTCTAATTTATCTACGCGCAAAATTTTTGATTGCCCAGAAGAAGGAAATCGCGCCTGTTTGGCTATGGATTTTCAATCGGCCGTGGTTTTTCTTTTTTTTCTTTTTAGGGGGAATGACACGTGTTTGGGTTGCTGTTTGGTTGTTGATCGAATGGTAGATTGGCTGTTTTTTTCCGAATGGGACAGTCTTTCCCCCTCCCCGCTATTGGGTCATGGAAAAATATGATATTTTTGTTGCCCTTGCGACTGGCCAGCAGACCATAATATCTGATTTTGATAAAACCTTTTGGCAGTTTTGTTCTTCTGTTGACAATTAAATCGGTTGCAGTGTCGGCCGTCGCTGCAGCATAGATTTTGCGGCTTGGATCACGTCTGCTGCCGGTATTTGTTCCATGCAGGCGTGGTTGCCGCATTTATAAGGCCAATATTCCGCCTTTTGCCAGCAGGGGGAACACTCCTGGGGACGGTAAAGGACAACGTCGTGGGGGCGGCGGGGTCCCCAGACCTGGGGGTGTGTAGGCCCAAACAAGGCCAAAACAGGCGCCGGAAAAGCCTGAGCGACATGCATAGGCCCGGTATCGACGGTGATTATAAGGTCCGCTTCCGCCATCAGGGCCGCCGTTTCCCCCAATGTCAGACTGCCGGCAAATACTTCGGCCGCATTGCCGGCAGCTGCCGCCAGCCGTTGAACCGGCGGCAGCTCTTTTTGGCCGCCCAGCAGGAAACAGCGGGCTGTTTGGGCCAAGCTTTGCAGCAGGGAAGTCCAGCCGGCAATCGTCCAGTCTTTATGGGAGTGGCTGCTGAAAGGGCAGATGAGTACTAACGGCCGGTCGTGTATGACCGTAACTTTTTGCCGGAGGTTCCGGACTTCTTCCGGGTAAATGGCAAACACAATGCCGGTGTCCCGGGTAGTAATACCCAGCGGCTCCAATGTGGCCAACTGTTTTTCGCTTTCATGCACAATGGCGCCGCGCAGGGAAGGTACGACATGAGTGAGGAATTTGGCTCCCCCGTCGGCGTCAAAGCCTAGCCGGTACTTTGCGCCGCTGAGCCAGGCCAGCATGGGGCCAAGGGAACCGTAATGGGACGCCAGGGCCAGGTCATATTGCTCTTGCTGCAAACCGGCTATTAGCTTTCTTAGCAAAGACCGGTCCTTTTCCCAGTTGGTAACGGTGTAGACAATTGTTTTATTAATAAACGGATTATGCCGGGCGGCTTCTTCCCCCAAGGGGCTGACAAGCATATGGAGGACAGCGGCAGGGAATGCGCTGCGCAGGGCCCGGGTAACAGGGGTCGCCAGGACTACGTCACCCATGTGGGCGACGATAATCAGCAAAATCTTGCGGATTTGGTCCCTTTCAACAATCATAGTCAACACTCTGGGCGGGATAATCCATGTCCGGGCATAATGCGGTCAGTTTGTCGGCTAAGCCGGCGGCAATCACGCGCCAGGAGTAGCGGGTATTCACCAGGGAAAAAGCCTGCCGGGCGATAAGCTCGGCTTTAGCTGTATCCGCCAGCAGGCCATCAATTGCAGCGGACAAGCTTTGCGGACCGGCAACAAGAAAATGCTCGCCGGCGATCCCGTTGATGCCGCGAGCGCCAAATTCCGTGGTGATAACGGGGATACCGGCGGCCATATAGTCCAACATTTTGATATTAGTGCCTGAACCTGAGAGCATCGGATTTAGGGCAATATCAGCCAAGCCCAGTATGCGGTGCTTTTCCTGTTCCGACACAATGCCCAGCAGCCTGACATTGCCGGGGAGTTCTCTTTGCTTGAACGCTTCACACACACTGCCCAGCAGAAAGAATTGAACGCCGGGCTGCCGGCGGGCAGTTTCCACCACCACTCGCCCCGCTTCCAGATTCGGGGGATGATAACTGCCGATGAAGAGCGCCACCGGCTGTTCAATCTTTTGCCGCTGCTTATTAATGGCGCGCTTTTGGCTGGAAATAAACGGCAGAGTGGCGGTGTCCGCACCGTTAGGTACCGCAAGTATTTTGGCGGGGTGTATACTGTAGAGTGAACTTAAAGCCTGGGCGTCCTGCGGCGAGCAGGCGGTTACCAAGCGGCTGTTGCGGCAGGCACCGCCTTCAACCCGGCGTATTTCTTCCAGCACATCTTCCGCGCCGAACGGTAAAAGAGCGGAAAATAGGACATATTCCACGTTATGGGCGTCATATACCAGGGTGAAAGATTTATCGAGCTTGCAAACTTCATCCAACAGGTACGGACGAGAGAGCACGATGATGGCGGCGTCTTTGGCCTGTTGCGACAAAACCAGGGCATACTCCGGCGAGTGGTGCGCTATCAGCGAAATAACGGCGCAGGTATGAATTCTGAGCCGACAAAGATAACGAATTTCCGCCTGACAGTGCATGGGACTTTTCGGTACGATAATTTGCCGGAAGCCCGGCGCTATTTCTTTATTCTCTCTTCTGTCACCGAAGCATAGTACAACTACGTCGAAGAAGCTGGCGATATATTTGAACAGATAGAATACCCTCCGTTGCCCGCCGCTAACAGCCGGAAAAATGGGGAAAGGGTTGGCCACCAGTATTTTAGGCTTCATGGGTAAGACCTCCTGAATGTTGTGTTAGTTGTGTTAATTTGCATCCAGAAAAAATATATGATCGCTTTTCGCCGATAATTACCCCATTTTACACAGCGGCCGCTGCACGTATTTTTCCCCACCGGCGTTAATAGACTTTACCGTAGTCTAATCAAAGGAGGACGTTTTCTTGCGAGTATTGTTTCTGGAAAGTCATCCTATGTGGCGGTATGGTCTGCCCAACGGCTTTCGCGACGCCGGGCATGAAGTTCAGGTTTCCGGCCCTTTGACAGCCGACAATATACCGAGAATAATTGGCAGCTTTGCGCCCCAGCTCATTGTCATGCTGGGCTGGACCGAAGAACATATCAGCCTGAAAAGAAAATGGATCAGGGAACACGTTCGCGCGGCGGGTGTACCTTTTGTTTACTGGGCCACCGAGGATCCGATCCATACGGAAATATTCTCCATTCCCTTCATTACGCAGGTTCAGCCGCACTTTGTATTTACCGTCAGCTTAAGTTTGGTGGATAGATACGAAAAACTTGGTTTTCCGGCGGCGCACATGGATTTTGGCTGGCATGCCAGCGTCCATAAGCCGGCTGGGAAGGAACAGCCTTTCACTTGCAGCATGGCCGTTGTGGCTAACGCCTATCCGGCGGTTTTCCGCGTCTATCCCGGCTTTTACCGCCTAGAATCGCTGCAGACATTGATCACCCCGGTGCTGCAAGCAGGTCTGCGGGTGGATTTCTGGGGCTGGCATTGGGATGAGATGGAATGCTACCTGGGCTTTAAGCTGCCGCCGCAGTGGCTGCATGGGTATCTGCCTTATCCTGAAGCTTACAAGGTATACAACTCCGCCGATATCGTCATCGGTCTACAGAATGTTCCCGGGCAGGTTACGCAGCGGACCTATGAAATTCTGGCGAGCGGCGGATTTTTGCTGACATCCGATACGCCGGCGGTGCGGGGTTTGTTTGAGCCTGGACGCCATCTGGCGGTAACAAACAGCGCGGCAGAAACCGCGGCGCTTGTCCGCCATTATCTTGCCCGGCCGGAATTGCGGCGGGAAATAAGCCTGCGGGGAAAAGAGGCTGTTGCCGGCCACAGTTATCGCCACCGGGCCGAATATATAATCAAGGTGTTGCAGGAAAGGAAAATATTATCCCCCATATGAGTCCGGTTCTAAAGGCTCCGGTTTACGCATAAGGTTTATCGAACTTATAGCGGGAGGTAAAAAGATGGGATTAGGCTGCATCGGCAATGATGACCTGATTTGCGAATTAGAATGCGAAATCGGTACGAGTGTGATTTTGTATACGGTTGACGGGTTTGCCTATTATGGAGAACTGCAAAAAATCCTCGACAAAAAAGCAGTTGTGCTTGGACCGGGAAAAGGCCAAACCGATGTTATCGTAAGGCTGCCTGACCAGACCTTTTGTCCTCAGGGCACGGGGATCATTCGGGAATCAGTTGCGTTGATAGATTTGTGTGTTATAGCCGCCAAAACTCCGGAACTGACCGAAATACCACTCGATTTTACCTTTATCGGCCCGGTCGACGGCTGAGAGGAAAGGAGAGGTGCAGGTGGCGGATAAAAAAACCGATGGCCGTCAGGAATGCCATAAACTAATCCAGGAATTAGAATGCATGCAAGGCGCTACGGTGGATATACGGGTTCTGGGCGGCTGGCTGTTTAACGGCACACTTTTTGACGTTCGCCCCGGACTGGCTACACTGGCTAATGTCACTGTTATTTCTGGCGGTGGGTTTACTTTATGCGCGTTTGATGTGGATACTGTCGTTATTAATATAAAAGCAATTACCTCGGTGGGGAAGCCGGTATAATTACCTGTTATGTGAAACCTCCGTACCAAAAGTGTTATCACCCATAGGTACAACTATTGAACCGGGGGGGTAAAACCGGTACGGGGCAACAAGAAAAGTAGAAGCCAGTCACGTTTATGTGACTGGCTTTCTGCTTTTTATCCACTCAACTGATTCTTTCAGCCCTGCGGCAGTCTTTGTTTCAAGCACCACGCGGCAATTCTGCTTCTTCGCAAGATAGAAATATTTCGGCAGATCCAATTCACCGGCACCGAGAGGTAGGTGATTATTCTTGCCCTTCGCGTCGTGCATGTGCATATGGCAAAGCTTATTTTTGTATTTCATGATTACTTCTTCGTCACCGCCGCCGATTCCTGCATTATGTCCGATGTCAAAGGTTAATGCGAATGTTTTGCTTTCAAGCAAGAGGGCAAGCCCTTTTCGTAGGAATTCTTTATCGTATCCGTCTGCGTTTTCAACGCAAATCTTAATATCTGCTCCACCGATTGCCTGCTCGCACCGGTCGCGGAAAGCGGTCAGTTTATCGAGGTAGGTGTCCAAATATTCATCAAACAGATAAACCTTTTTCTCCGGCAACGTGAAATACACGCCTTTTGACAGGTGCATATTCAAAACTGGAATTCGGAGTTGTGTTGCAAGCTCTATCGCCTGCAACACCGTTTCTGTGTAAGCACAAGCCACTTTTTCGTTGAAATCGCAGGGGTTCAGGTTTTCATCAAGATGGATGGTGTAATAAATCCCATACCGCTCGGCGATTTGGGCGAATGTGTCGGCGTCAATCTTATCCGCCTGATACTCTGGCAGATTCATATTCAGCTCAATAAACTGAAAATTAAGCTCTTTACATAGTGCAGCACAATCGTCAAGGCTTTTCATTTCGATTAACGTTGGTAAGCCGAAATCCATATTACACCGCCTTATTTTTTACGAAGAACAATTCTGGGTCGCCTTCGTCAAGAGCGTCTATTTGACCACAGAAAGTAAATCCAGATTTTCCAAGCAGTTTTCGCATTGGCTTGTTTGATTGGTTGGTTGATGTAAAGAGCTTTTCCGGCTTACACACTGCAAACAGATGGTTCAGCAGTGCCAAGCCAATACCGTGTTGCCTATATTTCTCCGCTACCATTAACAGTTCTATAAAGCCGTTATCAAAGAATGTATAATTCATAATCGCAAAATCTTTTATAACACCATCATAAACCGCGATATAGCACTCATCGCGCTTAATTGCATGACGAATTGACTCAGTACGACGAAATGGGCCAATGTCAAGTATGTAGTGAAAATCTGATTCTGTAGCGATTTTGATATGACTTCCATCAATGGGAGCGTCGTAGTGATTGCGGGTATCGATGCGAGTTAATATCTCGTCCGCTATCTCTTCCGGCGTCTTTGTACCGTCCACAACAAGGTCAGACACCGGCTTTTGCATTTCGGGCATACGGGCATAAGTTGAGCGGGAGCGCGCCAAATAAAAACGAAGCTCCTTGTCAAGTGTTGCAAGGCGACTACCGCCATTTTGAACACCAAAACACAGGTTGCCTGAATCTTGGTCGTCAAACACCTTAAACACCTTTCCATACTTGCCGAGGAAGGAGGCGGTACGCCATCCAGTTGCGAAATACGGACTTGCCGTCGCACACCATACAATGCGGTTAAACTCCTCCCGCGGATCGCCGAAATCGTATCGGTCGAAATCAATGATTCGCAATATTTACCAGACTTGCTTTAATTGATTATACTACACGTAACGCTTAAATACTCATGGTACGGAGGTTTTTATTTTCGATTTTCCAATGGTTTTCAAAGATTGTCGATCGATAACACTTTTAGCAAAGAAAAGTCGAATTTTTACTGTTAGAAGTAATACAGGAGTATAAACATGGCCAAAATTTCAGCATGTGTAATTGTCAAAAATGAGGCGGATAATATCAGCCGCTGTCTGCAAAGCGTGAAAGACATTGCCGCCGAGATGATTGTTGTCGACACCGGCTCGACGGATGATACCGTCAAAATTGCCCGGCAAATGGGAGCAAAGGTATTCCAGTACCAATGGAATAATGATTTCGCTGCTGCCCGAAATTACGCGCTCACGCAGGCTAAAGGGGACTGGATTATTTTTCTGGACGCTGATGAGTATATTTTACCTGGCAAAATACAAAACGTTCGCCCTTTTATCGACAAGATACACGGTAACCGGATGATTGAATCTGTGGTGTGCCGGATGGAGAATACGGAAGGTGTTGACGGCCCGCTAAAGAGCACTAACCCGACTGTGCGGATATTTCGCAATTCCCGGGTGATTCGCTATCAAGGGAAGGTTCACGAACAAATTTATAAACACGGTAAGCCTACCAGGTCGATAGGAGACGCTAAGCAGTTTATCGTCATCTGTCACACTGGTTATACCAAAGAAGCAATACCCGAAAAAATAAAACGCAACACAATCATGCTGGAAGAAGATTTAAACAACGGCAATGTTCGGAACCTGACGTACTACTACTTGAGCGATGCCTATTGGCGATTAGGGCAGTATGAAAAAGCGATAGAGTTTGCCCAAAAAGCAATTGATCACGGCGGGGTGTTTCATACTCTGTATGCCTATAAACCTTATGTGACGCTGATAGCCAGCATGGTGCGGTTGAATACCTATAGTAACGAAGCCATGGAAGCAATCCGGGATCAGGCAATACAAAAGTTTCCCCACCATCCCGAAGTTTTGCTGCACCAAGCCTTATATTATAGGAAGACCGGGCGTTACCGGCAAGCATTGGAATCCTTTTTTCAATCAATTGCGGCTAATGAGCGTTACGGCGATATTAATTTAAATAACGATTTTTATGGACTGGTTTCCGTGGTTTATCTGAACATCGCCAAGCTTTATGATATGATGAATGAAAATGTCCCGGCTTTTGATTACTATGTAAAAACATTACAGCAGGACAGATATAATCAAGAAGCGTTTAATGGACTGATGTTGCTGATAAGAACCCAAAATGCCGCTGATGTCGTCTGTCTTATGAACAGGCTGTACAATATGGACGATGAAGCTGATGTCGACTTTTTGGTTGTGGAATTGTCCAGACTGAAAATGAAAAAAGTGCTTGATTATTATTGCAAAATCAGGTTTGAACGGTTTGGGCGCAGGGAACCTGCCGGTATACTCTTGCTTACGAATGGCCGGTTTGAACAGGCTTTTCAGGGTTTCGCCGCTTTTTTTCGGGAGACCGGTGATCAAGGCGCAGAACTGTTGGCGGTTGTATCCTTGCTTCTCGGTGGGTCCCCAAGCTGGGTGGATTTGTTGGGACCGCAATTGCGGCCTGCGTTTCAGAGAATTATTACAGCCTTCTTCGCGCCGGAAGAAGGCTGCGTGTTAGCGGCAGAAGATTTTTCATCCTATTTGGAGCTGACAAATGATTTTATCCATCTTATCCACCTAGGTAACGAAAATCAATTGATTGCTTTTTTACATGTGGGCAAAAGGTTTTTGCTCGCTGAAGCTCCGGTTCAAATTGGTGATATTCTGGCCAGGAAGAAGTTGTTCCACCATGCTCTTGACATGTATTTATACAAGATTGACGCGGTGTTTTCTGAAGCGGGTCCGTCCGAGTCTATTTATTGTAAAGCCGGTTTTTGTTGCTATAAATTAAAAGATTTTGCAGCAGCCGCAAACTTTTTTTCTCATGCATTGGAGTGCGGATATGTTATGTATGATATTTTCGAATATTTAGAGTGGTCATATCAACAATGTAACGACGGGGTAATCAAGGGCAAGTTTAAAGCATTAAAAGATTTCTATGGCAATGAAACGGAAGCAATGGCAGAGATCAAGCAGCATGCAGGGTGACGCGTCCGGCAGGGAAATACATACCATGAAAGCAGGGGAATAGTGGAAAAAACTAAGGCGGCAGATGAATTTGAACAATGTAAAAAGCAAATAAAAATTACAGTAGAAGATCTTATAAATAACGCCAATTTAGCAGAAGCAAAAAAGTTAATAGAAGAATATCAAAGCATAGTAAAAAATGACAATGACGTGGAAATATTTTTAATGAAGGCAAGGATCAGAGCTGCTGAGCGACCAAATACCTGTGAGGTTATAGTAACGAATACGGATAACCAAACCGCGCCTCAGCCTGGCGAAAATATATATTCTGCCAGAAATAATGTTGCCTTTAGTCTGGGTAATAGTGATGCACCACTTGTAAGTATCGTGGCTTTAGGATACAACAATCTCGAGAAACATACTAAAACTTGTATTGAGTGCATCCTTAAATATACAACAAACATTGACTATGAACTAATATTAGTTGACAATGGTTCAGCCGATGCAACATTTGAATATTTTAAATCGGTTCCGCATCCGAATAAGAAAATCGTGAGAGTAACCAAGAACATAGGAGCATTTTACGGCGCCAATTCAGGTATGAAGCTTGCTAGCGGAAATTATGTGGTTGGAGTCAGCAATGATATATATGTCACAAAAAACTGGCTTGTTAATATGCTTAAATGTGCCATGTCGGACGAGCGTATCGGGATGGTAGTCCCGGTATCAGATAATGTAAGTAATTTGCAAAGTGTAAATTTAAATTTTACCGACTTTAATGATATGCAAAAAAAAGCCGCTGCCTTTAATATTTCCGATGCGAGAAAATGGCATGAACGGTTGCGGCTAATTCCACCGACGGCCCTTTTTAGCAAAGCTTGTTTGGATATGGTTGGCATACAGGATTATGGTTTTTTTCATGACTTTGCGGATGACGATTTAACTTTCAGGGTACGTAGAGCGGGCTATAAAGCCATCCTTTGCAAGGATGTTTTTGTGCAGCACGCCGGACACACAATAATGAAAAATCCGGAGGAATATAAACAATCGCTGGCAAAAGGGCGCATTACGTTTAAGAATAAGTATTACGGCCTTGATGCTTGGGATGATGTGAACAATTACGAAACAACCATGATGTCTTATATTACAGGCAAAAAAATTTTTGAAAGCAAAATCCCCAATATTTTAGGTATTGATGTTTCGTGCGGAACACCTCTGTTGGAAATCAAGAATAGTCTTAGGGATAAAGGGATTTTTAACGTTAGATTATCGGCGTTTTCTGCTGAGGCAAAATATTGGCTGGACTTAAAAACTATTTGTGACGGGCAAGTGGCAGTTGACCGGACAGAATATATTTCGGAATATTTTCGTCAAGAAAAATTTGATTATATCCTGTTGGGTAAGCCAATCAATACCTACAGGCATCCTTACCTGCTTTTAGAACAATTACTGCAGGTTCTGGAAGGCGATGGCCAACTGCTATTAAAGCTTAGAAATACTTATGATATTGGAACATTATTTAGAATAACGGGTGTTGATATAGCCACCGATAGCAGCATAATTCACCACATTTCCCTTGATGAGTTTAATCGCCGTTTGCAGTATTACGGCTGTTGCGCCAAAGATATTGTGGCGGAACCGCATCCAATAGATAAAAACATGAAAAAGATGCTTGACAGTATTTCGTTCAATACAGAGGAGGCATATTTAAAAGCCGCTGCCAAGGACTATATTTTAAATATTGGCAAGAAAGCATAGTATTGCATAGTATTTTGGATTGGACAGGTTGATATGCTTAATATACTTCATATAACACCCCATATGGGGGGCGGAGTTGGCAATGTAATATCCCGTTTAGCAACATGTAGTGATGGACGAATAATTCATAAAATTGTATTACTGGAAGAGCCGGTAAAAAATAATTTTGTCGAAATAGCTAAAGCGGCAGGTGTTCCTATTTTAATACGCCCGGATAATCTTGAGATGGAAAACAGTTTAGCAATAAGTGATATCGATATCATCGTGGTTCATTGGTGGCATCATCCTAGAATTGCTAAATTTCTACATGATTTGCCGCGGATGCCTATGCGGCTGATAATTTGGTCCCACATCTCAAATCTTACCGTACCTGCTTTAAATCCTAATCTATTGCTGGCGTCAACAAGGGTGCTTTTTACGACTGAAGCTTCGTATGAAGCCGAAGTATTCGCCAACCTACCGAAAAATGTATTAAAAGATAAAGCGGGCCTGGTATACGGTTGTGGCGGTTTTGACGATTTCCCTAAAATTGACCGTGAACAACATAGCGGCTTTAATATCGGTTATTTAGGTCTTGTCGGATATTCCAAACTTCACCCGGATTTTGTGGATTTTTGCGACGCTGTTAATATTCCGGCAGCCAAATTTATTCTGGCCGGCGATGCGCCTGCCAAACAACAGGTTGATAGGCAGATCAGGGAAAAAAATATTAAAAATCCTTTCATTTACATTGGTTATGTAAATGATATTAAGCCAGTGCTCGCTCAATTTGATGTGTTTGGATATCCTTTAATGCCTTATCATACCTGTACTACCGAAAACGCAATTCTTGAGGCTATGGCTGCTGAAGTTCCGCCGGTGGTTTTAAATCAGTTAACAGAAAAGTATATAGTACAAGATGGCAAAACCGGTATTTTAGTTTCCGGTAGAGAAGAATATGGTCAGGCAATGAATTTATTATATAATAATCCGGAATTTCGAAGATTTCTCGGCAAAAATGCGAGAGAACACGTTCTAAGCAAATTTACCTTGAAAAAGCTGTCGGACTCTTTTTATAGAAATTGCGAAATAGCAATGCAGCAACCAAAACAAATTTTAAATTTTAGAAAACATATGGGAAACTCCCCGGCGGAATGGTTTATATCGTGCTTGGGCAAGGATTGCCAATCTTTTAAAATAAGTATGGAAGCCGAAATTTTTAATCAAACTGAAAATATTAAAAAGCTAATTTTATCTACAAGTCCATTATTAAAGCAAAGCAATAAATCTTCAGTCTTTCATTATCAAAGAGAATATCCCGGCGATGCCATGCTGAAAACTTGGGCAGAAATAATTGGAGAGGGAGAAATGCGTGAATAATTATAATAATAGTTATAGTAGTTTTAGCCAACAAATTAAAAATATTATTAGTTCTTATAATAGCGAAAATAGAAAAAATTTTTCAAATCAGCTTTCCTCGGCCAAAGTGTATATTTATGGCGCGGGAAATGCGGGAACAATGACATACTATTTGTTAAAAGAATTAAATATTGAAATTGAAGGATTTATGGATAAGCGTGCCGATAGCTTAACGAGTCATTTGAATAAGCCGGTACATAGAGCTGATGCTGATAACCTTAACGCTGATCTTAAAGGTAATTCCTTTGTTATTATTGCCCTCTTATGCAGTTATGAAGAATTACAAGACATAAAAGAAGGGCTTCTCAAACTAGGTTATAAAAACAGTTGTTATTATCACGACATATATAATTTAGTAATTACAGAAAATATTACAAAGGAAAATTTTAGCAGCTACAACCTTAACAACCATAAAGATATTCATACAGATATTATATTAAAAAATACGCAAGAAAAAGTACTGAATGTTGCTAATTCCTTATGTGATGAGAAAAGCAGAGAAGTTTATTATAATTTTCTTAATGCCATTTTAAATTCCAATCCGGATTTATTCTCGCCGCCAGACCAAGAAAAACAATATTTTGTTAATGATATTTCTTTTGCAAAAGGATATTCACGTTTTATTGATTGCGGCACTTATGACGGAGATACCGTGTTTGCCTTAAAACAGTGTAAAAAATCAGTGGATAAGGTAGCATTGTTTGAACCGGAAAGCAATAATTTTAAAAAGCTGCGAGAAAATTTAAACGGTTCACGGGTGGCCAATGAGGAGATATTGTTTCCTTGTGGAGTGTGGAAGGAAACTGAAATATTGCGGTTTAAAGCCGGAATTCAGAGTTCCAGTGCTATTTCCCCAGCAGGAGATATGTTTATTCAATGTGTGGCATTAGATGATGTGTTAAGGGATTTTGCGCCGACTTTTATAAAAATGGATATTGAAGGAGCCGAATATGAGGCGCTTTTGGGGGCGGAAAATATTATCAGGCAATATGCGCCGGATCTGGCTGTGAGTGTCTATCATAAAATAGAGCATATGTGGGAAATCCCGCTATTAATACAAAGTTTTAATTCAAATTATAAGTTTTATTTGCGTTGTCATGCCCTGCATGGCATGGAAACGATATTATACGCAACGTGTGAAGAATAGCCGGAAAGGATATTAAACTTATGAACGCGGAAGTAAAACCCAGCTATGACACGAATCGTCAGCGCCTTGCCAATTTAATACCGTTGAATACGCCGTTTACTATTTTTATTGAACCCACCCGTTATTGCAATTTTAAATGTTTTTACTGTTTGCACACTACCAGAGGAGATGAAAACGGCGAATTTGCTAAAACCGGTTATCAAATCAAGAATATGGATTTTGCTATGTATGAAAAGATTTTAGAACAATTTATGCTGTTTCCTGAACACCCCAAAAGGTTAGTGTTTTCAGGATTGGGAGAACCTTTGATGAATCCGGAGCTTCCCAAGATGATAGGGCGGGCCAGGGATTCGGGCATGGCCCAGCGACTTGATATTTTAACAAATGCATCCCTGCTTTCACCGGCGATTTCTGATCAGTTGATTGCGGCAGGAACAACAAGGATTCAAATATCGCTGCAAGGGCTGGATTCGCAAAAGTATAAAGAAGTATCAGGTACAAAAGTCGATTTTGATACAATATACGAAAATCTGACTTATTTATATACGCACAAAAGAAATTGTTTGATATTTATCAAAATAATTGATTCTCTGCTTGATGGAGAGAAGGATAAATACAAGTTTTACAAGCTTTTTGGCAACATAAGTGATCAAATGTTTATTGAACATTTAATAACTCTTCAGCAGCAGATGGGGGATCATGGCGGAAAAGCCGATAATTCCCGCAATCTTAATAATGAAGATGTTATATATCGTCATGTGTGCCCGGTAATATTTTATATGCTTCAGATTGACGCCGACGGTAATGTATTCCCTTGTCCTGTCGGCGGACTTCCCGAAAAATTTGCCATGGGCAATATAAATGAAGAATCCATTGTACAAATATGGCACGGCCGGCGGCGAAAAAACTTAATACGCAGCCATTTAATGCTTAATCGCCGCAAAATTTCTGTATGCGCAACCTGTTCAGCCTGCAATTGCGTGTTAGATGCAAATGAATATCTTGACGACGTGGCCGGGCAGTTATTAAGACATTTTTAGATTAATATCTAAAGTATTTCTAATACTTTTAGGATGTGTTTATGTATGGCATCTGAAATAAAACCCATATGCGGACTGGAAAGAGTTAAACTCGCAAATGCAGTGCCGCTTAATTCGCCTTTTACCCTGTTTGTATTTCCTACAACACATTGTAATTTTAAATGCGTATATTGCGGACACTCCCTGGGGCAGGCCAAGATGAAAGAAAAATATGATTTTGCAGCCCAAAACATGCCGATGAATACTTATCAGAATATTATTGTCCAGGCGAAGGAGTTCCCCAACCGTTTAAAAATGATATCGCTGACTGGTCATGGCGAACCGCTTATGAATAAAAATCTATGCCGCATGATAGAACTTGCTAAAAAAGCGAATATAGCCGAAAGGGTAGAGATAATAACCAACGCTTCATTGCTTACCCGCGATACATCAAAGGCTTTAATTGATGCAGGTCTGGACACCATAAGGATATCCCTTCAAGGCCTCTCAAGCGCTAAATATATGAATGTTTGCGGCTATAGCCTGGATTTTGAAGAATTTATTGCTAACATTTGCTACTTCTATAAAAATAAAAAAAAATGCAATGTTTATGTAAAAGTAATGGATGTTGCCCTGGAAACCGGCGAGGACGAAAAATTTTATACTCTTTTTGCTGATATTAGTGACCGGATGTATATTGAGCAGTGCCGGCCTGTTTACGACGGTGTGAATTATACAGGCAGTGCGGCTGGGGTTACTGCGGATCGCTACGGCAGAGTACATCACCCCAGGAAAATATGTCCACTGCCATTTTTCATGCTGGGAATATTTCCCGATGGAGATGTAGAGCCTTGTGACACAATTTACAAGCCGGTTGTAATTGGCAATGTAAATGAAGATACGCTTTATAATATATGGAACAGCCGGAAATTGCGGAACTTTCAGATCATGCAGCTTAGCAAGCAGCGCAACAATAATCCTAAATGCGCCGTATGCTGTGCGCCGGACGATGTTTCCCATCAGGAAGATGTATTGGATGAGGCGGCGGACCATTTGTTGCGGCGGCTGTGCTAATCGGCTGTGAGCGGGAAAAGGAGCGGTTGCTTTGACAAGCGATAAAGTCGTTTCAAGTGTCACGCCTGGCGGCCGGCGTACTATTTTAGGAGAAGCACTGCCGCTCGCTACCCCCTTTTTGATTCAGATATTCCCCGTTTATGGCTGCAACTTTAGGTGTGGCTATTGTTTGCACGCTTTGCCGCGTGAACAGCATGGGTATATATCTGAGGAAACTTTTATGGATATTCATCTATATAAAAAGTGTATAAATGACCTGGCCGGCTTTAAGAACAAGCTTAAGATGCTAAGGTTTGCCGGCATCGGCGAACCTTTATTGCATAAAAATATTGCGGCAATGGTTAGCTATGCAAAATCAAAAGGCATTGCCGAAAGTATCGACATCGTAACTAATGGCGTTTTACTTAATGAAGAATTGTCTCTGGCCCTGATAAACGCCGGACTGGATAAATTGCGGATTTCTATCCAGGGTGTTTCTGAAGCTGGATATAAAAAATTAGCAAATGTCAATATGAATTTTGCTAACTTTATAAACAATCTTCACTTTTTTTATAAACAAAAAAGGAATACCAAAGTGTATATCAAGATAATTGATTGTGCCCTTACCAACGAGATGGAAAGAGAGCGTTTTTTTGATATTTTTGGCGAAGTAAGCGATACAATTGCCATTGAGCATCTAACTCCTACGGTACAGGGTATTGATTACACAACCCTTGCCGGTGCGAACCCCTTAAACATTACGCAAAACGGGAGTTATATGCTAGAAACATCCATATGTCCGCAGCCTTTTTATATGATACAGATAAATCCCGACGGAGCCATTGTGCCATGCTGTTCCATGGCCTATCCCGGTGTTTTCGGCAATGCCTCGGAGCAAAGCATTCCTAATATTTGGCATGGTGAAAAGCTTTCGCGGTTTCGCCGGCTAATGCTTGCGGGAGTGGAAAATGCCGGCAGATGTTGTAATTGCTCGTTATACAAATACGGGGTATTCCCTGAAGATATACTCGACCCTTATGTACAACGTTTAAAAAGTTTGTATTAAAGTTACTAATTTTAGCCGGGGTGAAGTAAATGTATCAATTGCATAAGACAAAAATTGACGGCTGTCTGGAACTTACTCCCAATATTTTTAACGATCATAGGGGTATATCCATAAAACCTTTTCACAGTGATTTTTTTCAAACATTAGGTGTTGAGCACAATTTTAATGAAGATTTAATGGTAATATCGCATAAAGGCGTTTTACGCGGCATGCATTTGCAGAATCCGCCGTTGCAGCAGGCCAAACTAATTTATTGCGCTAGCGGCAGTATTTTTGATGTTGCGGTTGATGTTCGCAAAAATTCTCCCACCTACGGGCAGCACGTAGCCTTTTATGTCGATGCTGTTAAACATAATATTGTGTATATTCCCAGCGGCTTGGCTCACGGTTATTTGGTATTGGAGGATTGCACAACAGTTATTTATAAAATGTCGTCGGTATATTCCCCTGGGCTGGAATCCGGTTTTCGCTGGGATTCCGCCGCAATTCCCTGGCCGGTGCAAAATCCTATATTATCTGACAAAGATAAGAGTTTACCCGGGTTTAATGATTTTGTCAGCATATTCTAATTAAACTGACGGGATAGGAGAGGAAGAAAACTTTATGAAGGTTGTTATTCTTGCCGGTGGCTATGGAACGCGTATAAGTGAAGAATCTCATTTAAAACCTAAACCAATGATTGAAATTGGCGAACGGCCTATCCTGTGGCATATTATGAAACTATATTCACATTTTAAGTTTAACGACTTTGTAATTTGTCTAGGTTACAAAGGATATATGATAAAAGAGTATTTTGCCGATTATTTTTTGCATGGATCAGATGTTACTTTTGATTTGTCTAATAATAAGTTGAAGATACATTCAAGCGCGGAGGTAGAATCATGGAAGGTTACCCTTGCTAATACGGGACTGGATACATTGACCGGGGGCCGGATTAAGCGGATAAAAAAGTATATCGGTGAGGAGACCTTTATGCTTACCTACGGCGATGGAGTAGCTGATGTTGATATCAGCGAACTAGTCGCTTTTCACAAGTCCCACGGCAAGCTTGCCACCATTACGGCCGTTCAGCCAAGCGGCAGATATGGCGTATTAGGACTAAATGACGACGCTACGGTTTTGGAGTTTGTCGAAAAACCTAAAGCTCTTGATGCCTGGATTAACGGCGGATTTTTTGTACTTGAACCCAAGGTTTTCGATTATATAGAGGGGGACCATATCGCTTTTGAAGGCGCGCCTTTATCCAGGCTTGCCGAGGAAGGCCAAATAATGACATATAAGCATACCGGATTTTGGAAATGCATGGATACGCAAAGGGATAAAATTAACCTGGAAGCATTATGGGAAAGCGGTAAGGCGCCATGGAACATATGGAGTTAAATGGCGGCTGTAAGAAAAGCCGCGTATTAATCATTGGCGCCTCTGGATTTTTAGGAAAAGAGCTATATAAAACTTTTAAAGCTGATGCAGAAAATTATGAAACGTACGGTACTTATGCCCAAAATACTTTGCCTTACTGTGAGCATTTAGATATTACCGCTGTAGAAAGCGTGAAGAGTATTTTTCAGAAATATCACCCTAATATTGTGATCATTACGGCGGCTTTAACCAATGTGGATTATTGTGAAGTAAACAAAGAAGAAGCTTATAAAATAAATGTGATTGGCATAAGGCATATAGCGGAACAATGTAAGCTGTATGGCTGTACGGCCGTATATGTTTCGAGCGAGTATGTATTTGACGGGAATAATGGGCCATACGATGAAAACAGCGTTCCGCTGCCCATAAATTATTATGGTGAGTCAAAGCTTGCGGCCGAAAAAATAGTAATTAAAGAGCTGGATAAATATTTAATTGCCAGAACGACCGTTGTATATGGATGGGATACGGAATCAAAAAACTTTATGATGCAGTTAATAAGAAATCTCAGCAATAATAAAGCTATGAAAGTTCCCATAGATCAGATTAGCAGTCCGACTTATTGCCCTAACCTGGCCAACATGATTAAAGAAAGCTGCGATTTAAATCTTGTTGGTGTTTATAATATGGTTGGAGGAGATGTTATCGACAGATATAGTTTCGCCGCCAAAGCAGCCAAGATATTGAATTTGAATCCAAACTTAGTACTGCCGGTAGAAACGAAAACACTCGGTCAGGTGGCCAAACGGCCGCTTCGGGCAGGCTTAAAGGCAGACAAAATAGCGGCATTATTAAAAAATCAGCCGCTAAGTGTTGTGGAAGGATGCAAAGAAATAAAAAAATATCTTGCCGATAAATGAGGAGTCTGCCGATGAGTAATCTGCGCAAGGATATGGATACATACCGGGGCAAAAAAGTACTGGTAACAGGTAACACCGGTTTCAAAGGCTCATGGCTATCAAGCTGGCTCAATAAACTTGGAGCGAAGGTCATGGGATATTCTTTGCCCCCTCAGACCGAGCCTTCTATGTTTCAGGTATGCAGATTAAACGAAAAGATTACAACCATAATTGGTGATATAAGAGATGAAATAAAACTAACCAATACTTTTAAAGAGTACAAACCGGAAATGGTTTTTCATTTAGCGGCACAACCGCTGGTGAGATATTCATATGTATACGCCAAAGAGACGTACGAAACCAATGTCATGGGAACAGTCAACGTACTTGAAGCGGCTAAAAATACAAACACTGTGGCGGCAGTAATTGTAATTACTACCGACAAATGTTATGAAAACAGGGAATGGGTCTATGGCTACCGAGAAACGGATGCGATGGGAGGATATGACCCCTATAGTTCAAGTAAAGGCTGTGCGGAACTGGTAGTATCAGCCTACAGAAACAGTTTTTTTAATGATAAAAATATCGCGTTGGCTTCGGCCAGAGCCGGCAATGTAATAGGCGGCGGTGACTGGGCAACGGATAGACTGATACCTGATTTTGTAAGATCAGTAGCTGAACACAGACCGATCTTCGTTAGAAATCCGCTGGCGGCAAGGCCATGGCAGCATGTGCTTGAACCTTTGTCAGGTTATTTGCGACTGGGAGTTATGATGCTTGCCGATAGAGAAAAATATAGCAGCGCCTGGAATTTTGGGCCAAGAGATATCGATGTTTTGAACGTTGAAGAAATTTTGCAGATGGCGATAAAGATATGGGGAAAAGGCGGTATCCGGATAGATAAGCATGAGCAGCCGCATGAGGCTCATTTGCTTAAACTTGATATCAGTAAGGCGCAAGCTTATTTAAAATGGCAACCGGCATATGCTGTTTATGACGCTGTAGATAAAACCATTCAGTGGTATAAAAAGTACTATGAAAATAAAGAAAATGAAAATATGTATGAGTATACTTTAAAGCAAATACAAGAATATGAACGAAACGTTTGATACATAAAAAAATTTTTTTGATAACGGAAGTGGCTATCAAAGATGATTCAAAAACTAAACATCGATACTTAGAAAGAGAAAAATATTGGACAAGGGAGGAAATTCGGATGTCTGTTTCACCGGTGAATTCTTATGATTATTTGTATTCTATGTCTATGGCTTTAAACGCTGCCGGTTCAACCAGCCAAAACAATAGCAATAGTAATTCGCAGCAGCAAACAACGCAAAGCGTAGCCGGTATAGCCGGCGTTGATACCTTTGAAATGAGTTCTGCAGCCAAAAGCGGAGGTATTGGCGGCGCGGGCGGCAGCAGCGGCAGCAGCGGTACGTCCAATTGCGTAATGGGTAAGGAAACCTGTACCAATTGCGGCTCCTGTAAGGCAGTAAACAATATGAGCAATTTAGGCAGCCAGTCTACAACTACCGACGCTACAACCCTGAGCGCTCTAAGCGCTTATGCGAGCCAAACCAAATACTTATAAATAACCGAAATCGTTATTCAGCTTATACAATTTCCAATTGGCTGTAACAACAAGATAATATCAGTACAAAAAGAGGACTTGACGTAGGTGCGTCAAGTCCTCTTTTTGTACTAAATTGATAAGTTTTTAGCAGCGTAATCGCTAAGATTGAGGAACTCCTTTCCCGCTTTAAAAGGCTGGATTAACAATTCTTTGCGATTTTCCGACAAAAAATATAATTTACCTACTTATTCCAACAAAAATCCAATTATCATTTGCGAAGATTAAGATAGTGATTATTAAATTGGGCAGCCTAACCATTTTTTATTAAGGGGCCTCACAAGAGGCGAAGGAGGAAAACAAATGAGTTCAACCACATCAATCAGTTCCCTTGCTTCGAATACCGCCACTACCGTCAGCAGCACGACGGACAGCAATACCACCATTGATTTTAATGATTTTCTTACGTTGCTGACAACCGAACTACAGTATCAGGACCCCACCGACCCATTAGATACCTCCGAGTATATGTCGCAGATGGTCGGGATCGAATCATTGCAACAACTGAATAACATTTACACCATGGAGGGTACTTCCCAGGCGATAAGTCTGATTGGCAAGGAAGTGTCGTACCAGACGACTGATTCCGGCGGAACGACAACCACGGCAACGGGTGTCGTGGACTCGGTGAGTTCATCCAGTGCGGGCGTCTATCTGAATATTGACGGCACAAAAGTGGAACTCAGCTCGGTATACGAGGTGACAAACGCAGACACAGACAGCACTTCTACCTAAAGCGGATCTGTCGGCATGATAAAAGTATTGCAGCCGGACCCCGGCGGGGGAGGCTGACGGCTATTTCTGAACGACAGAAGAAATAGCATATCCATAAAGGTAAATAAGCACAAACATTTAGGGGGTAATCTTCTGTATGATGCCATCAGTATATTCAGCCGTAGCCGGCCTTAAAGCCCAATCAACCAAGATGGGTGTAATTGCTAATAACATCGCCAATGTCAGCACTACCGGTTATAAACAGCAAACAGTCAGTTTCAGCGATTTGCTGAGTCAGACTCTCAGTAACGCTACCGGTTCAAGCGCCAGTAAAGGCGGCACGAATCCCATTCAGTTAGGGCTAGGTGTCAATGTGGCGTCAGTAAACCTTGACATGACCGTCGGCACGGCCCAATCTACCGGCGTTGCCACCGACGCATCCATTAGTGGCGACGGATTTTTCATTGTCACGGGCGGTCCGACGGGAACTTATCAATTTACCAGAGACGGAAGTTTCGACATGGATGAGGATGGAAACCTTACTGTGAACGGCTATAAAGTCTGCGGCTGGCTGGATTACGATAAGCTAGCTGACGGAACCTATGAATATAACACGCAAAAAGAGGTAGAAGCAATTAACCTCTATTCCGATTCCTACAATGGCAACAAAGAGTACATTGCGCCGAAAGCCACTACCACTGCCACTCTTAAAGGCAACCTCGATCCGTCCGAGACCGCCGCAGGAACGGCGCTGGATACCATCGGCACTCTCGGGCAAGAAGTATCCGCCACAAGCAATAGCGCCAGCATCAGTATTTCTGCTGCTTCCGGTCTGACGGAAAACAGCGCGTATACCATCACATTAACAGCCGGCGCCACTACAGGAAACTACGACATCACGGTGACAGACGCAAGCGGCAATACGGTTGCCACCCTCACTGACGAAGACCTCACCGACGGGGCTACTCTCACCGGAAGTGGCGGCGAATCCATCACCCTGGCTTCCACCGCCAGCGCAACCGCCGGCACGACGACCTTTACCGCCGCTTACGATTGGCCTGAGACGACGACCGTAACGGCTTACGACTCACAAGGCAACGCTTACGATTTAACAATAAATTATACTAAATGCTATACCGATACCACTACCGGTCAAACCAGCTGGTACTGGGAAGCCGCTTCCACCGCCAATGGCGTGACCCCCAGCAGCGGCTATATCCTGTTTGACTCGGATGGCAAAATCGTCACTACCGACCCGACCAACTACAATACCACACCTACGCTGACACTTGCGACGGAAGGTACCGATATCACCATGTCTGTGGACCTGACGGGTATTTCCCAGACCACCCAGCAAGACTCCGACGACAATGTGGTTAAAGTTAGTGCAAGTGACGGTTATGCGGCGGGTACGCTGCAAAGCGTCAGCATCGGCAACGACGGAGTGATTACAGGCACTTACAGCAACAATCAGACCCAACCGTTAGGCATGATTGCCCTGGCTGTTTTCAATAATCCGGAAGGTTTGGAGAAGATCGGCGGCAATTTATATGTTACTACCGCCAACTCCGGGGATTTTACCGGCGGAGTGGCTGCCGGCAGCAACGGCACCGGGTCACTGAGTACAGGCACATTGGAGATGTCCAATGTCGATCTGTCGGATCAGTTTAGTGAAATGATGATTACCCAGCGGGCTTATCAGGCCAACAGCAAGATTATTACCGCCTCCGATGAAATGATGAAAACCCTCATCAATATGGTATAACCTGAGCAGAAGGAGGAGGTGCAACTATGAGTTCCACATTTGGCAATTATAAGATCGCATATTCCGGCATGCGGGTGAATCAGGCCGCGCTGTCGGTAGTCAGCAACAATCTTTCCAATGTAAATACCACCGGGTATTCCCGCCAGCGCATAAGCAGCGTGGAGGAAAATACCGTCTTGACCGGCGGGCAGTCCCTGGGGATGGGCTCCAACGTGCAAGAAATCGCCAGGGCACGGGATGAACTGCTTGATCAAACGTATCGCCGGCAAAACGCGAAGACCGGATACTGGTCGGTTAAAAGCGGCGACCTGGAATATATGCAAAAGATACTTACCGAATATGAAGCCGACGACGGAACTTCCACCGACGGTTTACAGCAGATGCTGGAGAATTTCTTTGACAGCTGGTCGGAATTGGCCACAGACTCCAGCAGCCTGAGCAGCCGGCAAGTGGTTACGGATAGCGCCGTTTCTCTTATTGACACCTTGACCCAAATCGACGGGCAGTTGCAGCAACTGCAGCAAGATGCCTGCGACCGGGTGCAAGAAGCGGTGGATACTCTCAACGACCTGGCGCAGCAGGTGGCGGACCTGAATTCTCAAATCAAGGCGGCCGAACTGGGCGGGGGCGAAGCCAGTTATCTCCGGGATCAGCGGGACAGCCTGCTGGATCAAATGTCAACTTATGCGAATATCAACGTTCAAGAGCACTCCAACGGGGTATTGCAGGTCACTATCGGGGGAGTGAACCTGGTTAACGGCGACAGGACCAAGGAACTGGCTGTAACAGGGGACGGGTCAACTACCGATCCGCTTAAGGTGCAGTGGTCCGGTCTGAATCAAGCTGCGGATATCACCAGCGGCACTGTCGCCGCTTACCTGGAAGAGGCGCAGCAAACCGATCTGGCGGCCATCGACAATGCGACCGACATTCCCTATGCTTTTTCCACCGGGACGCTGAGTGACATCAATACCATGCGGCAGGCCTTGAATGATCTGATTTGCACGCTGGCAGTCGCAATCAATTCCCTGCACAGCTCCGGCACGGATCTGAACGGCAATGCCGGTGAGGATTTTTTCACGGCGGTAGACTCCAGTCAGCCGCTGAGCATCAGCAATATTCAGGTAAATCCCGCTTTGCTGGCTGAACCCGCTAAGGTGGTTGCCGCCGCCGGCGCTGATTCCGGCGATAATACCATAGCCAATCAAATATACGAATTGACTGGTGACGACCTTTTTAAGTTTAACGGCGCAGCGGTGGATGTCAACACCTTTTATGAGTCGTTTATTGGCTGGCTGGGCACAGCAGGCGACGATGCCAACAGCTCTTACGACACCCAGACAACCCTGGTTGATCAGGTAGACAGCCAACGCCAGACGATATCAGCGGTTTCCATGGATGAGGAAATGTCCAACATGATCATGTATCAAAATGCCTACAATGCCAGTGCCAGGGTACTGAGCACCATCGACAGCCTGATCGGCGATTTAATGGATGACTTGGGTGGATAAGGAGGAATTAGGATGGCTTCAACATTCGCGGGTCTTGTTATTTCCGGCAACGGCTTGTCCGCCAGCAAGGTGGGATTGGCCGTTACGAGCAACAATATCAGTAACATGAATACAACGGGTTATTCGCGGCAGGTACTGATTCAGAATCCCATCGGCCCCGCCGCCATGTACAGCCGCAGCTATGTGGGCTTGGGGGCGAAGGTTGAGTCTGTTGACCGGGTGCGGGATAATCTTCTTGACGAAAAGTACTGGGACGAAAATGCCACTTTGGGTGAATGGGAAACCAGGGCCGGTTACCTGGAAGAAATAGAATCGGTAATGGGTGATGCCGATGACACATTTTCCACTTTAATGGATGATTTCTACTCGGCGCTGGAAGGTGTATCCACAGACCCCGGCAGTGCATCGGCCCGCACTGCCGTAAAGGAGGCGGGAGTGGCCATTTGCGATTACCTGAATGATTCCGCCGCCCGGCTGACACAGCTCAGGCAAGATGCCAACACTGAGGTTAAAACAACGGTGGATCAAATTAATTCCTATGCCCAGCAAATTGCCGACCTGAACAAACGGATCAGCTTGGCGGCGGCCAGCGGCGCTGCCACCAATGAACTGGAGGATGCACGGGGAGCGCTGATTGATGAGCTTTCCGGCTTGGTCGACCTGGATGTGGACGAAGTTGTGGTGGGTACAAAGGCTGACGGTACGGAGAATAAAGCCTTGACTATCAGCATAGACGGGGCTTGTTTGGTCAGCGGCGACAAGGTACAGCAACTGGAGTGTTATGAAATCGCGGACGGCAGTGACCAAGACGGCATGTACGGCATCCGCTGGGCCGGCACCGGCGCGAATCTCGATCCTGACGGCGGTTCGCTGCAGGCCTACCTTGACATCAGGGACGGTGACGGCACCGGCTCTTACTCGGAAAGCAAGGGCATTCCTTATTTTATGGACCAATTGGATACCTTTGCCCGGACTTTCGCCGCGGCGTTCAATGAAGGCATATTTGAAGACGGAACTACTTATTATGCCGGTCATGCCGGCGGGTATACCGAAGACGGAGAGACAGGCGTCCGCTTTTTCTCCTGTTCTTATACAGACAGCAGCGGCAACTCCTTCGAGGCTTTGCTGAGCGGGTTGGACTCTGCCGCGGCCGCTAATACTCAGTACACTTCTCTGTACACAAACCTCACGGCGGCCAATATATCTTTGTCCGCGGATGTTCTGGCAGATGCGGACAATATTGCCGCGGCTGCCAGTGTGAACTCCGACGGGAGTATCGACAGCGAGGATAATGAGAATATGGATGCCTTGATTGAATTATGCGAGAGTGCGAAAATGTTCGCTGGCGGCACTCCCGAGGACTTCATGAATTCTCTTGTGTCCACCCTCGGTACAACCAGTTCTTATGCCCAGAGCAAGTCCGACCGCCAGACCACCATCATCGAATACCTTGAGAACAGCAGGTCGTCAGTAGCGGGAGTTTCCAGCAACGAGGAAACGGCCAATATGACCAAGTATCAGAAGGCTTATGAGGCGTCGGCGCAAATGATCAGCGTATGGCAGGAAATCTACGCCACCACCATTAACATGGTGTCGTCGGATTAGATGGGAGGAGATTTTTGTGCGGATAACTGACGGCATGATGGTTGCCAATACCGTCTCGAATATCAATAAAAACGCAAGACGTCTGAGCGAGGCCATTAACCGCGAATCCACCCAAAAGAAGATTCAATTGGCTTCCGACGATCCTATTGTGGCTACGCGGGCGATAAAATATCGCAACTATGTCGCCAAGATAGAACAATATCAAAAAAACGTGTCCGCCGCCAGTTCCTGGCAGAAAACATCTAATGACGCTTTAAGCGACCTGGGCGATATTATCCAACGGGTAAGGGAACTGACTGTGCAAGCTTCCAGCGACACCCTGTCCGACCAGGACAAGGCGGCGATTAAGACGGAAGTTACCCAACTGCAGGCGCAATTGGTGCAGGTAATGAATACTTCCTACGCCGGGCGCTATGCTTTTGGCGGTTACGCCACCGATGCGGCGCCGTACGCTTTGGTAACAGCCAAAGCGGGAACAGCCACCTACAATGACACCGGCTATGCCGGCGACGGCAGCGCTATCGCTGCTATTTCCGGTCTGACTGCCGATACGTACACTCTTTCCGTAGCTACCGGCAGCAATGGCACCGATTACTTGCTCCAGTTGACGGACTCCAGCGGCAATGTGGTTGCGGCGGCCGACAATGTTACGGCGACAACGATTGCCGCCGGTGGAGTTAAACTGACCGGAACGGCCAGCGACGGGACCGATGTGACGATTACCATGGCCGCTAATACCGGCACCATTGCGGCCGGCACGTCTATGACCTTTGATGCTGCCGAATGCAACGCCGTGACATTTAAAGGAAAATACATAAGTATTGTGGGGGCTGATTCGTTCAGTGTCACAGACGCCGAAATGTATGTAAGCAACGGGACGCAGGCTATTTACTACAATATCGGTTACGGCGCCCAGATCGCTGTAAATGTGGAAGGACAGAATGTCACCGGGACTGCCGGGGACGATACCAGTCTGTTCGATACCGTTGCCAAGCTTATGCTGGGATTGGACGGTAAAACTACTTGTTATAAAGCCGATGTGGATGAAACCACCGGCACGGCCTCTGTGGCGACGGAGACTTTTACTCTCGACGGCTTGCTCACCGACCTGGACACCGATTACGACCGGGTACTGACCGCCCAGGCCGACCTAGGCGCGCGCATGAACTATGTGGATATGGCTACCGACAGACTTGCCAACGATTATACCAATTACACCACCTTGCTGAGTAATAACGAAGATGTGGATGCGGCCCTGGCGTCAACTGACGTATCTACGGCCGAGTATGTTTATGAGGCGTCTCTCACCGTGGGAGCCAAGGCAATCACCAAGTCGCTGGTGGATTACATCGCATAATCTTGAAAAGAAACAAGGGCAAAGGAGGCGGAATGAATGTCTAGTTCAAGCAGCGTGACTTCAACCACCGTCAATGGAACAACCAGGATTACCGGTTTATCTTCCGGTCTTGATGTGGACTCGATCGTTGAACAACTGATGACCGCCCAGAAGTCTAAACTGTACCAGTTGCAGAAACAGGAGCAACTGGCTGAATGGAAACAGGATGCATACCGTAGTATTATCGAGGATATTCAAACCTTTAGCAGTACCTATTTTGATATCACCTCATCCAACAGCCTGCTGAAATCAAGTAATTTCAATAAATATGCAGTCAGCAGCAGCAGCAGCGCCGTAACGGCGACTTACACCGGCACCGCCAGCGCGGGGTCCCATACCATAGCGGTAGAACAACTGGCTACGGCCGCCACCCTGACCAGCAGTCTCGCCATGGAGGTTGCCGGCGGGACGGATGTATCCGCCGGCGCCACAATTAGCGCCGGCGCAAGTTTTGTCATTGAACTGGACGGTACGGAAAGGACGGTTACCTTCGACTCGGATGAAACATATTCCTCAGGTACCGACTTGGCAACAGCCGTGCAAACAGCTATCGATGAGGCGGTAGGCTCAGGCAAGGTGACGGCGAGCGTGGACTCCACCACCGGCTACCTCACCATCACAGCCGCCGCAGATAGCGGTATTCAAGAGATTACCCTCAGCGCCCCTGCTTCGGGAACCAGCGCTTTGTCCGCCCTCGGCTTTACCAGTGACGGGGCGTCCCTCTCCAACCGTCTGGATACTTCCGATACGCTGCTGGAGATTGCTTCCCAGCTGGGCATAGAGGATTCGCTGTTCAACAGTGACGGGCAGATAGAACTGACCATCAATGGCACCACTCTTTCTTTTGATCAAGACGATAGTCTTAGCAACATGATAAAAAAAATCAACAGCAGCAGTTCCGGGGCAACGATGACCTACGACGAGATTTCCGGCCAACTGACGCTTACCGCCGATGATACAGGCACAGGCTCCACCTTGGTGGTGACCGAGCCTACGGATGCCACATACGGCAGCAGCAACTTTTTGTCCCTGGTTTTCAACAGTGCGTCGGTAGTGGCCGGGACGGACGCCGTGGCGTGGCTGGACGGTACCAAGCTGACCCGCAGTTCCAATACCTTTACCGTCAACGGCGTGAAATATACTCTTAATGCCACGACTACGGATACGACTACCGAGACGGCCTCTTCCATTACCGCTGATGAAAAGGTTACAGTAAGTTTAAGCCAGGATGTGGACAGCGTCTATGATCTGATCAGCAGTTTCGTGGACGATTACAACAGTTTGATCAGCACCATCAACTCGAAGTTGGACGAGGATTACAATTATGATTATCCCCCCCTTACGGATGATGAAAAAGACAGTATGACCGATGAGGAAATTACCAAATGGGAAACCAAGGCGAAAACCGGGCTATTGGCGAATGACTCATTATTGAAAAGCTTTCTGACGGAAATGCGGTCATCTTTAATTGAGTCGGTTTCCGGCTTGTCCACCAACATTTTTGGTATCGGGATCTCCACCGGCACTTATGATGAAAATGGCAAGCTATATATTGACGAGGACACTCTAAAGGAAGCTATCACGAGCGATCCGGCAGCGGTGATGAATCTGTTTACTCAGGAGTCTTCCTCGTATCCGGGGACTACTACCCGTATAACCTACAGCAGCAGTGAATTGCGGACCCGGTACAAAGAGGAAGGCCTGGCTTATCGTTTCTACGATGTTATTCAAAAATATATCGCCACTGTCGGCGACGACGGTCTGTTGATACAAAAGGCGGGTATTGAGGATACCGCAGCCGATACCGATAACGCGCTGAGCGATCAGATCAGCGATCTGCAGGATAAAATTTCAGCCGAGGAAGATCGGCTGGATGCCAAAGAGGACAGTCTTTACGAACAGTATACCAATTTGGAAACCTATATCAACAAGATGAACTCGCAACTGTCCGCTTTGCAATCCATGCTTGGTGTGAGCAGTAGTTAAGTATGGTGCCGGTAGAGGAAATTCAGGCCGGATTGGCAAAGAAAATGGCAATTCTAGAGAAAATCAGCGCGAATATCGGGACGCAGCGCCGTTTTGTTCAACGGCGGGAAATGAAAGGTCTTAAACGGTTGCTGCGGGATATGGATAAACTATTTGACGAGCTTGCCGCCGTGAATCAGGAGTTACGGCGCAATGAGCAATGGAAGGATATGAGCTGCTTTCGGGCAGCGGTTGGCGCCATTGCGGCAAAACAGTCGGAGGTACTGACCAGTAGCGCCGCAATGGTGCAGGAAGCCGCAATGGTGCGGAATCATGTGGCGGCCCAATTGCGGCGTCTGCGGGCCGGAAGAAATATTACCAACCGCTATGTCAGCTGCTGGCTGACGCGACGGCCGGGAGGCCGTTTCAACCAAAAAGGATAGGGGAATTTTGGACCGGTAATCTCTATATAGAGCAGCGAAAGAAAAGGGAGCTGTTTATATAGGGATTTTTTTTATGCCGGCAAACAAGCAAACAGGCGTTCATCCCGGTAAGGGATGAACGCCTGTTAAGGTTTTTGGTGCTTTAACGCTTTAACTTAGATAGAATTATTTTAAGAGGGTCAATACCTGCTGGGGCAGTTGATTGGCTTGGGCCAGCATGGCAGTGGCCGCTTGATTAAGGACGCTCTTGTTGGTGTATGTTGCCATTTCCGATGCCATATCAACATCGCGGATGCGGGATTCGGCGGCAGTCAGGTTTTCGCTGGAAGCAGTCAGGTTGTTGATGGTGTGTTCCAGACGGTTCTGAATGGCGCCGAGGGCAGCGCGGGCGGTAGATACCGTTTGGGTGGCGGTGTCGATTACCGAGACGGCTATATTGGCCGATGCCTGGTCAGAGACGTTCAGATTGGCTACCCCGATGCCCGCGGCGGACATATCGCCAATATTGAATGTCATGCTCTGACCGGTATTGGCGCCGATGAGCACGGTAGACGTTCCGTCGGCGCGCTGATCTTCGGCCTGCGTGGTCTGCGAAAACTCGGACAGGGCGTTGGTTGCATCGTACTTTTTATTGCCGCTGGCATCGGTTACAGTGATGGTTAAGCCGTAGATGGCAGTATCCGTGCCGGAAACTGCGGCAGTGGCGGTCAGCGCGCCGGTGGTGGTGTCGACTGCAAAAGTAAAGTCGGCACCTTGAAGAGCGGTCAGATCAGTAGTGTCTGTTGCAGTGACAAGTGTGCTTTTCAGCTCGCCGTTCATCATGTAGCTAACGTTGATGGTGTCGCCGGAAACTATACCGAGAGAAGCCCCGGAAGCGTCGGTGAGGGCGGTTAATGCGGTAGCGGTAGTGGTGGCAGTGTTCAAAGACGTATTGGTCAAAACGTTGGCCGTGTCGGCAGTAACGGCCGCACCCATATTACCGTTCAGCAGCTTTTTGGTATTGAACTCGGTAGTGTCGGCGATACGGTCGATTTCCTCCACTAAGGCATCGATTTCATCCTGAATGGCTTTACGGTCATCATCGGTGTTGGTGTCGCTGGCCGACTGAACAGACAGTTCGCGCATGCGTTGCAGGATGTCCTCGGTTTCAGTCAGCGCGCCTTCTGCTGTCTGAACCAGGGAAATAGAGTCTTGGGCATTTGAACTAGCTTGGTCAAGGCCGCGGATCTGACCGCGCATTTTTTCGGAGATGGCCAGGCCGGCGGCATCGTCGGCCGCGCTGTTGATGCGGTAGCCGGAAGACAGTTTTTCCAGTGATTTGTTCAAAGCAGTGTTATTGGTATTTAATGCATTATAAGTATTAAGAGACGCAAGATTATGGTTAATTACTAGACCCATTGTCAATTCCTCCTTGATTTTGGTTTTGGGCATCCCTGCCCGGTTTTGATACCGGATCCGGATCGTTGTTGGCAGCTATTTTATAGGGTACTAAACGCCTCCTTTCTTTTGTCTATCTTTGTATCGAGCCCTAATATTGGAAATGCTTTTGAAATAATGCAGGATATGACAATATTTTTAAAGTTTTTATATAAAAATAGGGAAAAGTGGAAATTAAGTAAAATCAATATAAAAAGCCACCGGCGAATTATCGCCGGTGGCGTATTTAAAATATTTCAGCTGCCCAGGCCTAATCGCCTGGGCATTTGTATTGTAAAGGTGGTTCCCCAGCCGGGGGTGCTGGCTACCTGTATGGATCCCTGGTGATTTTCAATAATCCATTTGGCGATAGCCAATCCCAACCCGGCGCCTCCTTTGGACCGGGATTTATCTACCTGGTAAAAGCGATCAAAAATTTTATCGAGATAGGCAGGATCAATTCCTTCACCGGAGTCGGCAACGGTCAGCAATGTTTTGGTGCCTGACACCGACAAGTGGAGGGATATTTCACCGCCGACCGGAGTATGGCGGATAGCATTATCCAATAGTATGGCAATTACCTGTTTAAATTTTGTTTCGTCGCCGCAGACTGTAACCTGCGGCCCGGTATCTATGTGAAGAGAGATTCCCTGGGCTGCGGCAAGAGGTTGAAAAGCTTCCGCCGTCGCGGCAACAGCCAAATTAAGGGCAAATGGATGATATTCCAGTTTTTGCTGCTGCGAATCGGCCCGGGCCAAAAAGAGCAGGGAATTGACAAGCTTGGTCATCTGAATGGTTTCTTCCTGGATATTGTTCAGCCACTTCCTTTGGTTGGCGATAGTATCTTCCGGGCTATCCAGGACAACATCCAGATTTGTCTGCATGATGGCAAGCGGTGTTCTCAGTTCGTGGGAAGCGTCGGACAGGAAGTCTTTTTGCTGCTGCCAGGCGTTCTGAATGGGAATTATGGCCCGGTCGGCCATAAATAAACTACTGAAAAAAGAGAGGGATAAACAGACAACACCGGTGATGGTTAAGGCCGTCAACAATCGTCGCAGCATATTATTGGTTTGTGTTATATCCTCAAGCACTATCGCCATACCGGACTGATCATTGAGCGGAGATTTAAGGTAGAAATATTCCATGCTTTCAATAGTAAGCATTCCCTGGAATGCTTCCGCCTGCCAGATTTGGCTGACTAAAGGCACTAGGAGGTCAGGTTCAGGGAGGTGCCCGGCAGATTTAAAAGTAATGGCGCCGGTATGGTCTGTTTTGACAAAAAATACACCGGGAAACGGGCCTGGCGGCGGGGGCGGGTAGTTGTTCACGGCGCCGGACTTTATGTCGGCAATCAAATTCCTGGCGCCAAATTCCATACGGTCTCTGAAGTCGGATCGCGCGCGATAATAAGCGCCGGCGATTAATAAGACAAACAGAATAAAAATGATGGCGACATTAATGAGGGTGAGCTTAAAGCGCAGTTGCTGGAACACGGGTGTCCTCCTGGAGATAGTAGCCTACGCCGCGCACCGTCTTAATATAAGGCACATTCAGTTTTTTTCGCAGGTAATGGATGTATAGGTCCACGTTGGTTATCTCAGTCTCAGAATTATAGCCCCATACCTTTTCCATGATTCGTTCCTTGGTGATTACTTGTCCGTAATTGTTCATTAAGAGTTCCAGCAGATGGGTTTCTTTCACAGTGAGATGGATAACTTTTCCGTTTTTCATTACTTCGCAGCGGAGGGGATAAAGGATCAGGCCGGCTGCTTCCAGACTGTCGCCTACCAAATTTCTCGATTTTCTGCGGATTAGAGCCCGCAGTCTGGCTAGCAGTTCGTCGGCGAAAAAGGGTTTGACTAAGTAGTCGTCGGCGCCGGCATCCAAGCCTTCCACCCGGTCTTTTGCCCCATCCTTGGCCGTTAAAAATAGGACCGGGGTGTCAAATCCCAGGCTGCGGATCTCCCTTAACAGGCTGAGGCCGTCAAGGGCAGGCAGCATACGGTCCAGGATTAGGGCATCGTATGCACCGGTAGCCGCCATTTCGATTCCTGTTTCCCCATCCATTGCAGTATCCACTGCGTAGCCGTTTTTCTTCAGAAGGTGAGATAATGCGTCAGTTAGTTTGCTTTCATCCTCCACTAGTAACAATTTCATTATAGAATTCCCTCTTGTGTAACAGCCCTGTCGAATATCGTCCGTCCATGGATTTCCTAACTCTATTGTATTAGAAGTTTCTTGGAATTCCCTTTATTTTTTCAAAGAATTTATAAAAAGAATGTAAAATTTCTTCGCAATAGACTTTTGGAGACTTTGGATGATGCATTTTTTGCTATATTCACATTTGGACTATCGTCAATAATGAACACTTTCTTAAGCCAAAAATTAACCCTGCTCAATTGGTCAGTTGGATGAATTTGACGTAATTTGTTTGCCGGTATATAGTTATTGATAGAGGTGATAAATATGGTAGTTCCGGGTAAATATCGTCATTTTAAAGGCAACGAATATGAAGTAATAGCGGTTGCGCGACATAGCGAAACCGGCGAGGAAATGGTGGTGTATAAAGCGCTATACGGCGAAGGCGGGTTATGGGTGCGATCTCTTCCTATGTTTGAAGAAACGGTAACCCATAATGGCGCCAAGGTTAAACGGTTTGAATATATTGACGGCTAAATGTTAAAGTCATACGCCGGCAAGAAATATTTTTCACAATCTTTGGGGAATTTTTTGTCGAAAGGGTTCATTTTTTTGTTGTTCTTGTATATAATAAAATACGTTGGACAAACTATTGCTGCAGGCTGTCCGGGGCTGGTAATCGCCAAATGGTACAAAGTTAAAAAATGGTTCCCTCTACAATACATAACAAAATACATTAACAAATTTCAACAATATTTCATATTCTATAACAAAGAAGTAGCCATTGATTACCCCCATCATAGGGATTAGGGACCCAGCCCAAAAGTCTCGCAGCAACTGGACCACGTTACAATTGTCTACACCGCAATCCGGTAATGGCGAGACAGGTGGTACTGAGACTAATTAGCGGAGGGTGGTGTTAATTATGAAGGCAGGCAAAAATGTAAAAAATGAGTGTTATATTAATCCGGGTAACGTATCCTGTTGTTCATTAGGTGGAATTGGTTACGGCATTTACGGATTTGCCGCCAACACCGGTGTACCTCAATCCTTTGTCGGTTGGCTCAACAAAAAGGGTCATCCTTATGGGCGGATGTTATCCAAGTTTGCTTCCGGAACCAGGGAGTTTAGCTGCTGTTGGCAGTATATTGGCGAACACGACCCGGAAGAATTTAAAGCACTGCAGCACGAATATGTACGCAACACTTATTATGTACCCGCAGTTGAGAATTTGTGCCAGGAGTTCAACCTTGACATCCGGTCCAGAGATGCAAAATTGCAGGAACTTGTTTGGGCGGTAGCGGTGGAATACGGACCAACGGCAGTTGGGGATCTTATGCGGGAGGTACTGCGAATATCCGGGCTGACCCATCTTAATGAACTGAATGATCATGATCTCAGACGATCGATTGAGCATATCTTTGCGACAAGCGACTGGGCCGAAGCCAGCGACACAATGGCGGCAGGTGTGACAGTTCCTTGGGCATGTGAATCAAGAATTGATTTGGAATCAGCGTAACCCATTAGGGGCAATAGGCAATAGTTAATAGTTGTTAAAATGAGTTAAAATGAAAAAGCCTGGAACGGAAAGTTCCAGGTCTTTTATGTCTTTTCAGCCAGGAGCAAAGTCTGCAACTTTTGGGAGCATTAAAACATTCCTTTTTTCCACAGACCAAAAGCAGTCAAGACTGTGGTAAAGAAAGCAAAGGACATGGTATATAGGAAACCGTTATTTGCGCCAAAAGGTACATCCACATTCATGCCCATAAAACTTGATATCATTGTCGGAATGGCAAGAAGAATGGTCATGGAGGCAAGGAATTTCATAACCATGTTTAAGTTATTGGAGATTATGGAAGTGAAACAATCCATTAAACCGCTAAGAACTTTGCTATACATTTCGACCATTTCAATGGCCTGCTTATTTTCTATGATAACGTCTTCCAAAAGATCTTCATCTTCTTCGTACATTGTAATCAGATGCTGCAAATTAGTCAGGGTACGAAGCCTGAGGAGTTTTTCCAACACGATCCCGTTTGAGCGAAGGGAAGCGGTAAAGTAAGTTAAGCCTTTCTGCAGGTCCAATAGCTGGAATATCTCCTGGTTTTTCATGGATGCGCGCAGGTGATGCTCCAGATCATCGGTGCGCCGGTTGATTTGTTTCAAATAGCGCAGGTATAACAGAGCTGATTTGTGCAGAATTTGAAACAAAAAGCGGGTTTTTTTACAAGTACTGAAGTTTCGCGCATTTTCCGGACTGAAATTTGCCAGGACTTCATTAGCCTCAAGACAAACGGTAATGATATAATCAGGCGAAATGATAATTCCCAGAGGGAGGGCGTCATAACTGTCCTTCCCCCGCATAATGGGAATGTTGGTGATAACAAGCATATAATTATCTTCCAACTCGGTACGGGAGCGTTCTTCCTCGTCCAGGGCGGCCTTTAGAAAGTCTAACGGCGCGCCGGTTTTGGCGGCAACCATTTCCAATTCTACCTGGTCGGGATTTATCAGGTTGAACCAAGCTCCCTTTTCAATTTTCTCAAATGTCAATTCATAAAGATGTGTGCAATTGCTGCGATATATTTTCAACATTGCCAGTTCCCCCTTTTTTTGCAGGGGATGCCGGCAATAGTTTAAATACGTCTTTCCATGGTGACAAGGCTGAGAAATTGGCATATTCCCCTGTTTTTATTTACTTTAAAGCAGTGTGGACAACTAGATCGGTCTATATCCATATTTCTCACCTACCTATCAATTATTATGGATTATCACCCATGCATAATATGAATATAATCCTGTTTAAGTGAATAGTCAACACCTTTATTTATTATTAAGTATTTTTTAATAAAATTAACCTGGGATTAACTCAGAGATATAAATTCTTAATGCGTCCATATAGTTTAATTTACCTGGGCCCGGTTTGTTGACAAAGGCCTTTTCTGTTTGCTATAATATTTTATGTGCCGGACACGGAGGGGTGTCCGAGTGGTTTATGGAGCTGGTCTTGAAAACCAGTGATCCTGCAAGGGACCGTGGGTTCGAATCCCACCCCCTCCGCCATCAATCCTAATCGGTGGCGTAAAAATCATGTCAAATTGACAAAATCATTATTCATATCAACCCATATCAACCATGGAGCAGTACTCAAGCGGCTGAAGAGGACGGTTTGCTAAATCGTTAGAGGGGGCAACCCCTGCCAGGGTTCAAATCCCTGCTGCTCCGCCATAATTTGTCCAAAAACCCGCATTTCATGCGGGTTTGCTGTTTTACAGACAGGAAATTTTCCTGTCCTGTATATGAAAAAGTTAGAGATAACATAATTACTATATCCATGCAGAGGGAATGACATATATTTGGGGGGAATCTGAAAAATGGTCTTTCATTCAGGGCATTTATCCCGTCAGGAAGCTTTAAATATTCTTAATTTACCAGATGAAGCGCTTCCGGAACTGATTGACGCCGCCTATGCCGTCAGAAAAAAATACAAAGGCAATGTGGTAAATATCCAGCTTCTCACCAATGCCCGCAGCGGCGATTGCACTCAAAACTGCGCTTACTGCGCTCAATCCCGGGCTTCCCAGGCGGGCATCCCCAAATATAATCTCGTATCGTATGAAAAGCTGCTGCAGGATGGCTATACCGTTCGGGAAAAAAAACTTGCGAGGCATTGCATAGGTTTAAGCGGCATACGCTTCAGCGACCAGGAGATAGATGAATTTGCAAACTATATAAAGGGACTGAAAAGAGAGACACAAACCCATATATGCTGCTCCATCGGTTTTTTGACGCCCGGACAGGCTGAGAAACTCAAGGCAGCCGGGGTAAACCGCATCAATCACAATCTGAATACGAGCAGAAATTTCTATCCGGCTATCTGCACCACCCATACGTATGAGGAAAGAATAGCTAATATAAAAATGCTGCAGGGCATGGGTTTTGAAATCTGCTGCGGCGGCATCGTCGGCCTGGGAGAAAGCAAAACCGATGTAGTGGATATGCTGATTGCGATACAGGCAATCCATCCCCAGTCAGTGCCCGTCAATTTCCTGATACCCATCGAAGGCACGGCTTTGGCGAATGCGGATACATCCCATTTGTCTGCCGAATATTGCCTCAAGGTATTATGCCTGGCCCGGCTTTTAAACCCCAAAGCGGATATACGCTGCGCCGGCGGCAGAGAGATATACCTGAAGGGGAAAGAAAAATGGCTGTTTGCTGTGGTTGATTCCATTTTTGCTTCCGGTTATCTGACCGCAGGTGGGCAAAATATCGAAGATGCCGTCAAAATCGTCACCGAAGCAGGGTTTCAATATACTATAGAACCCGCATGATAAGCATGGAATGTAAACAGCAATCCTCTGCGTAAAGGAGAAAAGCATCGGAGATTCAGTTTTTCTTGTGACATGCAGTATAAGTTGTATTGTGTCACACGAACTGTCCCCCCTTGGCAATCTTTTTCTATCCTAGCAGGTAATGGCGGCGTATTTGATCTCGAAATTTTTGATAATTATAGTAATCATCTCTTTCATGCTGTTGGCTTTATTATTAAATTTTGATTACTCATTTTTATCATTTTTATCATCTTTATCATCCATTTTAGAAGATCGGATAACCATTACTAACCCAGCGATAATTAACCCCCCTCCTACCACTTGCAACGGATTCGGGGAATCTGATTCCATATAATAAACGCAAGGATAGTAGCTCCTGCTGGTTCACCCAAAATACTAACTGAAACAACCGCCGTTTTTACATATTTCAGAGCCCAGCTAAAAACTGTTTGACCTAAGATATTTGGTACTACAGCCATAGCAAAAAACCAGCTCCATGTGGACGGAGGATAACCGGCCAATGGTTGTCCAGTTATTAAACTTCCAAACAAAAGCACTATTGAAGCCGAAAAGTAAACGATATATGTATAAGGTATTACATGCATCTGTTTCCTAATATTGCTGCCAATCAAAAGATAGCACGCAATAAAAAAAGAACCTGCTAACGCAAGAAAGTCTCCTAATAAAGCGTTAGACCCGCTATTCATATCACCAAATCCCAAGATAATACCACCGCATATGGATATAGCAGCCCCCAACAGGGAAGTATAAGATACTTTCTCTCGATAAAACAAATAACCGCCAGCCATCACAAATAAAGGTTGCAAGGTCACTATCACTGTTGAACTAGTAATGGATGTGTAATTCAGTGAGGTTATCCAAAATCCGAAATGTAATGCAAAAAAAATACCTGATATACCAGACAGAGTAATTTGCTTAGTTGATAAATCTAATAGCTTACGATTGCAAATAAACATTCGCAATATAATGGGGGTTAATATACAACTTGTGAATAGCATTCTATAAAAGGCAGTAACTATGGATGGCGCAGCAGCAAATTTAACAAAAATTGCAGAACTGGATATCGAGAATATTCCTATAAGAATAGCCCAGTAAGGGGAAATTGATCGTTTTGTCATACTATTTCTCCTGTCTTTAAATCAATTATATATGATTGGTAATTTACATTTTTATATATTCTTTTGATTGTTTTATATATTTTTTAGCTTTTTATAACGGTTTGGTGTTAAGCCTTCCAATTTTTTAAATACCTGTGTTAAGTGGCTTTGATTCTTATATCCGATTTGATGCGCAATATCAGAAATCGAAAAATCGGTTTCTTGCAGCAAACGCTTTGCTTCATCAATGCGCAATTGATGAATATATTGCTGCGGGGTAACCCCTATATTTTTCCGGAACCATTGTCCATAATAAGAGACGTTATAATGTTCAATTCTTGCCAAGGTTTCCATTGAAATGTTTTCAACATAATGATTATGGATATAACGAATGGAAAGCGATCTTGTATCTTGTGCTAATAAATCAAAAGAATAATGCAGCAAATGATTAACTGCGTAAGAATTTCTGTTTGTTTCTGATAACATGAGATATCGCAATGACATCCAATTTTTATCTATCGTAAGATAGCCAAAGATAGGAAATGAGAACTGCGGTTACGTCCTGACCGAGAAAAGATTGCCGCCGACCTGATAGATTCAGACAATTCTGTCCACGCCAATTCGTCAATCAATCTTTTAAACCTGATTTTATTTAAGCCTGAGTTCACTATAGATGCAATGATTACCGGCCCTCAACCTGCCTTGAACAGGTACTTGGAAAACTTGGAAAAACGCAGTTCCTTTGGAGCTGCGCTTTCATATTGGACTATCATGCTTAGACACAATCGTGTAAGGGTCAGGCATTGACTTATTGACTTTTTATCAAGTTTATATCCCGCTTTAAAGCCGCCCCGCCGCATTTTTCTTGTGGGGGCGTCACCAGCTGATCTGCCGAGATAAGAATTTGCCTGTTATAGAAATACCTCGCGATGAGCTTTTTTGTTTTTCATTGTTTTCAGGATGCTAATCTAAAAGGAATGGATAAGTTTTTGTAAAAATATAACGCACATTTAACACAGACTATACGTTGCTATGTTATTATTAATAAATGTAAAAATAAATATATTAAAAAATTTACGGCTGTTGCCAAAAGGGGGATGGTGTATATCCTTGAGTCATTAGTGCTAACCTTGTTGCCGATTGTGCTTATTCTGGCTATGCTTATCATTTGGAAACAGGCCGCCGATATTAGCGGTATTGTCGGCTGGGCAGCCATTGCGGCTGTTGCTTTTTTTGCATTTAGTACAAGCATGGAAGTTATCCTACGTTCTACCGTCGCGGGTTTTATTAGGTCATTTGCCGTTTCGCTTATTGTTGCCGCTTCGTTGTTGCAAATGGCCTATATGGAACAAACCGGCGCTTTGCGAAGAATCATTATCTTCATCAAGACCATAGCCTGTGAAAATCGGGCAGTACAAATTATGATGATTAATATTGGGTTTGGAACATTAATGGTGTCCGTAGGGGCGACGCCGGTATCGCTGTTACCGCCAATTCTTCTGGCAATGGGATATTCAAGTTATGTGGCTATTGCCCTGCCGGCGATCGGATACGATTCTCTCTGTACATACGCGCTTCTGGGGGCGCCGATTGTTGTCTTTGTAGATATAGCCAACAATTTTTTCGGCAAAGGACATGAAATTACTCTCGCCCAGGCGGGAATGACGTTCTACATGTTTTTGCCTGTGGTATCCACTTTGATAGGTTTTTGTATGCTATGGATTGTGGGACAATGGCAAGCCATCAAAGAAGGCTGGGGCCCTTGCCTGATCACCGGGACGGTAATCGGTGTGGTATCATATTTTACTAACAAATATGACAATCTGGTCGTCCTTACCGGCGTATTATGCGGCATTGCGGTTATTGTGACAATGATAGCGTTTTTGCTTATTCAAGGCAAAAAAGTTATTGACCAGAGTAAACTGACGGCTGAGGAACTTGCCTACAAAGAACAGTATCCGTTATGGAAAGCGTTAACCCCGTGGCTTTTATTGATTGCTTTTATTTTAATTTTAAATATACCTAAAGACATGTTTAATTACCTTTACCGGGTACTCAAGCTGCCCATTACCGGTGTAACGGCCGACGGCAGCCCAATTGATACAAGAGCGTTATGGAATGCCTATACCTGGATATTTATCAGTACCATTGCCTCGATGGCGTTTATCCGGCCAACTGCCCAGCAACTAAAGAACACGCTTTCCACTTGGTGGAAACGGGCTCCCCGGCCGGTTTTCTCTGCCGCCATTTTTTTCGCCATCGGCGAGATCATGAACATGTCGGGGTACAGTATGGCTACCCAAAAGTTCGAAACGGCGAGTATGGTGAAAGTATTAGCGGATTATTCAGCCCTGTACTTCCATGACGCTTATGGCGCTGTTGTGGCCTTTATCGGTTTATTTGGCGGATTTATTACCGGCAGTGAAGCTTCGACGATTGCCATGTTTGCCAAATATACGATGACGACAGCTAAAAATCTGAATATGGATTTGACGGGGGCAATTATTATTACCGCCGGGCTGGCTTTCGGCGGCGGTTTGGCAAGCGTCATATCGCCGGCTAAATTGCAAAACGCGGCTGCCGCCATTGACAGGCTTGGCGATGAGAATCAAATCATTCGCGTTGCTTTTGTATTTTCGGGAATATTGACTTTGGTTACTTCATTGTTTGTTGTAGTGCTACTGAATATCTTTGCTTAATCTTTTACAATAACGGCATTCCCCTTGCATAAGGGCGGGTGCCGGTTTTTTTATTAAAATTCCGCTTCAGATGTGAGAATCATAGAGCTTTTGGCGCCTTTTCCTGCGAATGCATTTTGGGAGTGAGGAAATAATAACTATCAGCTTATGCTATGTGGAACGCATTAAAGAATTGAAATTATCCGGGTATTGGGAACGCTTCGACGCTGTCGTTTGACCTCCGCTTATCCTAATACCCGGATGACGATTCTTTAATGCGACATAGATAGACCATATTGGAGGGATCATTTTGCAAAAAGTGTTGGTATTTTCTCCTCACCCTGATGATGACGTTATTGGTTGCGGCGGCAGCATATTAAAGCATGTTAAGAAAGGGAATGTGGTCTCGGTTGTGCATATTACGTCAGGAGATAGCGGGAGTTTGATATATTCTCCCGGCCAGACTATTTCTATCCGGGAGGATGAAGCGGATAAAGCTGCCAAATTCTTAGGGATATCGGAGGTTCATTTTTTTAGAAATGCGGATGGGAATTTGAGTTATACCTGGGAAAACCTCAGCCGGATTATTTCATTGCTCCGGTCACTTCGCCCCGATGTTGTATATCTCCCGCATAAACAGGATAGTCACCGCGATCACCGGATAACCCACGAACTGGTAAGCGAATCTTGTCTGCGGGCCGGCAGCCCGGAAGCGCAAGAATGCGGGCAGCAACTGTGGTCTGTCGGCGTCATTCTTTGCTATGAGGTGGGCACCCCGTTGCCAGAGGTAAATTATGTTGAGGATATTTCCGAATGGATGGAAGCGAAGGTCGAAGCCATGCGGTTGCACAAATCGCAACTGGCAAATCTGGCATACGATGAAGCGGTGCGGCATCTTAACAGGTTGCGGGGAATTACTACCGGCAGGGGTGCTTATTGTGAATGTTTTCAGGTTCTGAAAGTATCGGAATTGTTTTGAGAGGCTGTGACGGCAAGAGGTGCAATCATCATATACATAAGAATTTTAGCGTGAATAATATTTATTTAAATAAACTTTTACAATGAGCGAATGGTTGATATAATGTTGGAGCTTTTTTCGGGTTTACGCCGCTGGCGCCGTCTTATCTGGCGGCGATCATGGGGCTGGTAACAATATATTTGGTTTTAGTTGAATTCATAAAGCGTTGGTTCTATCGCCGCTATGGGTGGTAGGAAAACCTGTGCTTTCTCTATGAGGCCGGGGAAAAGTGTTGATGTCAGCAGCAACACGGTCAGCATGATCAAAACGATGGTAAATGTCCAGGTAAGGATATTGTACAGCCGGGAGTTGCTGTACTCGCCCATAATGTCTTTATTGTTGGCAATCATCACCATGAAGATGAGTATGGGCGGCAGCAGTATGCCGTTTACCACCTGGGTCGCCAGCATGACATGATATAGGGACAGGCCGGGCCACAGCACCATGGCGGCGCTGAAGGCGATAACCACTGTATACAGTCCGAAAAATACCGGCGCTTCCTTAAAGGTCTTACTGATACCGCTCTCAAAACCGAAAGCTTCACAGATGGGGTAGGCCGTGCTAAGGGGGAGGATAAAAGCCGCCAGCATCGAAGCCCCAAACAGGCCGGCGGCAAAGAGCAGGGAAGCATATTTTCCCGCCAGCGGTTCCAAGGCAATGGCCGCATCTTTGACCGTCTCGATGGGGATGTGGTTGACGTACAAGGTAGCGGCCGTAGCCACCATGATAAAGAAAGCGATAAAGCCGGTGAAAAATGAGCCGATGAAGACATCCCACCGCGTATATACATAGTCTTTGGCGGTAATCTCCTTATCCACCACCGACGCCTGGACGTAGAACTGGCCCCAGGGAGTAATCGTTGTGCCGACGACTCCTATAGCCAAGAGCAGGAATTCCGCGTCACCGGCAAACGAAGGCTTTACTGAAGCCAGCAAAACTTCCTTCCAGGGCGGATCAATGAGGATTCCCGATATTACGTAACTGAAGAAGAGTACGCACAAGGCAAGAAAAATCTTTTCCGTATGGGCATAGTCCGCTTTTATTACCAGCCACCAGACCACGAATGCCGCTAGCGGCACGGATATCCCATATTTCGCAGTCTCGTGAGAAAATACAAAAATTTTTCTAGAAAATACAAAAAGAAAATGGTTTTCAAAGGCCGATGGCGAATCTATCCATATCAAGGAAATGGAGGGAACACCATGGGCTGGAAAGGAACATCAAGCCTGGAGCAACGGCAGCAACAGACGCCGTTTGCTCCGGTTGTCGCAAATCAGTACTTGAATCAATTAGGGTTCGTCGAGACCATTAACCGATCCGTAGAATGGGATTCGAAACAATGTAAAGTTTCTCCCGGTCTTTTGGCCAAGAGTGTAGTATTATCAACATTTGCCGATACACGCACTCCCCTCTATCGCATCTGGAAAACATTCTACGGAACCGATATTGCGATGCTATTTGGCGAAGGTCTAGCGGCAGAAGACTTTTCCGACGATGCCATTGCTCGAACTCTCGATAAAATCAGTGCCTTCGGTACGGAAACCTTGTTTAGCCGGATTAGTCTGGCGGGTCTTGCTGCCTATGATGTTCCTGTAGACAGACTTCATTGTGATACTACGTCGATCACTCTGGCTGGTGCTTACGAAGAATGTGAGGAGGAAGACTATCAAGGTTTATCTGTCTGCCATGGGTATAGTAAAGATCATCGTCCGGATCTTAAACAAGTCGTTTTGGGCAAAGTCGTCAATGAGCATGGAATTCCGCTGGTCAGTCTACCGCTTGATGGCAATACATCCGATACAGAATTCAACCGCTTGGCTCTCAATATTCTAACGGAAACCTATGGAGAGCGGCTTGAGAAGATGGTCTACATTGCCGATTCCAAGCTTATTAATTTGCCAACCCTGAAGATTTTTACAGAGCGGCCTACCCCTGTCCAGTTCATTTCTCGCTGTCCAGATGCTTTCTATCGGAAACTGGCGGTTCGGGTAAAACGACTGGCATTTGAGTCTGATGGAAATTGGGTTTCTCAAGGTGCGATTGGAGAAGGCAAACAGTGCGCCCAGTACCAGACACAAGGATTTCGAGAATGGGTAGATGGATCGGTATACCGTCTAATCGTAGTCAAAACCAGTGCCGGTCGGGAGCGGGTAGACAAGATTCTAGCCAAAGACCGAAATTCCTTGGAGAAGGCCCTAGCCCTTCTGGCGGATCGACCGTTTGCTTGTGAAGCAGATGCCCGTAAAGCAGCCCAGTTATTCGACCAGGAACATAAGAATTCTTGTTATGAATGGGAGTGGAACCTGGACTCTACCACGGTGGAAAAGAGATCACGTGGCAATCCGGGAAAAACACCTAAACCTCCAATCACAGAAACGACTTGGCGTGTGCAGGGCAAGATCTTCCGAGAGAAAACCGACAAATGCGATCTACTCCGTTATAAAGATGAGAGTTTTGTCTTGATTACCAACGTAGCCGAAGAAGCGATGTCTGACCGCGAAGTGTTGCGCCAATATAAGGAGCAGCACCGAGTTGAGGTACAGTTTAGGACGCTCAAGGAACCCGCGCTGGCGGCACAGATATTTCTCAAGAAACCAGGACGTATCGATGCTTTGTTAATGTTATTGTCCGTGGCGCTGTTGATTCGAGGACTGATGCAATTTCGGGTTCGTCAGCAACTGGCAGGATATTCGCAGACTCCGAGAATCGGGATGAATCGGGCCAAGCTGACCCAGCCAACAGCCGAGATGTTGCTGATACTATTCAAGTCCTATGTGCTGATCCGGGAAGGGCCAGATTACAGGTGTGAGTGTCAAAGTAACGAAGATTTGAAAGCGTTTCCCATTTGGATGGATCTACTTGGCATTCAATTTGAATAGTGCCAGGAAAATTTCGTGATTGGCTCATCAAGCATGGGCTTATTCAAGTTGCCCTTGTTATAAAAAAAAGTCTGTGATGCACATTCCTTAGCTCTTCTGAATTACTCGACCATATTACTATTTATTGCTTACATTAGGGTGCGAAAAATGAGGGATATATATTTACTTACGCCGAATATATCCAAACTGGTTGCTATACCGGAAAATTCGGAGATAGTCGTGCCAATATTGGCGATAAGGAGCACCGACATTGCGAACAGGGTCCACTTGACTCCATACAGCTCACGAATTAGGTCGGCTAATCCGCGACCCGTTACTGCTCCCGTACGGGCCGAAATTTCCTGAGCTATGGCCAGAGCAACAGTAGCTACAAACATCGTAAATAATAATTGGTAGCCGTACTTGGCGCCGGCCGCCGCATACGTGGTGATACCGCCGGCATCGTTGTCGGCGAAGGCGGTGATTATTCCCGGCCCCATAATGGCGAGAAACAACACGATGCGATTGCGAATATTATTCATTGCCATGGTTACCACCTCCGGGATGCAAGTTTGCTGCCTCTGAACAACAGACCGGCGTCAAAACCGCTCCGTTCCGGCATCAACAACTGTAGTATATCGTCTACTGTTACGATACCGAGCATTGTACCGTCGTCATCCGCAACCGGTACGGCCAATAATCCGTACTTGGAAATGGTTTCAGCAACTTTACGGTGATCATCGTAAGGTCTGACTAGTATTACTTTGTCTTCCATCACGGATTCCAGCGAACTGTCCGGGGACGCAAGAATGAGTTCCCGCAGTGACATTACTCCCAGTAGTTTTTCTTTCTCATCCACAATATACAAGTAGTATATGGTTTCAGCCCCGATAGCCATCTCGCGCAGGAGCTTGATAGCCTGGTCCGCAGTCAAATGCGGGGACAAGCAGATATACTCCGTTGTCATTAGGCCGCCGGCGGTATCCTCCGGATACTCCATCAGTTCCCGGACTTCTTTGGCTTCTTCGGTTGCCATGAGACTGAGTATTTCCTCGGTCTTCTCCTGCGGCATCTCGCTAAGAATGTTAGCGACTTCATCACGCGGCATCTCTTCCAGTATGTCGGAGGCATGATCTACATCCATTTGGGCGATAACTTCCACTTGGGAGTCAAGGCCCATCTCGCTGATGGCTTCGCCGGCCTGCTCAAGGTCAAGACTCTTGATGAAGCCGGCCCGGCTCTTATAATCCATCTCTTCAATAAGGTCGGCGATATCCGCCGGGTGCAGCTGCTCAAGCTGCTCCTTGTCCCGGTTAAGCTGCAGTTTGGATGTGCGAACTTCCAGCGGTTTGATGTATTGGAGTCCGATGAAGTGATTGCTCCATTTTGCTACCAGGAATTCAAGTCCCAGGCGCCGGAATAATCCGCGAACACCAATATCGACGGCCACGAGAACGAGGGTGCGCTTATCTTCATGAGCCACCCAGGACAAGGTAATGTCGTTGACTCTAACCAGCTTGGAACCTTTCAAATCAATAATTTGTTTATCGAGTAGCCAGCGGCCGACGTAAAGTTCGTTGTCAAGCAGGGGCTTTGTCAGCAAATGATCGGCGTCGACAGCAAGTCTCAGGCCATCGTCGCCAAACGAGCTGATAAGCTCGACCGGCAATAACCCTTGTTGACGGTTTTGAAATTTGATGCTTGTGACTCGCGGCGTCACTCCGTCCCACAGTATCACCACATCCTTTACTTTGCCTAGCCGGCGACCGGCAGCGTCGATTATCGGTTTTCCTTCCATACGGCTAAAAAAGAAATCGGCTAAAACTTTTACTTCATTCATTGACATTTACCTCCCTTTTGCCAGACTCCGGCTCATCCCAAGCCGTTGTCTGTATAATCATATGTGCTTTCACAACTAGGGCCGGAGTCCATGTATACCACCTCCACAAATCTAAAACAGAAATATAAAAGGCCCTCCGCAATGCGGAAGGCCTTTTCAAGTAAATGAAAGAAGCCTCCCCACTCGTTGAGCTTTGGCACTGCATAACGTAGAGCAAACCCATCCTCAGCCACGTTAAGTAAAACCTTAATCCGGTAATACCTGTTCTACCCATTGGCGTCTCTCGACGTTTCCGGGCAGTGGCTTTTGTTTATGCAGGAGCCTCACCTAACAGAGAAATGAACATTAATTAATTTAATATAAAGTATACGCTACTATGGCAAAAAGTCAATTAATTTAATGTGACACCGAATCAAAGGAGTGTCAATGATCTATATGGAACGCAGTCGACGCTGCCGCTTAACCTCGGAGCAACGGCGATCAATAAACAGACTTAACTACTGCTGAATTATATATTTTACATTGAATTTACATCTGCGTAACACTAGTCAATAAGAAACCTGTCATAATATAAACAAGCTAAGAAATTTGATATATTTTACTGAAAATTATCCTAATTGCGGCAGGCCCTGAATACGGTAGAAGCTGCCGGATTCTAATTACGCAATCTCTTATAATTAAAATGTAGGGACGGCAATGGCTCCCCCCTGAGCTGTATTGTCGTCCCTACAATGTTTATAGTAAAAAAATGAATAGAAATATTTGCATGTTAAGTAATAATATGGTAATATTGAGTTAACGTTAACTTATCTACAAATAATAATGATATTGTTCTTTAGTGTAGTGCATATGGACAGAACCGAGTGTCAAGACAGACGCTCGGTTTTTTGCACTAGAATTTATAGCCTGAATTCTTTAATTTACCGGGTTCTGGTCTATTTTTAATCCTCTTTTCATATGTTACTGTATCTACTGGATACAGTTGTCAATTTTGTTACAATAGGAAACTATATGTCATAAGGGGAGGGGAACTGGCATGAGAAGCAAGGAATGTATTGCAATGATACTGGCTGGTGGCCAGGGCAGCCGACTGAGTCTGTTAACGCAGCGGCTGGCCAAACCGGCGGTTCCGTTCGGCGGCAAATATCGCATTATTGATTTTTCTTTAAGTAACTGTCGCAATTCAGGGATTGATACAATTGGGGTGTTAACACAATATCAGCCATTGACACTTAATTCCTACATTGGTATCGGCAGCGCCTGGGATCTGGATCGTCAAAACGGCGGCGTATTCGTCCTGCCGCCTTATACGAAAGAAAATAAGGGTGAATGGTATAAAGGGACGGCGGACGCCATTTACCAAAACATGAATTTTATTGATAGGTACAATGCTTCCTATGTGGTAGTATTATCCGGCGATCACATTTACAAAATGGACTATTCATTAATGCTGGACTATCACAAAAATAAAAATTCGGAAGCTACTATCGCCGTTAGCCAAGTGCCGTGGGATGAGGCCGGCCGATTTGGTATTATGAACACGGATGGCAGGCGGCGTATCACCGAATTTGAGGAGAAGCCGAAAAATCCCAAAAGCAATCTGGCTTCCATGGGCGTCTATATCTTTAACTGGAGTGTGCTGCGGCGTTATCTGGAGGATGACGCCAGGGACATTTTGTCCAATCATGATTTCGGCAGAAATATTATACCCGAGATGCTGGCAGGCAGGTGCAATCTCTATGCCTACGCTTTTAACGGCTACTGGAAAGACGTAGGGACAGTGGATAGTTATTGGGAAGCCAACATGGACCTGCTGGCGGAAACCCCGGGCCTAAATCTTTATGATGCGGACTGGAAAATTTACTCGGTGGATGCGGATCAGCCGCCGCAGTATCTGGCGCCCGGCGCGCGAGTGACCCGATCGATTATTGCCGATGGCTGCATGGTATACGGACAGGTGGATCACTCTATCCTATTTCCCGGCGCCTACGTTGGTCCCGGGGCCCAAATAAAGAATTCCGTAATTATGCCGTATGTGCAAATAGGCGAAATGGCAGTCGTAAACCACGCAGTGATCGGGCGAAAGACGGTATTGGAACCGGGGGTAATGGTAACCGGCGATGAATTGGGCGCCGAAGTGCTGCTTGTGGGAGAAAACTTACTGATTTCACGAAATTTCCGAGCTGCCAAAACGACGGCAGTGAATGAGGGAAGGGAAAGCTGGGAGTATACCGAATCACAGGAAATGGCAGTCTCTTAAACACTGGGTAACTGGTTAATATACCTGCCGGAAAACTTGTTTCGGCAGGTAAAATTTGTTAGTAACAGGAATTTTAAAATCCATGGCGAATTATTATTTATAAGTGGAATTTGGAATAAATTGCTAGATATAAATCACCACACAGCAATACATAACAGAAGGTATAAGTTCTTCGAAAGCGTAGTTTCGTACTTTACGAAGGATAAAGATAACGGTTGTTTTTTCATCAAAATAGAAAGCAGGAATTAAACTATGTTAACACCACCGCTAAGCGAACACGATTTGTATTTATTTCATGAAGGCACCAATTTCAGGAGTTATCAATTGCTGGGAGCGCATCTTGTCCGGCAGAACGGCGTGGACGGAACCCGGTTCGCCGTGTGGGCTCCCAACGCCGTCCAAGTTAAAGTTATCGGCGATTTTAACCAGTGGTGTGGTGATGACCATGCTTTGCAGCGTATAAGCCAGTGTGGTGTTTGGGCTGGATTTATTCCCCATCTGAAAGCCGGTGACATATATAAATACGAAATTGAGACCCAATGGGGCGAACTGCTGCATAAGGCCGACCCGTATGCCTTTGCCGCTGAGTGCAGACCGAAATCAGCCTCCGCCGTCTGCGATTTAAACAGCTATAACTGGCAGGATGCAGCCTGGCTGCAGGATAAGCGGAACTGTTCTCCTTATGCCAGTCCGATGAACATTTATGAGGTTCACCCGGGATCATGGAAACTGAACGCGGAGCGGCAAATGCTAAGTTATCGGGAACTGGCCGAAGCGTTGCCTGCCTACGCCAAGAAGATGGGCTATACGCATATTGAGTTAATGCCGGTTGTGGAGTATCCCTTCGACGGCTCATGGGGGTACCAGGCTACGGGCTACTACGCTGTAACCAGCCGTTACGGCCCGCCGGCGGATTTCATGTATTTCGTCGACTGCTGCCACCAGCATGGTATTGGCGTTATCCTGGATTGGGTTCCCGGTCATTTTTGCAAAGATGCCCACGGTTTGGCCCGCTTTGACGGTACGGCTTTGTACGAATACGGCGAATCATGGCGAGCGGAAAACCGGCAGTGGGGAACTTTAAATTTTGATTTGGGACGGCCGGAAGTTATGAGTTTTCTCATTGCCAACGCTTTTTTCTGGTTTGAGGTTTATCATATTGACGGCCTTAGAATTGACGCCGTGGCCAACATGCTGTACCTAAACTACGCCCGGCCGGAAGACGAGTGGGTTCCCAACCGGTATGGCGGGTCGGAAAACTTGGAAGGCATTCAGTTTTTGCGCAAACTGAACGAAACGGTTTTTGCCAACTTTCCGGCGGCGCTGATTATTGCCGAAGATTCCACGGCCTGGCCGCTGGTTACTCACCCAACTTACCTGGGCGGGCTTGGTTTTAATTTTAAATGGAATATGGGCTGGATGAACGATATGCTCCGCTATATGGAGCACGATCCCATTTATCGCCAATGGAATCACAATTTAGTCACCTTTTCTTTTATGTATGCATTTTCGGAAAACTTTGTCCTGCCGCTGTCCCACGATGAAGTGGTGCATGGAAAAAGGTCGCTGTTAGATAAAATGCCGGGGGACTACTGGCAGAAGTTTGCCAACTTGCGGGCCTTTTACGGCTATATGATGGCCCACCCGGGAAAGAAACTGTTGTTCATGGGCGGGGAATTCGGACAGTTTATCGAGTGGAATTACCGGGACAGTTTGGACTGGCATCTTTTAAGCTACGAAATGCATGGGAAACTCCACAGTTATGTCCGGGATGTCAATCATTTTTATCTTGAGTCGCCGGCATTTTGGCAAAATGACCGGGACTGGCAGGGTTTCAACTGGATTGATTGTCAGGACTACAGCCATAGCGTTATTGCTTTTATGCGCCAGGGAGAAAAAGCCGCGGATGTTATTATTGTTATTTGTAACTTTACGCCGGTAGTCCGGCATGGTTACCGTATCGGCGTGCCGCCGGCCGCTTGTTACCGGGAAGTATTTAACAGCGATTGGCAGATTTACGGCGGATCGGGGCAAACCAACGCCGGCGCAATCAAGGTTGAGGAGACGCCTTGGCACAACCGGCAAACTTCTGTTGAGCTTACTTTACCGCCTCTGGCTACCATTTATCTCCGACCGGAACATATCATACTCAATTCTGCATCATCTGAATAGCCCAAACAGCGTACACGCAGCCGCAATAAGGAGAGGGGAACGGTATGCGAACCAAAGAATGCGTCGCTCTGATTCTGGCCGGCGGGCAGGGGAGCCGGCTGGGACTGCTTACAAAAAAGCTGGCCAAGCCGGCAGTACCTTTTGGCGGCAAGTACCGCATCATTGATTTTTCCTTAAGTAATTGTTACAACTCCGGCATCGACACGGTGGGGGTGCTGACTCAGTACCAGCCGCTGGCGCTGCACTCTTATATCGGTATTGGCAGCGCCTGGGATCTGGACCGGAAAAACGGCGGGGTTTTTGTTTTGCCGCCTTATGTGCAGGAAAAAGGCGGTGAATGGTACAAGGGCACGGCGGACGCTATCTATCAGAATTTGAATTTCATTGACTTGTTCGAGCCGGAATATGTAATGATTTTATCCGGCGACCACATTTATAAGATGGATTATTCCCTGCTGCTGGATTACCATAAAGAGAAAAATGCCGACGTTACCATTGCTGTTATTGAAGTTCCCTGGAACGAGGCCGGCCGGTTCGGCATTATGAATACGGCCGCTGACGACCAAATTGCCGAGTTTGAGGAAAAGCCCAAAAATCCTAAGAATAATTTAGCATCCATGGGGGTTTATGTCTTCAAATGGCAGACACTGAAAATGTATCTCGTCCATGATGCCGCCGATCCAAGTTCCAGCAAAGATTTTGGAAAAAATATCATACCCCGGATGCTGGCCGGAGGAGAACGTCTCTACGCCTACCGTTTTCAAGGATACTGGAAAGATGTGGGTACGGTGGAAAGCTTTTGGGAAGCCAATATGGATCTGCTCGGGGACCAGCCGGCTTTTGATTTACATGATCCCAACTGGCGGATATACTCGGTTAACCCTGCCCTTCCCCCTCAATACCTGGCTGAAGGTGCCCAGGTCCAATGCTCGCTGATCAGTGAAGGCTGCCGCATTTTCGGCCAGGTGGAGAATTCAGTGGTTTTTCCCGGTGTTTATATAGGCCCGGGGGCTAAGATTAAAGATTCCATTATCATGCCGTATGCCGCAGTCGGACGGGATACCATAGTCAGAAAGGCTATCATCGGCCGTAAAACAGTACTGGAAAACAAAGTGCAAATCGGTTTGGGTGATGACGGTGAAGGGCAGGCTTCGGAGGCTTGGTTTTCCGGCATTACTTTAATCAGTGACAATATGGTGATAACCAGTGATACGAAAATCAAGCGCAATGCTGTGCTAAGCCGCGACCATAGTACGCCGCCCTTTGGCGGCCATTAGCAAAGGGAGGGCTGTCATTTGAAAAGCATTATGGGTTTTATCAATACCTTTGAAAACGACAGTATGCTGCGGGAAATGACCCGGTTTCGGCCGCTGGCTGCATTGCCTTTTGCCGGTCGGTACCGGTTGATCGATTTTATCTTGTCCAATATGATAAATTCCGGTATTACCAATGTAGGGATTTTGGCTACAGGTAATTACCGGTCGCTTATGGATCATCTGCGTTCAGGCAAAGAGTGGGATTTGGCCCGCAAACGGGACGGCTTGTTCATACTGCCGTCAATCAGCGCTTCCTGCGGCTGGACGGGACTGGCCGGCGATCTGGCGGATGTCCATAATAATCTGGATTACATCCGCGCCAGTCGGCAACAATATGTGCTTTTGTCCGGCACCGGTACCGTATGCAACATGGATTACCGGCTGGTTTACGATTTTCACCAGGAGAAAAAAGCCGACATTACCGTTCTGTACAAAGACTGCCACAACCACCCCGATAAGGATTTGGCCAACGCGACAGTAGTGGAAACAGACAGCGAGGGGCGTATTACCGATATGGAGATCTACCCGGTAAAACCCCGTTTTAACAAACTGGCTTTAGATATGTATTTTATGGAAAGGGAGCTGCTGGTGGAATTAATCGACGCGGCCATATCCCGGGGCGGGACCAACCTGGTAAGGGATTGTTTTCAAAACAACCTTGGCAATTTCCAAATTTATGGTTATCCTTTTCCGGGCAATGTGGCCAGAATTCATTCTATCCAGAGTTATTTCCGCCATAGCATGGATTTATTGAAACCGGAAGTTTACCAGGAATTATTTTTTGAGTACGGGACTATTTATACCAAGGTAAAGGATGAAGCTCCGGCCAAATACCAGCAAAGCGCCAACGTGCAGGCAGCCCTCATTGCCAACGGTTCGGTAGTGGCCGGTACGGTAAAGAACAGTATTTTATTCCGGGGTGTACAGATTCATAAAAATGCTAAGGTTATCAACAGCATCATTATGCAAAAAGGGGAAATCGGACCCGGTGTGGTGCTGGAGAACGTTATTTGCGACAAAGATGTACACATAACCGAAGGGAAGAAACTGAAAGGGGAACTGAATCATCCGATTGTAATTGAAAAGGGGACAGTGATTTAGTATGGTGAAAGTATTGTTTGTAGCCTCTGAGGCAGCACCTTTTGTAAAAACCGGCGGTTTAGGGGATGTAGTCGGCTCACTACCCAAGGAACTTGTAAAGCATGGAGTTGACGTCAGGGTAATCCTGCCCAGATATGGTGATATTCCCGAACACTTTCGCGAAAAGATGACACTTGTGACCACACTGACGGTTCCGGTCGGATGGCGCAAACAGTACTGCGGCCTGTTTGAGCTTGAGCAGGAGGGAATACACTGGTATTTCATCGACAATGAACAATATTTTAAGCGGCCCGGTGTATACGGTTATTATGATGAGGCCGAGCGGTTCGCCTACTTTGGCCGCGCTGTTTTGACTCTCATACCCCACCTTGACTGGCAGCCGGACATTCTCCATTGCCATGACTGGCAAACGGGAGTCATTGCACCGCTGGTTAAGACTCAATATGAGCAATATCCTGGCGTTGAAGGGCTATACACCATTCATACCATTCATAATCTGGCCTATCAGGGAATATTCCCGCGGGAAGTGCTGGAAGACCTTATGGGCCTCACAGATACTGTGTTTACCAATGACGGGCTGGAATTCCACGGCTGTGTAAACTTCCTGAAAGGGGCGCTGGCATTTAGCGATCTGATCACGACTGTAAGCTGTTCCTACGCTCAGGAAATACAAACACCGTACTTTGGCGAACAACTGGACGGTTTTCTGCGCAAGCGGCAGCGTGATCTCCATGGGATTGTAAACGGTATTGATTACGAGATTTACGATCCGGCCGCTGATGGGGAAATTTTTGTAAACTACAACTGGCGCGGCACCACCAAAAGGCTGGAAAATAAGGTAAAGCTGCAGGCGGCGCTGGGCTTGCCGGTAAATAAGAATATTCCCCTCATCGGCATCGTGTCCCGTCTGGTCAGCCCCAAGGGTTTTGACCTGGTGGCGCGGGTGCTGGACGAAATACTGGCGCTGGATGTTCAACTGGTGGTACTGGGAAGCGGGGAGGCGCATTATCAGCATATATTCCTGGACGCCGCCTGGCGTTACCCCGGCCAGGTGTCGGCAAATATCGGCTTTACCGACTCGCTGTCCCGCAAAATCTACGCCGGCTCTGATTTATTCCTCATGCCGTCCCGCTTTGAGCCGTGCGGCATCGGCCAGCTTATCGCCCTGCGTTACGGCAGCCTGCCTGTCGTCAGGGAAGTGGGGGGCCTGAAAGATACGGTGCTGGCTTACGATAAAGAGACAGGAGAAGGAAACGGGTTTAACTTTGCCAATTATAATGCCCACGACATGCTTTATACCCTTGAGCAGGCGGTGGAACTGTATAAGGACCACAAAACATGGGCCAAGATTATGAAAAACGCCATGCGCGCCGATTTTAGCTGGCATAATTCCGCCCTTAAGTATGTAGAATTGTATACCGGACTTAAAGGGCCGGAGCAGCAATAGCCAAGTGCAAGTTTATCCAGTTTCGATCCTATTTCGGATAATAGCCGGAAAGACGTGTAAAGGGGGTAGAAAGTTAATGTTCAAAACTACCGAAGAGTTCAAAACGGAATTTGTGGATAAACTGCAAACCTTGTTTGGGCAAAGTCTGGACGACTCGTCCCCCAAAGACAAATATATCGCCCTGGCCAGTCTGATCCGGGACCACATCAGCAAGCGCTGGTACCAAACCAACAAGCAATACCGCTATAGCGGGGAGAAGCAGGTCTATTACTTTTCTATGGAGTTCCTGCTGGGAAAATTGCTGGTCAATAATCTTTTCAACTTGGGCATAAAAGATATCTGCCGCCAGGGACTGGCCGAGATGGGAATCAGCCTGGAAGAACTGGAGGCGCTGGAGCCGGATGCCGGCCTGGGCAATGGCGGTTTAGGGCGGTTGGCGGCATGTTTTCTTGATTCGCTGGCTGCCCTGCAGTTTCCCGGTCATGGCTGCGGCATCCGTTACCGTCATGGTCTGTTCGAACAAAAAATCATCAATGGGTACCAGGTGGAACTTCCGGACAACTGGCTCGAGGACGGATACGTCTGGGAGGTACGGAAGGCCGACCGGGCCGTTACCGTGAAATTTGGCGGCAACGTCCGGATGGAAACTCACGAGGGCCAATGTATTTTTTATCATGAAAATTATGAACCGGTCCGGGCCGTGCCTTATGATGTCCCGGTGGTTGGCTATAACTGTGAAACGGTAAACACGCTGCGGCTTTGGAGCGCCGAAGCTGATGAATTCGACTTTTCTTCCTTCAGTAAAGGCGATTACCTTAAAGCGGTGGAGTATAAATATAATGTGGAAGCTACCACGCAAGTACTGTATCCTGATGATAACTATCAAGAAGGACGGATCTTAAGGCTAAAACAGCAGTATTTCTTCGTAGCGGCAGGTATCGCCAGCATTGTGCGGCGCTACATGAAGAATCACTGTGAAGCATATAATTCCATAACCAAATTCCATGAATACATTTCCATCCATATTAATGATACCCATCCGGCACTGGCCATTCCGGAACTAATGCGCGTCTTCATTGATGAAGAGGGGTTATCCTGGGAAGAAGCCTGGCACATTACCGTGAATACGGTATCCTATACAAATCATACCATACTGCCGGAAGCTATGGAAAAATGGCCCATAGATATGTTCAAATGTTTATTGCCGCGTATCTACATGATTGTAGAGGAAATCAATAAACGCTATTGCGCCGCTCTTTGGCAGCGGTATCCCGGTGAGTGGGAAAAAATCCGGCGCATGGCCATTATTGCCGATGGCTATGTGCATATGGCCCATTTGGCCGTGGTTGGCAGTCACAGCGTTAACGGCGTGGCGAAAATTCATTCGGAGATATTGAAGAAGCAAGTAATGGCCAATTTCCACGAATTCTATCCTTACCGGTTTAACAATAAAACCAATGGGGTAACCCACCGCCGCTGGCTGGCTAATGCCAATCCCCAGCTAGCCGCTTTAATTACCGATACGATCGGTTTTAGCTGGCTGGCTCATCCTACCGACCTTACCAATCTGCACAAATATGCCGGGGATGCCGTTTTCCAGGAGAAAATAGCCCAGGTAAAGCGCCATAATAAGGAGGTTCTTGCCAAGTATATTAAGGATCATAACGGCATCACAGTTGATGTTGACTCCATATTTGACGTGCATGTAAAGCGCATTCATGCTTATAAGCGCCAAACCCTCAACGTCCTGCATATTATGGATTTGTACAACAGACTGAAGGAAAGCCCCGATCTTGATATTGCGCCGCGTACCTTTATCTTTGGCGGTAAGGCGGCTCCGGGCTACCATTTGGCTAAACGGACAATAAAGCTTATTACTACTTTAGCCGGAATGGTGAACAAAGATCCGCTGGTTAAGAATAAGATCAAGATAGTCTTCCTGGAAAACTACAGCGTATCCCTGGCGGAACTGATTATACCGGCGGCGGATGTCAGTGAGCAAATTTCCACCGCCAGCAAAGAAGCGTCAGGTACCGGCAATATGAAATTCATGATGAACGGGGCGGTTACCATCTGTACGCTGGATGGCGCCAACATTGAAATGCGGGATGAGGTTGGCGCCGAAAATATCATTGTTTTCGGGCTAACGGCCGACGAGGTAATCCGTTACTATACTCAGGGCGGCTATAACGTGCTTGATCTTTACCACAGCGACAAGCGGATCAAGATGCTGGTAGACCAACTGACAAACGGGTTCTTCCCCGTAGGTTTCGACGAGTTTGACGCCATCTACCACTCGCTGATCCGGACCAATGACGAATACTTTGTCCTGAAAGATTTCGGGACCTATATCAGTGCTCAGAACCGTATCAATGAGTTTTATAAAAATCAGAGCAGCTGGAGAAAATTATCAATTAATAATATTGCTTTTTCCGGACGCTTTTCCACCGACCGGACGATATCCGAATACGCTATCGGTATCTGGAAAATTAAGCCTCTTGTTGTCCGGGTAGGCGGCAGGCAATATTCCTCTCCCGCCTGTTTACTGGATGATTAGGCCAGGCAGTTCTACTTCTGGGAGGTCGTCACCAATGGGATACCACGCAATAATGCATGACTCTCAGGATTTACGCTACCGCAGCCCTTTTGGGGCTGCTTCTTGTCGTTCAACCATTACTTTAAGGCTAAGTATAGACAGACAGGAGTTTTCAGCAACCGCTGACGCCGTTATATTGCGCACATGGCGGGACCGGACCGGCGAGAGCTTAAAAGTCATGGTAGTAACCCGGGAAGAAGCATCCGGGCGCCAGTGGTACGAAACTTCCATTACTGCGCCGGATGAACCCGGTCACCTCTGGTATTACTTTATAATCAGGCAGGGCAGCCAGACTTATTATTATGGGAACAACAGCGAAGAGCTGGGGGGCCTGGGGCTGATCACCGATTCGCGGCCGCAGTCGTATCAAATTTCCGTCTACCGGCCGGAGGCCAAGACGCCGGCGTGGATGAAAGACGCCGTTATCTATCAGATATTCCCGGATCGGTTCTATAACGGCTCGCCCGACGGCCGGGTAATGAATCCAAAGCCGGGAAGCCTGCTGCACGCATCCTGGCAGGATACTCCCGTATATACCCGCGATGTGGAGACAGGCGCCATCCTGGCCTATGATTTTTTTGGCGGCAACCTGGCCGGCGTGATCAAGAAATTGCCGTATCTAAAAGAATTAGGCATAACCGCCATCTATTTCAATCCTTTGTTCGACGCGCCCAGCAATCATAAATATGACACCGGCGATTACAAGACCATTGACCCCATGTTTGGGGATAATGCTCTTTTCGCCGAGCTGTGCGCCCAAGCCCAGGCCATGGGCATCTATGTCATCCTGGACGGGGTATTCAGTCACACCGGCAGCGACAGCCTTTATTTCAATAAAGAAGGGAATTACCCGGGGGTGGGCGCTTACCAGTCCCCGGCGTCTCCCTATTACAGCTGGTACCGGTTCAGCGCTTACCCGGACGGCTATGAATCCTGGTGGGGCATTGACACCCTGCCTAACGTCAACGAGACGGACCCGTCGTACATCCGCTATATTATTGCGGCGGAAGACAGTGTTCTTAAACATTGGCTGCGTTTGGGCGCCAAAGGTTGGCGCCTGGATGTGGCTGACGAGCTGCCGTCCGAGTTTATTGCTAGGTTCCGGCAAGCATTAAAAGAACAGGATCCTGATGCCGTTTTGATCGGCGAAGTGTGGGAAGATGCTTCCCGCAAAGTGGCCTATGGCGAACTACGGCAGTATTTCAGCGGCGATCATCTTGACAGTGTGATGAATTATCCTTTTCGTCAAACGGTATTGAATTTTTTGCTGGGGTGCATGGATGGAGAAACTGTGCAGCGGGTATTGATGAATTTATATGAAAACTACCCGCAGGAAAACTTTTATGCGGCCATGAATGTCATTGGCACGCATGACGTTCCCCGGATTTTAACCCTGTTAGGGGAAGCTCCGGCCGAAGTCCAGCAAACGAAACTAGCCGCCTTTAAGCACAAATTGACGCCGGAGCAGAGAAGCAAGGGAATAGCCAGATTGAAACTGGCGGTATTATGGCAGATGACCTTTCCCGGCGCCCCCTGCGTCTACTATGGCGATGAGGCCGGACTTGAAGGCTACAGCGATCCCTTAAACCGGCGGCCTTACCCGTGGGGGCGGGAGGATACCCGGCTGGTGGCCTGGTACAAGCAGATGATTGCCCTGCGCCATCAATATACTGTACTGCGCAGCGGCCACTGGCTGCCGCTGCTGGCCCAGGGCGACGCGTACGGCTACGCCCGCCGGTTAACCGGCGGCCGGGATGTGTTTGGCCGGCTGGTTGCCGATAACACCGCCATAGTGCTTCTAAACCGGAACCCAATTGAAACGGTGCACATTGACCTTGACCTGAACCATTTGATCGGCGATCAGCTTTACGCCTATGATTTGCTAAATAATGATGAAAAAATCCCCTTTACTGAAAACGGGCATCTGGTGCTTGACCTGAAACCCTTGGCGGGAATGCTGCTGGCGGCGGATAAGGAAGAGCATCCCCGGCCAGGAGACAGAATGAGCGGCGTGCTGCTTCATCCTACTTCCCTGCCCGGACGGTACGGGATCGGCGACTTGGGGGACGCGGCATTCCAATTTGTTGATTTTCTCCAGACTGCCAAACAGCGGTTGTGGCAGGTACTGCCGTTAAATCCCACCGGTTTTGGGGAATCCCCCTATCAGTGTCCGTCGGCTTTTGCCGGCAACCCGCTGCTCCTGTCCCCTGACCGGATGATTGAGCGGGGCTGGCTGACCAGGCCGGAAGTGGATGCTGCCTTTGCGGCGGAGAAGTTTCCCGACAGTTATATAGATTTTGCTCGGGTCAAAGCTTGGAAAGAGCGGCTGTTCCGCCAGGCTTTCACCCGTTTCCGCCAGCAGCCAAAGCCGGAAAGCTACCAAAGCTTTGTCACAACCCATGGCGACTGGCTGGAGGACTACGCCCTGTTCATGGCCTTAAGGCAACGTTTTGCCGGGGGCAAGTGGAATTTGTGGGATGCCGCAATCGCCGGCCGGCAGGCTGAGGCCCGGCGGCAATATAAGCAGGAACTGGCCGGGGAAATAGAGTATCATTTCTTCCTCCAGTATGCCTTTTGGCAGCAATGGGGCGAACTGAAAACATACGCCAACGGGAAAGGTATCCGCCTGTTGGGCGATCTACCCCTGTTTGTAGCTCACGACAGCGCCGATGTCTGGGCTAAGCCGGAACTGTTCAATCTGGATAAACAGGGAAATCCGGCGGCGGTAGCCGGGGTTCCTCCCGATTATTTCAGCGCCACCGGTCAATTATGGGGCAATCCCCTGTACCGATGGGATGTCATGGCCGGGGACGACTACGCCTGGTGGCGCCGACGCCTGGAGGTCATCTTCACCGTGGTTGACATTGCCCGTATGGATCATTTCCGGGGCTTGGAGTCCTACTGGGAAATACCGGCCGGTGAAAAAACAGCTGTAAAGGGTCGCTGGGTATCCGGCCCGGGGGAAAAGTTTTTCCGGGTTATTGGCCGTTACTTCGAGAATCTGCCCCTGATAGCCGAGGACTTGGGAGTAATTACGCCCGCAGTGAACCGCATCAAGAACCAGTTTGCCTTTCCCGGCATGCAGGTGCTGCAGTTTGGGTTTGGCGACGGCGCGGCGGCTCCGGCTCTGCCGTATAATCATAGCCGGAATTCGGTGGTATATACCGGCACCCATGATAACAACACCCTGCTCGGCTGGTGGCGGGAAGTGCAAAAAGATAATTTATGCCTTCAGAATATAGTCCTGGATCATTTGAAACAGTTACACCTAGGCGAGGATAACAGTGAGACGGGAGTATGCGAGCAACTGGTCCGTCTGGCCTGCATGAGCCGTGCCGACACTGTTATCCTACCCCTGCAGGACGTGCTGTTATTAGGCGGTGAAGCCCGCATGAACCGGCCGGGCACTGTCGGCGGCAACTGGCGGTGGCGCTTTCGCGAAGGAGATTTAACGCCGGCAGTAGCCGGACGACTGGCTGGCTGGACCGAGTTCGGCGGACGGGGATAAAAGGAAAATGTAATGCCCCCCGTTGTCAAGACACTAAAACTATTTGCAGAATAGAAAGCGCAACCCGGCTATTTGAAGAATATTCAAATACACAGAGCGATGAGCAATTCATAGATTTGGCAAAAGAAGAAATAGCGGAGAAGCCTGTTCAAACTGAAAAGCAGGCCGGGGAATTAATTGCGAGTTATCTATATGGAATTCAAAAATGATTTTCTATTAATCGTAATGCTAGGAACGCTTCGACGCTGCCGCTTAACCTACGCTTATCCTAGCATTACGATTGTAACTCATTTTTGAAAACTATATAGTTCAAAACAATATCGGCCTTAATGACTTAAAAGCCAAAGAAAATGAGAACCTGCGATGGGACCTTGTCAGCAAACTGAAAAGAGAATCCAGTTTATCAATACGTCAAATTGCGAATTTGTTGGAATAAATCGAAACATGGTGCAGCGAACGAAGTGAGCCAGAGAACCGTCCCCTTGACTCTTGCAGAGTGCCGGCGAGTGACAAAAGAGTCAAGGGACCGTCCCGTGACTCTCCTCAAAAAACATCCAACCTAGGTTGGATGTTTTGAACTAGCGATTAATTTGCAACCCTCTTAGTCTTTCTAGTCGGACGGAGGGAATGTGCCATATAGCGAAATAATATAGTTTATGCCGACACACGGCTGGACATTGTCATGCGGCAAACCACCGCCCGGAAAGGCACTCACCGCTTTTTGATCCAACGCGGTATTCGGTGCATTATTCGTATAAATCGGCGTGCTCCTGGCAACATTTGTCCAAGCATTGTTTTGCGGGTCAGCGCTCATACTAGTGGGGGTGGGGACCTTACCCTTTACGGTATGAGTATGGCTGGGCATTTGCGCAGAGGTTAATGTCACCGTAACGCTGCCGGGAGCATCATTGAGATTTCTTGCTGTCAAACCGGTGCCTGTACCGGACCCCATCGGCGCCCTGCCCCGCAAGTCGGGCAGGGCGAATGTGCCTTGCGAAGCGTTCCCCCCGTACGTATTTCCCAGCACGGCGTATAAAGCCTGGTATTGGTTGGTGGGAAGCACCTGCCCCTCACAAAACAGCCACTCCAGCGGCGCATAGGTACCGGCGAACAACCGGATTTCTCCCACATACGAATCCATTTCGTCAGCCTCCTTTATGGTCTTTGGGGATAAAGCCCCGTGGTCGCGATACAATAACTCAGCGCCAGAAAGGGCTGCATATTTTCATGCCCCTGGCCGCCGCCCTGCGGGCTTACTGCGCCGCCATTCATTTGTGGCGGCGAAGCGGGGAGCGCACCGTATAAATTCTGGCCGGCGGCCCCGGCCGCCCAAACATTTCCCGCCACGGCGTAACCTGTTCCCGCCTCCGTATTGGCCTGGGCCGCATGGGTATGGGCAGGAACTTCACTGATGGTCAACTGATGCGTTTCGCCGCCGGCGGTCATCCCCATTTTCTGGAACGCAATTCTGGTCGGATCGGCAACTTGCGGATGCACCGCGACCCGCCCCCGCAAGTCCGGCAAAGCAAAGGTGGTTCGGCCGTCCCCGCCGAAATAATTGCCGATAAGGCTAAACAGCGCCGTATTTTGCTGAACCTGCAGCAGCCTGCCGTCGCAAGGCGTCCAGCCGCGTGGTATCAGCCCATACGAAAATAGCCTGATTTCACCTATAAACCAATCACTCATAGTTTCACTCCTTCGGTCTTCCTGGTTTTTTAAAAAGTCTTTCGTTTAAGCCGGCGTGGGATATAGGCCGCCTTGTACGGCGATGATAAAGTTTATCACCAGCGACGGCATTACATTATTATGCGGCTGATTCCCCCCGTCAGACGTCAGCGCGGCCACGCTCATGGCAGCGTCCGGCGGCGCGGCGGCAGTGACGGTTGAATAGGGTTTGGGCGTTTCACAATGGGCCCAGACCGCCGCAGGGCCGGGAATGTTGGCTGTGCCCGCCGTCGAGGTGGCATAAATCGTGTGGGTATGGCCGGGAATCTGAGCGGTAGTTAAGACAACATTTTCCCTGCCGCCGGCAGCGCCTAAATTATGCGGCGTCAAGCCGGGTCCTTGCCCCTGGCCGACAGCCAGCCGCCCCCGCAAATCCGGCAGGGCGAAGTTATTTGCGCTGGTGCTGCCGTAGGTTGTTCCAATGAGCGTATAAAGCGCTTGATAAGTTGCCACATCCAGCAGGCTGCCGTCACACAGCCGCCACCCCGCCGGTATGCGGGGACCGGCCCACATTCGTATTTCTCCCAGATAATATTCTGCCATATGCTTTTCCTCCTGTCCGATATTATTATAGCTAGCCGGAAAATCCAGTTATGCCTTCCCGCCGTTCACCTCCTCTCGTTATTGGTCTGCAAGCCGCCGGTACATCTATATAAACAAAAGCAAGCCGGAGGCTTTACACCGCGGGAAAAGCTTTCTTCCCGCGGCGGCGCCGTTAGTTTAATATCTACTAAAATAAAATGGACGTGGTACCAGGAACGGTATGATCTGAATAGTCAGTTCCATAGGATAAATAGCTAGTACCTGCAGACCCCCCCACCGGCGGAGGAGTACCAGACCATTCAAACAACCAAAATTGATACGTTCCCGGCGCTATACTCATACTGGCCGAGTAGGCATTGGTAACTTCAACCTGTTTAACTATACTATCATCTGTTATAGAGCCACCGCTAGCAGGGAAAGCTACAATAGTCCACCGGCTACCATTGTTCGTAGGAAACACGGATGGATCTATCGTAAAATTAATTGTACTGCCGCTGGCGTCAAACGTTATTATCACGGTCTGGCCGGCGGTAGAGAGGTTAAAGTTGCTGAGGCTGAGAGTGGCTGTATAGCCGCTGGGCGCGGACACTGTTACGATGCAGTTGCCGACCGGTATATTGCTGATTGTGGCCGAAGCGCCGAGAGTCTGCGGGCCTGAGACGGAGTGGGTTCCGCCTGCGCTGTCGGTAACGGTAACGGTATAGCCGGAGACGGACATGGTGCCGCCCAAAGTTATAGTGACGTTGCCGGTTTGCTGGCTGGATGTTACGGCCACGGCCTGGCCGGCGGTAGAGAGGGTAAAGCTGCTGGGGGTGGGGGTGGCCGTATAGCCGCTGGGTGGTGTGACCGTCACGGTGCAGTCGCCGACCGGTATGTTGCTGATAGTGGCGGTGGTACTGCCGCTGTTGACGGTGCCAATGTGGGTTGCGCTGGCGCTGTCGGTAACGGTGACGGTATAATTCGAGGCCGACATGGTGCCGCTCAAGGTTACGGTGACGTTGCCGGTTTGCTGGCTGGATGTTACGGCCACGGCCTGGCCGGCGGTAGAGAGGGTAAAGCTGCTGGGGGTGGGGGTGGCCGTATAGCCGCTGGGTGGTGTGACCGCCACGGTGCAGTTGCCGACCGGTATGTTGCTGATAGTGGCGGTGGTACTGCCGCTGCTGACGGTGCCAGTGTGGGTTCCGCTGGCGCTGTCGGTAACGGTAACGGTATAGTTGGAGGCGGACATGGTGCCACTCAAAGTTATAGTGACGCTGGCGGTTTGCAGGCTGGAGGTGACGGCCACAGCCTTGCCGGCGGTAGTGAGGGTAAAGCTGTTGGGGCTGGGATTGGCCGAATAGCCGCTGGGTGGTGTGACCGTCACGGTGCAGTCGCCGACCGGTATGTTGCTGATAGTGGCGGTGGTACTGCCGCTGTTGACGGTGCCAGTGTGGGTTCCGCTCGCGCTGTCGGTAACGGTAACGGTATAATTCGAGGCCGACATGGTGCCGCTCAAAGTTATAGTGACGTTGCCGGTTTGCTGGCTGGAGGTTACGGCCACGGCCTGGCCGGCGGTAGTGAGGGTAAAGCTGTTGGGGTTGGGGATGGCTGTATAGCCGCTGGGTGCTGACACCGTGACGGTGCAGTTGCCGACAGGTATGTTGCTGATGGTGGCGGTGGTGCTGCCGCTGCTGACGGTGCCGGTGTGGGTTGCGCTGGCGCTGTCAGTAACGGTGACGGTATAATTCGAGGCCGACATGGTGCCGCTCAAGGTTACGGTGACGTTGCCGGTTTGCTGGCTGGAGGTTACGGCCACGGCCTGGCCGGCGGTAGTGAGGGTAAAGCTGTTGGGGTTGGGGATGGCTGTATAGCCGCTGGGTGCTGACACCGTGACGGTGCAGTTGCCGACGGGTATGTTGCTGATGGTGGCGGTGGTGCTGCCGCTGCTGACGGTGCCGGTGTGGGTTGCGCTGGCGCTGTCGGTAACGGTGACGGTATAATTCGAGGCCGACATGGTGCCGCTCAAGGTTACGGTGACGTTGCCGGTTTGCCTGGTCAAAGCCACGGTAGCGGCCGCCGGGCTGCCGCTGGCTACGGCAACGCTGGCTGTATTGCTGTTGTAGCCGCTCTTGCTGGCGGTAAAGGTATATGTGCCGGTGGGAATATTGCTAAAGTTCGCCACGCCCGAACCGTTGGTGGTGGCTGTCTGCAGCGAACCGTTGACGGTGACGCTGACAGTAACACTGCTGAGCGGATTGGCACCGTCGGTTACCGTAATGTTGACGTTGCCGGTTTGCCTGGCTAACGCCACGGCCGCCGCTGCCGTGCCGCCACTGGTTATGGTTACACTGACCGTATTGTCGTTATACTCGCTCTTACTGGCGGTGAAAGTATAGGTGCCGCTGGGAATATTGGCGAAGCTTGCCACGCCCGAGCCGTTGGTGGTGGCTGTCTGTACCGAGCCGTTGACGGTGACGCTGACAGTGGCGCCGCTGAGCGGGTTGGCGCCGTCGGTTACCGTTATGCTGGCGTTGCCGGTTTGGCGGGTCAAGGAAATGGCGGCGGTTGCTGTAGCGCCGTTGGTAATGGCGACGTTGGCGGCTGTATTGCTGGCATAGCCTGCCATAGCAGCGGTAAAGGCATAGGTGCCGGTGGGAATATTGGTGAAGCTTGCCACGCCGGCGCTGTTGGTGGAGGCTGTCTGCGCCGTGCCGTTGACGGTGACGCTGACAGTGGCGCCGCTGAGCGGATTAGTGCCGTCGGTTACCGTTATGCTGGCGTTGCCGGTTTGGCGGGTCAACGAAATGGCGGCGCTGGCTGTAGCACCGTTGGTAATGGCGACGTTGGCGGCTGTGTTGCTGGTATAGCCGGCCATAGCAGCGGTAAAGGCATAGGTGCCGGTGGGAATATTGGTGAAGCTTGCCACGCCGGCGCTGTTGGTGGAGGCTGTCTGCGCCGTGCCGTTGACGGTGACGCTGACGGTGGCGCCGCTGAGCGGATTAGTGCCGTCGGTTACCGTTATGTCGGCGTTGCCCGGTTGTATGGTCAATGCTATGGTTCCCGAAACCGACGCACTAACGCCAATCGTTAATATTGTGGCGGTATTACCGGTATAGCCGCTCTTGCTTGCCGAAAAGGCATACGTGCCTGGAGGCAAATCGCTGAAAACCGCCAGGCCTGACCCATTGGTGGTTGCTGTTCGCGCCGTACCGTTGACGGTGACGCTTACCGTAGCGCCGCTCAGCGGCCCGCTTCCATCCGTGACGGTGACAGCCGCAGTGCCGGCATTAGAATTGTTGCCGGAGTTTAACGCAACAACGACATTGACTGTGCCCCCGCTTGCCGGCACATTGACGTTAATACTATTCATGGTTTGAGCGTTGGCATTTACGGTAAAACTATAGCTGCCTGGCGGCAAGTTGAAAGTCCCCGTTCCGTCAGGTCCCGTCGTTATCGTGAAGGTAAATTCGCCTTCGGACGCAAAAGCTGTTTTTACCCCCAAAATGCGGTCCCAAATTGTCCTCTCCGCCTGAGCCGATTGTCCGCCGCCAACAGGGTGGGCGGTAACGGCTGCGCCACTAACCGGATTGCCCTGGCTATCAACAACATTAACCTTTATGCTGCCGCCGGTGAAAGGCAAGCGGATCGCCGTATCGGCAGTCTGGCCTTTTTGAACGGTTACTGCGCTGCTGTCGCCTGAATAGCGGAAATAGGTGGCTTTTACAGTGTATGTGCCAACATTCAGGCCGCTGATAACGCCGGTGCCGGCGGTATCAGTCAGCACCGGATTTCCCGCCGGGCTGCCGTTCTGATAGGCCTGCAGGCTTGCCCCCTGGACGGGCTGGCCGGCGGCATTGGTAACGTTAGCGCTTACACTGCCGTTATACGACACAAATTTGGTAAACGTTTCAGTTTTTATGGTGTTGTTTCGTTCTACTTTTTGCAGCAGCTTGTATGTAAGGTCATCGTTTCGCTTATCTTTCTTCCCGCTGTCGCCGTATAGGGATGGTCCCAGGCAGTCCGCCAGCTTATACGCCACATGGGCATAGATGCTGCCCCTGGACAAATTGGATTTTTCATACCCCAGCTCGGCGGAAAACCGGGGAGTAAGCTGCATTACACTGCGCAACCTAAACCCTTCTTCATCCGGATTGTATTTTTGGTCATAATAAAAGCCTGAAGCATAAAAACTCAGCCACCGGGCATGTTTCAGAGAAGTTCCCACTTCATAATCAAACCCCTGTACGGCCCGGATATAGGAATACAGCACCCCCTCGTCCCAATAACTTACCCCTGTCTGCCGGTCGCCGGAGGTGGGTATGTATACATTGGCGCGGTATTCCGCCAGTTTATTGAAGTATTCCGCGCCGAACCCCACCCGCGACAAATCATACTTGAAACCATGATCATAAAACATATTCAGTCCAACCATCCGGGTCTTGTCCGGCGCCAGCTTGCGCCAGCCCACCCCCAGGTTGGCCGTGTTGTCACCATCGCCCTGATGAGCGTAACGTCCCTGCCAGAACCACAGCTGGCCGCGGCTGTCAGCCTGGGCGAAGGGCTGAACGGTTTCCAAGGAATACACCGGTTTGTTATCCTGCGTAAACGAAAATTTGATATCCGTGGTTTTCAGCCACTCCGGCCCCTGCCTTTTCCCTTGCTTGATGTAATAGGGAATCAACCGGTTGAAAAACATCCGCGCCTTCTCGTTATCCGCCAAATGGCTGGAATCCGGATCGGCGGTTGGCAGCGCCCCGGCGGGCGCTTCTGTTTTGATCTTCAAGTCCGCTTGCTCCGCACCGTCCGCCGTCGCCTCGGCGTCGGCCCTTGCCGCATGCAATGGCCCGATAAATGCCGGATTGGTCAAAAACATTAGTAATAATAACATAATCGCCACCCAATTATTTGGTCGTTGCAACCAGCCCATACACTATTTCCCTCCTTTATTTCGAGTATTGGCAATGATCAATCTCGGCCGCCCTCATTGACAATTCGCCGGCGGCGTCCACTTCATTGCCGTATACAATTCGCCGGCGGCGTCCGCCTGAAACCCCAGTCGTTCATACAGTTGCCTTGCCCGGCTGGCGCTCAGCACATTCAGCCGCAGCGGCAGGCGATTAGCTGCCGCCTGCGCCTGCAAAGCTGTTAGCACTGCCGTCCCCAAACCTTTATTCTGAAATTCCGGCAACAGTATGATATCCACCAGTACCAGTTCCTGATCGCTCTGCGCCATTGCCATCCGTCCCGCTTTAGCGCCGTCGGATAAAATAATCCGGTACTGCAGTCCGGGGTATCGCTGCCGGTAAGAAAGCTGCTGCACCGCATGCTGCTGCCGCAAAAACTCCCGTCGCTGCTTTTCATCCCACCCCCATGCCGCCATTTCCTCGGTACGCGAACTGGCATAAACCTCAAACAGAAAAATATCATCCTCACCTGGTAATACCGGTTTGATTTCCAGCATCACATCACCAACCTTCTTCCATAATAAATTTGGAAAGAGCGCCAAGCCTTCAGGAGACGGTCGCCCGCCGGCCAGATTTAGGCGGTAGGAAAAGCTTTATATTTGGAATGGAACCAGGCATTACCTTCCGGAAAAAGTTTGATAAATTTACCAAATATAAATCCATTTAATAAATTTTCTTCTCATTGTAATTTTTTCCTTCATAAAATTACAAAAATCTTCAAAATTGCCTAAAAATCTTCAAAATTTACTAAGATGTAATTATTTACCCAATAATTATTCAATAATATTCGATTGACGATGCGGCTTCACGCTGCCGAGAGCCGCGCCGCTGTCAGGCGGCACGGCGGCGTACGCCGGAGCGGCCGCCAGGACTAACAGGGTAAGCTTGGCGACGATTCGTTTTGTATGGCGCGAAATTTTATTTTTCATCATTTTCTCCTCTCTTATTGGCAAATTCGCAATTTGGTTCGAAATGGCCATTTCTTTTCGTATACTGGAAAATGACTTGTCCCAGCTTTTCCACAGAGAAGACTGGCTGTTCAACGGCAAAGATTCTGAGCGAATCAGTTGCCGCGTCAATGCCGATCAGAAGCAGGCCGGGATGGGTGTTTTGCAGGGTGTTTACCTCTCTGGGAGCGGGACTTTCCGCAATGACCACATGGGGATGGAGTATTTTTAGTTCAGGCATGGCTTTATCTAACGTATTATCCACCAGGCGGATGCGCAGCTTTTTGTTTAGTCGCAGTCCGGCGGCCAAACCGCAAAGATAGACGGAGTTGCCGCAAAAAACGACCTCCACCGTTTCCAAGGTTTCACCCACTTTCAAATCAAAATGGCATTCTTCAATATTTCTTTTTACTAAAATAGCAGAACCCTACCGGGAACACATTAGACGAAGGGATAAATTTGCACAAAAAAAGTATAGATTTTCTATACTTTTTCGTAAATTTTCTTAGCCTGTATGTTATTTGGCGTTCGGTAGCGTTATTTTTTTCTCTTGGCGGCCAGCCCCAGTTCGGCGGCAAAGGCGATGACCTGACTGCGATTTTCCAGGTGCAGACGGTTCATGATTTCTCCCATATGGTATTTGACGGTAGCCTCGCTGAGATAGACGATGCCGCCAATTTTCTTATAGGTTAATCCCTGCGCCACCAGCTTTAAGATTTCAACTTGCTGGGAACTCAATAACGAGGTCTTGTCGGCGGCCCTATCCGCCAGATCCCGTTCTTGGTGCAGCCGGGCGAATTCCGTGAGTACCTTGGCCGCCAGACCGGGGGAAAGAGGAGACTCGCCCTGACTTAAGCCGGTCAGCAGGGCCAGGAATTGTTCTTTGGGCAGGCCTTTTAACAGATAGCCTGAGGCACCGGCTTTAATCGCCTCGAATAAATGCTTGTCATTCTGTGACACGGTGAGCATGACGATTCTGATTTCCGGGAATTCGGCTTTAACGAGCCGGGCAGCCTCAATTCCGTCGCCGCCCGGCATCTGTACATCCATCAGAATGACATCGGGCCGCGTGGCCCTGGCCTTAAGGACGGCGTCCCGGATATTGGTCGCCGTGCCTGTCACCTCGATATCATTGGCGGTCAGGAGATCTTTTAGTCCATCCATAAACAAGGGGTGATCGTCCACTAACAGTATTCTCATACCACCATTTCCTTTCCGTCTGTCACCGGGATTTGCAAGCTGAGCCAGGTTCCGACCTTCGGTTTGGTCTTGATGCGGAGTGTGGCGCCGATCTCATCGGCCCGCTCCTGCATGATTTTCAGGCCAAAGCGGCCCTTTTTCGCCATTGCCGCCGCCATGTCAAAGCCGCTGCCGTCATCTACTACCTCGATATCCACCCGGCCGCCGCTCGCCGTAATCGTGATGCTGACCTGGCGGGCGTTGGCGTGTTTGCGGATATTGGTCAGTGCTTCCTGAATAATGCGCAAGAGCTGCACTTCGGTGGTCGGCGGCAGCAGCCCGGGGATAAACTCCTGGCTGATGGTGAGGGTGGCGGCAATTTCATAGTTTTGTTTAAACCACTGCAGGTATTCCTCCAGTGACTGCCAGATGCCTTGTTCGGCAGTACCTGCAAGCTGCAGGCCGGTGATGGATTCCCTGATATCGACATGCATGCCCTGCATGTTATTGGCTAGTTTATCCAGGAGCATTCCAGCCTGAACGGGGTTATTTTTTTCCAGCTGCGACCGGACGGCTTCCACCTGCACCTGGAAATAACTCCATAGCTGGCCATGACCGTCGTGCAGTTCCCGGCCCAGCCGTTCCCGCTCGGTGAGGATGGACAGGGCCTTTTCCGCTTCCAGCATTTTCTTTTCGTCTTGTTTTTGTCTGGTGATGTCTTTCAAGAGGATGGTTTTGCCGAGTGGATTGCCCTGCGGCGTTGTGAGCGGCAGGGACCGTAGCTGATAAAAAAAGTGCTCAGTGTTATATTCGCGGGATGCCTCGCGTGTTTCCGGCCGGTCGCCGTCACCAATGCCAGAGAGTGCCGGCCAGGCGGCGGCGACTTTTTGAAAGGGTTCGCCCACAACTGCCGGCAGGCCGGTAAGGATGGCTTGCGCTGCCGGATTTAGGTCGACAATGTAGCCTTTTTCATCCACAACCACCAGGCCGTCGATCATATCGTGGGTAACGGCATCCTGTGCCAGCGGCAGGATGCTGTATACCCGCCAGCGGTAAAAGACCCAGGTTATGTAACAAGCCGACAATAGCTGCCCGACGATTTGCGGCGATACCGCCTGCAGGTTCAGGGTATAGCTCAGAATGTGGCCGATAAAATTGAATAGCGGCGTCACCGCAAGCACAACGGCCTGCTGACGCCGGAGACCTTGGGTAGAGTATATCCAGCGGACCGATAGGCCAAGAGAGATCAGATTCAGGGCATAACAAAACACCATAGTCACCCAGGCCGCCGGTCCGAACGCGATGGTCAGCAACTGACCGTCCAAGGTTATAGGTCCGTAATACCAACCAAGCGGACTGTCAAAGCCGATCACCAGCACCAGGCCGGCAGTTATTCCCCGGATGGCATACCGCACCGCCGCGGCGAATTTTTCCTGCGGCCGGCTGACTTCCCAGATAAACTCAAACCAGAAATAGATAAGCAGCAGCGGCATCCATTCGGTAAATCTGGCCCAGAACAATTTTGTAGGCAAGTCGGGACTCATACCGCAGAAAACTTTGGCCGCAATCCAGATACCTTTGCAGAGCTGGCAATATACCAGCATCATGGCGCCCGGTGTCTTGCGGAACTGGAGGAGGTAGACGGCTAAAGCCTCGAAAACAGCGGCGATGCCTAAATACAGGATGATATTATCAACAGGCGCAAAGGTAGTAACAGCCGACATAGGACAACTTCTTTCCTGAAAATTTACAGAACAACTTATTATTTATTTCGACAAAAGGAAGCATAACCCTTTACGCCGCGGATGTGTCATTTTCGCGATCAATGGGACACTCCGGCCGCAAAACCGCCGCCGGCCGCCGGGAACAAAATAAAGCAGAAAAGGGGAAATACAAATTTTGATCAATGAAGGCAGCGATGAGATATCAAAAATCATGAAAAGAATCAACACCAGCTACGCCTACTATTGACGATAAGGTGCTTCCGTTTGCCTGAAAGGGTCTCGATTTTGTAATAATTCTGTAACAATTTTGTAACAATCTTTCCTCATACTAGATACTAGAAGCAAACCCAGAATGAGAGATTAAATGAAAAGTTTGGTACAACAAGTTATATTATTTACACCAATTAATACTAATGAATCAAGTATTATTTTATTTGGTGATTATTTAGTCCAAGGGGGAAGGTGATCGCCGGGAATTTCAAATATTTGGTTATCAATTTTAAACTATTTTTGGATCGGCAATAAACAACTGTAAGTATGAGGCTGGAAAATATTAGTCTTTCCTTGTGCGGGTAAATAATTAGGGGGAGGTTAATGAAATGAAAAAACTGTTACTTTTCGTTGTAACCTTGTCAGTTCTTTTGCTGATGTCCGTGACAGTGAGCGCTCGCGATCAGCATAACAGGGGACATTATAACGATAAAGGCCGCGGGCAGTACCAACATTATGACAATAACAGCAAGTGGCACCGTACCTACCATAATGATTATGATGCGGATAAAAAATTACCGTTTAAATGGCATGAAAGGTACAATTCTATGAGAGGGCGCTATCAGCTTGAGCGCATTCAGGATCGGGAGTGGAACAATAGATTTCCCGGATACCGTGCTTACAAGTGGCATAATAATGAAGGATTCTGGCACCATGGCCATTATGTTACCGATGCGGTTTTCTTCTATGACGGCGATGATCAATTGATAAGCGTCGGTTATATGGCGAATGGTGTGTTTATCCATTTCCGCGCCGATCATGACGCCTATGAGAATAATGATTCCTTCTTCTTGTCCTGGTGGCAGCGTTAGAGAAAGAGGAATAAGGAATACAAAAAAGAGGCTGAGAGAATTTTTCTCTCAGCCTCTTTGGCATTAAGCCCAAACACAGGCGAAAGTTTATTTTGTATCGAAGCGGAAGGTTAGACCATAATTCCAACCGCTTACTTTGACATCATGGCGGAAGGTACTATCACTCACAGAATCATAAAAATTGAGGTTGTCGGCATGTTTTTCCCGATAGCCGATATTAAAATCCATGTCTTTGCTAATTCTCTGGGCAAGTCCGATCTCGTAATTGGACAGATCGCCACCGAAAGCAACAATGCCGAATAGGTCAAGATCTTTGGCCAGGGGTGTTTTTCCTATTAAACCGATTTGCATGGTATTTTTTGTATCAGATGAAAAAGTAGGGTTGCTGATGACCGGATCGCCATAATCGAGTTGAACACTTCCTTTAGCTTGATGATAGCCAATGAAAGCGGCGCTGTAATTGTTAAGTTTGTAGAGCACGTTAAATTCCTTAAATTTAGCTTCATAATTGGCATTGGAAAGATACTCGTCAATATAAGTAGTCTTAGTTTTCGGCGCGAAGTCCCGGTATTGGATGCCGAACTTTCCCAGTCCGATTGTCAGACCGAGATCAAGGACGGAGTTTTTGCCGTCATAGCTGGTGTCGAATGAGCCAAAGCCGTCTGTTGAAGTGTTTACCTTGACATCATTAGAATTGGCGATGGTAAGGTCAATGGATACCTTTCCCTGGGAATAATCGGTCATCGGCGCCGCATAACCAACGTTGAGCGCTATTGTGGCGGAGCACATCATGCCCAGGGCTAGAATTACTTTTTTGTTCACGTTTATCCTCCTAGTGACAGTTTAATAGCTTTATTTGATTGTCAAGCGATTGTCGCCGGTGAAAGCGATTTGGCCTGCTTTTTTTACGGCATCCGACAGCGTATCCCGCACGGGAACACCGGTTTCAACAATGTTCGATGCCTGTTTAAACGTGGTATAGCCGTCGCCGCCGGTGGCCATGAAATCGTTGGTTACAACTTTATATTTTTTGGCGGTGTTGATTTGGCTGCCGTCAGGCATAGTAACCGATACGATTCTTGAGCCGGCGGGGCGGGAGCCGTCGTATACAACATTGGCCCCGGAGAACTGCAGCATGCCGATGGTTGTGTTCTTGATGCCGTAATCCAGCACCTGGATGATTTGGGCGCCGGTCATGTCCATGGTATTTAAGGTATTGTCGAAGGGCATGACTTCATACATGTTGCCGACGGTGACGTTGCCGGCGTAGATGGTAGTGCGCAGGCCGCCGCCGTTTTGGAAAGCAAAGTCAGCGCCAACAGCGGCGCGCATAACATCGGTGGCCCATTCTCCAAGGAGGGATACATTGCTGCCATATCTATCATGGGTTAGGTCATATTTTGTTGAGCCGAGGACAGTGTTCTTGATAGGAGCGATTTGCGCGGCGTATTTGTCGACGATAGCCTGGGCAGTCCTATCACCGGTTAAGGTCATGGTCGTCAAGTTCATGAGGGTAGGGGTTGAGCTAATTACCTTTCCTTGCGCCTTTGAATAATTAAGCAGGATCTTGCCCACACGCTGGCCGTTGTTTAAGGCCTGGACCATGGGAATATTGTTTACCGTCCCGGCTACAGCCGTATGAGTATGACCGGTAACAATGGCGTCAACAGTGCCGACAGGCAATTTGTTGGCCAGGTCGGCAGCTTCACCGGTAATTTGTTGGGTAGTCGAGTTTTGATCTGCACCCAGGTGAGACAAAACGATGATTACTTGCGCGCCTTTGGACCTAAGCTTTTGGGCCAGATCTTTCACGGTTGCCGATGGCTCCTCGAATCTATACTGGCCAACGATTTTTGGATTGGCTTTAAAGGCTGTTTCCGGCGTTGCCAGCGGAATAATCCCGATTTTGAGGTTTTCCCGGGTAACAAAAATGTAGGGAACAGGAGTCAGCACCGACGGACGGGCGAAAGCCGGCAATTGGCCGTTACTGCTCTTAATGTTGGCTGCGCCCCAGGGGAAATTGGCCTGGGCTTTCATTTTCATCAAGGTGTCGATACCCCAGTCGAATTCGTGATTGCCAAGGGACATGGCATCGAAACCGACCGAGTTCATGACTTCGACTATCGATTTTCCGTAGACAAGATTGGAATCAGCCGATCCCTGGAACATGTCGCCTGCCGACAGGAGAAGAGTACCTGTCGGATCTTTTGCTTTTTCTTGTTTTAGGAAGGCGGCCAGTTTGGCGGCGCCGGGATCCTTGCCTGTGCCCTTGTCGGCGATAGCGCCATGGAAGTCGTTGACCGTAAGGACAGTAAGGGCGATTGTGTCGCCGTTAACGGCTGCGAAAGCAATGCCGTTAAAGGCTAAGACAAAAGAGATGATTAGGGATAGAATAAAGGCTGAAAATACTTTTTGCTTCTTTGGAATAAACATTTTTTGAAACCTCCTGATTTTTACATTTTGCAACAGTGCGACAAAATTCCCCATTAATCTAGAAATAGCTATAGTATAAATTATAGAGAAATTTTCTACTTATTTGTTAAGTAAATTTTAAGACTTCTTTAATAAATTGGAATTATATTTGAAGTATTTAAATAAAAAGGAAAAGAAAGATAAATGCGGCAGACAAGTTGAAGAACAGGCTGGTAAAAGAAATATAAGTAATAAATAAAAATTATTAAAAGACATCTTGAATTTAAAAAAATAAAGAGGTAAAATAGAACTAATACTATACCGTTTCAGTATAATATATTTTATGGAAAGCGGAGGTGAGATGGGGTGCAATTGAATCAGGCCGCCGATTATGCGTTCCGGGTGGTACTGCATTTGTCCAGGTTGCCGCCCGGCAGGGGTGTTTCCTTCGCTTCACCGGCGACGGACGAAAAACATGAACATGGAGGGATAGGAAAATGAGTGAGCTGTTGCTTGCCAGATGGCAATTTGGCATTACTTCTGTTTATCACTTTTTATTTGTGCCAATGACATTGGGATTGACTATTTTTATCGCCATTTTGGAAACTATGTATGTCCGGACAGGTAATGAATTGTACAAACAGCAGACCAAGTTTTGGGGAAAACTGTTCCTGATCAATTTCATCATGGGTGTTGTTACCGGTATTGTGCAGGAATTTCATTTTGGGATGAACTGGTCCGAATATTCCCGCTTCATGGGGGATATTTTCGGCGCGCCGCTGGCGATGGAAGCGCTCACGGCTTTTTATCTGGAGTCTACTTTCCTGGGGTTGTGGATATTCGGCTGGGACCGCTTGCCGAAGGCACTCCATGCCCTAAGCATATGGATGGTGGCTTTTGCCAGCAACCTGTCGGCTTTCTGGATTTTGGTGGCCAACTCCTTTATGCAGTCGCCGGTGGGATACGCCATCAATAACGGCCGGGCGGAAATGACAAACTTTGCGGCCCTGTTGACCAATCCGTATGCCTGGCATCAATTTGCCCACGTCCTATTTTCCGGCATGGTTACCGCCGGGGTATTTGTGGTGGCAATCAGCGCCTGGCAGCTCTTGCGGCAATCTTATCCGGACTTCTTCCGCACCTCAATGAAATTTGGCCTGGCCTGGGCTGTGGCGGGTTTGCTGCTGGTCATGGGAACCGGGCATTTGCAAGCTCAATTTATGGGCAAGGCTCAGCCGATGAAACTGGCGGCCGCGGAAGCTTTGTGGGAGACGGCCAACCCGGCGCCATTCGGGGTGGCTGCCGTGATTGACGAGACGAAAAAGACCAATCCTTTTGAAATTAAAATACCCAACGCGCTATCATTGTTGATGTATAATTCGCCGGCAGGTGAAGTAAAAGGAATCAAAGACATCGAAAAAGAATATATAGCTAAATATGGTCCCGGCAACTACGTTCCGCCGGTAACGCCGGTATTCTGGAGCTTTCGGATTATGATAGCTGCCGGGGGTATCATGATCCTAATGCTGCTGCTGGCGGCGTATTTCGCGAAAAAAGGCACTCTTGCCACAACGCCGTGGCTATTGAAAGGGCTTATATGGATGCTGCCGCTGCCGTATATTGCCAATTCAACCGGCTGGTTTTTGACGGAAACCGGACGGCAGCCGTGGATCGTATTCGGGCTGCAGCGGGTGGATCAGGCTGTTTCCCCGGCCGTGGGCGCCGGCAGCATTTGGATATCTCTTATCGGCTTTACGCTGGTTTACGGTCTGTTGGCGGCTGCAGCCGTTTATCTCGTGCAAAAATTTGCCAAACAAGGACCTGTTGATACTCCTCTGACTCCGGTACAACCTATTACAAAGGGGGCGACATTATGGAACTGACAGTTCTGTGGTTTATACTCCTTACCGTTCTTTTCACCGGCTTTTTCCTGCTGGAGGGTTTTGATTACGGGGTGGGTATTTTGTTGCCTTTCTTAGGGAAAAATGACACCGAGAGGCGGGTAATCATCAATACCGTCGGTCCGGTATGGGATGGCAACGAAGTGTGGATGATTACGGCCGGCGGCGCCATGTTTGCCGCTTTCCCCCATGTGTACGCCACGTTGTTCAGCGGCTTTTACCTGGCGCTGTTCTTAATCTTGATGGCTCTTATCGGCCGGGGAGTGGCTTTTGAGTTTCGCAGCAAGGACGATAATCCCGGTTGGCGCCGTACCTGGGATTGGCTGATATTTTTTGGCAGCGCCGTACCGGCCCTGTTATGGGGTGTGGCAGTTGCCAACCTGATTAAAGGCGTCCCTATCGATGCCAAAATGCAGTATGTGGGAACCTTTTTCGACTTATTAAGTCCTTACACTCTGATTGGCGGCCTGGCTTTCTTCCTGGTATTTACTTATCATGGCGCTGTCTATCTTACCCTTAAAACCGAAGAGGAGATGGCGGAAAGAGCCCGCAAGGCGGCGCAGGGCACAGGAGTATTGGCGGCAATTGCCTGTTTGATTCTGGTGGCCATGACTTACGGCAATACCGACCTGTTCGCCAGTGCCGGCGCCGGCGTGTCCTTGTGGGGAGCGGTTGTGGTCTTTGTGGCTTCCTTCGGCGCCGTATACGTTAAACGCTGCGGGTTAGGCTTTATTTTAAGCTGCGCCACAATTTTGCTTACAACGGCAGCCTTTTTCTGGGGCCTTTTCCCGCGTCTCATGGTATCCAGCCTTAATCCCGCCTGGAGCCTGACGATTACTAATTCATCGTCCTCCCCTTATACCCTTACGATTATGACAATCGCCGCTTTGGCCTTGGTGCCGGTGGTTTTGGTGTATCAGGGATGGGTGTACTGGATTTTCCGCAAACGGGTGTCGGTGAAGGATCTCCAGTATTAGGGGGGAACTGCTTATAAACGGCCATCTGCGTCGTTACTCCTGTGGTCCTCACTCCAGCGTACGACCAGTACGCTTCCGTTCCGGTCCTCGTCGTGCCTAGCACCTGGCCATTTCTAAGCAGTTCGTGGCAGTTGATGGGCTGAGCAAGTACCGTGTAGCTAGATGAGTAGTAGTTTTTATTCAGCGGGGGGAGGGATTATCATGGTTCTTCGGGATGACGACAAAGAGTATTTGCGGCAGTTGGGATGGATCTTTCCCGCTGAGTATGTGTTGGAATTACGCAGGCTTGTGGAACAGGTGATTGCCGAGCAGATGACGGAGGGGGAGCGGCAGAATATCCGCGAGATCATTTGGACGGTTATGGAGCGGATACGGGCTGCCGGTGATGGTGATCCGGTATTGGCCGGCACGGAAGATAATAAGGAAAAAGAGGCAGAGGCGGCGGCTATCACCGCCGCCTTTGCCAACCAAGTACAGGTTGCGCTGGCGGCGGGAAAACCGGAGATTCCCGCCGGCATGGGACCGGAGGTAGTAACGCATTTGGTTGACGCCCTTAATAACACGGATGCTGTTGTGGCAGCAAACGCCCGGAAGGCATTGGGGCGGTTAACCGACGGGGGTTCCATTGACGCCTTTTGTTCCTTATGGGTGGACAGCCGCCGGCAGGACTTGGCGGCGATTATTGCCGAAGCCGGTTATGTTGCCGCCGGGCCAATCAGGAACAGGGTTCTTACCGTGTTAAAAACCGGCGCGGCTATTTCCATGCTGTCTTGGGGGCGGGAAACAGTCAGGGAGTTAATTGCCGCTGCCGGTGATTCGGACCGGGATATTGCCGGGGCGGCCAGGGAGGCTATGCTTACACTGACTGCTGCCGCCGCCATTGACGCTTTGTGTGAGGAGGCGCTCAACCCGGCTGCCGACCCAAGGCTTATCGCCTGGGTGATTGCCGCCGGCTATACACCGCAGGAAGATAGCCGGGCAGCGTTGTTTTATTGCCTGACTGAACAATGGGAGAAGTATTTTGCTCTTGACTGGCAGGATCATCGGCCGCTGCTGGCCGCCGGTTACTCCCGGGCGACAACGGCAGAAAAAGACAGATTTTTAAAGGTCACCCGCCGCAGCGGCAACAGTCGCCTGGTTGTGGAACTGCTGCTTGGTTGCGGCAGTCCGCAGGATTATGAACAAATCACCTGGGATGACTGGTCTTGCGTAGTCAATATATTAGCGGACCGGCAGGCTTGGGCGGATATGTACCGCATGATATTCCGCGCGCCGGTGGAGTGGGCCGCCGAGATGACGCTTATTTTGGCGCGGGCTGCCTGGCAGCCGCCGCCCTGGGACAGGCTCATATGGCGGCTTATGGTGGAGTTGTGCCCCGGTCAGGGCAAAGATGTCTTTGTACCTGACGGAAGATCCGTTGGCAAGCTTTTCTTAAGGGATAGCGGCGCTAATTTACAATGCCTGGCCTTTCATCCGGACGGCAAGATACTGGCAGGCGGGGGCGGCGACGGCCGGGTGCGGCTTTGGCGCATCGGGGATGAACGGGAGTTTGAACTTGGACTGCCTTGGCGTACGGTAGATCTTCATGCGGCGGCAGTTACCTGTCTGGCCTTTTCTCCTGACGGGCGGTACTTGGCAACAGCCGGGGCGGACGGAAAGGCACATATCTGGACTATGCCGGACATAAAATGGACTGCGACGGTAAAAGGGCAGCCCGGCTTGGTAGAGAGTATATTTATTAATAATCAAGGAAAAATACTGGCTGCGGCTAAAGACAGGGTCATGGCGCCGGTGATTCGTTTGTGGCAGTGGGATGGGGCATTTATGACAACCCGCAGCCAGATGCCTGCCGGGGTGTCAGGCGCAACTGCCGTTCATCCCGGTCAACAAGGCTTATATAGCGGCGGCAAGAACGGCAGAATCCGTTTCTGGCCGCTGGCAGCGGGAAAACCCGGGGGCGTAGTCTGCGCTCACGCCGGACCGGTGACGGCATTGGCTGCAACCGATAGCTTGCTGGCAAGCGCAGGAGCTGACGGCTGCGTGAAAATCTGGTGGAATGAACAACAAATGTGGCAACAGCCGGCTGGGGCAGCAGGTGATTTTTTGGCTTTAAGCCAGAACGGGGATATAGCGGCAGTCGGCAGCCGGCTTGATAACACGGTTGCGTTATTTCAAGTCCGCTGGGCAAAACCGCTGGCGGCAGCTAACCATGCCGATTGGGATTACGCGCAGCAATTGGCAATGGATGCGTCTGGCGAGTTAAATAATGAGCAGCGACAAATCTGTCAATTTCTTAATACTGTGCTGACGGCCAAATTCCGGCGGGATATAATGTTCTAATATCTTGAGAGTGTTCAAAAAGATGCATATGCTAGGCGACGCGAGGATTGCGCCGCGCCGCGTACGTGGTTTGTACGCAAGCAAAGCAACCGGAGTGTCAACGACGCAGATGCGCTTTTTCAACACTCTCAAAAAGGGCGGTGGCGACGGTGACTGGCACAATTGCCTTGGATTTCGGGGCGGCAAATACGGTTGTAGCCTACTGGCATAAGGGAGAACAGCGGGCTAAGTCCTTATTTATACCGGATATTTCCTACCCGGCCCGCTATTGGACCGAGGGACCCGACCCTTCGCCGGGAGTTTTTCTCATCCCGTCGACCATTCAATACGCCGCGGACGGCTGCAAAGTGGGGCAAGAAATTGATAACTCCCTGGCGGATTTGGAGCCGCAAAGCCAGGTTTTGCGCAATTTCAAGTATGATTTGACGACTGGGAAAAAGGTATATTGCCGAATTGGCGGCAGGCAGATCAGCCGGATTCAGGCAGCAATGGATTACCTGACCCGGGTGATTGGCGACGCCGCCAGCACCTTGGGCCTGGCCAATCAGGAAAAGGGAATGACAATTACCCTGCCGGTAACGGTTTTGGCCAATCCGGCTTTAGAAAAAAAATATCGTCAGTGGCTGGAAAGCGCGGCCAGGCAGGCCGGTATAAGGCGGGTATTCTTTGTTGAGGAGCCGCTGGCGGCGGCCTGGGGCTCGGGCTGCCTGGTGAAACCGTACCGTACCTATCTGTTTATTGACATTGAGAGTAGAAATCTTAACACCGCGGTAGTAACGGCGGAACCCAGGTCGGAAACAGGGGAAGAACGCTTTTTCCGGATTATCGGTTTGGTTAAGGACGAACTGGGCGGAGAAGATATTGACAATTGGCTGGCGGACGAATTTATTAAACCGCAGGGTTTGAACCCGGCGGCGGTTGAAGCCGTTCGCGGTCAAATCGTCGATATTTGTAATAAGGTCAAGGAGCGGCTGACAGTACAAACGGAAACAGATGTGAATATCTCACTGCCTGATTTCGAGTTACAGGCGGTAATCAGGCGGGAAATGCTGCTAAAATTATTGGAGGATAACCGGTTCTTCAGTCGTATTGAAGATAATATAAGGCAGGCTCTGCGCCGCTGTGAGCATCTGGGGCATGGTATTTCCTCCCTGGACGGAGTGGTTATGGTGGGGGGAACCGCCCTGATACCTTGCATTCGCTCCTGGGTCAGGGAGTATTTTGCCGGCATCCCGGTTTACGACCAACGGCCGCTGGATGCGGTTGCCTGCGGGGCGGCAACTCTGGCGGCGGGAGTAGACACCTGCGGTTATATCCGGTATGATTATGGTTTAAGATATTTACAGGGAGATATATATGAATACCTTCCCGTAGTCGCCGGCGGTACGTTTTTTCCCAGTGACGGCCTGGTTGCCAAAGCAATTATCAGAGCCAGCTACAACGGCCAGCAGGAGTTTGCTCTGCTGGCGTACCGTCTGGAAGAACAGGGAGGCAGTTGCATTAACAAAGATGAACCTTTGATTTTGATCGGTTCCCAGCCGTTTAAACAAGGGCAGCCGGCGGTGGAAGTTGAGTTCGGCCTGGACGGGGCCAGGAGGCTTACCATCACGGCGAGGGACTTCCTAAGTCGGGAAATTCTGGCTGATAATGTACCCTTGGCACAGTTAATCTAAGACAGGAGGGAAAGTTTGTGTCGCATTTTAGTCAGGTGGCAACCAAGATCGCCAATAAGGAAATGCTTATCCGGTGTTTACAAGACCTGGGTTATGAGGTTGAGGAACAAGCAGCCATTCGTGGGTATCGGGGGCAGGAAACCCGGGTGGATATCGCTGTACGAATGCGCCAGGGGTATGACGTGGGTTTTGTGTTGGACGCCGGCGGCACCTACAGTTTTGTTGCCGACTGGTTCGGAGTCCAGGGAACCAATGAACAGGATTTTGTCGCCAAGGTTTACCAGCAATATGCCTTGGTTACCGTTATGGATCAGGTAAATCGCCAGGGGTTTAATCTGGTGGAGCAAGAGCGGGATGCCAACGGGGCCATTCGCCTGGTTGTCCGCCGCTGGGTGTGACAGAAAAGGAGAGGAGAGGTAGGATATGGAAAACTTCACCGAGCAATTTGATACCTATATCCGGGCCCGGTTTACCTTAATCGTCATCGTTACCCCGGAAGAGGAGCGGGCTATCGAGAATGTAAAAACAGTGTGCCAGGAAAAAAACCGCACCTGCTTGTCCTGGGATATGGCTGACGGCTTTACTGTGCTGACCGGCCGGACTTCCCTGGATTTAAAATGCAAAGACCCGCTGGTGGCTTTGGATCTCATGGAAAAGACCGGCCTTGAGAACAGCGGCGTAATTTTTATATGCAAGGATTTTCACGATTTTTGGACCAATCCGCCTATCCGGCGTAAACTCAGAAGTATTGCCCAGCGCTTGACCCAGACCCGGACTTCCATCATTATCACCACTCCTACCTCCCAGCTTCCCGATGAGCTTCAGGACGAAGCGGTGGTGGTCCGTCTGCGCCGGCCCGGCAGTGAAGAACTGGATAACGTATTGGATGGCCTCATTAAAGGGGCAAATGTCAAGCTTAACTTAACCGAAGCCGGGCGGGAAAAAGTGGTTCAGGCCGCTATGGGCATGACTGCCGGACAGGCTCGCCGCGTGTTTTCCAAAGCCATTGTTACCTGCGGCTGTCTGGATGACCGCAGCATTTCCATGATAACGGAAGAAAAGGCGGAGATGGTTCGCCAAAGCGAAGCTTTGGAATTTCTGAGCGGAGCCGAGCAGCCGGAAAATGTAGGCGGACTGGGGGTCTTGAAAGACTGGCTCAGGCTGCGGGAGAAGGCCTTTACCAAGGATGCCCGGGATTATGGCCTGCCTGCGCCCAAGGGCATTGCTCTCTTTGGTATTCCCGGTACCGGCAAAAGCCTTACCGCCAAGATGATCAGCAGTCTGTGGCAGCTGCCGCTGCTCCGCCTGGATGTGGGAGCGCTGTTCGGCAGTTACGTGGGCGAGTCGGAGGACCGGGCGCGGCGGGCGCTGCATATCGCTGAAACTATCGCCCCCTGCATTTTATGGGTTGATGAAATTGAAAAGGCCTTTGCTTTTGGCGCCGGCGACGCCGGGACGAGCCAAAGGGTGTTTGCTACCTTACTTACCTGGATGCAGGACAAGAAGGCCCCTTGTTTTGTCGTCGCCACCGCCAACAATATTGCCGCCCTGCCGCCGGAACTGATGCGCAAGGGACGGTTTGACGAAATCTTTTTCCTGGATTTGCCCCACCTGTCTGAACGGCGGGAGATCTTCGCCACTCACCTGCGGCGGCGCAACCGTTCCCCCCGGGATTTCGACCTCAACCGGCTGGCGCGGGAATCAGACGGTTATGTGGGGGCGGAAATCGAACAATCCATTATTGATGCCATGTATCTCGCCTTTAGTGACAGCATGCGGGAAATTACGACGGATGATATTGCCTTGTGTCTCAAACGCCAGGTTCCTTTATCCGTATCCCAGCGGGAAGTTGTCCAGTATCTGCGCCAGTGGCTGCAGGAAGGACGGGCCCAGTCGGCATCCTATCCCGGCGAAGTGACCGGCGAGGAAGGCGCCAGTCAAGTACTGCTTGAAATCAAGGAAGTATAATTTACGACGGATATTGGATTGGCTCGAACTATCCTGGAAATCTAAAACGCCGTAAGACAAAGGAACCGGAACCACAGAGACACAGAGAACACAGAGGGACACAGAGAAAGGATAACGAAGAGCGTTGAAAAACGATAAATAATGAATCCCTCTGCGTTTCTCTGCGCCCTCTGCGCCTCTGCGGTAAAACGTTTTCCATTTTCATTCCTTGTGGTGCCTAATATATTGGCATGGAAGTCTGCTTAGAAATTGTCTAAGTTGAGCTATTACCGAAGAAAAAGGAGGGTAAAGGTTAATGGATCAGCAGGAGCTTGAAATCACCATTGACGCCAATGGCAAAGTATCGATAAAAGTGGCCGGAGCCAAAGGCGGTGAGTGCCTTGATATCACCAAAAACCTGGAGGAAGCCCTGGGCGAAGTGGAGCGGCGGGAGTTTACGCCCGAATACTACCAGGCCCCGGCTGACGGCAATAAGATCCGGACCAATCGGCGATGAGCCGGATACGCGATTTAGGCGCCCGGATCATCAATATGGCCGCCTTTTTACCCCGTTCCCGGGTTAACGGTCCCGGCTTAAGGGCGGTTGTATGGGTGCAAGGGTGTGACCGGCGCTGCCCGGGCTGTTTCAACCAGGACATGCAGCCTTTCACCGAACGGGAATTGATTGGTGTCCGGGAACTTGCCGACAGGATTTTAGGCATCAACGGCATTGAAGGGGTGACCTTCTCCGGCGGCGAGCCGTTTGAACAGGCGGCGGCACTGGGGGAACTGGGAAAGATTTTGCACGCAAAGGGATTAACGGTGGTGGCGTTCAGCGGCTATACTCTTGCTGAACTGACCGCCGGCGACAATCCTGCCTGGTCGCAACTGTTAGCGGTTACCGACTTGCTGGTTGCCGGACCGTATCTCCAGGATCGCCCGTCCGACCGGTATCTGTGCGGTTCGGACAATCAGGAAGCTGTTTATTTGACAGACCGGCTGCAAGCTCACCCGCAGGTGGAAAAATTGGCGGGATCATTGGTGGAGTTTACCATTGATGGGCAGGGAAGAATAATTGTTACGGGAATTGTAAAAGAACAGCGCCGAAGCCTTACTAAGTATTAATGTAATCATGAAACCTTGCCGCCATGTATAAGATTAAATAGGATGAAGCGGGTGTTGTAGGGGGATTTGGTATGGCCTCGACCGACGAACTTGAAATTACCATCATTTGGTTAAGCATTATATCAAGTCTGCTGACGCTGGAACTGCATGACCGGATTAAGGAAGAGGACCGGAAAGACTGTACGGAAAAAGACAACGAGTCTAACCGGGTAATAAAAAGGCTGGAGGATTTGGAAGCCCGTGTGCGTCATTTGGAGGAAAAACTTGCCGGCCGTTAAAACGCCGTATGGTTGGTATTGGGACTTGGCAAAAGCCAAGTTTTTTCTTATATTATATATATCATATTATATATTTTTTATTTCTTTTTCAGGTTGGTTTTTATATAAAGATGGCAATATTTTAGAAATACAAATTTAACTTAAAAGAGGAATTTGACAGTTCATATCGAATTTTTTTAGAGTTATTGTAAAAAACGGCGCGGCAACTGGTTATACCTTCCTGCAAAGCTATAAATTCTTACCAGGAATAAAAGATGAGGATAAATATGGATTATTTTTCGCTGTCTATTTTGTGTGCGATGGCCGGTACGCTTTCAATTATACTCCTCTATATATATCTTTTCAGTCTGTACCGTGAGCGGTATATGGGAGTCTGGATAATAAGCTGGCTCAGCTTCTCTTTGCGGCTGGCCCTTTTTGACTCCGGATTATTCGACTGGAAGCAATCCCTGTTAATCTTCGTTATTTATCAAATGATGTACAATAGCACAATTATCCTATTTTTATGGGGGCATTATCTTTTTATCGGCAGGAAGCTTAATCGCCGGTGGCTTTATGGCGCCGGCAGCATTTTCATGTTAAGTCTTACATCTGCTTTTGTGGAATTGCCGTTTCTTTTACAACACATCCTGCCGGCATTGTTTGCCACTAGCATACTTATAAATATAGGCTTATCTTTTATCTATGATTTAAAGATAAAAGGGGCAGGCAATTACATTACGGGCTATGCCTTTATCCTCTGGGGCCTTCTTACCGCGGCTACTCCTTATACCCTTGGCGCAGGCATAGGTTGGGTAGTTTCATTGCATTATACCATTGCCGGTATTATACGGCTGATTATTGCTTCCGGCACCTTACTGGTGTATTTTGAGAAAACCCGGGCGGATTTGCTTAGCAGAGAATCTTACTACCGGCTATTAACGGAAAATGCTGTTGATGTAATTTACCGCTATAATTTGCTGCCGGAGCCTGAATTTGAGTATATCAGTCCTTCCATGCTTGAGGTCACAGGCTATTCCCCGGCTGAATATTATGAGAACGCTCAATTGATGCGCAATTTGACCCATCCGGATGATCTGCCGCTGCATGACGATTTTGTTGCCAACCCCTGGAAATACAGTCGTTTACCCCTTACTCTGCGTTTGATTCGTAAGAACAATAAGATCATATGGATTGAAAAAAAGTGCATCCCAACCTATGACGAAAAAGGCAATTTGCTGTGCCTGGAAGGTATCATCCGGGATGTTACCGCCCGTAAAGAACTGGAGCAGCTTGCCGCCCGGGCCGACCAAATGAATCTGGTGGGCGAAATGGCGGCCAGTGTTGCCCATGAAATACGCAACCCTTTAACAACGGTGCGCGGCTACCTGCAGATGATGCAGGGAAAAGCTGAATTCAGCGACTATACAGGCCGTTTCGATTTGATGATCGAAGAACTGGACAGAACCAACTCCATTGTCAGCGAATACCTTTTATTGGCCAAAGATAAGCGGGCCGAACTGAAAAACTGCTGCCTGAATACTATCATTGAAAGACTGTTCCCTTTAATGCAGGCCGATGCTGCTACTGCCAATGTGGCTATAAGTCTTGACCTGCAAAATATCCCGCAGCTTAATCTGGATGAGAATGAAATCCGCCAGCTGATACTTAATCTGGTTAGGAATGGCGTGGAAGCCATGCCCCAGGGAGGGGAGCTTACTATCAGCACAAGCCTGGGGGGAAATAAGGTTGTTCTAGCTGTGGGAGATCAAGGCAGCGGAGTTCCGGCCCATATACTGGAAAATTTGGGCACGCCCTTTTTGACTACGAAAAATACCGGCACAGGTTTGGGTTTGCCCATGTGTTACCGAATTGCCACCCGGCACAATGCTACGATTAATGTTAAAACCGGCAAGCAAGGCACTACATTTTTTGTTTACTTTGCGGCCGGCGCTGCCGCGTAAGGAGAAAAGAGAAAACGAATCCATGAATAAGAATACTTCTGCCATAGCACCGGCTTACGCCAAAGAACTATTGGCGAAACAAATAAATATCGGTATCGCTGCAACTGAGAAAGAAAAACAGGAAATCTACCGTTTCCGTTATCAAATTTATGCCGAAGAAATAGGCTTTAAGCTTGTGGCCGCCGATCACGGCAACAAGCTTTTAGCTGATGAACTGGATGATTGGGGTTCGCTGCTGTATGCCAAATTAGGTAAGGAACTTATTGGCACTGCCAGGGTAAACATGGGGCGGCTTACAGATTTTCCCGCCGATTTGGTCGAAGCTTTTTTTATGAAAAGATTTGAAAAGTTTTATGAAGAAAAAAACGGACAAAACCATTACAATTTCGGATTTGCTTCCAAGGGTATGATTGCGCCGGCCTATCGCAGTTCACCGGTACATAATCTTTTAATAGGGAAAATTTATGAACTTTACTGTAATAAAAATGTACAATTTGCTTTTGTCGATTGTAATTTTCATTTAATTCCGTTCCATGAGCACTACGGGAGCCGCCGGTTAGGAAAGAATATCTTGGACCCGAACCTTGGCCCAATGGCCAGCTTCGTCCTGCTGGTAGACGATGTGCGGCATTTGCGGGCGGTAGGTTCGCCTTTATTTCACCTGGCTGTTAAAAGAAAAGCATTAAACCGTCAAAGTGTCGAATGGTTTTATAAAGAATTTGCCGGCACCCTAAACAGTACCGTCAACAGCCAATTGGTAAGCGGCGCGGAGTTATGGAACCTTCTCTGCGGCCGTTTAGGGCATAAGCCCAATCAATATATATCTGTACTGCATGGATTATCTGAGGCGCAAGCCAGGAAATTTCTCCACGGCTGCGGCGTTATTGTCCAGTGTGACGCCGGCGATTATATTACAAGCCGCGATGATGTAAGCCAGGAACTTAATATATTGCTTTCCGGAAAAGTACAGTCTTTACAGCCGCGCAACATTTTGCCGGGTCAGCATTGCGGTGAAATCGGCTTGGTGAACCGCGCCAAGCATAGCGGGAGTATTTTCGCCGCCACCGACGCGGAAATATTGGTATTGTCCTTTCATTATTTTAGAAAATTCCATAAAGCATACCCGGCCATTGCCAATAAAGTTATAAGGAGTTTGACGCGGGATATAAAAATTACTTAACGTATTTTGGCACCGGCCTCCATGACGGTACTATGTTATAATGATTATAAACTGGCTTTGGAGCAGAAGGAGGGACATTTTTGTACGCTGGATGGTCTGAGATGGCGAAGCTTTGGTACCAAATAAAGTATTTGGCATTGCCGCTGCTGTTTATCTTAGTAGCGTTTGCTATCGGACTGGCGGTTAACCGGATGGTTTTCGGCAGATTAAAACACATCGTATCCCAGTCTCCCGGGTCGCTCTCGGAGTTGTTCATCAAATCGCTGCACGGGATACCGGTATTCTGGGTCACGATGATAGGCATTTATGCCGCCATCAATACAGTGCCGCTGGGGCCCAACCTGTTAGGGTTGATGGAAAAAGCGCTGCTGGTTCTGGTACTGTTTTCCCTTACCATGGTGTGCGCCCGGACGGTGGTAGGCCTTGTCGCCATCAACGCCCAAAAGGCGGCCGGGGTCTTTCCCTCTACGTCAATTTTTATCAACGTTGCTGAATTCGTAACCTACGCAATCGGCTTGCTCATTATCCTCCAGTCCATTGGCATTTCCGTTACCCCGATCCTTACCGCTTTAGGCGTGGGCGGTGTCGCGGTGGCGCTGGCGCTGCAGGATACGTTATCCAATTTGTTTTCCGGTTTGCATATTCTATTGTCCAAGAAATTGCGGCCCGGCGATTACATCCGTATCAGTTCCGGCGAAGAAGGGGTTGTTGAGGATATTACCTGGCGGGATACTACGCTGCGAAATTTGGGCAACCACGTGATTGTCGTTCCCAATTCCAAAATCGCTTCCGCGATCATTGCCAATTATGCTTTGCCGGACAAGGAAATTGGCCTGATTATACCGGCCGGGGTAAGTTATGACAGCGACCTTGACCATGTGGAAACAGTAACCAGGGAAGTAGCCGCGCAGGTTATGCGGGAAGTGGACGGCGGAATTCCTGAGTATGAGCCTGTAGTCCGCTTTTCCGGTTTTGGTGATTCCAATATTAATTTTAACATAATTATACGGGCCAGAGAGTATACGGATCAGTTTATCCTGCGGCATGAATTGGTGCGGCGGCTGCATATGCGCTACCGGGATGAAGGGATAGTCATATCCTACCCTGTCCGCAATATTTATCTGGCTGATGGGGAAAAAGAACCAACAGATATGGAAAAAGAACCGATATAAATGAAAAAACGGCCCTTTGCCTGGTGGCAAAGGGCCGTTCCTATGGGGGTTAAACAATCAGTCACCGGCGGTGTTATTTATGGTTTTATTATATCTAAAAATAAAAGAACCATATAGATTTATTATTTCTACTGGTTCTTTACGGTTCTTTTAAATTATTTATTTCAGCAGCAGATATAGCAATACCGCTTTGTCAATCTCATTAAGTCTCTTTTGATGCAGGTCATTTTCCCGCTGCTGCCGTTCATGCCATTCTTTCTCATTCTCATGATCACGTCGCCGCATTTCCCGCTCATGGCGGAGTTTTTCCTCCTGTATCCGACGCTCCCGCTCCTGTTCACGCCGGGCTTTTTCTTCCTGTATCCGACGGTCCTGATCCCGGTCCCGATCCCGGCCTTGCTGATATTGTTCCGGATGCGGGCCGCCCGGTCCGGGTGCTGCTTTCACTATAGCTGTGCCTAACCCCAGTTGCATAATACCCACCATTGAGTAAATAATTATTTTCTTTACCATACTTCTCACAGATAACCCCTCCTTTTGTTTTTAATTTTAGCTGCTGATTGTTACAAAACTATCACGGAATCTTAATAATTGCGTTAATTCCGGGATATGTCGAAATTCAGGCAGCACTGTAGTATACTATAAGGCAAGGAAGGCAAGGAATTGCTTAGGATTTTACGGATTTTTACGTAATTCGAATTCGGAGGTTCGTTGTGATTGACCGGAATTTGGGACGGGAAGCGATGGGACAGTGGCGGTTGACCGCCATTGTGGCGGGGTTGGGAATGGCCGGCGGCATACTGGCTGTGCTTCAGGCCGCATTTTTAAGCCAAATCATTAACGGCGTTTTTTTAGAGGCAAAAGACCTGGCCGCTGTCCGGCAACTGCTGATTGTACTGGCGGCAATTATATTTATCAGGGCCGGATCGGTCTGGTTGGAGGGAGTGCTGGCTTTCCGCCTGGCAACGGTGATAAAAGTGGCGGTGCGGCAGCGCCTGGCAAGCCATATTTTGCATCTTGGCCCGGTGGCGCTTTCGCACCAATCCGGCGGTGAGCTGATCAATGTTTTAGGCGAGGGAGTGGAAAACCTGGAGGCATATTTTTCCCGCTACCTGCCGCAACTGGTCCGGGCGGCCATCATCCCGGCACTGATTTTGCTGGTAGTTGGGCCGCTGGACATTACTTCCGCTTTGATTATGCTGGTCACAGCGCCGATGATTCCGGTCTTTATGATCCTTATCGGCCGCCTGGCCGAGCGGATGAATGTCAGGCAGTGGGCGGTCATGCAATATTTGTCTGCTCATTTTTTGGATGTGCTGAACGGTTTGCTGACTTTGAAAGTGTTCAACCGCAGCCGGGAGCAAGCCGAAGTCATCGCCCGCCTGAGCGGCCAGTTCCGGGACGCCACCATGGAGGTTCTCAAAGTGGCGTTTTTGTCGGCGCTGGCGTTGGAGCTGCTGGCCACCATCAGTACGGCGCTGGTGGCGGTGACCATGGGAATCAGACTGCTTTACGGGGATATTACCTTTTACAGCGCCTTTTTTGTACTACTGCTGGCGCCGGAATATTACCTGCCTTTGCGGCAGTTAGGAACCCATTTCCACGCCGGCCTGGCGGGTAAAACTTCAGCGGCGGATATTTTCCGCCTGTTGTCGTTAACGGGTGGCGGCTTAACAGGCGGCAGCGCGTCTTTACCGGTACGGGAAAAGGTAAGTATCGGTTTCCGGGAGGTTAGTTTCACCTACCCGGGAAAAGACCGTCCGGCCATAGAAAGACTGTCTTTCCATCTGGAGCCGGGGGAGAAGGTTGCCCTGGTTGGGCCCAGCGGAGCGGGGAAAAGCACGGTGATTAGCCTGTTGCTAGGCTTTATTGTCCCGGATGCCGGCATGATTACGGTTAACAATATCAGGCTGAGTGACATGAATCGGTCCGACTGGTTAAAGAACGTGGCGGTGGTACCCCAGCGGCCCCATTTGTTTTTTGGAACAGTGGCGGAAAACATCCGGCTTGGCAAGCCGGCGGCCGCCATGGATGAGGTGATGGCAGCCGCCCGGCTGGCCGGAGTTCACGACTTTGTTCTTGATTTGCCCCAGGGGTATGATACCGTGGTGGGAGAAGGCGGCAGAGGTTTAAGCGGCGGGGAAGGACAGCGCTTGGCTATTGCCAGGGCTTTTTTAAAGGATGCGCCTGTTATTATTTTGGACGAAGCGGCAAGCAGTCTTGACCCAGCCACCGAAAGCGCGGTTCAGGCGGCAATGGACAAGCTGCTGGTCGGTCGGACGGCACTTATTATCGCCCACCGGCTGACAACGGTGCGGCAGGTTGACCGCATTCTGGCGGTGTCAGAGGGAAAAATAGCCGAGAGCGGCAGTCACCGGGAGCTGATGGCGTATAAGGGGTTGTACTATCAACTGGTTACAGCTTTTAAAGGGGATTACGATTTACATTAAGGTGGGAACTGCTGAAAAACCGCCATCTGCGTCGTTGTTCTTGCGTGCTTCACTCCAGCGTACATCCCAGTACGCTTGCGTTCCAGTACTCGTCGCCTCGGCGGTCTGACTATGATAGTCGATCTGTAATTAGCAAATATGATCACAATAAGTCTTTTTCATATGCAACGGTATCTGACGATTTTTGAGCAGTTCGTGGCTGCTGATAACCTGCATCTTTATAGATTGAGAAAAAAATGAGGTGGGTTTATGAGTATATGGCGGCTTTTGAAAATAATTGCGAGCAGCCATAGTATAGTGAGCCTCGTTATTGTTTCGACCTTGCTGGGCTGCCTGACCATCTGGTCTAATGTCGGCTTAATGACAGTGTCGGCCTGGCTGATTGCGGCGGCGGCCCTCCAGCCGGCAGTTTCCGAGTTGTCCATAGCTATAGTTGGCGTACGATTTTTCGGTATAGCCCGGGCGGTTTTCCGGTATATGGAAAGATGGGTGACCCATGACGCTACTTTCCGGATGCTCACTTGTATCCGCGTCTGGCTGTATAAGGCGGTCGAGCCGCTGGCGCCGGCAGGTCTTGCAGGCTATAGGTCGGGTGATCTGTTTACCAGAATGGTGGCCGATGTAGAGACCCTGAAATACTTCTTTCTCCGGGTCCTGTATCCGCCGCTGGTTGCCATCCTGTCCCTGGCCGGGGTTGTTTTTTTTACCCTGTATATTGCCGCCGGTCTAACCGGGGTGATTATTGCCCTGATGATTTTCTTCGGTTTGCTGGGACCGGCGATCATTAGCCGGTGGGGCGGGCAGGCAGGCAAGGAAGCGGTGGCGGCGAGGGCTGCTCTCAATGCGGCGTTGGCTGACACCATCCAGGGAATGGGCGATTTGGCCGCCTTTGACCGGATAAGTGGCCAGATGAATAAAATAACCGCTTTGAGCGAGCGCCTGGCAAGCAGGCAGGATAAAGCAAATCAGGCAAATGTATTAGCAGAGTCAGCCGGCTTTCTGGGTATGAATATTACCATGGTTGTTACCGTCGTGCTGGGTATTCAGTTGGTGCGGAGCGGCGAATTGCCCGGTGTATGGCTGGCGGCGCTGGCCCTGGCGGTGCAGAGTGCTTTTGAGGCTGTATTACCGCTGCCGTCTGTGGTTTATCACCTGGAAGAAAGTCTGGCGGCTGCCAGGCGGCTGCTGGAGGTAGCCGATACTCAGGCGGCGGTAACTGAATCACGGGAGATGGCAGCGGTTGAGAACCTGGTCCCATCTATTGAAGTGAGAAACCTTGCTTTCTCTTATCAACCGCAATCCAAGCGTGTTCTTAACAACGTTTCTTTTTCCCTGCCGCCGGGAAGACGGCTGGCGATTGTGGGGGCAAGCGGTGCGGGTAAAAGCACTCTGGCCGGGTTGGTGCTGAAATTGTGGCAGTATCGCCAGGGAGAAATATTGCTGGGCGGACGGTCTTTGAACGCAATACCGGCGGCGACGGTGCGCGACCTGGTTGGCTATGTTGGACAGGATACCTACTTATTTAACGCCAGCATTGGCGATAATATTTTGTTGGCCAGGCCGGCGGCTAAGCCTGCTGAACTGGCTGCAGCCGTTCGCGCGGCGGAATTAACGGATTGGCTGCGCACTCTCCCGAAAAATATGGATACCATGGTTGGGCGCAACGGACTGGCCCTGTCAGGGGGCGAGCGGCAGCGCATAGCTCTGGCCCGGGTGCTGCTAAAAAACAGTCCAATTCTTCTTTTGGATGAACCCACCGCCGCTCTTGACGCCGCAACAGCCCAAAAGGCGATGCATAACATACTGCAGGTAATGGCTGGGCGGACGACAATGCTGATAACCCACCATTTGGCCGGCCTTGAAACAATGGATGAGATATTGGTGCTTGACGGCGGACAGGTGGCTGAACGGGGCACATGGGACCGGCTTATGGCGGCAAAAGGCATTTACTATCGTATGTGGTCGCTGCAACAGAACGTATTGGCTGACGGGGTCAGCGAGGCTGAATTTGACAGAAAAACTTGAAATAAAAGCTTGACCTTGTCGAATTTTGTGATAATGTATATTTATGGAGTGATAGGCATGTTAGCACGGAGGCGGTATACATGGTAGCACCAACTTATGAAGCAGAAAAGAACTGCCCGGTTTGTGAAAAGAACTTCCGGGTTACCAAGGTGCGAAGCAGACAGGTCATGGTCAGTCAGGACGCTGATTTTTGCGCTCATTTTAAAGATATTAACCCTTATTATTATACTGTTTGGGTTTGCCCCCACTGTGGCTACGCCGCCGGCGAAGCCCGTTTCGGCGAGATGATGTCCGCAGCGGCGAAAGACCAAATTCAAAAATTTCTGGCGGCGAGGCAAGTTAATGTCAACTTCTGCGGCGAGCGTACGCGCGAGCAGGCGATTAACGCTTACAAGTTGGCAATTTTTTATGCCGAGTTGATCGCCAGCCCGTATAGCTGGCAAGCTGATTTGTATTTGAAACTAGGCTGGATTTACCGCGAGTCTGAACAAGCAGCGGAAGAAATGGCGGCGCTCACCAAGGCCTGTGAACTATATGAGCTGGCATTAGCCCGGGAGCGGCTGCCAATTGGCGGGACGCTGTCGGAAATGGCGGTAACTTATCTTATTGGGGAGTTGGCCCACAGGACCGGTCAATACGGCAAAGCATCAGCCTATTTAAATAAAGTGGTGGGAAATCCGGCTGTTAAGCAGGAACCCCGCATTGCCGCTCTGGCCCGGGAGGCGTGGCAGCAAATGCGGGCGGACCGGGAAAAAGTCAATACTATGGCGAAGTGAGTGAACGCAAAAGACCAGCGCAATTCAAATGCGTTGGTCTTTTCAGGCTGTTGAAAAACTTCGCCTAGCGTCGTTGCTCCTCAGAGCCCTTGCTTGCGTACCCCTGAGTACGTGGCGCGGCGGGCTCTTCCGGTGCGCCTAGCTATGCTCGTTTTTGAACAGCCTGGGGTTTGTCGACAAGCTGAAAAGACCAACGCAATTCAAAATGCGCTGGTCTTTTCCATAGATATACTGAATGAAAGGGCGGCTTCCGTTTTTGCGGGCCGCCCTTTTTCCCGCCTATTTGGTTATGTATGCGGCAACGATTTCACCATAATACAAAGTATGATAATCCCCGCCCGGATACATTTTGGCGTTATAATCGGCGTTAAGGGCGGCCGGGTCCATGGTCTGCCTGTAAACTACCTTACACTCCAGCTGGAGCCCGGGGATATCAATGATGGGGGTACCTTGGGCTTGCCCGGGTTTTACCGACAGCTTGGCGGCAGCCAGCTTATCCATATCCCGTCCTGAATTGGCGCCGCAGAAGGCCAGAGCTTCCTTCATGTCGGCAAGGGGAAAGGTTACGGTGTATTCGCCGCTTTTTTCCACCAGTCCCTTGGTGAACCGGGACTGGCGCACCAGGGCGATAAAAATGGGTTTCTGCCAGACGATGCCTACCGTACCCCAGCCAATGGTCATGGTATTGTGCTTGCCGCCATAGGATGTGGTCATAAAAGCATTTTTGGCCATCAATTCGGCCGCTTTAGCGGCGTAAGTCCCATAGGATAGTTGTTCGGACATGCTATTACCCTCCTAATGTGTTAAAATAATAGTAACTCAGCCTTAAAGGCGGGAACTGCTGAAAAACCGCCATCTGCGTCGTTGTTCCTGCGATCCTCGCTCCAACGTACTTGCCAGTACGCCTACGCTCCGGTTCTCGTCACGCCTAGCATCTGACGATTTTTGAGCAGTTCGTGGCAATCCAAGATCTGAGCAAAATACCACTCATTAGTAATGGTATTCCCGTTTTGAGGGAAAAATCCTTTCACAAGGGGAATTTATATATGTTGAAACAAGCACAAAATTTATTGCAAAAATACTATGGTTATCCTGAGTTCCGCAGTGGTCAGGAGAAAATTATTGACAGCATATTAAACGGCAGGGATACTTTGGCCATCATGCCTACCGGGGCCGGCAAATCCGTATGTTTTCAAATCCCGGCCCTGATGTTTCCGGGGATAACCCTGGTTATTTCACCGCTTATTTCCCTGATGAAAGATCAGGTGGATGATTTGAGCGGACTGGGCATACCGGCTGCATTTATCAACAGTTCCCTCAGTCAGCGGGAGACGGATGAACGCATTTTCCGGGCCCGGCGGGGAGATTTTAAGTTGATCTATGTGGCGCCTGAGCGGCTGGAATCAGAGAAGTTCTGCCGCCTGTTGGCGCCTTTGCGGCTGTCGTTGGTAGCGGTTGATGAAGCCCACTGTGTCTCGACCTGGGGGCATGATTTCCGGCCAAGCTACCGGGGGATCAGGCCTTTTATCAGTTCTTTGCCCCAACGGCCGGTAGTAGCGGCATTTACGGCCACGGCAACCCGGACTGTCCGCGCCGACATGGTATCGCTGCTGGAACTTGCCAATCCTAGCATCTTCATTACCGGCTTTAACCGGGAGAACTTGTCTTTTACCGTTCTGCGGGGCGAAAATAAGCTTGCTTTTGTGAAAAATTACGCGGCCGATCATGTCGATCAGTCCGGTATCATTTATGCCGCCACCCGTAAGGAAGTGGACAGTGTGTGCGCATTTTTGCGCAGCCAGGGGCTGGCTGCCGGCAGGTATCATGCCGGCATGACCGATGAGGAACGAACGTGGGCGCAGGATGAATTCGTGTATGACAATATCAAGGTGATGGTGGCCACCAACGCCTTCGGCATGGGTATTGACAAATCCAATGTGCGTTATGTGCTGCATTATAATATGCCCAAGAACTTGGAAGCCTATTATCAGGAAGCCGGCCGGGCCGGCCGGGACGGTGAGCCGGGGGAGTGTATCCTCCTCTATTCAGCGCAGGATGTGCAAGTACAGAAATTCCTCATCGAGCAATCGCAAAACGCCACTGAGGAAAGGAAAACTTATGAATACCGGCGGCTGCATGACATGATGGATTACTGCCATACTACCCGTTGTCTCAGGCAATATATCCTGCATTACTTTGGCGAGACCGACGTTCCGGCTTATTGCGGCAATTGCGGCACCTGCAGCGACGACCGGGAAGCAGTGGATATTACTGTGGACGCGCAAAAAATATTTTCCTGCATCATAAGAATGAAGGAGCGTTACGGCGTAACACTGGTCGCGGATGTTTTAAAAGGCTCAAAAAATAAGCGGGTGCTGCAATTGAAATTTGATAGTTTGTCAACTTATGGTTTGCTCAAGGATCGCTCAGTTGAGGAGATTAAGGATCTGATTAATCTGTTGATTGCCGAAGGCTATCTAGGTCTGGCCGAGGGGGAATACCCGGTCGTTAAGATCAAAGCCAAGGCAATACCTGTACTGAAAGGTCAGGCTGCGGTGACCCAAAAGATTTTGCGACGGAGGGTAAAACCAGTTAGCGAGAATACCCTGTTTGACAAGCTCAAAGCCCTGCGGCGGGAGATTGCCGCCGGCGAAGGCATACCTTCCTATATCGTATTTCCCGACAGCACCTTAAGAGAGATGGGCGAGCAACTGCCTGCGGATATGACGGCTCTGCGGCAAGTCAAAGGGGTGGGGGAAATGAAAGCGGCCCGCTATGGCGAACGGTTTTTGGCTGTTATCCGGGATTACGCCGCCGGCCACGGCCTGGTCCGGCCGCAAGTCAGCCGGGAGGATGACATTAGCGAAAAACAGGCGGATAAAACCCCCAGTCACCTGGTCACATTAGAGATGTACCGGCAAGGGATCCCGCTGGCGGAAATCGCAAAATCGCGGGGGCTGAAAGCTGTTACGATTGAGGATCATCTCATGCGGTGTGCTGCGGAAGGCCAGTGTTTAAACTGGGATGATTTTATTCCGTTGCAGTATGAGCCGATGATACTGGCGAAAATTAACGAGCTTGGCGCCGACCGGCTCAGGCCGCTGAAAGACGCTCTGCCGGAAGAAGTCAGCTATTTGAACATCAAAGCCGTTATCATAAAGCACCGCAACAGATTGACTAGTACAGAATAAGGTATGACGAAACCACAGAGAAACAGAGAACATACAGAGAGGTAGTTATGCAATATCGAGCCGACAACCCGTTAATTGTGCAAGGTGATTTTTCCGTACTGCTGGAGGCGTATCATCCGAAGTTTGAGACAGTCAGAGCTGAACTGGCGCAATTTGCCGATCTGGAAAAAAGTCCGGAGCATATTCACAGTTACCGTATTACGCCGCTGTCCCTTTGGAATGCGGCGGCGATTGGACTGAAAGCCGGCCAGGTGATAGCCTTTCTGGATGAGTATGTGAAGTTTCCCTTACCGGATAATGTACGACGGGATATTGCATCCTACATGGGGAGATACGGCCTGGTAAAACTGCTGGCGGCGCCGCCGGAACTGTCGGCAGCCGGCAAGGGCAGGTCTTTCGTTCCCGGCGATTATTTATATCTTTATTCCCATGACCTGCCTACCATCACCGCAATTGCCGGACACAAGGAGACCAAACACCTTTTCGCTTCGCGATTTAACGACTATACGCTGCTGGTGGCTGCCGGCAGGCGGGGGATGGTAAAGCAGGCGCTGGTTAAGGTTGGTTTTCCGGTGGAGGACCTAGCCGGTTATATCGACGGTGAGCCGTTACATATACGCCTCGCCGGCACAACCTCTGCCGGACGTCCTTTTGCGCTTAGGGATTATCAGCGGCAGGCGGCGGATATTTTTTACGCCAACGGGCGGGAAACAGGCGGCAGCGGTGTTTTGGTTCTTCCCTGCGGCGCCGGTAAAACCATCATTGGTCTGGGAATTATGAGTTTGATTAACATGAATACCCTCATTCTGACCACTTCCACTACCGCGGTGCGTCAATGGGTGCGGGAAATCCTTGATAAGACTGGATTGACGGAAGATCAGGTGGGGGAGTATTCGTCCGAGACGAAGAATATTCTGCCGGTTACTGTTGCCACCTACCAAATGATCACCTACCGCCCCAGCTCCGACGGACCTTTTCCCCACTTTGAGCTTTTTAACGCCCGTTCCTGGGGACTGATTATCTACGACGAGGTGCACACCTTACCGGCGCCGGTGTTTCAGGTTACGGCCGAGCTTCAGACCATGCGGCGTTTGGGGCTTACTGCCACATTAGTGCGGGAAGATAAGCGGGAAACCGATGTTTTTACATTGATTGGACCGAAAAAACTGGATATACCCTGGCGGGAACTGGAAGCAGCCGGCTGGATAGCCGAAGCCGTCTGCACTGAAGTAAGGGTGCCGTTGAATTTCGCCCTGCGTATGGAATGCGCCCAGTCACCGGAAAAAACCGCCTACCGGCTGGAAGCCGAAAACCCGGCCAAGCTGAGGGCCATCGAGGACATCCTCGCCCGGCATCCGGCGGAAGGGGTATTGATTATCGGCCAATACATCAGGCAGTTGGAGACAATCGCCGCCCATCTGAACGCGCCATTGATTACAGGTAAAACCAAAAACGCCAAACGGGATGAACTGTATGAAAGGTTCCGGCAGAGCCAAATTCCGGTGCTGGTTGTATCCAAGGTGGCTAATTTCGCCATCGATTTGCCGGACGCCGGGGTAGCCATTCAGGTTTCCGGCGCTTTCGGCTCCCGGCAGGAAGAAGCCCAGCGCTTGGGACGTATCCTCCGGCCCAAAGCGAATGGCCGGGGCGCGTATTTTTACAGCGTAGTGTCCAAGGATACCCGGGAACAGGAATTTGCCCATCATCGTCAATTGTTTCTGGCGGAGCAGGGATACCGGTATGAGATTATTGATTTAAGTTAAGGGCCTGTGCTTGCGGAAGGAGGCGGAAAAGCGGTGCAACCGAAGAAAGTTGTAGCGCTGAAAACCGGCGGCATTTATACCATCGAAATGCTTGCTAAAACCAATATGAATGCTCTGGGGAATATAGCCTATCTATTTTGCGGTTTTGACTGGTACCGGTCCCCCAATTTGATTGAGTGCCTGCGGGCCGGCATAAATGATTATGCCGCCTTCTTCGCACCGTTTAGCCGTTTGGAACCAATTTCTAAAACGGTGCTGGCCAGTTTATCCTCCCAACCCGGCAAAGCTGTCCAGGTAAAAGATTTGTCCGGCAAGCTGGGGGAGGAACAGCCGGCCAAAGTGGAAAAAGCCGTTCGTATTCTTATCAATAAAGGCTGGTTAATTGAGGGAGCCGATGAGGGCGAGCAGGTGGTTCTGCTTTTGCCCGAAATAGCCAGGCAAATTAGGTGGCTGTCGGATTATGAGCGGTTTTTTCTGGCAGAGCAGCCGGTTTTATCCTGCACTTCGGCGGCGGCTCCGGTCTGGCAGCAAGATCTAATTGAGACGGCAGCTTTTATTCTCACAGAAAAACCGAAATTAACCAATCAAAGACTTATGAACAAATCAGCCTTAAAACGGCTGCTAACCCGTTTGAATCCGGCAGCTGCCCAGGGATGGGAGTCGGCTTTATTAAATAATCGTTATCCCGTACCTTTGTGGATGCTGCTTTACTTGCTGCAGGCGGTCGGCGCTTTGACGGAACAAGTTGACGGCAATGCCAGGTGGTTAAACTTAAATGTGGATAAATGGCTGGATTTTCTGCGAATACCTTTTCATCTCAGGCTATTGGCGGCTTTTTTGGCCTATCTCAATGTGGTGCACCGCTATGCGGGCTTCGGCGGGGTTCGTTTAGCGCTGGCGCTTATTCAGGAGTCAACTTACATCAAGGGACACGGTGTATCGCCTGTAAGCTTGTATAAACGTATTAGCCAGCTCGATAACCTGTCAAATATGGCTTATGGCGACTATGACCGCCAGGAGCAGTATTTGTCGGCCTGGTTTATGGAACCGTTACGGTCTTTGGGGTTGTATGCAAGCTGGGAGGTTAGCCTGCCCACCCCTTGGGCCAAACAACAGGAGAGGCTGCGATCGTTGTGGTACTTGACCGATTTAGGGAAAGTAGCGGGCCGGATAGTTAAAGCCAGGGACAAAAAAGCGGTTGAACAGCATTTCAGTCAATACTTCGGAGTTATCGACGAGGTGATGGAAGGGAAACTGACAAATGCCGGCGAAGGGCTGGTCAGCAGTTGGGAAGCTTTATTGCCGCCGTGTCTTGACAATGAACTGATTTTGCAAAACGATATGACTTTTATTGTTCCGCAAAATGCGCCGCCGGAACTGATTTGGCTGCTTTCCGTTTTTGGCAGTGGTGAAAATCAGCAGTATGTTATTATCGGTAAGTTTCAAAAAGAAACCGTGGTTCGGGCCTTAAAAGCCGGCATTAAGCTGGATAATTTGCAACAGGCCATCACTGCTCAAAGCAAATCGCCGCCGCCGGGCATTCTCCTGAGTATGCTGGAAGAATGGGGCGCCTCCTATGGCCGGGCAATAGTCGGCAAGAGTATGATAGTTGCCTGTGACACATCGGAAGACGCGGCCGAACTGGCTGTTCAAACCAGATTGGCCGGGGTGATTCTGGGCCAGGTCGGGCTGCGGACCATTCTTATAAAGGAAGAGGGTGAAGCGGTGGTGCGCAAATGGCTGGAGAGAAAGGGACGAGTGCCGCCGCCGGGAGTGGCAGGCGGGGCCGAGATCATCGAGTGGCTGCAAAATAGAGACAAAAAATCCTAAAATTAGGGAGGCTGGTTCAAAATGTTCAGATGCTAGGCGCCTGGGATTCCGAGGCCGGAGGCGTACGAATTGTGTACGTGTGAGGACCACCGTTGCATATGCGGCCTTCATCGTGCCAATTAGCTGCCTACTATAAGATAAGCTGACATTAACAGACCGGCGGAAGCTTAGGCAACGACGCAGATGGGCGTTTTCAACCAGCCTCGGGGGAGGGTTAAAATGTTAGATTTATTACAGCAGATAAACAACCAATTTGAATACATGGTGGCAATGCGGCGCTACTTTCATATCAATCCTGAACTCAGCGGGCAGGAGGAAAAAACCCAGGCGAAGATTATGGATGAACTGCGGAAACTGGAACTTGAGCCCCGCAAATGCGGCGGCACGGGCATTGTCGCCGAACTAACCGGCGGCAGGCCGGGGAAAACCGTGGCGCTGCGGGCCGATATGGACGCTCTCCCCTTGCATGATGAACTGGATAAGCCATACTGCTCTCAAGTTCCCGGTGTTTGCCATGCCTGCGGTCACGACGGTCACATGGCCACATTGCTTGGGGTAGCTAAGGTACTGTCTGATCGAAAAGGGGAGCTTAGCGGTAACGTCCGTTTTCTGTTTCAACCCAGTGAAGAGCATCTGCCCGGAGGAGCGCTAAATATGATTAATGCGGGCGGACTTAGCGGTGTTGACGCCATATTGGGAATACACCTTTGGCAGCCGTTGCCGTTAGGAGTAATGGGCATAACCTACGGGCCCATTATGGCATCCGCCAACGAATTTTGCATTACCGTTTTAGGCAAAGGCGGTCATGCCTCCATGCCGCAGCAGACAGTGGACGCAATTCTGGTAGGGGCACAGATTGTCAACGCTCTCAACACCATTGTCAGTCGGAATATTAACCCGCAGGAAGCCGCCGTTGTGTCGGTGGGAGTGTTTCAAGCCGGGAAGGTTTACAATATTATAGCCGATAACGCCGTGATCAAAGGAACTGTACGGGTGTTTGACCTGGAGCTCCGAGAGACAATTTTTTGCCGGATCGAGGAAATGGTGAAAGGCATATGCGCGGCGTATGGCGCTAACCATAAGTTGGAATTTTACCGGGGATATCCGCCGGTTATTAATCATCCGGAAATTGCGGCAATCGCCGCCGCCGCCGGACAGGAGGCGCTGGGGGAGGAAAATGTCTGGATGATCAAGCCGGTAATGGCCGGTGAGGATTTTTCCTACTACCTTGAAACAGTGCCGGGAGCATTCTGGTTGGTGGGCGCAGGCAACGCCGCGAAGGGTATTGTCAGTCCTCATCACCACCCGCAGTTTGACTTTGACGAGACAGCAATGATTCATGGCGCAGAGATCTTACTGCGAACGACTCTTAAAATATTGGCTGACCTGACTGGTTAGGAGGTGCATCCCCTGCGCCAAAAGGGGCAGAGATTCGGCGGATTCAGCTGCTGCAAAGCAATTCCTTTGATGAAATTGATAGTATCAGTATTGACAATCCGGCTCGCACCGGGTTACAATAAAAATAAATGATAATAATTATCAATATCGATAACCAACCGTGTTTTATGGGCAAGGGAAAATTACTTAATTGTAGTGGAGGTTAATTATGTCGATTGTGGTTATTGGCGGTGATCATTTAGGTTCCATTGAGAAAAATTTATATGCTGTCGGGGTCCAGGAGTTGACCCATATTTCCGGGCGCAATTCACCGGCGAAAGCGAAATTGGCAATTTCCAAGAAAACTGACGCGGTATTAGTTTTGACAGACTATATAAATCATAATACTGCAGCTATGGCGAAGAATTTGGCTAAAGCCCACTCTATTCCCTTGATCTTCGCCAAGCGATCATGGACTTCAGTTGCGGAAAAACTGAAGTCCGAGGGGATTATCGGCAGGTAGGAGATTGTGATGGAAATAATAAAATCGCTCCTATATTTTATATTGGCCGGTTTATGCGAAATCGGCGGCGGTTATTTAATCTGGCTGTGGCTGCGGGAAGGAAAGGACTTGTATTATGGCCTGCTCGGCGCTGTAATTCTTGCGGTCTACGGAATAATTCCAACCTTGCAGGCGCCCGGCTTTGGGAGAGTGTACGCGGCTTACGGCGGTATTTTCATTGTACTGTCCATCTTCTGGGGATGGGCGGTAGATAAGGTAACCCCGGACCGGTACGACCTGTTGGGAGGCGCAATAGCGCTTATCGGGGTGGTAATCATAATGTGGTGGCCCAGAGGGTGACCAATCGGTATTTATTTACATATGACTATAACAGAGTGAAGTAGAGTATAGGGGAAAGGGGGCCTAGTTTCAGTATGAAGAACATGCATACCGGTGAAACGTTATTAAAGGGCGAAAGCCGAAAGTGTCCCGCCTATTTCTTTCGGTGGCTGGTTGTGGAATTGGCGCCGACCATTCACGGCTATAAACCGGCAACATTACTTTCACTGTCTGATAGTTTCAGTTTTCCCCGGCTGTCTTTTTGGCAGCAATATGGGCCCGGTTTTCTTCGTCGGTCGGGAATTGAATGGGTGGTTTTGCGGGAATGCGCCCGCAAGAGGGTAATCCTGTTTTATCGGCCGCAATTGCTGGAGGAATGGCTAAAGAAAGGTGAGAACTGCCGCTTTTTAGCTGCTCACGGTTATAAACCCGAATGTTCTTTAAGTGAGAATATGGCTTACCTGAAAAAGCGTTATCAGGGAGAATGTCCCCACGAAATTGGGTTATGGCTGGGAATCCCGTTGAAAGATGTTCTGGGATTTATGGGTATTAGTAAAGAATATTGCAGCTGCAAGGGTTTATGGTGTATCTACGGCGACCCGGAGCTTTCCCTGACCTTGATGCGGAAAATTAACGACAGTAAACGGGTAGTGGCGGAAATATTGCAAAACGGGGTGAATCCACATAATATTCTTTTGGGTTATTATGAGCAAACTGCCTAGTGTCTTGTCCACAGGCAACAACCCAAAAGCTGTAAACAGGAACATTTTGTTAAATTTTCGTAGCGTAGAAAGGATTTTGCGGAACGTTGTCGAATCGAATGTGAATGTATATTATAATCAATTAAGCCTTTAAAAGCCTCTAAGCCTCACAGTTCGAAAATGCTTCACGTTTTCTTAATAGGAGTGGGTCAACCTGAAGTTCAACTCTAAGTTCAAGCTTAAACTGCCAGCGATAAAAAAGCCCGGCTCTCTTTTTTCTCAATTATTCCCGTTGTTGACGCCTGCCCGCGACAGCAGGGAACAGGGATCAGGAATTAAGAAGGGTAAGGGATTGCGCTTTACAATCGGCCGCCAGATCATTGCCATTTGCATATTGGTGGCCTTAATGTTTTCCGGTATCAGCATTTATACCCATTTCAAAATGCAAGCGGTGGAAAAAAATTACCAGTCCATTATTTCGGTGGATGTGCCGTTGGTATTTGACATCAAAGATATTAATGCCGAACTTAAGACACAAAACGCTCAGATGCGGAGCTATCTCATAGCAGTTAACCCCAGTTATGTGCAATCTTATATTATATCCCGGCAAAATATGAATGCCAAATTGGCCGGCCTGGAGCAAAAACTGACCGGTGAAGAAGAGAAAAAACAGTTTGCCGATTTAAAACAGGTGGTCAATTCCTTTTACAGTACCATGGACCGGGTAATTGCCGTCCGCGGCGAAAAAGGTTTGGAGGCGGCGATGCAAGTTCTGGCTGAAGAGCAGCAGAGTCTGGCGGCTGTCGACAATCAGATTTATCATTACGCTAATTTCCTTAATGATCAAATGCGCAAACGGATGCAGGAAAACGATTTGGCAGTGGGAAATACCAATAAAGTAATTGTTTTACTCAATATAATTATTTTCGTAATTGTAGTGGGAATAGCCGTTTTCTTTGAACGCAGGCTATCCCGGCCGCTGGCCGAAGCTGTTGCGGCGGCGGATGAAATCGCCGACGGCGGGCTCAGATTTAAAAGTATCAGCTACCATGGCAATGATGAAATCAGCGATCTTACCAAAGCTTTCAGCCGTATGGCGGAGAACCTGAAAAAACTGGTTACCCAGGTTGCCGGCGCATCGGACCAGGTAGCCGGTTCGGCGCAAGAACTGACTTCAGGCGCCGGCAATTCGGCGCAAGCAGCGGTGCAGGTAGCCGAGACGGTGGCGGAAGTGGCCGCAGGTACTGCCCGTCAAGTGGCGGCAGTGGAGGAAGCGGTCAACGCTGTGCGGGAGATGACAACTGCCGTGCGGCACATTGCTGATAATGCCGGGCAGGTGTCTTTTAAGTCGGAGGAGGCGGCCAAAGCGGCGTCTGAGGGAGAACTGGCCGGCAATGAAGCCACGGCCCAAATGCAAGCCATCAATCGTTCGGTTGCGCATTCGGCGCAAGTGGTGGAAAAGTTAGGAAACAGTTCCCGTCAAATCGGTGAGATCGTAGGTGTTATCAGCGGCATTGCCGGACAGACCAACCTGTTGGCTTTAAATGCGGCGATAGAAGCGGCGCGGGCCGGCGAACAGGGCCGGGGTTTTGCCGTGGTCGCCGATGAAGTCCGTAAACTGGCGGAAGAGTCCAGGCAAGCCGCCGAACAGATAGGCCGCATTGTTGCGGAAATCCGGCAGGAGTCAGGGGACGCGGCGGCTGTGATGACCCAGGGAACTCAGGATGTAGCCCGGGGCACGGAAGTAATTGCATCCACCGGAGAACAATTTAAACACATTATCAATCTGGTGCAGGAACTCAACCGCCAAATCCAGGAGATTAGCGCGGCGGCCGAACAACTGTCGGCTTCCGGCGACAGTGTCCTGGTTGCGGTGGAAAGTGTGAAACAGGCGGCCGGGAGGACGGCGGTCGGCACGCAAACAATTTCCGCCGCTGCCCAGGAACAGTCGGCTTCCATGCAGCAAATCGCTTCATCCAGTCAAACGCTGCACCAAATGTCCGAAGAACTAAAAAATGCAATTGGGAATTTCCGCTTCTAGAATAAACTGGAATAAATCTAGGATAACCCCCCCTTGAACCGCATATATGGAGCGCATTAAAGAATTGAAATGATATCCGGGTATTAGGAACGCTTCGACGCTGTCGCTTAACCTCAGCTTATCCTAATACCCGGATGTTACTCTTTAATGCGGCATATATAGATGGCGTTCAGGGGGCCTTTTTTCTTATGCATGAAAATGGCGGGCGTCAGTGAACAATAATTAAGTATCTGGAAACAGACGCTAATGGTTATTTAACAAAAATTTTCTTGCACTTTGTGACAGTTATGATAAAATCATATCATGTTTGGGAAAGGGGTGACTTGTGGTGAATTATTTTAGATTATCCCAGGAAGCCGTTGCGGCTCTGGCCGATTGCTACGGTACACCGCTGCTCGTCGTGTCGTTGGAGCAAATTGAACGAAACTATAACCTGCTGCTGGAACATTTGCCAGGGGCGAAAATATACTACGCGGTTAAAGCCAACCCTGATGAACGGATTATTCGGAAACTGGCCGCTTTAGGCGGGTATTTTGACGTTGCCTCCGACGGCGAAATGCGGTTGCTGAGCCGCATTGGCATTGCGCCGGAGCGGATGGTTTATGCCAACCCCGTTAAGACTCCCAACGGTCTCAAAGTGGCCGGCCAAGTTGGGGTCAACAAATTTACTTTTGACAGCGAAAGCGAGATCGCCAAAATGGCAGCAGCTGTTCCCGGCGGCAATGCCCTTCTCCGGATTCGGGTGGATAATCCTAAGGCTTTGGTTGACCTGAATAAGAAATTCGGCGCCTATCCTGCCGAGGCTCTAGCCCTTTTGCACAAGGCTCATGCTGCCGGCCTTAATGTTGTCGGGCTGTGTTTTCATGTAGGCAGTCAATCTACCGATGTGGGCGCTTATCTCAATGCTCTCAAGATTTGCCGCAAGTTGTTTAAGGAAGCGGCGGCAGCGGGAATGAATCTTAGCGTTCTCGACATCGGCGGCGGTTTCCCCATGCCTACCCGAACCGAAAAGCCTGATGTTGCGGCGATGGCTGACGCTATCAACGCTGCTTTTAAGGAATACTTCCCCGCAACAGAAATCTGGGCTGAGCCCGGCCGGTATATTTGCGGCACAGCTGTAAATTTGATTACGCGGGTAATTGGGACCAAGCTGCGCAATAATCAGCAATGGTACTTTCTGGATGACGGCTTGTACGGCTCTTTCTCCGGGGTGATATTTGACCACTGGGACTATGAACTGGAAACCTTTAAGACGGGAAAACGGGTGTCGGCTACTTTTGCCGGACCAAGCTGCGACTCTTTGGATATTATGTTTAAGGAAAAACTTACAGTGCCGCTAGATATCGACGACCTCATTCTGGTGCCCAACTGCGGGGCCTATACTTCGGCATCCGCCACTGAGTTTAACGGCTTTGCCAAAACGCCCATAGTAGTGTGGGAAGAGGTATATGAAGCAATCAAACCAAAACTGGAATTGGCAACTGCCGGATAATTGCGTCGGAGGGAAAGATGCTATTAAAGCGAATTATTGCTTTAATAGCATCTTTTTATCCAATTTCGAAGACACCCACTTCTATAAGTGGGTGTTACCACTTCCAAACTTCGGTGGGGGTAGAGTCCCCCACCGAAGCCCCGAAGTTTAGCAGAAGCTAAACGAGTTCACTTAAGAAATTCCAAAATTCATTCCTAATGTGCAATCTTTAAGGAGGCTGGATAAATGGCCGGAAATAGAAAGCCGTTAGCGCGAAAAGTAGGGCTGCCGCCGGGGACGATGCTCTATGTCGGTGACACCCGGTCGGAACAAGTACATATCCATGTTATTGAGTACTCGGCAGATCAGGTAAAAGACTACCCAATTCACACCGTAAAAGATCTGGAAAGCATCAAGAATTCAGACAGCGGTTTAATAAAATGGATTAAAGTCGACGGTCTTAGTAATGTGAAGATGATTGAACAAATTGGGCAAGTATTTTGCATTCATCCACTCGTATTGGAAGATATTGTAAATACCAACCAGCGGCCCAAGCTGGAAGACTATGGTGATTACCTGTACGTTGTTCTCCAATCCCTGACCGGGGTAACCGCTCAGGGGGTATTACAGTCCGCGCAAATTAGTTTGATTCTCGGGAAAGATCTCCTCATTTCCTTTCAGGAAACAGGTCCGGAACAACCGGATATATTTAATTCCATCAAAGAAAGGATTGACGGCGGGCGGGGGAGGCTCCGGCGTTTCGGTCCGGACTACTTGTTATACGCCCTGATGGATACGGTGGTTGACCACTATTATGTGGTCTTGGAGCATATAGGAGACAACATAGAAGAAATGGAGGAAATAATCGTAAATTCCCCCGGACCTGAGCTTTTGCGGCGTATTTATGATTTGAAACATGAAATGCTGACCATCCGCCGGGCAGTGTGGCCGCTGCGGGAAGTAATCGGCTCGCTGGACCGGGAGGAAGCGGCATTGATTCAAGACAGTACCCATATTTATATGCGGGATGTCTATGACCATACCATCCAGGTCTTGGAGACGGTGGAGATCTACCGGGATATGCTTTCCGGCATGCTGGATATTTACTTGTCGAGCATCAGCAACCGGATGAGTGAAATAATGAAAATGCTGACCATTATATCCACCATTTTTATTCCGCTAACCTTCATCGCCGGGGTGTATGGCATGAATTTTGTAAATATGCCGGAACTCCAATGGGAATATGGTTATTATTTGGTGTGGGTAGTCATGCTGGGGATCAGCCTTTATATGATAAGGTACTTTTACCGCCGCGGCTGGCTTTGATGGGATTTAGCCGCTGTTTCATTGTGTGAGCATGTCCCAAGCCGGCAGGACTGCGGCAAGAGCGGCGAAGATGAAGGCCAGGATGGCTCCGGGGATATTGCCCTGCTGTTTCAGCCAGCGGCCGTAGGTATAGACATGGATGCCGGCGACAATGCCGGCGACGAGGAAGATGATACGAATCATATGAACACCCTTCCGTTAATTTTGTTGTGCAGGTGATGTCCGCCAAATTAGGCCGGTGCGGCGGATTTTGGTTGTGACACTTATTTGGATATCGGCCGCCTGATACAGTGTTGTCAGATCTGCCTGCTTCAAAGCGTCGTAGTTGGGAAATTTCGGACGCAGGTGCATGCCGAACCCCACCGGATCGCTGCCCAGTTCCTGGGTGTGCTTTACCATGCTTCTGATTTGCCCGGTAAGCATTTGGGAAACCTGGCTCTCCAGCAATTCCCGGTAGGAGTCGGCCTCGTAGTTGATGCCGGAGGTGATGCCCAGTATCTCGGCTTCAATCGGCACGCTGGCGGTGAATACCGGCGCCCTGCCGCTGAAGTCGGCGGTTATCCGGGGCTTGCCGCCGTTACGGATAACGAGACTTACGGACTCTTTAGCATCCAGGGGGTCGACGACGCCGATTATGCCCCGGAAGAAATTTCCCTGCAGGATGGCCACAGCCCGGGTTTGGTCGCTGTTGAGCACACCAACCATCTTGTCGCCCCGGAAGAGGGCCAGACCCAGAAATTCGGCAGAACTCTCAGTGCCGGTGCGCGGAATGCCCCCCGGCAAATAGGCTTCTCCTTTCTGCTGGGGTGTCTTGGACTCGGCCGGCCGGTCTTCGCCGGTCTTGGGGTTGGTGCCGCTGTACATTATAAAAGGCGAACCGCCCTGATTTTTCAGCCGGGTGTAAAATTGGTGCAAATCGGTGCGGAAAGAAAAGCTGCTTTCGGCAAGAGACGTCGTAAAGGTTTCGTAGAATTTGGTGATGGTGGCATCCATGGAGGGCTTGGTGTGCCGGATAAAGTCTTCGGCTGTTCCTGCCACGACAATCAGGAGGGTGGTTTCGCGGAATTCACGGTTGCGGACAAAGAAGGAAAGGAGGTAGCCGATACCGTTGCGGGCCATGCTTTCCCCGATGATAATGGCCGAGGTATGGCCGACGTTGGGGAAACGGGACATGGAAGAATTAAGCAGCATACGGGTTTCGGCCGGGGTAGGCGCGGTAATGGTGTTAATTATCCACGACTGGCTGCCGCCGCCTTTCTCGCCCATGCCGGTGGCGCTGCCACCCTCCCCGCCGCTCGCGGCGCCGCCCCCTTTGGGATTAGCGATCTGGTAGGTTATTTTCAGATTGCCGTCATCGTTGGCGTCGATGCCGATGACCAGGACGTAGGCGACATCGTCGGTCTCCTTGCCGCCAAAGCAGCCGGTTATCAACAGCGTGACAGAGAGGAACAGCGCCGTCAATACTAAACGGATCGGCATTTTTCCCGCCCCCTTTTTGCCCGGTAAACGGCAGCGATAAATAGCATCAGCGGAATCACTATTGTGCCGAGGTTATAAAAGCTGAAAATTGCCTGGTTGTAGAAGGTGAGGACGCCGGTGATTTCGTGGGGCAGCATGGCCAGCTCGGCGATGATCAGGGTGGTCGGCAGGATGAAGGGCCGGAGGGAAGGCAGGTTGAACAGGCGGCAAAGGAGATAGAGACCGGCGTAGATATCGATAGCCACATTAAGCATGCCCATGGCTGTCCAAAGGATGATGAAGAAGGCTTCGATGCGCTGGAGGAAGCGATTGATATACACCAGCCGGGCCAGATCGAAAAAGGGCAGGACTTTCTCCCGGCCGACAGACACCCCGAAAGCAGTGGTGTAAGCGATGAAGGCCAGCGTTCGCATAAGGGTACTGAGTCCCAGCCCGTATAGAACGGCGTTCCGGATGGTGGGCGCATTCTGGAAGCTGGCGGCAATCAGGAAGGGCAGCAGAGCGCCGAGATTGATGCCGCCGGCCTGCACTCCCCAGATAAATACCTGCCCCAGTCCTGGCCCAACCCAGGGAGTAAGGTGGAAGAATTCGTAACGGGGCGCGGCCAGAGCCATGATAGCTAACAGACCGGCGACAGCAAAAGGCAGAATGATATAACACGTCCGCGCCATTGCCTCCAAGCCGAAATAGAGGAGAAAGACAGCCATTATGGCGTACAGGCCGATAGCCACTTCAAATTCCAGCCGCGGCAGAGCGGTGAGGAGGGTGTTTTCGGCAAACTGGCGGAGCAGCAGGCCGGCGTCGAGAAAATACAGGCTGGTGTAATACAGGGCGACAAGCCGGGTCAGGGTAGTGCCGAGCAACTGCTGGCAGGCGGCATATAGATCGCCGGTAGTGTTTTTGAGTACATACAGCAGTAGATACAAGATAACAAGAAACTCGATAAAGCTGATGACAGGACGCATCCAGGCAGCGGGGCCTGCCGCATCTACGCTGGCCGGAAAGATAGTCAGGAAAATGGGCGCCAAAGTGGTGGCGAAGACCAGCGCTATTCCTTCAGCCAGGCCGAGGCGCCCCGGTTGGTAACTCATGATTCATCCTCCCCGCCGGCAGGTTGTTCTGCCGGCCACTGTACGCCCACGCTGGCCTGGCGCTGCCTGTCCAGGGGGTTAAGTTCGTCGGGCCGCAGTTCCTGGGAGTTAAGGGGGCCGCGCAACACAATATCGTAGCCGGCGGTGGACTTTGGCGCCACTGGCGACATATAGGGCACTCCCAGCGATTTCATGCTGGTGAGCACCACCGTCAGCGCCAGTAAGCCGCTGGCCACCCCTACCAGTCCGAATGTGGCTGCCAGAACTTCAAAAGCAAAGCGGGTTAGACGGATGGCGTGGGAGAGGCTGTAGTCCGGAATGCCGAAGGAGGCCAGGCCGGTGACGGCAATGATGACTACGGTAATGGGGCTGACGATACCGGCGGCTACCGCCGCCTGCCCGAGAATAATGGCGCCGACGATGCCGATGGTGGAGCCCAACATGCCGGGAATTCTTACGCCGGCTTCCCGCAACAGTTCAAAAGAGAACTCCATCATGGCTATTTCCAGGATGGACGGGAAAGGCACCCGCTCCCGGGCGCCGGCGATGGCGATGATCAGGCTGGTGGGCAGCGCTTCCTCATGGAAGTAGCTGATCGCTATGTAGAGGGCCGGCATCAGTAATGTAAGGAATGCCCCTAAAAATCTGAGGACCCGGCTGAAACTGGCAGCAACCCAGTAAACGGAGAAGTCTTCGCCGGTATGAAACAAGGTGAACAGGCTGACCGGCGTTATCAGGACAAAGGGCGAGCCATCCAGCATTATGGCCAGTCGCCCTTCGGCAAGGGCGGCGGCTACCCGGTCCGGCCGTTCGGTGCGCAGGGCCTGGGGGTACGGATTTCCCGGGTGGTCGATGATATGATGCAGTAAGGTGCCGGAATCGGTAATAGCATCCACCTTGAGACCGCTAAGGCGACGCTTTACCTCCCGTACCAGGACCGGATTAGCCACTGATTTCAGGTACATGACAGCGCAGAGGGTATTGCTGCGGTGGCCGATGGTGAAAATCTCGGTAGTCAGGTCGTTCGTCCGCAATAGGGACCGCACTAAGCCGGTGTTTACCCGTAACGTCTCCGTAAAGGCCGACTGGCCGCCTTGCACCGTCTGCTCCATCAGCGGGCGGTCGATGTTGCGGTGCTCCTGGCCTTTGGTTTCAACCAGGACAGCTTCGTCCACCCCGTCGAGAAAGATGGCGGTATCGCCGAGATTGAGACTCTCAACCACATCCCGCAGAGTAGTAGCCACTCTGACCTGATTGCCGGGCAGGTATTCGGTGATCAGCCGGGTTGCCAATTGGCCGTCGTACAGCCGCCGCTCAACATTTCCCAGCAGCAGGAGAGGCTGGAGGACGGCCAGGTTTATTATTTTTTTGTCGCTAAGCCCTTCAACAAAGACTAAGGTGGCGGTGACGGGAGGCTCAGCGGGAATGGTTATACTGCGGATGATCAGGTCCTTGTTTGCCGGCACGTTGTACAGGCGCTTCAAAGCCAGCCTGTTTTCCTCCAGGCTGGTGCTGACAGCTTGGTCCAGCGGGTTTTGGGCAAGGTTATATCTCATGACAATTGGCGACAAGGACATCTGCTGATTTTCAAGCGCCGCTATTTCCATCTTGAGGGCGGCAATCTTTTCCGGCGCAAGCGGCTGGGCCAGGCACTCCTTTATTTTCGCCAAAGCGTCGGCCAGGCGGCGGGCATAGCGAAGCAGGGAGTCGTGCTCAGCGGCGATGAGGTGCAGATTGTCTTGGGGCAACTGCGCTTTGGATTCCGCGGCCCGGGACTCTTCATCTTCAGCCAGTGTGAACTGCGGCGGATTGGCCGGCGGCTTGTATATTATCAGTTTTTTGAGTGCATGGTAGTTTTTGGTAAAAATATTATTCATAGTCTCTTGTTACCTCACAACGAAAGGGCTGCTGATAGTATGTGCAATATCTATTCATATCAGTCCCGAAATGGGTTTACAGACCACTAGTGGTCTGTCTTCCTTCGTTTTTCGCACCCATTATCCATCGATTTCCCGGCGCTTTTCTGTTTGTAGACGAGACATGCAGGGATTAGAGCAATAAGTAGCGTATTACTATTATTAAAAAGCAAAAGCAATTGAAAAGAGAACAATTATTCAAATTTATTTAATGAAATTTAATCAAGTCAATTTGAGGTAGGAAAATGGGGGAAGGTAGAGCGAAAAATTTAGACATAAACGTTCTTGATAAAATTGTTAAGCATACGATTGGCGTGGTAGAAAAAAGTAAGTCACAGATTTTCGACATTTATGAAGCCGCCCGTGGTGAAATGGAAAATGTAAAGCGAGATGTAGAACGGATCAAAAAAGAGACGACAGATATTATTTCCCGCGTGGATGCGCTGGGAAAACGGGAACGTCGGTCTCGCCTGCGCCTGATGGAAGTGAGCCGCAACTTCCATGAATACAATGAAGTTGATATTAAAGCCGCTTATGAGGATACCAGCAACGTGCAACTGGAGCTGGCTATGGCCAAGCTGCAGGAGCAGACCCTGCGTCACCAGCGGGATGACTTGGAGATTCGCCTCAAGGTCCTTAAGCAGACAGTGGAAAAGGCGGAAAATCTGGTATCCCAGGTAGGCGCCGTGCTGGGTTATCTGGGCAACCAAATGGGTAGCGTGGTAACCGAGATCGAATCGCTCAAAGCCAGCCAGATTTTTGGCGCCAATATTATTCGGGCCCAGGAAGAGGAACGTCGCCGGGTGGCGCGAGAAATCCACGACGGTCCCGCGCAAGCGATGGCCAATATTGTTTTCCGGGCCGAAGTATGTGAAAAGCTAATTGACGCTGATATTGCCAGAGCAAAAGACGAACTCAAGGATCTACGGGGACAAGTACGCATTGCTTTGCAGGAAACCCGTAAGATTATATTCGACTTAAGGCCGATGACCCTTGATGATTTAGGGCTGATACCCACCATTCGCAAGGTGCTGGATATGATAAAGGAACGCAGCGGCATCTTTCCTGAACTGATTGTCATGGGGGAAGATAAACGGCTGGATAGCCATATTGAGATTGGACTGTTCCGTATCATTCAGGAAGCTCTCCATAATGTGGAGAAACATTCTAAAGCCGGTACGGTACGGGTGCGGATCGAGTTCGTGCGGTCAAATGTTATTGCGATTGTGGAAGATGACGGACAAGGGTTTGACAACTCCGAAAACATCGGTGGAGAAAGCTTTGGTCTGATGGGGATGCGGGAGAGAATTAACCTCTTGCAGGGCGAGATTTCTATTCAGTCAAAAAATGGAAGTGGAACGAAGATAACGGTAAATGTTCCGATATAAGGAAGGTTTGTGTTCATGAATGAAGTAATCAAGATAATCAAAAGGCGGCGAAGTATCCGGAAGTTCAGGCCGGACCAGATAAAAGACGCAGAACTTAAAGCAATACTGGATGCGGCAATTTATGCTCCTTCCGGTCACAATGAACAACCCTGGTTTTTCTCCGTTATCCAAAACGATAGCTTTATTGATGAACTGAGTAGCAAAGCCAAAGAGGTCATGGCCACCAGTCAAGTGGACTGGATTGCCAAGCTGGGGAAGAAAAAAAGACACATATTGTATAATGCTCCTACCGTGATAGTGATCTCCGGCCGTAAAGGCGCCAATTCGCCTCTGGCCGACTGTTGTGCCGCTATTCAGAACATGCTGTTGGCGGCCGAAAGCCTCAACATCGGTTCCTTATGGGTCGGGCTGATTGCTCATGCCTTTGGCGACGGCCGAATTCTCGTCCGGCTGCAAATCCCTGAAGGCTATGAGCCTTACTATGCCGTATGTCTGGGATACAAGCAAGAACAAGTTAACCCTGTCGCTGCCGAGAGAAACCGAAACGTATTCGTCTATATTGATTAGCCGGCGGGCCATATTTTTACGCGCTCAGTAGTTGGTGTAAATACTGTAAATCAGGGAGGGAAAAACATTGAATTTTGTACCTATTGTAGTAGAGCAGTCCAGCCGTGGAGAACGGGCTTATGACATTTATTCCCGACTTTTAAAAGACCGGATAATTTTTTTGGGCGGTCCTATTGACGACACGGTTGCCAACCTTGTTATCGCTCAGCTTCTTTTCCTGGAATCTGAGGATCCCGATAAGGATATCCACTTTTATATTAACAGCCCAGGCGGGGTTGTTACTGCCGGTCTCGCCATTTACGACACAATTCAGTACATTAAACCTGACGTTTCCACCATATGCATCGGCCAAGCCGCCAGTATGGGAGCAGTGCTCCTGGCGGCCGGAGCAGCCGGTAAACGGCTGTCTTTGCCCAACTCACGCATAATGATTCACCAACCGTTGGGCGGGGCCCAGGGGCAGGCCACCGATATTCAAATTCAAGCCAAGGAGATTCTCCGGTTACGTGAGATTCTCAATGATATTCTGGTGAAACATACCGGACAGCCGCTGGAGCGAATCAGTCAAGACACCGAACGCGATTATTTCATGTCCGGATTACAGGCCAAAGAATACGGTCTGGTGGATGGAATTATTGACCGCCGGGCTGTGAAAGCCAATATTCCTGGCGGCAATTCGTAATTAATCATCGGTTTGAGGGGCGGGTTAGACTTGCGACTGTCAAAAGGCATTTCCGGTGTTGCTCATGTATTATGTGAGCGACGCCGGAATTTTTTTCACAATTCACAATTCACAATTCACAATTCACAATGGCCCGGGATGCCTTCAGTTTTCTTAGATCAGTTTATTGTACCCTGGGGAGGGGTATGCTACAATGAATGAGTAGCGTTTTTTGGCATTAAACAAAATTTTAGGAAGTGATCAATACCTGTGCTTGACCAGACCAAGACGCCGCTTTTGGCGGCAATGAACAACTACGTTACGGAAGGAGTCATTCCTTTTCATACACCAGGACATAAGCAGGGTAAAGGCATGCACCCGGCATTAGGCAATATTATGGGGAAAAATGCTATGGCGCTTGACCTGGCGTTAATGGCCGAGCTGGATGATTTGCATGAACCTCATGGTCCGATAAAGGCCGCACAAGACCTGGCGGCCGATTTGTATGGTGCGGACTATAGCTATTTTGTGGTTAACGGGACCACCGGCGGTATCTATGCCATGATATTGACCATTGCCGGTCCCGGCGAAAAGGTGATCGTACCGAGAAATGCCCACCGGTCCATTATTGGCGGTATTATCTTAAGCGGCGCCATACCTGTTTTTATACAGCCTGAGGTGGATTATGAACTTGGATTGGCAATGGGGGTGACGCCGGCGACGGTGGCCAAGGCTTTAAAGCAGCACCCTGACGCCAAAGGTGTCTTGGTAATTAACCCTACATATTATGGAGTTGCCACTGATCTCAAGCAAATTGTGGATATTGTTCACGAACACGGCATTCCGGTAGTAGTGGATGAAGCTCATGGTCCGCATCTTAAGTTTTCGGACCGGTTGCCTGTTCAGGCTCTTGACGCCGGTGCGGATATCGTGGCCCAAAGTACCCATAAAATTATTGGCGCCCTGACCCAGTGTTCCCTGGTGCATTGCCGCAAGGGCCGGATCCGGGTGCCCCGGCTTAAGGCCATGCTGCAGCTTGTCCAGTCTACAAGCCCCAACTATATTCTGATGGCCTCTTTGGATGTGGCCAGAATGCAAATGGCTACCCAGGGACGGGAACTGGTGGAAAAGGCCGTCGACTTGGCCAACTGGGCCCGGCAGGAGATTAACGGCATTCCGGGACTATATTGCTTCGGGGAGGAAAAGCTGGGAAATCCGGGAGTGGATCGCCTTGACCCGACGAAAGTGACGGTTACGGTCAAGGGTTTGGGTCTAAAAGGCGCTGAGGCGGAGCGGATTCTCCGTCACCAGTACAAGGTACAGGTAGAATTATCCGATATGTATAATATATTGTTCCTTATCACTCTAGGGGACAGCAAGGAAGATGCGGTCAAAATGGTGGCGGCCCTGCGGGATATGGCGGTAACCAGCCATGGTACACGGGACTTCTCCGGTATTACGGACATTTATACCCATGACACCTATCCTGCTTCACCGGAACAGGTGATTTCACCCCGGGACGCGCTATTCGGCAATACCGTCATGGTGCCTTTTGAAGACTCCGAGGGTAAAATATGCGCGGAGATAGTCACCTTTTATCCTCCGGGTATCCCGGTGCTTTGTCCGGGGGAACTTATTACCCAGGAGATTATTGATTATTGCCACCGGTTGCAAGCCGCAGGCCTTCACATCTCAGGACCTGAGGATTATCTACTGAAAACAATTAAGGTTGTCGATTAGAGGCTGGTTGAAAACGCTCATCTGCGTCGTTGCTCCTGTGGGCGCTCGCTGCACGTACTTCTCTGTACTGTTCCGCTCACGTCCTCGTCGCGCCTAGCATCTAAGCATTTTGAACCAGCCTCTTAAAATTAAGGAGGCGTGTTTTTTGAAACACGCCGCGATTAGGGCTGGAGTATTGGGGGTTCTCAACTTGCGCGGTAAGCTTATCGTCATCGAGGCCGGCGACGGTTGCGGCAAGGAAACGCAGGCCAATAAACTGCTGGAACGGCTGGGAGGCGAAGGTTATTCCGTCAGGAAGGTTTCTTTTCCTGATTATGAAAGTCAGTCGTCCGCTTTGGTTAAAATGTATTTAGAAGGCAAGTTCGGTGATGATCCAACTGCTGTAAATCCGTATGCCGCTTCTGCTTTTTACGCCGTTGACCGTTATGCCTCTTTTGCCACTGACTGGGGACATTTTTACCGTAGCGGCGGTACTGTTTTGGCAGACCGGTACAGTACCTCGAATATGGTTCACCAGGCGGTGAAATTTTCGGATGCAACTGAAAAAGAACAGTTTCTCGACTGGTTATGGGATCTGGAGTTTGTTAAATTCGCCCTGCCCGTGCCCGATGCCGTCATCTTTCTTGATATGCCGCCGGAATACAGTTGCCGTTTGCTCCAAAACCGCGCCGTCAAGACCGGCGCGCAAAAGGATATCCATGAGCGGAATGCGGTCTACCTGGCCAAGTGTTACGAGAGTTACCGCCTCCTTAGTAAGAAGTACGGCTGGCGGCGAATTAACTGCATTAGCGGCGGCGATAACGGCACCATACGATCCGTTGATGATATACATGAGGAAGTCTATGGGATTGTTACCAGTATAATTGGGGCCAATAAATAGAGAAAATTTGATTATTTTTTTTAAACCTATTATAATTGAAGAGGAATTAAAGGATATTTCGCGGCAGTGTCGAATACTATCACCTGGATAAATTTACCAATTAATAATTTTGGACAGCCTGCTAAAACGGGCTGAGATTATTCTATTTCACCTAATCAGGAGGTCCGGGCATGAGTATGAAGATAGGCAAGCTGGGAATACCCAACCAGCCGGTGTTAACTGACCGGGATGCTGGGAACCGGGTGGAAAAATCCGGGGGGTATTTCGCCTCTGATCTTTTAAGCACTCAGGAAAAACAATCAGTTGAGCGGCTTAAGACGATGTTGGCTCAAATTGATGAAGGCGGTCGCCGTTTGTCTGTAACCCCTACCTATAGTGAACTCAAATCCTATCGGGAACTGGTCCGCACTTTTATCGGCGAAGCCGTAGGCCGCATGTACACACTGGAGTCCCGTACCGGCTGGGACAGGCAAGGGCGGCATAAAATGTTTTCCCTGATCAGGAAAATTGATGACAAGCTTGCGGAGATGGCTGAGGATGTTCGGATTGGCCAGGAGCGCCAACTGGATATTATGGCTAAACACGATGCCATCCGCGGGATGCTGGTAGACTTGTATATGTAGCGGGGATTTATGAACTGGAACGATATTATTGGCCACTCCGACATCGTGGCTGCTCTCAAAAGTATGCTGACTGCGGGTATTATGCCGCATGCGCTGCTGTTTTCCGGTCCAGCCGGGATTGGCAAGTCGCTGACTGCCCGCATACTGGCCGCCGGAATTTTATGCGCCGGCAGCGAGGGCATCAGGCCTTGCGGCGCGTGTCCGTCCTGTATGGCCTGCCGGCGGGCCGGCCATCCTGATCTTACAGTGGTTCAGCCGGAAGGAACGGCCATAAAGATTGGTCAAATACGCGCTCTTAAACATTTTGCCGCTCTGTCACCCGCCCTTAGCCAGGGGCGGGTATGTGTCATTGAGGACGCGGAACTTATGACGGTTCAGGCGGCTAACAGCCTTTTGAAGCTATTGGAAGAGCCGCCGCCGCACTTTTACTTTATTCTTGCCGCTTCCGCGTTGGAATCTTTGCTCCCGACAATTATATCCCGTTGCCGCATCTTAAAATTTTCTGCCTTACCTGCCGGGCTGTTGACTGATGAATTGGTTAAGCGGGGGTTTGGGCAGGCAGATGCGGCTGTGGCATCCAGGTTAAGCGGCGGCCGTTTAGGAACGGCGCTGGCTTTGCTGGAGCCTGACGGGCTGGCGCGGCGGGATCAAGCTTTTCAGTTGGTTTCTTCGCTGTCAAAAAGCAGTAAACTTGAGTTATGGGAATGGATTGCCGGCTGGGAAGGAATGGGACAGCGGGACATGCTTGACCTGCTGAACTATGTAATATACATCTTGCGGGACGTATTGCTGCTTTCGCTTGGCAATGGGCGGCAACTAATATATAATGTCGATCTGACAGACAGACTTGCCGCGCTGAACGGTGAATGGGACGAGGACGGGCTGCTGGCGGCAATTGGCGTTGTCCGGGAAACAATTCGGGCGATAACCGGCAATGCGAATAGCCGTTTGGCGATGGAAGCATTATTTATAAAACTGAAGCGTTTGGAAAAAGGAGAGCAAGCATGTTGATCGTTGTTGGCATTCGGTTTAAAAAAGCCGGAAAAATATACTATTTTGATCCGGGTGAGATTAGGCTTGAACCTGGGGATTCCGTTATTGTTGAGACGGCGCGGGGAATAGAGTTTGGCGATGTCGTCATTGGCCCGCGGGAAGTAACCGAAGATCAGATTATATCCCCTTTAAAACCTGTGCAGCGCAAGGCAACGGCGGAAGATGTTGCCAAGGTAAATGAAAACCGGCGTAAAGAAAAGGAAGCCATGCGGATCTGCGAGCAAAAAATTCAGGCTCATGGGTTGCCCATGAATCTGGTTGATGTGGAATACACTTTTGATGTGAACAAAATCATATTTTATTTTACGGCCGAAGGCCGGATTGACTTCCGCGAACTGGTTAAGGACCTGGCCAGCGTTTTTCGTACCCGTATCGAACTCAGACAAATCGGGGTGAGAGATGAGGCCAAGTTTATGAACGGAATCGGCTGCTGCGGGCGCTCATTGTGTTGCGCCACCTTTCTCGGAGACTTTGAACCTGTTTCCATACGTATGGCCAAAGACCAAAACTTGTCCCTAAACCCGACGAAAATATCAGGTATTTGCGGACGGCTGATGTGTTGTCTGAAATATGAAAGCGACTGTTACGGCGGCTGCAGCAAAAAGATTGTCGCTCCCACCGTCGGCAAGGACGTGATAACGGTAGAGGGAGAAGGCCGGGTTGTTTTGGTCAATCAGCAGAAAAAAACGGCTACAATCATTCTTTCTGATGGAAAAACGTTGATCATTCCCTGGGAAGAAGTAGTTGAAAAAGAATAGATATATATTTATGCAAAATTATCAAATGTCACGAACTGCTTAGAAATCGTCAGATGCTAGGCACGACGAGGACCGGAACGTAAGCGTACTGGGTGTACGCTGGAGTGAGGACCACAGGAGTACGATTCTGATTTCGTTTGTATTATCAACGCAAGTTACCTTGTCGCAGATAACAGCAACGCAGATGGTGCGGCGCCGCAGCATGGCGGTTTATAAGCAGTTCCAAACTTAAGGTGAATAGCTATGGATACGCATCTGCCTCAAACATGTCTAAAACCCGGCGAGCGTCTGGATAACTTAATCATTAAGGGCTATCGGATTATCCAGCATGAGGCCGAGTTCTGCTTTTCCCTGGACGCCATACTTTTAGCTCACTTTGCCACATTGCGGCCGGGAGGAACTGCCGTCGACCTGGGGGCGGGCACCGGGGTCATCAGCCTGCTGCTCAATGCCCGGGGAGCGGGAAAAGTGGTCGGGATCGAGATCAGTCCGGCGATGTCCGATATGGCTGCCCGCAGCGTGGCTGTAAATGGATTGGGTGAGCAAATCAAAATCATGCAGGGGGATTTACGCCGGATGCGGGAGCTGTTGCCTGGCGGCGAGTGGGAACTGGTGGTGTCTAATCCGCCTTACCGTCTTGTCGGTGGTGGTTTTATCAGTCCCAATGACCGGGTTGCTATGGCCCGGCATGAGGTAACTGCCAACTTAAGTGACGTGGTGAACGCCGCCAGATTTCTGATGAAGTTCAGGGGGCGGTTTGCTATGGTTCATTTGCCGGAGCGGCTGTCCGATATTATGTATACAATGCGGGAAGCAGGGATTGAACCTAAGCGCCTGCAACTGGTATATCCCCGGATTGATAAAAAGCCCAATATGCTCCTGGTTGAAGGGGTTAGGGGCGCCAATCCGGGTATTGACGTTTTGCCGCCGTTAATTGTATATGACGCTGGCGGCAAATATACGAATGATATAGTACGCCTCTACGGTGGGGAAAAGGCTTTTCGCTTAAAGTAGGGAACTGCTTAGAAACCGCCATCTGCGTTGTTGCTTCTGCGGTCCTCGTTCCAACGTACAACCAGTACGTTTCCACTGCGGTCCTCGGCGCGCCTAGCAGCTGACGGTTTCTAAGCAGTTCGTGGCAAAAGTAAGCTAAGTAATTGGAAGAGTTTAGTAGGTGATTTGGTGAAGGAAAATACCAAAGCCGGTACGCTATATTTGTGTTCCACGCCCATTGGCAATCTTGAGGACATGACTTTGCGGGCGGTGCGGATATTGAAGGAGGCGGCGGTTATTGCCGCCGAGGATACGCGGCATACCCGCAAGCTTCTGAGTCATTTTGACATCCATACTCCTCTTGTCAGTTACCATGAACATAATAAGGCTGAGCGAGGTCCGGAGCTCATTGCGCAGCTGGCGGCGGGAGAAAATATTGCCGTGGTGAGTGATGCCGGTATGCCCGGCATATCGGATCCCGGAACGGATCTGGTAATGCTTGCTCTTGAGGCGGGAGTACCGGTAGTGCCTGTACCGGGAGCTAACGCGGCGGTAACTGCCCTGGTTGCATCCGGGCTTAGTACCGCCCAGTTTACTTTCCTGGGCTTTTTACCGAAAACTGCCAAAAAACGCCGGGAGTTATTAAACCAGTTTGTCAATCATCCCTATACCCTTGTACTTTATGAATCCCCTCACCGTCTCATTGCGACACTGGGGGAACTGGCAGAGATATTTGGGGACAGACAAGCAGTAGCCGCCAGAGAACTGACCAAAAAATTTGAAGAGTTTGTCCGCGGAACACTAAACACATTGATTGCGCACTTTCGTCAGACCCAGCCGAGGGGCGAGTTTACTCTTATCGTAGCAGGTCCTTTGACAGGGGAGGCGACGATACCGGCTGCGCCGGCAGTTAGTCAAGGCCTTTCGCCGGCTCAAGCTGTAGCCTATTTAATAGGAACAGGGGTAAATAAAAAGGACGCCATCCGTCAAGTGGCGTCCGAACGGGGCATTCCCAAGCGTGAAGTGTATCAGTCGGTTATTTACGAAACTGATTAGTCTACATTCCACAACTGTAAGCTTGTCCCGGATCAGAAAGTATAAGTTTTTTGGGATTTGCCCAAGGCGCTGGCTTTCTCTCAAGAGCCGGAAGTAACTTTACTTTCTCTATTATTTAAAGACGATTCGCATCTCCTTAAATGAATTCTAATTCTATTCTCTATACAGCTTTGTTACTCATAGATTCGAGACAGGTACGGCAAACGTTCTTGTTTTTAAAGTTTATTACTTCGTCGGCATTACCACAGAATACACAGGCCGGCTCGTACTTGCGCAGAATAATCCGGTCGTTATCCGTATAAATTTCAAGAGCATCCTTTTCTTCGATATCAAGAGTGCGGCGTAGTTCAATAGGAATTACAACCCTGCCTAACTCGTCGACCTTACGTACAATACCAGTTGATTTCATTTTCTCTTTTTTCTCCCTTCAACATTTTGAGTATAAGAAACAATCAGAGTAAGGTAACAGGAAACGGCAACAAGATTCGACAAAAACTTTCCAACTAAATAATACCAAATATTACATAGCTTGTCAATCTATAAATTGCTAATTACCGTAAAAATTTTATAAACATGTAAATTTTTATCGTATCTTATATCATATTTTGTCATAAAATAGTATATTGTGTCAATAACTTTGCTGTTTGACAAACGCTGACGAAATGTCTATAATTGGGGCAATAGTTTTGGAATTAGGAGGACTCACGGAGTTATGAAACAAAAAAACTTTTATATCACTACTCCCATTTATTATCCCAGTGATCGACTTCACATCGGTCATGCTTATTGCACAACAGTAGCTGACGCTGTTGCCCGTTTTAAGCGTCTTGCCGGGTATGATGTGTTATTTTTGACCGGATCGGATGAACACGGCCAGAAAATCCAGCGCCGGGCGGAGGATGCCGGTACAACCCCCCTGGCATTTGTCGATAATATTGTAGCTTCGTTTAAACATTTGTGGGAGAAATTACATATTTCCAATGACGACTTTATTCGCACCACGGAACGCCGGCACCATGAGCTGGTCCAGGCTGTGTTTCAAAAAATCTATGATCAAGGCGACATTTACAAAGCGGAATACGAAGGCTGGTACTGTACCCCTTGTGAAACTTTCTGGCTGGAGCGGCAGTTGGTTGACGGCAAGTGTCCGGACTGCGGCCGTCCGGTTGAGATTGTCAAGGAGGAAAGCTATTTCTTCCGGATGTCCAAATATCAGGACCGGTTACTCCAATATATAGAGGAAAATCCCGAGTTTATCCAGCCCACGTCGCGCCGCAATGAAATGATAAACTTCATTAAAGGCGGTTTGGAGGATTTGTGTGTTTCCCGCACTACCTTCAACTGGGGGATTCCTGTTCCTTTTGATACCAAACACGTTGTTTATGTATGGTTTGACGCCCTTACCAACTACATTACCGCCGCCGGCTATTTAAACGACAGGGAGAAATTTTCTAAATACTGGCCGGCGGATATACACCTTGTCGGCAAGGAAATTGTCCGCTTTCATAGTATTATCTGGCCGGTCATTCTCATGGCTTTAGGTGTGGATTTGCCCAAGATGGTATATGGACATGGCTGGCTGGTTATCGAAGGGGATAAAATGTCCAAATCCAAGGGAAATGTGATTGATCCGCTGGCTCTTATTGAGGAGTTCGGTCCTGACGCCATCCGGTATTTTCTGTTGCGGGAGATTGCCCTGGGCCAAGACGGCAACTTTTCCCGTGACGCTTTGGTTAACCGCATTAATGCTGATTTGGCCAATGACTTAGGCAATCTGTTGCACCGCAGCTTAAATATGATCGGGCGGTTTAACGGCGGTGTGATTGCGGCTCCCGGGGAAGCGGGGCAGGTGGACCGTGATCTTAGGGAACTGGCGCAGGCGACCGCTGTCAATTATGAAAAAGCTATGGAACATTTGGATATTAATAGCGCCTTGAAGGATGTCTGGGCGCTAATCGGGCGTACCAATAAATACATAGATGAAACAGGACCATGGGCTTTGGCGAAAGACCCGGCCCAAAAAGAGCGTTTGAATACCGTTTTGTATAATTTGGCTGAGGTACTGAGAATTGTTGCCATCCTGATTTCGCCTTTCCTGCCGGTTACGGCTCCCAGAATATGGGCACAGCTCGGCATTGCCACTGATTTCGCCGCTGTTAAATTGGTTGATGCCCAAGGCTGGGGCCGATTAGCTGCCGGTACGGTGGTTGCGAAACCGGAACCTTTATTCCCCAGGATCGAGGAAGAGCCTGAGCAAGAGGAAAATACCGCCGGCGCCGTGAGTAACCAGGCGGTTGCCAAGGCTCCGGAGACGCCGGCGACTATTTCTGAAATTACCATAGAAGAGTTTGCCAAAGTAGACCTTAGGGTTGTCAAAGTGCTGGCCGCCGAGAAGGTGAAAAAGGCCGACAAGCTATTGCAGTTAACAGTTGATCTGGGCAGCGAGCAGCGCACCATTGTCTCGGGTATTGCCAAACACTATGAGCCGGAAGATCTGGTCGGCAAAAACGTCGTCATGGTGGTAAACTTAAAACCGGCCAAGATCCGGGGCATTGAATCCCGCGGCATGGTACTGGCGGCTTCCAGTGATGACAAGCTGGCCTTGGTTACCGCGGACATGCCTGCCGGCAGTAAGGTGAAATAACATGCTGTTTGATTCGCATGCTCACGTTACCGATAAGAGGTTTGACAGCGACCGGGCCGAAGTCATCAGCCGGGCCAGGGAAGCCGGCTGTGTCGGCATACTAAACGCCGGCGCCTGTATGGAGTCTTCGGCCCAGGCGGTAGCTTTGGCTGAAGAATACGATATAGTCTATGCTTCAGTCGGTATACACCCTCATGATGCCAAAGATGCCGGTCCGGCCGATTATGAAAAAATGGCGGAATGGGCAGCCCGGCCTAAGGTAGTGGCGGTAGGGGAAATTGGCCTGGATTATTATTACGATTTTTCTCCCCGGGATGTTCAGCAGCAGGTCTTTATCCGCCATCTGGACCTGGCGCGCCAGCTTAAGCTGCCAATTATTATTCATGATCGGGATGCCCATGGAGATTTATTGAGTATTGTTAAAAAAGAGGCCCAAGGGTTAACCGGCGTGTTTCACTGTTTTTCCGGCAGTGTGGAAATGGCCAGGGAAGTAGTGAAACTTGGCTTTTACGTCTCGTTTGCCGGACCGGTGACTTTTGCCAATGCCGTGAAAACAAAAGAGGTAGCGGCAGCCGTACCTTTGGAACGACTGCTGGTTGAAACCGACTGCCCTTATTTGACGCCGCAGCCGTATCGCGGCCGCCGCAATGAACCGGCTTATGTCCGTTATGTAGCGGAAGAAGTGGCAAGACTAAGAGGACTGGAGTTGGAAGCTCTGGCTACGGCGGCTACAGCGAATGTAAAACAATTATTTCGGATTAAATAGTTTAAAAATATTTGCAATTATGAAAAAGGAATAATTTGGGAGGCGCGGAATATAATAAATACATGGATTGTATTAAAGTTATACAATTCGTGGAAAGGGGGGACGTATGAGCGATGAAACGCCTGCGCAAGCATGCCGATGCAAGAAGCTGGCGCTGATTGTAGCGTTGGTGGTAACATCACTGGTGGCAACCGGATTCATTTGGGCTGCAAAGCAGATACACATTGTGGCGGATGATCGACATTACTCCCTAAATACAATATATAATAAACCGCAAAGAATATTGCAGCAAGCCGGGATAACCTTGAATCCGGAAGATGAATACCGGCTGTCAACAGCAAAACTTGAAAACGGTACGGCAATTGAAGTATATCGTGCCGTGCCGGTAACGGTTACTTATCAAGGCAAGGTCACCAGCCTCAACACCGGAAAGCCAACCGTGCGCGAAGTTGCCGATATGCTTAATATACCGCACGAGAATATCAGGCTTGAACCTGGTGATGCCGTACGACCTACCGCCGGGCTCAACATCAGGGCCATCATACTCAGTGAAAAGACTGTTGAGCAAGAGATTACCGCTCCCTATCCGATCGTTCATCAACCGGACGCCAACAGGGAAAAAGGAGTGGAAGAAACGGTGGAAGCCGGTGCAAACGGCTTAAAGAAAGTAACTTTTCGTCTTAAGTTTGAAGATGGGACGCAGGTAAGTTCCGAAGTATCGTCGGAGACCGACGTTATACCCGCTAAACCGCAAATCATTAAGGTAGGTACCCGGGATACAGTGGAAACATCAAGGGGAACCTTGCGTTTCCGGAATATAAAATATATGGAGGCTTCCGCCTACTTGCCTACCGACGGATCATCAGGAGGGCTTACGGCTTCAGGCATACCCGCGCGGCAGGGCATAGCGGCCGTGGACCCGGCTGTAATTCCGCTTGGCACCAGAGTGTATGTAAACGGCTACGGCCTGGCTCTGGCTGCCGACACAGGCGTTGCTGTCACAGGCAACAAAATTGACCTTTGCATGGAAGATTATTACGAGGCCATGGGGTTTGGCAGGCGAACAGTGAAAGTTTATATTCTCGAATAATTCATAAATAAGCAGGGCATTTCAAATTGTGCCCTGCTTATTATTTTTTTCTTATACCCCCAACCCGCATGTCAATTTTTTAATGCGGCATATATAAAGATTTCGAAAGATTTCGATATTGCGGAAATTGGATGTTCAACATAGTTTTGCTGCATTTAAGCAATAGGGACAAATTCAGTCGATTATAAAAGAAAAGATTACCATAATTTAATATTTTAGCTTGGTAAGGCTGAATTTGGCTATATTTTAAACGTCACTTTGTGACTGTTTAGTCGGAATATAAAAGTGTTACTATGTAAAAAAGCCAATTGCCATATATATTTAGGATATTAAGTAGGGGGTTGGATTAATCATGATGCCGGAAACGGTTGTTATACCTATTAAACGGATCCATGAAACTGCGGTTATTCATCCCAATGCCCGCATCGGCAGGGATGCTGTGATCGGGCCATACGCCGTGATTGGTGAAAACGTGCGGATTGATGACGGTGCGCATATCGGCGCCCATGCAGTTATTGACGGGTGGACCCAAATTGGTAAGAACTGTATGGTCTTTCCCGGCGCATCTATCGGCGCTGAACCGCAGGACCTTAAGTTCCGCGGCGAAAAAAGCTACGTCTTTATCGGTGACAACACCAAGATCCGGGAATTCGCCACAATCAACCGCGCTACCGGCGAAGGGGAGGAAACCCGGGTAGGTTCCAACTGTATGTTACAGTCGTATACCCATGTTGCCCACAACTGCGTTATCGGCAATCATGTCATTATGTCCAGCGCCGCCATGCTGGCCGGCCACGTGGTGGTGGAAGACCGGGCCATAATCGGGGGGCAGGTCGGTGTGCACCAGTTTGTCAAAATCGGTCGCAACGCCATGGTGGGCGGAGCTTCCAAAGTGGTGCAGGATGTGCCGCCATTTGTTACTGTGGATGGTCACCCGGCCAGCGTACGCGGTCTGAATAAAGTTGGTATAGCCCGCGCGGGTATCGGCGAATTGGCCCGCCGCAATCTGAAAAAGGCTTATAAAATATTATACTGTTCCGGTTTAAACCTGGCCCAGGCTACCGCTGTTATGGAAGAGGAACTTGAATCCTGCGAGGAAGTCGAGCACCTGCTGCGATTCCTGCGGAATGTGGGACGAGGTATCTGCCGCAGCCGAAAAGGAGCAGGCGAAGCGGAAAGTATTCAGCTTGATGTTATTAGTCTTAACAAGTAACCTGTAATATGGGTGACATACTTATACCAATAAAGGCAAGGCATTTATGAATGAATGCCTTGCTTTTTTATTATAGTAAGAAAGTATCTGTTTAGGACGGCGCAGGACAGCCTTATTAACGCTCCGACACTGTCGCTTAACCTCCGCTTATAATAAGGCTGTCCTGCGCCTGCGGTCGTCCAAAAGGCGCGTTAGCATTTTTCTTATTTTACGGTTCGGGTCTCCCTGTCCAATTTCCGGTTCTTGCCGCGTCAATGCCAAGCATATAAATCTCTAGACTGCTTTTAGCAGGATAAATCGGCGCAGCAGAGAATTATAGGGTTACCATAGGGTTACTATATGGAATTCAAAAATGATTTTCTATTAATCGTAATGCTAGGAACGCTTCGACGCTGCCGCTTAACCTACGCTTATCCTAGCATTACGATTGTAAATCATTTTTGAAAACTATATATATAGAAAAAAATCGGAATTTTGTCGATGGAGGGCAGGTCGTAGCAATGTTAGCTGATATAAAAAGATTTGGACGGGGAATGTGGTATTTGACCCGCAGTTACTGGAGTTCGGAAGAAAAATTGCAGGCTTGGGGCCTCTTGGCGGTGATTGTGGGCTTAAGCTTAGGCTATGTTTATCTTCAGGTGTTGTATAACGAATGGTTTAATCACTATTATAGCGCGCTGCAGGAGTATGACTGGAATGGAATTGTAGCTGCCTTTAAGGAATTTTGCATCTTGGCGACCTTAAACATTATCGTCGTAGTTTATCTGACATATCTGCAGCAAATGCTGGAGATAAAATGGCGCTGCTGGCTGACAGAACGCTATGTTGGGCGCTGGCTGGCAGACAAAGCTTACTATCGTATGCAGCTTACCGATAAAGGGACCGACAACCCTGACCAGCGGATCAGTGAGGATTTGCATCTTTTCACCAATATGAGTATCAATCTGTCGCTAGGGCTTTTCAGAGCGGTGGTTACGCTCATCTCCTTTGTGGCTATTCTATGGCAATTGTCAGGGGTTATGACCATTCCTTTGGGGCAACAGCGGTTTACAATTTATGGTAGTATGGTTTGGGTAGCTGTAGGTTATTCAATTGTTGGCACTTGGCTCACTCATAAAATTGGCAAGCCCCTCGTTAAATTGAATTTTGAACAACAGCGGTACGAGGCCGACTTTCGTTTCAGTCTGGTGCGGCTTAGGGAAAACAGCGAAAGCATTGCTCTCTTTGGTGGTGAAAAGGAGGAACAGAGAGCATTTATGAACCGTTTCCAGAAAGTTTTAGGGAATTTCTGGGAAATCATGCGGCGGCAGAAACAACTTACCTGGTTTACCGCCGGCTTCGGTCAAGCTTCTATTTTTATTCGTATCATGCTTGCCTTGCCACGTTATTTTGCCAAAGAAATTCAACTGGGTGGACTTATGCAGATTGCTACCGCTTTTGATAATGTACGGGAGGCCTTTTCTTTTTTTGTTGATGCCTATTCCCAACTGGCCCAGTGGCGGTCGGTGGTTGACCGGCTTACCGGCTTTGACAAAAGCATGGCAGATACCAGTCAGGCAGCAGACAGGGAAAAGATCGAGAGAGTGTCCTCGCCGAGCCGGGTCCTGGCAACGGCAGGGCTGAATATCAAGCTTCCCGACGGCAGGCCGCTGCTGGAACAGCTGAATCTGGAACTGGCGGCAGGGGATTCGCTGCTGGTAGCGGGCCCGTCAGGCAGCGGTAAAAGTACGCTGCTGAGAACCCTGGCCGGCATATGGCCATATGCGGCGGGCAGGGTTGCTGTGCCGCCGGATTACAAGGCTTTGTTTTTGCCGCAAAAGCCGTATTTGCCCCTGGGAACTTTGCGGGAGGCCTTGTTGTACCCGAAATTTACCAATGTCTCTGCGCAGGAGATCCGGGAAGTCATGAATCTGTGCAAACTGGATAAGCTCGCCGGCATGATAGACAAAACCGAAGACTGGTCGCATGTGCTGTCGCTGGGCGAGCAGCAGCGAATCGCCTTCGCCCGCGTGTTGCTGACAAAACCCAACTGGCTGTTCCTTGATGAGGCGACTTCCGCTCTGGACGAGCCGACGGAGCGCTACCTATATTCCCTGCTGACAGAACGCTTGCCGGATATCACTATTGTCAGCGTAGGGCACAGGAACACGCTGACAAGTTATCACAAGAAAAAATTAACTTTGGACGGAACGGGAAAATGGAGTTTACTCAATTAAAAATGTGGCACATTTGTTTGATATTATGTCATGGAGAAATTAATATAGTGAAGTAAAATAAGGAAGAATTATAAATATCGTGCAATATGGCAAAATATGCGTATGGTCGCTGCCGGGTGCGAGATGCTGAGCCAAGATGCTGCGGTTGCGTGAAGGAAAGAGTGGTTATTACCAGGATGATCAGGATGATTCGGTATGATTAAGGAAGTCATAGTTGTTGAAGGCAAGCAGGATATTGCGGCGGTCAAACGGGCAGTAGATGCCGAGTGCATTGCGACGGAAGGATTTAACCTTTTGCCGCGCTGTTTGGAACGCATTGAGCAAGCTTATCAAAAACGGGGGGTAATTATACTAACCGACCCGGACAATGCCGGCGAGCGCATCCGGAAATATCTTGCCAAGCGGTTTCCCAAGGCCAAGCATGCTTTTGTTCCGAAAGAGCAGGCTACCGCTGCCGGCGATATTGGGGTCGAACAGGCGACCCCCGGCGCAATAAGAGAGGCGTTAAGCAAAGTCCGTCTGCAGGACTGGGAACCGTCGGGAGAATTCGATTTAAAAGATATGCTGGCGGCGGGACTCAGTGGGGTGCCGGCGGCCGCCGGCCGCCGCGCCAGACTGGGTGCGGCGCTGGGGATTGGTTATGCCAATGTGAAAGGTTTTTTATACAGACTCAACAATTATGGGGTAACGCGGGAGGAGTTTGCCGCTGCCTTGAAGTCGTTGGAGGGAAGCTTTGATGACGATGCTTAAACCACGTATTGCCCAAAAGGATGTCACCCTGCACATTCTTAAAACTTTCGGCATTCATATGAGTAAAAAGCTGGGACAGAATTTCCTTATTGACGGGTCGGTGGTAGCGGGGATTGTATCTGCGGCCAAAGTATCCCCGGGGGATGCGGTGCTGGAAATCGGGCCGGGAATTGGGACACTGACCCAGGGTCTTGCCGAAGCCGGGGCTGACGTTACCGCTGTGGAACTTGACCGCAGGCTTCTCACTGTTTTGGCAAAAACGCTGGCGGGCTATGAAAATGTCAAAATTTTGCAGGGAGATATATTGAAAATCGACATTTCCCGGGAAATAATCGGGGGAAATTATAAAAATTATAAAGTTGTGGCAAATTTGCCCTACTATATTACGACACCTATTATTATGAAACTTTTGGAAGACAGGCTGCCCATCGAATTACTTGTAACCATGGTGCAAAAAGAGGTGGCCGAGAGAATGGTGGCTCAACCCGGCGGAAAAGATTACGGCGCGCTATCTGTGGCCGTACAATATTATACTGTGCCGGAGATTATGGTTGTGGTGCCGCCGGCGTCCTTTATTCCGCCGCCGGCGGTTGAGTCTGCGGTCATCCGCTGCACTGTGCGGCAGGAGCCGCCGGTACAGCTGTTTGATGAAAAATATTTTTTCCGGGTAGTCAAAGCGGCCTTTGCCCAGCGGCGAAAAACCCTGAGCAACGCGCTCAAAGCCGCCGGGCTAACTAAAACCCTGGTTGACGATATATTAAACAGCACCGGTATAGATGGCAAGCGGCGGGGCGAGCAACTCTCCCAAGCTGAGTTTGCCGCCCTCGCCAATGCCTGGTTTAACGTCACTAGAGTCGAACTTTAGCCTGCCTTGTCATCATTTATCGTTACTTGTCGTCAACTGCCACGAACTGCTTAGAAATCGTCAGCTGCTAGGCGCGACGAGGACCGGAACGGAGGCGTACTGGTCGTACGCCGGAGTGAGGACCGCAGGAGCAACAACGCAGATGGCGGTTTATAAGCAGTTCCCCGCTTTAAGCGAATAGGTAAAAAGTCGAAACCCTGCTCTTATTTCGAGCAGGGTTTTTCATCCAAAAAACTGTCTAATAAGTCAAAACGCCGGTCAATGTGATAACCTAAATAGGTTTTGCTCTGCCATTGACGGTTGCGGGGATGGTTGCGAAAGGCGGCTATGGCTTCAAGGCAATCGCCGACTATTGTATCAATGATCTTGTTGGTGTGAATCTGGTTTTTTACTGATGAACCCAGACGGTAGTGGGGAATGGTAGTGGCCACATCGATTCTCAGTTTATTCATCCGGGCCAGGGTCATGGAAACCGGCGGTATAGCCAGCTCCCGCAAAGGAGTGGTTTCCAGAAACCGGCGCGAAACTGCATGTGGTCCGTGGGAGGGGTTAGCTATGCTGATTTTTTTTTCCAGGCCCAATTCTTTATTGAGATTCAACCGCCATTGGAATGTAGGGTTGCAGCGTTCGATATGACGGGGGGGAGAAGGATAACAATTAGTAAGGGCCATATCCATGTGTTTGAGGAGTATACCATCGACAAGTTCCATCAAGTTTTCATTGAATGTTCCGACCATATCGCCATCTACAAAGGCGACTGCGTCGCTGCCCAGAGCCAAAGCCGCTTTAGCGCCGATTGCACGAGGAATGTCAATGCCTAGACTGTCGTGAAAGTAGATGATCTGAAGTTTTGGGAGACGCATATTCAGGGCTTCATGCATCGTACTGTCTCTGGAACCGTTTGCCACCAGTATAATCTGGTCAATAGGCAGTGTACCCAAATTCTGCAGTACGGTAGTGATGCGACCTCCCTCGTTTCGGGCCGGAACAACTACAGAAATCAAGTCCATCACCTCGGAGTCGCTTGAAGTTGCGTTCTGTGGCAGGTGTGATGTTATGAGCGGCCTCATGGGAGTTCAATATAGTATATTGAAGGTATCTCACATTTGTCACAGAACCGAGGCATAAGGAAGATTCTTTTCTTGTTATATAAGAAAGTAGTATCTGTTTAGGACGGCGCAGGACAGCCTTATTAACGCTGCGACGCTGCCGCTTAACCTCCGCTTAGAATAAGGCTGTCCTTTGCCTGCCGGTCATTAAAAAGACGCTTTAGCGTTTTTCTAACAGTATCTTTTCAGTCTGGTGGCACTTACCGTCTTTTAAGAATAGGATGTAATAGTTACAGCTATGATGGGGGGGGCTACAATGGACATTGACATTGGCGACTTGGTGATAAGAAAATCCCACGGCGGTGATATTGTATTTAAAGTTACCGAAATATTGGTTGACGATAATCAGCAAACCCACTGTATACTTAGAGGACTTCATCTTAGGCTTATGGCTGATGCCCCTATAGATGACCTGCAACGGATAGATGCCGAGCATCTGCGTAAAGAGATTTTGCAGATGGAGAAGATGCACAATGAGGGACTAAGACGGGTAATGATGCGTCGCTCGATCGACAGGGAACAAGTTGAAATGAAACGCTCTGAATCCGCCAAAAAGTTCTCTTTTTTTGATCTGCCCGGCCGGGTGCTGCATTTGGATGGTGATAAAGACTATTTGCAGATGTGTTTGAAGACTTATGCGCAACTCAACATTCAAGCCGCCGGTCTGTGGGTGGAGGAAACAAAACAACCGGAAGTTGTTACATCTTTATTGATGCAGCACCGGCCTGACATATTGGTGTTGACCGGTCATGACGCCATAACGGGCAACGGGAAAAAAGATGTGAGTGATATTAATAACTACCGTAATTCAAAAAACTTTATCGCAGCGGTCACTCTGGCCCGGGTATTTGAGCCGTCAAGGGACGACCTGGTTATTTTCGCCGGAGCTTGCCAATCTTATTTCGAAGCCATACTAAGCGCCGGTGCTAATTTCGCAAGTTCGCCCAACAGGGTTTTTATTCACGCTTATGACCCTGTGTTTATTGCGGAAAAGGTTGCTTTCACCCCAATCAATAAAACAGTTGATGTCAGCGATGCTATTGCCGCTTCCGTTACAGGGGTTGACGGAGTGGGAGGAGTGGAAACAAGAGGCAAGTTTCGCCTGGGCATGCCCAAGACAGCTATAAAAACTATATAATTAAGTAAAAAAAATCCTGCGGTTTAATAAACCGCAGGATTTTTAAATTCCTCCCAGTCCGAAGACACGAACGGTCTTTCTTACATCATGCATCTGGGGCATACGCCGCGATGATGGTAATAGTCATGTTCGTGGCCGCACTGGGGACATACTCTATACAGACGATAGTAAGAGATTCTGTACAATCTGTAGTAACATTTGTAAGTTTTTACGCATTCTTTAGTCGGATGACATTTCATTTTGGGCGTAGGACAGGACACTTCACAATAGTCGTCCGCTTCATAGTCATCGCAATAATCAGACTTGTAATCGTGGCAATCATCATATTTCGGATACTGACAGTCACACTTTTTTTTCATTATTTATCTACCTCCTGTTCTTCTGTTCTTCTGTTCTCCTGTTCTCCTGTTGTTTGGTATAAACTCTTCAATCTTGAAGCTTCAAGCTTCAAACTTCAAACTTCAAACTTCAAGGTTGGGTTTAAGGGTTATCTGCTATATTGTATGAAAAAGATAGCCAAAATGTTATGTTTTCTTACAGTATTAGACGGTATAACTTTTCACCGGGCCGGTGTTTTCCAGCGGGAGTAGTCCCCCGCTGAAATCTCCAAGTCCGGCATGGCCAGACGAGGTTATTCTAAACGCGTACTATTGAGTAATGTTTTTAAGAACCTTCGCATAGTTATATGTTAGGAATTTGCTTGCCTTGTGACAGACTGCTGGCATTTTCAGCGGTTGCTGTTTTTTTGTCACATAAAAATTAGAGCAAGCATATATATAACTAGAATATACAAAGGGGGGAATAGGTGTGGGCGATAAAGATACCAGAACCGTGAATAACAACCAATATAACCAATATAACAGTCAATATAACCAATGCGTACTGGGAGAGGAAACCGGCCCGCAGACAATCATCGTTCGCCAGGTAGTCGGCGAGCAGGAAAAACAAAAAGTTCTGGACATTCATGTGGTCGTTCCCGATAGAAAACCGTCCATTGAACAAATAATTGACGTATTTGTAAAGAACGTTGAAGTACTAAGTGTTGATGTTATTACCGACAAGGTAGTTGTCCGCGGTGAATTTGAGCTTAAGGCCATTTATGTGGCTTATCTGCCGGATCAGCCGGTTCATGCCGTGGAGATCAAACACTATAAGTTTACTCAGGATATTGATATTTTTGGCGCCCGCAAGGGTATGGACGCAGACGCCAGCGTATCCGTGGAATTTGTTGACTATGATGTGGCAGAAAAAACTCGCGCTTACAAATATAAACACTACGACCACCTCCATTGTGATGAGGATGAGGAAGAGGAAGAAGCCGAAGAGGAAGAGTGCGCGGCGCCTTGTCCGGAATATCCCGTAGCCGAGGTGGTGGCAGAAGAGGGCTTACGCGAATTTGATGTATCGGTTGTGCTTAAAATTACCGGCAAAGTCTTGACTGACAGGCAAGTAACTCTTGGCGCCGTCGGTGGCGGCGTACCGCTGCAGCCTAAAGGATAACGGTCTGCCATTTCTATCCTGTAAAAAAGGGGGGGAGAATAATGGATGATGAACTAAGGCAAAGTTCAGGATCAACTACAACTTCCGGCTCGACCACAATATCGACTACCGGCAGCAAGACTTCCGACCAGGCCGAAGCAATTTACGGTTGCCCGGAGCCAGGCATGGAAACAATTGAAGTGGAGCAGGTACTCGGGGCGGATATGGAACAAAGAGTTCTGGAACTGGACCTGTTTGTGCCGTCGCAAAAACCTGATATTGAGCAAGTGTTGGACGTTTACGTGAAGGATGTTGAAATTACTTCCGTTGATGTTATTCCCGATAAAGTGATTATACGCGGCGAACTTGAGGTCAAGATTATGTACGTGGCCGACCTGCCTAATCAGCCGGTCCATGCCTTTGAAAAAAGCCATATCCGTTTTACCCGTGATATTGAGATCCTGGGCGCAGAAGCGAATATGAAGACCACTTCCGACGTCACGGTGGAATTTGTGGATTACGATTTTGACGAAAATGATCCCCGCAAAGTTCATGTTACAATCGTACTTAAAATTTGGGCCAGGGTAGTGAACACTGTTGAAATGGATGTTTATGCTCTCGGACCCATTGATGAAGTGGGAACAGCGGAAACCACCAGCGCCACTGCTTCTGCCAGTGATAGTGCATCTGCCAGTACTTTGGGCGATACGGTATCGGCTTCAACAGGCGGCGGCGGACTGGCAGGGTATGATCAGAATATTGTTACCGGACCGATGACCCCGACTGCGGGGGTGCCTGTTTCCGGACCCAGCGGTGAAACTACCATTACCGGCAATGTGGTAAATATCAGAACCGGCCCCGGTACTAATTTTCCAATTGTAACGAAGGTTAACCAGGGGGACACGGTTGTAATCAGAGACCAGGCCTTTGGCTGGTACAATGTAGTCTTATATGACGGTACAACCGGCTGGGTTGCCAGTTGGCTGGTATCAGGACCGGGAGTGCCGGAAAGTCCCAAAGGATAGGTGGCCGTGCAGTCTTTTCTCATAAAAAGACCCAGGGATGGCAAAAGCCAGGGTCCCTGGGTGTTTATTTTGGAAAATCCCGGGCCTTCTCCAAGGCGCCGGGATTTTCGCAGCAATTATACGGGTGCATGGATGGGAGGTAGGCGGGATGTTTGAGGCTATTGAATATCTTGGTCCTGTTGGCCTCGGGGCAACGTCGCCGCAACTTTTCAAGGCCAAAGACATTGAATCGGATTCCGGTTGCAGCATTTATGTTGTAAAGCTGGCTAACAATCGGATCGGAGCCAAGGTATTGGTCAACGAACTGATTGCAGCTCGATTCGGTGAGATCATGGATTTGTGCTTTCCGGCCGGCGGCATAATTCATATTGCCGCCGAGGTTCTTAAACGAAGCCGCCGGCTCATGCGGGCCGGGGTTCAACCAGGTTTTCATTTTGCCTCTGAGTACCTAAAAGGAACTACTTATGTGGGACGGCATAACCTGTTTCGGGCAGTCAATAAAGAACAGATGGCCGGGGTCATACTGTTTGACCACTTATTTTACAATTTGGACCGGACGCATAACAGAAAGAACCTGATCATTCGCCGGGAGAAGGCCGGCTATAAGATCTATGCTATTGACAATTCCCATTTATTCCGGCGGGGCGCGTGGACAATTGAAGGGCTGAAAGAGTTATCGGCAGGTGTAACAATTAACCGGCTGCGGGCATTTGGCTTGTTGTTAAAGCATTGCCTCAAACCGGAGCAATTTTTTGAGTATGCTGCCCGTGTGAGAGCAATTAGTGATACTCAAATCGGGTTGCTGATTGATTCCATTCCGCTGGCGTGGCTGCCGGACACGGGAGAACGGGAGGCATTGAAAGAATTTATACAAACTCGACGGGAGATGGCAGAGGAGATAGCCCATCGTCTTGCCGGATTAATCCCGGATATATACGGGCGTCCCTACTCTGATTAGGAAGAAAAGTTCTTCCGCATGGGGGTTATGCATGCGAATGCAGCCGTTGGAGACCATTTTGCCGATCAGCCACGGAGCCGATGTGCCATGAATGCCATAGGTATCGTAATTGAGCCCCATCCAGCGACTTCCAAGAACGCCGCCCGGATTCAAGACTTTGGTGGCGATGGCGTAATTTCCCGCCGGCGTGGGAGTGGACGGCTTGCCAATAGCTACCGGATACTGGTGCATGGGTGTATTACCGTCAAATAAAGTGAGTTGGCGCTGAGATTTAACGATCAGAATATTGGCCCGGTGTGGAAGGTTCACAGCCTGGGGACGCGGAATCGCTGATACTTCCATTTCTTTGGCAGCCTGTTGCCGGCAATAGACAATAAGGGAATGGTTCTCTTCCCCGTCGGTTAAGCGCGATTTTAACAATCTCAGGGGTTCAGACGGATAAATTATTCGCACAAGCATATCAACCGACCTCCTAACTAGGCATTTTCTATGCATAGTATATTCGAGGGCGGCTGAATTGGTTATTAAGAGTTAAAATTGTATAAAGGTTGGGCAGGACTGGCAAAAATAGGAGTAGAGAGGTTGTGCGGCTTAAAGAGGGGAACTGCTTATAAACCGCCATCTGCGTTGTTGCTCCTGCGGTGCTCGCTCCGACGTACGACCAGTACGCCTCCGCTGTGCTCCTCGTCGCGCCTAGCAGCTGACAATTTCTAAGCAGTTCGGGGCAGTAGATGGCAGAGTAATACAAGGAATGAAAATGGAGAACGTTTTACCGCAGAGAAACGCAGAGGGATTCAGTATTTATCGTTTTTCAACGTTCTTCGTTATCCTTTTTCTGTGTCCCTCTGTGTCTTCTGTGTCTCTGTGGTTCCGGTTCCTTTGTCTTATGACGTTTTAGATTTTCAGGATAGTTTGTGGCAGTAGATGGCAGAGTAATACTAAGTAGAGATACGGATTGATTAGTCTAAGTGGGGATGATTGCATGGATCATAGTATGGATCACAGTAAACCTGAGGGCAGTTTAATGATCATCGGCGGTAATGAGGATAAGACGGGACAGTGCAGGGTTTTGCGGGAGTTTGTTCATTTGGCGGGCGGGCGGGAAAGCCGGATTGCCATAATTACAACCGCTACCGAGCAGCCCCGGTTGGTAGGGGAGGAGTACCGCCGGCTTTTTCAGGAACTTGACGCGGATTTACCAAGAGTTTTATTGATCGATGACAGGCAGTCGGCCAATGACAGGCAACAAGTTCTCAGTCTGGAAACTGCCACCGGTATTTTTTTTACCGGCGGCGACCAACTGAGGATAACCAGTATATTGGGTGGATCGCAGGTGGACGCAGCCGTGCGGCGTTCCTTGACGATGGGAGCAGTGGTAGCCGGGACTAGCGCCGGGGCGTCGGTAATGAGCGAGACCATGATTGTAGGCGGACATTCCAATGACAGCCCCAAGAAATCTTCTCTTAGCATGGCGCATGGTATGGGTTTTTTGGGCGAAGTAGTCATTGATCAGCATTTTGCCCAACGCGGCCGGATTAACCGGTTGCTTTCGGCGGTGGCGCAAAATCCTCACATATTAGGAATCGGTATCGACGAAGACACGGCGATTGTGGTCGCGCCCGGCGGAAAGTTCCGGGTGATAGGATCACAAACCGTGACCGTCATTGACGGGAAAAATATCGTCCATTCCAATATTTCCGAATCTACCCAGAGTGAGCCGCTGGCCATCACTAATGTTATACTGCATATTCTGCCTGATGGGTTCGGTTTTGATTTAAAGCGCCGTCATCCTCATATCTATCAAGAGCATTAAAAAGTTAATTATAAAATTCAATAGGAAGGTAAGTAGGTATCTTGTGGAGGAAAGGGATAATCAATGCGGAGTTTAAAAGTTTTGTCGATTCGTAACCTGGAAGGACCTAATGTATATAGTTATCGCCCGGTATTAAAAGTTACGCTGAGCATCGGGCAATACGAATGGATTGCCAGCAATGGTATTCCCGGTTTTATTGCCGGGCTTTTGGCCTTATTGCCCGGGCTCTATAATCATAACTGTTCCCGCGGCAGGCCGGGAGGATTGGTGGAACGCTTGTATGAAGGGACTTATCTTGCCCATATATTTGAACATGTTGTGCTGGAACTTCAATTTATGGCCGGTGAGGAATATGCGGCAAGGTTTGGCAAGACTCGCCGGGCAGACCAGCCAGGGGTGTACGATGTGGTAATCGGGTATAAATCCCTTACCGCCGTTATGACGGCCGTGCAAAAAACCGAAGAGCTTCTCACGGAGCTGCTGAATCATTCGCCGGTGAAAGTGGACAGGCTGGTAGAAAAAATCCGCCTGGCCGGCGAGAATGGCAAATTAGGCATCAGTACGCAAGCCATATATGATGCGGCGCGGCGGCGGGGAATCCCTTGCCGGCGAGTGGACTCAGACGCCAATATGCTGATTTTGGGATATGGCATAAAACAGGAACGGGTGTGGGCAGCCGCCACCAGCCGGACAAGCTCGGTAGCGGTAGATCTGGTATGTGACAAGCAATTGACTAAAGAGCTGTTAAGCCAGCATGGCATACCTGTCCCCTTTGGTTATGCCGTGGACAATTATAAAGCGGCCTTGCAGGCTTTTCAGTCCATTGGCGGGCCGGTCGCCGTAAAACCCGTAGCCGGTAATCATGGCCGGGGGGTATCTTTGCAAGTCAGTCAGCCGCAGGAGCTGGAGCGGGCCTTTACTTTCGCCGGTGAACATGACAAGCGGGTAATTGTGGAAGAATTCATCGCCGGGAAACAGTACCGGTTATGTGTTGTCAACGGCAAACTGGTTGCTTGTGCCGAGCGTATTCCTGCCTGTGTCACCGGGGACGGGGTTCGCACCATAAAGAAGCTGGTGGATATTGTCAATCAGGATTCGGTAAGAGGCGAGGGACATACAAAAGAGTTGACTAAACTTCGGCTTGATGCGACATCGATAGGAGTGCTGGCCAGACACAACATGACCCCGGATACCGTGCCGGACTGCGGCCAGACGGTTTATATCCGTGACAATGCCAATTTAAGCGCCGGGGCAACGGCGGTAGACGTTACAGACCAAGTGCACCCGGAAACGGTATATCTGGCGGAGCGTATAGCGCGTTTAGTCGATCTTGATATAGCCGGAATTGACATTGTTGTCCAGGACATCGGCAAGCCGCTTGTTGCCGGTGAGGGGGCGGTCATTGAAGTTAATGCCGCCCCTGGCCTGAGAATGCATCTTTACCCGGCAGCAGGCAAGCCGCGGGATGTAGGTGCGGAAATTGTCAACTATTTGTTTCCTAACGGGACGGACGGCTGTATTCCCATTGTGGCAATAACAGGGACAAACGGAAAAACGACAGTTACCCGCTTAATCGGGCACATTTTCGGCCAGATGGGCAAAAATGTGGGTATGACTACATCGGAGGGCATTTTTGTTGGCGGCCGCAAAATTTTATGCGGTGATACCACCGGACCGGACAGCGCCAGAATGGTACTGTCCGATGCAGCGGTTGAATTAGCTGTTCTGGAGGTTGCCCGCGGCGGAATCGTGCGGGGCGGACTGGGCTATGATCAGGCGGATGTTAGTGTGATAACCAATATTACGGAAGATCATCTTGGCCAGGATGGCATAGAGGATTTGGAGGATTTAGCCCATATCAAGTCATTGCTCGTGGAAACAGTTAAACCCGATGGCACGGCCCTGTTAAATGCTGATGATTCCCGGGCCGCAGCCTTAGCTGCCCGCGCCAGGGGAGAAATCTTTTACTTCAGTACCCAACCGGATAATATCCTGGTCCGGCGTCATTTAGGCGCCGGCGGCCGGGCAGCTTTTGTCAGGGAGGGAATTGTATACATAGCTGCCGGCGCTTTGGCGTTGCCGGTTATTAGAATAGAAGACATTCCATTGACTTTAGGCGGTATTGCTCTTCATAACGTGGAAAACTGTATTATTGCGGCTGCGGCTTGTTACGCCGGTAAAGTCCCCGTCGGGGTCATCCGGCGGGGGCTTGGCAACTTTTTGGATAATCCGGGCCGGTTGACTCTGGTCGAGTTAGGTGAATTTCGCGTTTGTGTGGATTATGCTCATAACCCGGCGGGATATCAGGCTTTAATCAATACGGTTCGCCAGTTGGGCGCCAAACGTCTGGTGGGTGTAATTGCCGCTCCTGGCGACCGCCGGGATGATGCTATATTGTCCGTAGGCAGAATCGCGGGCCAAGGCTTTGATTACTTGTATGTGAAAGAGGACCAGGATCTCCGGGGAAGAAAACCGGGGGAAACGGCGGCGCTGCTAAGAAAAGGCGCCATCGAAAACGGAATTGCGCCGGAACGGATCAAGACCATATTGCCGGAAAAAGAGGCTGTGGCTTGTGCCGTCAGGGATGCGCAGCCGGATGATTTAGTAGTGATTATGTACGAAAAATATGATGTAGTAATGGCCGCTATCGAGGAATATGGAAAACTTGGTGGGCGAAGTGCAAATTTTTCTCCCCCCGGGGTCAAGGGCAAAGCAGGCAAATCACCGGCACTTTTAACCGGAGTAACCATAAAAGGATAGAAAGGATAGAAAATAAAAAAAAGTAATTGTTCCCAATTCTGCAGGCATACGCCGCCACAGGTAGAATATATATAATCATTTGTATTTTATTATGTGGAGGTGTCTTGGGATATGGAAAACATAACTACTCTGGATCGGGATAATGTTAAGTCTGAACAGGAATTGCAACTCGTTATTTTCCGGCTGGCAACAGAGGAATACGCATTGCCGATTACCAAAGTTCAGGAGATCAACCGCTTAATGCCAATAACCAAATTACCCCAGACTCCGTCTTTTATGGAAGGAGTTATTAACCTTCGCGGCCGCATCATTCCGGTGATTGATCTTAGAAAACGCTTTCAACTGGCCGCCGCGGAACATAATGATGAAGCCCGGATTATTATTGTGGAAGTAAACGAACAAACAGTGGGTGTGACCGTTGATGCCGTAAACGAAGTCCTTTGCCTCTCAACAACGGATGTCGAGCCGCCGCCGCCCACCTTTATCCTGGATGCCCAGTATATTGAGGGAGTTGGCAAACTCGAAGGCAGGCTCCTCATACTCCTCAATATCGACCGCATTCTAACCTCCCAAGAGAACATAACCCTAAAACAACTCACTGCTTAAAGCATAAGGTCATCAACTGCCACGAACTACTTAGAAATCGTTAGCTGCTAGGCACGACGAGGACCGGAACGGAGGCGTACTGGGATGTACGCCGGAGTGAGGACCGCAGGACCACGATTCTGATTTCGTTAGTATTGTCAACGCGGGTTAACTTGTCGCAGATGACAGCACCGCAGATGGTGCGGCGACGCAGCATGACGGTTTATAAGCAGTTCCCTACTTTAAGTAAACAGATCTACAAGGGGGTTGAAGTGTTAAAAGTAAAAGCCTATGCCAAAATCAACCTGGCGCTGGATGTACTTCATAAGCGATCCGACGGTTATCATGAAGTGGCTATGATTATGCAAGCCATAGACTTAGCCGATACGGTAACTTTGAGCGACCGGGCGGAAGCTATCTCCGTTTCCGTCAACATTCCTGTTCCCGGTTTGCCAGCGGATCAGTCAAATTTGGCCTATAGGGCTGCCGCTCTTATCCGGGAAGAGTGTCAGGTGTCTCGCGGGGTACACATCGCACTTGAGAAGCGAATTCCTATGGCGGCCGGGTTGGCGGGCGGCAGTGCCGATGCCGCTGCCGTATTACGCGGCTTAAATTCTTTATGGGGTTTGGGACTTTCTCTGGCGGAGCTGAGCCATTTTGGCGCCCGTCTGGGGTCTGATGTGCCGTTTTGCTTATATGGCGGTACTATGCTGGCCACTGGCAGGGGGGAAAGGTTAACTCCGCTGCCGGCCATGCCGGAAAGTTTCGTGGTACTTGCCAAACCGCCGGTAGCGGTGTCTACCGCCTGGGCCTACGGCCAGTACCGGGCAGAAAGCATTCCGGCCCGTCCTGACATCAATGCCATGCGGGCAAGGCTTGCGGCGAAAGACTTAAAAGGGATAGCTGCTTTAGTTGGCAATGTACTGGAGAGTGTGACAATTCCCTCCTATCCTGAAATTGCCGTTTTGAAGGAATACATGCTGCAATACGGCGCTCTGACCGCCCTTATGTCCGGCAGCGGCCCCACCGTGTTCGCGCTGGCGGCGGATGCCGGACAGGCTGAATATATTGTTGACAAAATGAGAAATAATAAGGAAGTTAAGGCCGAATTCTTTATGGCTAAGACTCTGGCGAAGGTGGAATGAATATGGAACGGCGGTTGGTGCCGATTAAGCTTGACAGTTATAAACCGCTAAGGGAAGTGGTAGCCGAAACGCTGCGGGAAGCTATCATATCGGGCATATTGCAACCGGGTGAAAGGCTGATGGAGATTCAAATGGCGGAAGATCTCGGCGTCAGCCGTACTCCGGTGCGGGAAGCTATCCGTAAGCTTGAGCTGGAAGGTTTCGTGGTGATGATTCCCCGGCGGGGCACTTACGTGGCCGGTTTGTCCATTAAGGATATTAATGAAGTGTTTGAAATCAGAACCGCTCTTGACGTATTGGCCGCGGGTCTGGCGGTGGAACGAATCACCGAAGAGGAATTGGAGGAAATGGAACGGTTGCTGGTCCGCATTTCCGACTGCATTGAGCAGGGGGATTTAGATAAAATCGTTGAAATTGACAGCCAGTTCCATGATGTTCTTTATAAGGCCAGCCGCAATGACCGGCTGGTGGGTATTATTAGTAACCTCAGGGAACAGTTTACAAGATTCAGATCCATTTCTATCAATTATCCCGGCAGAATTCAACAGACTTTGGAAGAACACCGTCGCCTGGTGGAGGCTATTGCCTCCCGCAATATGGATTCAGCCCAGCAAATAGCCCGTGAGCATATGGAGAATTCGGAACACACGCTGTTGCAGGATTTACATGAGCGTCGTCAAATCTGATTATCCCGCCTGATTTCTTGATCTTATCTTTATTATCCTATTATCCCATTATTTTTGAAAGGAGCCTAAGCCATGCACGATGCCATTATCCTGGCCGGTGGCGAAAACAGTAAGCATCTTAGTCGCTATACGGAACAATCCTATGAAGCTATGATTGAAATTGCCGGCAGGCCAATGGTTACATTTGTGGCGGAAGCTTTGGCCGCCAGTCCGCATGTACGCAGGATATTAATCGCCGGTCCGGTTCAGCAGCTGGCGAACTGTCGATTTCCCGCTTCGGCGATTATTGTGAACGGTGGACGGACCATTATGGATACCATTGGCATCAGCATAGGCGCCCTCGGGCATGAGGAGAAAACTCTGGTGGTGACGGCAGACATCCCTCTCCTGACGCCGGCGGCCATTGATGACTTTTTACGTCAATGTTCCGGTATTGAGGCCGACCTGTATTATCCAATCGTTGCCAGGAATGACCATGAGCGAAAGTATCCGGGAAATAAGCGCACGTACGTCAGACTTAAAGAAGGGGTATTTACCGGCGGCAATATTTTTCTGGTTAAACCGGGTATTGTTCCCCACTGTATGGAAATAGCAGAAAAAATTGTTGCCAACCGTAAAAATCCATTGAAGTTATGCCGTATGCTCGGATGGTCATTTGTGGGTAAGTTTATCTTTGGTGCCTTAAAACTGAAAGAAGTGGAAGCCCGTGCCGGTGAGCTGCTGGGAATCCAGGGAGCCGTCGTTTTGTCCGGTTATCCGGAACTTGGCATTGATGTTGACAAGCCAAGTGATCTGGAGTTGGTGCGGAATACATTTTCCCTGCGGGTATAATTTGGATAATAGTGTCCTGAATGTAACGGCGAGTGTTGTTGCCGCCCGTTTTGATTGACTTGGTGCAAGCCAAGTCTTTTTTCATTATATAAGAAAAGTATCTGTTTAGGACGGCAAACGACAGCCTTATTAACGCTTCGACACTATCGCTTAACCTCCGCTTATAATAAGGCTGTCCTTTGCCTGCCGGTCATCAAAGACGCGTTAGCGTTTTTCTTATTATACAAGAGTATGGTTACTGGTTTCTTAAGCAAATTTTTTTGGACCATAGCAGGATTCCCCCGTAGAGAAAGTGAATAAAAACATCTAGTATGGGAAGAATATTCGGTATTTCCTGGATACTGGAGGGAGTGTGGATGGATAAAGTACGGAAAATGGAACGGGTTGTCGCCATGACTAAGTTTCTGGTGGACAGCCCGCATCATTTATTTTCATTAAGCTACTTCAGCGAAATATTTGGGGCGGCTAAATCTACAATTTGTGAAGATGTAATAACCATCAGAGAGACCCTGGCCGAGTTTGGTCTTGGTGTCGTTGAGACCGTAGCGGGCGCAGCAGGCGGCGTCCGGTTTGTTCCCGTACCTTCCCGTGATGCCACTCTGGAACTATTGAAAAAACTGGCCTCGCGCTTGTCTGAACCGGACCGGATTATTCCAGGCGGTTTTCTTTATATGTCCGATCTTTTGTTCACGCCGACTCTAATGGTAAAAGTCGGTGAAATTTTTATGTCCCGGTTGGCTCATACCATACCGGACCATATATTGACGGTTGAAACCAAAGGCATACCACTGGCATTTATGACGGCGCGGGCTTTCGATATTCCGCTGGTGACTGTGCGCAGAGGCAGCAGGGTAACAGATGGAACGGCAGTAAGCATTAATTACGTAACAGGTTCTTCCCGGCGGATTCAAACCATGTCTCTGCCGCGGCGGGCGCTGCCGGCAGGAGCCCGGGTGCTGATTATTGATGACTTTATGAAGGCAGGCGGTACGGCCAAAGGAATGGTTGATCTGGCGCGAGAGGTAGGGGCTTACATAGTAGGCACCGGCGTATTGGTTTCCACCGCTGAACCGGTCCACAAACTGGTGGATGATTATTTATCGCTGTTAATTTTACATGATATAGATGAACATACTAAAGTCATCGATATTCGACCGGTTTTGGAGGCGAAAAAGTGAAGTGAAATTAGCGGATATATTAAGTGCCAGAGAAGCATTAAGCGGGGTAATTCACCATACTGCTCTCGATAGAAGCAATACGTTTAGTTCCTTAACAGGCGGTGAAGTGTATCTCAAACTTGAAAACCTGCAGAAGACAGGTTCGTTTAAAATCCGCGGCGCGTATAATAAAATAGACACCCTGACACCGGCAGAGAAAAGTTGCGGCGTTATCGCCGCATCCGCGGGTAATCATGCTCAGGGTGTGGCATACGGGGCAAACCGGGCGGGAATTAAATCCACCATTGTTATGCCGGAGGCGGCTCCGCTGGCGAAAATCGTGGCAACCCGCGGCTATGGCGCCGAGGTGGTATTGGCGGGAACTGATTATGACGAAGCCTTTGCTAAGGCGAAAGCGATCCAGGCGCAAACTGGTCAAACTTTTATCCATGCTTTTAATGACCCTGCCGTTATTGCCGGCCAGGGAACCATTGGATTGGAAATTCTGCAAGATCTGGACAGCGTAAATACCATTGTGGTGCCGGTGGGAGGAGGCGGCCTCCTGGCGGGGATTGCCGTTGCCGTAAAAGAAACCGCGCCCCATGTGAAGGTATTCGGTGTTCAGGCGCAGGGCGCGCCGGCTATGTATATGTCTAAACGCGAGCATCACCTTAAAACCACCCATGACGCCGAGACGTTTGCCGACGGAATTGCGGTGAGGGCCCCGGGGGATCTTACTTTTGCGATCATTGAAAAATACGTGGATGATATCGTGGTTATTGACGACGAAGCTACCGCCGGCACCATTTTGATGCTTTTGGAACGGGCCAAACTAATGGTTGAGGGCGCAGGCGCCGTAAGTCTGGCCGCCATATTGCACAATAAAATCCCGGTAAAGGGAAAAGTGGTCAGCGTTATATCCGGCGGCAATGTTGACGTCAACTTTTTATCCCGGATTATTGAACGGGGTTTGGTCAAAGCAGGACGGCGGGTGCGTCTCTCAACTATGGTGATCGACCGTCCCGGGAATCTGCAGCGAATGCTGGCGGTGATCGCCCGGCTGCAGGCCAATGTGCTGTATGTGTCCCATGACCGGGTTGAGCACCATGTGCCGTTGGGGCAAGCGGTAGTGGAAGTGGGCCTTGAAACCCGGGACGCATTGCATACGGATCAAATATTAAGTACCCTTCGCCAGGAAGGATATAATGTGGAAATTATGTAACTATTAAATAATTGATTATTTAAATTTTCATTAAGCGGCAAAGGGAAAGGTATATCTACGGCGAAATTATCAATGTCAGGTTGTTATTGCGACTTACGTTAATTGACTATCCGGAGTCAGGTGAAATAACGGATCGTCCGGAACCATTCTAAATTCGGACTCCTAACTCCTGCTCCTGCTCCTGAATTCAAAATTCAAAATTCAGAATCCTGAATACTTGAAGGAATGATTACCAAGAGGCTAGATGCTATAGGGGGAAGGTAGATGTCACAACTCGTAACGGTTGTTCTGGCGGCAGGAAAAGGCACCCGCATGAAGTCGGCGCTGCCGAAAGTCCTGCATCCGGTGGGTGGTAAGCCTATGGTCCGGCATGTGCTGGATGCCGCCCGGGAAGCAGGTGCCGAAAAACAAGTTGTAGTTGTCGGCTTTGGCGCTGAGAGTGTGGAGAAGACGATAGGACCGCAGGCGGAATTTGTAGTTCAGGCTGAACAGCTGGGGACAGGTCATGCCGTTATGCAAGCCCGTGAGCAGCTTCAGGCGATTGAGGGCACGGTTATGGTGTTATGCGGCGATACTCCGCTTCTGACCGGCACGTTATTGTCCAAATTGTACCAGGCTCATAAAAATGCGGGTGCGGCAGCCACCGTTCTTACCGCGATTGTGCCGGATCCCGGCGGATATGGCCGGGTAATCCGTAACGGCCAGGGTCAGGTGACCAAGATCGTGGAACACAAAGATGCCAGTCAGGAAGAACGAAAGGTTGATGAAGTTAATACGGGCATCTATTGTTTCGAAAAGGAGCCGCTTTTAAATGCTCTCGCCAGGCTGACTTGCGACAATGTGCAAAGGGAATATTATCTGACGGATGTTATCGGCATTTTAAATAGCGGGGGAAACAAGGTCCGGGCTGTCAGCGCGGATGACCACCGGGAAACGTTGGGAATCAATTCCCGCATTCAACTGGCCGAAGCGGAAAAGATTCTTCGCCGGCGCAAGCTTGAAGATTTGATGAACGACGGCGTCACCATTATGGACCCGGACAGCACCTTTATTGATGCCGAGGTAAAGGTGGGACCGGATACGGTGATTTACCCGTTTACCTGGCTGGAAGGCGGGACGAGTGTCGGCGGCGATTGTGAAATTGGTCCCAATACCAGGATTCAAAATACAGTGATTGGCAACGGTGCCGTTATACACTTTACATACGCCCATGACTGTGAAATAGGGAACAATGTGACTTTGGGACCGTACGTTCACCTGCGGCCGGGCACAAAGCTGGCTGCCGGGGTTAAAGTAGGCAATTTTGTCGAAGTAAAAAATTCCCAGGTGGGCCAAAACAGTAAAATTCCCCATTTAAGCTATATCGGTGATACCGATATGGGATCGCAGGTGAATATCGGCTCTGGAACCATAACGGTCAATTATGATGGTAAACGCAAGTACCGGACAACAATTGAAGACGGGGCCTTCATCGGCTGTAACGCCAATTTGGTGGCGCCGGTGACTATTGGCCGGGGATCGTATGTAGCCGCCGGCTCTACTATTACCAAAGATGTGCCGGCCGACTCCCTCGGGGTAGCGCGGGCCCGCCAGAGCGTAATCGACGGCTGGGCGGAAAAGCACCGCAACAAATAACCGCCGAATTAGTCATACTTATATTTGCTTAGCTTATTATGTGCCGCGAACTGCTTAGAAGTTGTCAGATGCGAGGCGCGATGACGATTCTGATTTCGTCGACTCAGCATAATAGTTTGTGCGGGGACCGGAACGGAAGCGTACTGGTTGTACGCTGTAGTGAGGACCGCAAGAGCAACGAAGCAGATGGCGGCTTATAAGCAGTTCCTACCTTAAAGCGAATAGTCTAACAATGACTGGAGGTACGGAAGTTCGATGGAAGACAACAAGCGACTTAGAATATTCAGCGGCAACGCCAACCCGGAACTGGCCCGGGAAATTGCTCAATATCTGGGACTTAATGTGGGGGACGCTTTTGTAGGCCGTTTTAATAACGGTGAGATTCAGGTTATGATTGACGAAAGTGTGCGGGGAACCGACGTATTTATCATTCAGCCTACCAGCCTGCCGGTGAATGATAATATCATGGAACTTTTGATTATGATTGACGCCGTAAAGCGGGCATCGGCACGGAATATCACCGCTGTTGTTCCCTATTATGCCTACGCGCGCCAGGACCGGAAAACACGGGGACGTGAACCCATCTCCGCCAAACTGATGGCTAACTTGCTTACAATTGCCGGTGCAACCCGTGTTGTCACCATGGATTTGCATGCCGGCCAGATACAAGGTTTTTTTGACATACCGGTTGACAATTTGCCAGGTGTGCCTATTCTTGCCGAATATGTTGCATCGAAAGGGATAAATGATCTGATTGTGGTATCTCCCGATCTGGGAGGAGTTTCCCGGTCAAGACAATTTGCCGACCGTTTGCATGCGCCAATTGCTATTATCGAAAAACGCCGCCCGCAGCCGGGAGTGGCTGAAGTGATGAACCTCATCGGCAGCGTCGAAGGCAAAAGTGCGGTTATTATTGATGACATTGTGGATACCGCCGGTTCCCTAACGGAAGGCGCCCAGGCTCTGGCCCGGATGGGAGCCAAGGAAGTGTACGCCTGCTGTACCCACGCGGTATTGAGCAACCCGGCGATAGAACGCATTCGGAAATCCAACATCAAAGAATTAATTGTCACCAACACCATTCCCCTCCCGGAAGAAAAACGCATATCCAAAATCAAAGTCATGTCGATCGCGCCCCTCCTGGGCGAAGCAATTATTCGTATATTTGGTGAATTATCAGTAAGCAAACTGTTTGACGATTAAATCCCGGTTTTATCCTGATAATGAGTCAAGACTCCCGCCTCTACAGGCGGCATTAATTCAGGTGGAGTAGACTCTCCACCTGAATCCCCGATGTTTCAGCGATGCTGAAACGAGTTCACTCATGACACATGCGCACTGAGGGGGAGGATGGATATAGATGAAGATTGTGGCGGGTCTGGGCAACCCGGGACAAGAATACAGTGTTACCCGGCATAATGTCGGATTCATGGCGGTTGATTTACTTGCCGACCGCTGGGGAATTGCAATTACATCCTGGCGGGAGCGGGAAAAGGCCCTTGCGGCGGAATATCGGGGCAGTGAACCGGTGCTGCTGGTAAAACCACAGACATATATGAATCTAAGCGGTATAGCGGTAGGTGCGCTTGCCCGCTGGTATAAGATACCTGTGACTGACATAATCGTTATTTACGATGATCTTGATTTGCCTGTCGGCAAATTGCGACTTCGCAGCAAAGGCGGTTCCGGCGGCCATCGCGGCATAGAATCCTTGCTGGAGCATCTTGGTCAGGATGCTTTCGCCCGCATACGGGTGGGCATCGGCCGGCCGCCCCAGGGATGGGAGACGGCGGATTATGTCTTAAGCCGGTTTACGGCCGAGGAAACACCACTGATCAAAGATGCCATAACCCGTGCCGCCGACGCGGTGGAGTGCCTTCTGAAAGAAGGATTTAATAAGGCTATGAACAAGTTTAATTCCCCGGCTTAACAGTTAGTAAGTCTAATTTGTTTCATAATTTACATAAGCTGAGCTATCATTCCCGGCACGGGAATGATAGCTCAGCTTATCTTTTTCCGCTACCACTCATCTATGGTAATCATCAATGATGATGATGCAGTTATAAAGGGAATTATCTTTATTGCTAGAATAAAAATAACTGTTATCCCTTCGTTGTATCCAACACCGCCCGCAATGCCAGCGGAAATATCGGCAGGATGCAGGTATTTTCGCGTCTATGACAAGGAAAACAGGATATATAAAAAAATATTTAACCCTAGTAGACTGTCAAGTTTAAAAGGTTAAGTGCATTCGCGCCGGCACCGGCATTTTTAGACTTGACACTCCACTAGCAGAAAAAGAGAGTGTGATAATAATGCCGATTCCCAATTACACCATTCTGATTGTGGATGATAATTCCAATAATTTATTTACCTTACGGACAATTATCGAAGAAAATATTGCTGCCAGGGTTATAGAGGCCAAATCAGGCGAAGAGGCATTAAGAATATTGCTGAACGAAACTGTCGACCTTATTATCCTTGACGTACATATGGCAGGAATGGATGGATTTGAAACAGCGGCCATTATCAAGCAACGGAAGAAAATGCAAAAGATTCCCATTGTTTTTTTAACGGCCGCATGTATAACCGGAGAATTTAAGAAACGCGGCTTCAAAACCGGGGCTGTGGACTATCTCATTAAGCCTATTGACGACAATCTGCTGATTAACAAAATTAATGTTTATTTGAAATTGAATAAAAAGGATTTTCTGCTGGAGTATTTTAAAGATATGCAGGCCATCATTCTTGAACGGGAAGAAGAACTTAAGCGAAAAAATGAAGAACTTGAGGCGCAGAAGGCCGAGGCGATGGAGGCCAACAGGCTGCTGCAGCATTACGCTGCCGAGTTGGAGAATACCAATAAGGAACTTCAGAATTTTGCCAATATCATAGCTCATGATTTTCGGACGCCAATGGTCAATTTGAAGGGTTTTTCTAAAGAATTAGGCAATGCTTTGGCTGACCTCAAGCAGATTCTTCAAGATGCGGTAGCGCATCTTCCCGCAAAAGTCCAAAAGGAGGCAAACAAGTTAATCGGACAGGATGTACCGGATGCAGTGCAATTTATTAATTCTGCGGTGGACCGGCTGGATAGAATGATTGCGGCCCTCTTGAAATTATCCCGTGAAGGCAGGCGGGATATGATTTACCAGCAGGTGGATTGCAATAAACTTATTAAAGCCGTTTTACTGTCCTTCGATCATCAGATCGTGCAGAAAGGAATTCATGTGGCAGTAGGGTCTATGCCGACGATTGAAACGGACTATTTGGCATTGGAGCAAATCATCGGCAATCTCCTGGACAATGCCATAAAATACCTGGAGCCTAGCCGGCCTGGTAAAATTGACGTATTTTGCCTTGATAAAGAGGACGAATACCTTTTTACCATACAAGATAATGGTTGTGGCATCTCCTCTCAAGATCAAGAGAAGGTTTTCGAGATTTTCCGGCGAGGGGGAAATCAAGAGGTGCCCGGTGAAGGGATGGGTTTAGCTTATGTCAAGACCATTATTCGACAACTGAAAGGAAAAGTCTGGTGCGAATCCGAGCTGGGTATTGGGACAAAAATCAGCTTCTCCCTGCCTAAAAAACCTTTGGGCAATTAATTCTTAGGGTGCGTTTCTATAGGCTGCCCCTTGACACGTAGTGGTACTTTTGTTATTCTATTAAAAACAAAATGTGTAATGACGATGAGCGAAAGAGTAGATAGGAATATGGGAGTTTACAGAGAGCCGGGGCAGGTGTAAACCGGCAGCTTCCTTCGTATTGAAGATCCTTCGCGAGTTGCAGGCTGAACCAGTCAGTAAGCTATGCCGGGCCTCTTAGACCGTAACCGGAGCGCCAACAACGCAGATGCGCTTTTTCAACAGTCTCTAGAGGAAACAGCACCCGTTATCGTGCTGAGGTATCGAGAAGGCAATCTGGCTTCTCCGTACCTGTTAAGAGATTGCGGCTTATGCCGTAATAATTAGGGTGGTACTGCGGATTAGCCTCCGTCCCTTTGCGGGACGGTTTTTTTATTTTTACGGAGGTGGGGAACAGTGGTATATGGGGTGAATTTAGTATTTAGTTTTCAGTGGGGGCCGCCGGATAATGGATAAAGATAAAAAAATATTCATTTTCGACAGTACCTTAAGAGATGGGGCGCAGGCCCAGGGAATATCCTTCAGCGTCACTGACAAATTAAAAATAGCCGCCAAGTTGGATGAACTGGGAGTGAGCTATATTGAGGCGGGAAATCCGGGGTCAAATCCGAAAGACCTGCAATTCTTCGCCAGGGCTAAAGATGAGCTGAAATTTTCCACCGCCAAGTTGTGCGCTTTTGGCAGCACCCGCAGGCCGGGTATCCGGGCGCAGGATGACGACAACCTGAAAGCGCTGATCGCCGCCGGCGTTGATGCTCTGACTATTTTTGGCAAAGCCTGGCCTTTTCATGTGCGGGAGATTATCAAAACAACTCTTAATGAAAATCTCCTGATGATAAAAGACAGTATCACCTATTTAAAATCCTTGGGAAAAGAAGTTATTTTTGATGCCGAGCATTTTTTTGACGGCTATAAAGCCGACCCCGATTATGCCGTCGCCGTACTGCGCACCGCCAGGGATGCCGGCGCCGATTGGCTGGTGCTCTGTGACACCAACGGCGGTATGCTTCCCCTGGAAACACATCAGATTGTCGCCGGACTTGTCCGGGAAGAAGGGCTTAAAAACTTAGGTATCCATTGCCATAACGATGCGGGAACGGCGGTTGCCAATTCCTTGGTTGCCGTACAGGCGGGAGTTAGGCAGGTGCAGGGCACCTTCACCGGCTTCGGGGAAAGATGTGGCAATGCCAATTTAAGTACAATTATTGCCGACCTAGGTCTTAAGCTGGGTTGTCATTCCATTCCCGGCGATAAAATGGACAACTTATGCGCAGCGTACAGGTATATATGTGAAATAAGCAATATTTTTCCCAATGAAAGAGAACCGTATGTAGGCAATTGCGCCTTTGCCCATAAAGGCGGCATGCATATTGACGGCGTTCGCAAGAACGCGGCTTCTTTTGAACATGTTTCACCCGCAGCTATCGGCAACGAACGCAGAATATTAGCCTCGGAAGTATCCGGCAGAAGCACAATTCAAATGATAATTAATAAAATAGATCCGTCGGTTAGTAGGGATGCGCCGGAAACGCAGAGAATACTTAACCATATCAAAGAAAAAGAGTTTTATGGCTACCAGTATGAGGGCGCCGAGCATAGTTTGGAGCTGTTGGTCCGGAAGGAGCTGGGCAGATTTAAGCATTCCTTTGAGATTGTGGACTACAAGGTAATCAGCGAGCGCCAGAGCGTTGCCGTACCCGGCAGCTTGCCGAAAAGCAGAATCATGGCGTTTGTCAGGATTGCAGTTGACGGCGTCGTGGAGGAAGTCGGCGTATCCGATGAGATCGGACCGGTCAATGCCCTGGACAAAGCACTGCGAAAGGCGCTCCACCAATTTTACAAACCGATATCCCAAATGCATCTTGCTGATTATAAGGTGAGGGTTATCAACGGCGAGAACGCCACCGAGGCCAAGGTAAGGGTACTGATTGAATCGACGGATGGCGTAACTACCTGGACAACCATCGGGCTTTCCGATAACATTATCGAAGCCAGTCTGCAAGCCTTGGTCGATTCCTATGAATATTGCCTGTTGTCAAATAACGGCGCCATTCGTAATGCTGCTTGCCAAAACTAATATATCTTAATGTTGAATAATAAAACAGGAGGAGATTTGTAACATGACCAAACCAATGACAATGACCCAAAAAATATTAGCCGCTGCCGCCGGACTGCCGGATGTTGAACCCGGTCAACTGATCAGCGCCAAGCTTGACCTGGTCCTGGGCAATGACGTTACCGCGCCGGTGGCGGTCAAAGCTTTTAACGAAACCAACACCGTCCAGGTCTTCGACAAAGACAAAATCGCCATAGTTCCCGACCATTTTACACCCAATAAGGATATCAAGTCGGCCGAGCACTGTAAGCTGATCCGGGAATTTGCCCGCCGGATGGATATTACCCACTATTTTGAAGTCGGCGAAATGGGAATTGAGCATGTATTGATCCCGGAGAAGGGTTTGGCCAAACCCGGCGATGTCATCATCGGCGCCGATTCCCACACCTGCACCTACGGCGCTCTCGGCGCGTTTTCCACCGGCGTCGGCAGCACCGACATGGCGGTGGGAATGGCTGCGGGTTATGCCTGGTTCAAAGTGCCGTCCGCCCTTCAGTTTGTGCTTACAGGCAAGCCGGCCAAATGGATAAGCGGCAAAGATGTCATCCTCCATATTATCGGTATGATTGGCGTGGATGGCGCACTGTATCAGTCCATGGAATTTGCCGGTGACGGGCTGCAGTATCTTTCCATGGATGACAGATTCACCATTGCCAATATGGCCATCGAGGCAGGCGCCAAAAACGGCATTTTCCCGGTTGATGAACAAACCATTGCCTATGTAAAAGGACGTACCGGCCAAGAATTCAGAGTGTTTGCCGCCGATGCCGCCGCTCCCTACAGCCGGGTTATTGAAATTAATTTGAGCGCGCTGAAACCGACGGTAGCTTTTCCCCATTTGCCGGAAAACACCAAAACCATAGACCAGGTGGGTGATGTGGCAATTGATCAGGTTGTGATCGGGTCCTGCACCAACGGCAGAATGGAGGATCTGCGAATCGCCGCATCCATCTTAAAAGGCAAAAAAGTTAAAAAAGGCTTACGGTTGATTATTCTTCCCGGTACGCAGGACATAGTGCTGCAAGCCATGGATGAAGGGCTTGTCCGGATTTTCATCGAGGCAGGCGGCGTGTTCAGTACTCCCACCTGCGGTCCTTGCCTGGGCGGCCATATGGGGATCTTGGCGGAAGGGGAACGGGCGCTGGCGACAACCAACAGAAACTTTGTCGGCCGGATGGGGCACCCGAAGAGCGAAGTATACCTGGCTAGCCCCGCAGTAGCGGCGGCGTCGGCTATTGCTGGCAAAATAGTAGCACCGGAGGAGGTAATGTAATTATGAAGGCAATTGGTGATGTTTTAAAGTATGGTGACAATATTGACACGGATGTCATTATACCGGCAAGATATTTGAATTCTTCCGACCCCCAGGAGTTGGCCAAACACTGTATGGAAGACCTGGATGCCGATTTTCTGAAAAAATTAAAAAATGGCGACATCGTCGTCGCCGGCCGGAATTTTGGCTGCGGTTCGTCCCGCGAACACGCTCCCATTTGTATTAAAGCTGCCGGCGTAGCCTGCGTAATTGCCAAAAGCTTTGCCCGGATATTTTACCGAAACGCCATTAATACCGGCTTTCCCATCCTGGAATGCGAAGAGGCGGTTAATGAGGCGGCAACCGGACATCAACTGGAGGTAGACTTTACCACCGGCACAATTAAAAACTTGACACTGAAAAAAGAATATAAAGCCCAGGCATTCCCTCAGTTTATTATCAAAATCATGGAAAACAACGGCCTGGTAAACTGCGTCAAAGAAAATACAATTAAATGGGGGAATAACCAATGAGCAACTCCAATGAAGCCAAAGCAAGCCGCAATGAATATAATATAGCCGTTATTCCCGGCGACGGCATCGGGGTTGAAGTTACGGCGGCGGCTCTGAAAGTGATGGAAAAAGTAGCCGCCAAGCATGAAGTAAAGCTAAACTTTACCGAACTATTAGCCGGCGGCTGTGCTATCGACAAGGCCGGCGAACCCTTGCCGAAAGAAACACTGGCTCAATGCCAAAAGTCGGATGCCGTTCTGTTGGGCGCGGTAGGCGGCCCCAAGTGGGATAATCTCAGCGGCGACAAGCGGCCGGAACAAGCTCTTCTCGGGCTGCGCGGCGGTCTGGGGCTATACGCGAATCTGCGTCCGGCCAGGATTTATGACGAACTGAAAGCCGCGTCACCCCTCAAAGACACCATTATTGAAAAAGGCATCGATCTATTAATCGTGCGCGAACTGACAGGCGGCATCTATTTCGGGGAAAAAGGCAGAACGACGGTGGATGGCTACGCTGCCGCCTATGACCATGAAGTCTACAATGAAAAAGAAATATCCCGGATAACCAGGACTGCTTTCGAAGCGGCCCGGAAAAGACGCCGCAAGGTTACCCTTGTGGACAAGGCCAATATCCTTGAATCCTCAAGACTGTGGCGGGAAGTGGTGAACAAAATCGCCAAGGACTACCCCGATGTTGCTATAGATTATCTGTATGTTGACAACGCCGCCATGCAACTGGTGAAAAACCCGGCCCAATTCGATGTAATCGTAACCAGCAATATGTTTGGCGATATCCTCTCGGATGAGGCGTCGATGATAACCGGTTCCATCGGCATGCTGGCCTCCGCCAGCTTAGGGGAGGGCAGCCTGGGCATGTACGAACCCATTCACGGTTCGGCGCCGGACATCGCCGGTCAGGATCTGGCCAATCCCCTGGCGCAGATATTATCCGCCGCCATGCTGTTTGAATATTCCCTGGGTATGGCGGAAGCGGCACGGGATATTGAAAAAGCGGTAAAAAGCGTCCTCGGCCAAGGGTATCGGACAGGGGACATTTGGACAGAAGGGTTCGAAAAAGTCGGTACCAAAAAAATGGGAGAATTGGTGCTGGCGGAAATATAGATACAGACAGTGAAGCCGCCATACCCGCCTCCAACAGGCAATAGCTATCGATAATAAAATTGATAAAAAATTGATAAATATTAATAAGTTTAAAAAACGGAAGGGGCTGCCGCAAAACGTTTTATGAAAAAACGCAATGCGGCGCCCCTTTTTTGCTCTAACAGAAAGTATAAGTACTTTCTGTTGACACATTGGGATAAATATTTTTTTCAGTAAACATCTCTGGATTAAAGCCTTATAAAAGAGGTTGACAGCTTCTCTTGTCAGCTTTGCTGACAGTATTCTCTAATCTGCCTATGCCTTCCAATTCAACCGCCACAGTGTCCCCTGCCTGCATCGGCCCTACTCCGGCCGGTGTCCCGGTTAATATTACATCACCCGGATATAGGGTCATAACCTGAGTGACAAACACCAGCAGTTCAGGAACTTTAAATATAAGATTACCGGTATTGGATGACTGGCAGGCCACATTATTTACATAAAGCGTAATATTGATATTATGCGGATCGATATCAGTCTCAATATACGGTCCCAGCGGCATAAAGGTGTCAAATGATTTGCCCCTGGTCCATTGTCCGTCTTTTTGTTGTAAATCGCGGGCGGTAACGTCATTGGCGCAGGTATAGCCTAATATATAGTCATAAGCATTTTCCACAGATACATGCCGGGCCTGTTTCTTTATGACTATCGCCATTTCCGCTTCATAATGGAGATTCTGTGAGATGGCGGGATACTCAATAATACCGCCGGGATGGTTTAGCGAAGATGAAGGTTTCAGAAACATCAGCGGCTCCGCCGGCAGCTTGAGGTTCATTTCCCTGGCATGGTCATAATAATTAAGTCCAATACAAACTCCCTTGCTGGGGATGCAAGGAGCCAGTAATTGTACATTATCAAGCGAAACGTATTCATCTGATACTTCATAGTTATTATAGTTATCATAGCTATTATGGTTATTATAGTTAGCGAAAATATTACCGTTAATAATGTTTATTTTTTTTTCATTTTTTTCATTTAATACGCCCCATTTATCCTGAGCGCCATATGTAAATCTGACTATTTTCAAGTCATTTCCCTCCGGTTATTTTCCTATTTTATAAATTTGGAGAAGGACATTTGCGGCATGGTTGGAATATTACTTTATTAGGCATACTTAGCAGCAAATACAACAAAAAATAATAAAAAGTAATATGCAACTTAAAAATGACAAACGGGTCGAGAGAGGGGTGAGTGTTGGCCTTTATGAATTCGGAAGCGGAAAATCAACAATTTTTGCCGCCTTTTGCCGGCAGTTTTGTAAAATATTATTTTGGGAATGGCAATAACTGCTGCCATGTGGATGCTGTCCATGCCGCTTCGCCTCAGGCCGACAGATTTACCGGCCAAATTGTTGCCGGTATTATGGCCAATACATGCTGTGCGGGAATTATCAGCACGGTGTCCCGAACCGTAGCCGACCTTAACCGGCCGCCCGGACCGGCAAATCAGGCGGCGGTAGCGGAATACCGCGCGGTAATCCGGGATATTTTGAAAAACTTAAATATACTAACCGGCACGGGCGACAAACTGCTTGCACCTTATTTGCATTTGGGGCTGCATGGCATGAAGGACCTTCATTATGGTCCGCTCAGTATGGAAGTAGGTACCATCCACGGTCATACATGTTCCCTGAAAATAAGGAAATGGTTTGGTGAAACTCTTAAAGAGAAGACAAAAGAGATATTTCCCGAAGTCAAGATTGTCTTCGACCAACATTGGGTAGGCAACCCGTCGCTGGCAGCCCATCGCTGGGGCGATAGCCGCCGCTATCCCGGTTATGGCCGGAACTATAATGCATTTCAGATTGAAATTTCGCGGACCCTTAGGGAAAAGCATCAACAGGAAATCATTAGTATTTTTTCTTCGATTGTGGAGCAATTTAAAGAATTTAAGGAATTTGAGGCATTTGACAAAGAGTTTCAAGCATAAAGGGAGGATAAGTATATAAGTATGAGACGCCGCAATCTTTTTATTTTAATGCCGGCTGCATTTATTTTAATGTTTATAACCGCCGCCTGCAGCCCAGGTGGTATCTTCGCTCCCAAGCCCTATAAGGAAACTCAGTTTCTGATGGATACCATTATTGAGATCACCGCCTACGGTTCCGGCAGTGAGGCGGCAGTGGAGGCCGCGTTTGGCGAATTTAAGCGGATACAAGGCTTGGCCGACCATTTTGATCCCAACAGCCAAGTGTCCAAAATCAACGCTATGGCCGGCAAGGCCCCGGTTCAGGTGGATCCCGAATTGATTTCCCTGCTGAAGCTGGCTCAGTCCCGGTCGGAAAAACTGGATGGCGCTTTGGATGTGACGGTAGGGCCGCTTACCCAATTATGGGGAATAGGACATAAGGGGGAATTCGTGCCTACCCAGGCCGAGATTGACAAAATGTTGCCGTTAGTCAATTATCGCTTGCTCCAGATTGATGAGACGAACAATACAGTGTTTTTACCCCAAGAAGGCATGAGCATCGATTTGGGGGCAGTGGCGAAAGGGTTTGCCAACCGCAAAGCCGTCGAAGTTATGAAGGCCAGGGGGATAAAGTCAGCCCTGCTCAACGCCGGCGGCGATGTCCGGGTTATCGGGACCAAACCGGATGGACAACCGTGGCGTATCGGCGTGCAGCATCCGCGGAATTCAGACGGGGTCATTGCCAAGATATCCATGACCGGCTGGGATGTCCTGGAGACGTCGGGAGATTATCAGCGATACTTCATCAAGGACGGGGTACGCTATTCCCACATCCTCGATGCCAGAACAGGCCGTCAGCCGGGTGAACTGGCCAGCGTCACCATGGTCACCAATTCCGCCGACGAAAACCATATCCTAAGCACCGCCATATTTATCCTCGGCGCCGAACGGGGGCAGCAACTGCTGCGCCACTATTTTCCCGAGGCGGAGGCGATACTTGTAACAGTTGACGGGAGAGTGATTTTGACCCCTGGGCTTGAGGGCAAAGTGGAAGTGACGCAGTAGTACTGAAACGTGTAGATTGCCTAAGATGTTGAGACGTTTACGATAAATGGAGTAGAATCGTACAATAGGATGGGCCTTAAACAAAGACCGCGCCTGAATGGGCCTTTCAGCCCTGATTTAGGCGCGGCTTTTATCTGTTAAATTTAATAAATATCCATTGGGCAAAAGCCCTGGCAAATCATTGACCTTTGCCGGCTATTTATTACTTCGTTTCTCTATCGTCTAATCCGTTAGGGCCAAAACTTATTCTTTATTGAGATATTCGTTAAATTTTCCACGTTTCGTGTAATGGGTATGCAGGAGATCATGGGACTTATGACCATTGGGGGCAACCAGGTATTCCTGATAAAGCTTGTTGATATACTCATTTTCATGAGACTTTCTCAGTGCTTTGCCTTCGTCTTCCTGGTAAATGGCCGCCATCCGTTTTTTGCGGATCTCCGGGGTTGTGGGTCTGGGCTGGCCGCCGCCGCCGATACAGCCGCCGGAACAACCCATCACTTCGATAAAGTGATACGGCGACTCGCCTTTGGCGATCTGATCCAAAAGGATTTTCGCCCCTTTCAGGCCGCTGGTCACCGCGATTTTAACGGTAAAGCCGTCCAGGAATTTATAGTCTTCCAGCGGGTCTTCAATCAGGATATCCGCTGTTTTGATTTGTTCCAAACCAACAATCGGGGTCACATGCAGTTTTTCAAACGGCAGTTCCCGTCCGGTAACTAGTTCATAAACCGTCCGCAGGGCGGCTTCCATCACACCGCCGGTCACCCCGAAGATATCGGCCGCCCCGGAGGAAAGGCCCAGCGGATTGTCAAACTGGCTGTCTGCCAGATTAACAAAGTCGATGCCGGCTTCCTTGATCATTTTGGCCAGTTCCCGGGTTGTGAGAACGGCATCCACATTGGGCACACCGTTATTTTTCATTTCCGGCCTGGAGATTTCAAACTTCTTGGCCGTACAAGGCATAATGGAAACAACAACCATATCCTTGGGATCAACCTTGATTTTCTCGGCATAATAGGATTTGGCCAGCGCTCCCAGCATGGTATGCGGGGATTTGCAGGTGGAAAGATGATCGAGTTCCTGCGGGAAGGCGTGCTCGACATACTTAATCCAACCGGGGCTGCAGCTGGTGACCATCGGCAGGGTCGCTTCCCCGCCGGTCAGGGCCTTTTTCACCCGGGTCAGGAGTTCGGTTCCTTCTTCCATAATGGTCAGGTCGGCAGCAAAGTTGGTGTCAAACACATCGTCAAAACCCATTTCGCGCAGGGCGGTGACCAGCTTGCCTGTAACGAGCGTTCCCGGAGCCAGGCCGAATTCTTCGCCGATAGCGGCCCTGATGGCCGGGGCCACCTGGACAACGACCCGTTTCTTTTTATCATTAATGGCTTTCCAGACACTCTGGATGGCATCGGTTTCCTTGAGGGCGCCAACCGGACAAACGACCGTACATTGACCGCAGTAAGCGCAGTTTACCGAATTAATCGGCAGATCCATGGCCGGCCCCACCACGGTTTTGAAACCCCGGTTCTGGGCATTGAGGATGCCGACGTTCTGAATCTCTTTACAAACCGTAATACACCGGCGGCACAGAATACATTTGGACATATCCCGCGTAATGGAAGGAGAAAAATCTTCAAACCCTTTGGAACGCTCTCCTTCAAAACGGGCTTCCGTCACACCCAGGCGGTTGCCGATTTCCTGCAGCTCGCAGCTCTGGTTGCGTTCACAGCTTAAGCAATCCTTGGGATGATCGGACAAAAGCAGCTCGTAAAGAACCTTCCTGGCTTTACGGACCTTTTCGGTATTGGTTTTAATGACCATCCCTTCCCGGACCGGAACCATACAGGAGGCCTGCAGGTTTCTGGCCCCTTCAACCTCCACCACACACAATCTGCAGGATCCGAATTGATGGACACCCTCCAGATAACAGAGGTTTGGAATATAAATATTATTCTGTTTAGCCGCTTCCAGGATGGTCGAACTTTCCGCTACGGAAACCGGCTTACCGTTAATCGTTAAATTGATCATGTCTTTCACCTACCTCCTGTCACAGCGTAAACAGCGCATCGATTCTGCAATTGCATTCAGCTTATGATAACCGCGGACCACTTCGCGGAAGCAGTCTTTTCTCTTTTCCGGATCAAGCACTTCCATCGGGAAGCGTTCATGTTCAACCAGTTCGTCTTCATCATTGGGCGCCGGAATGTCAATGGCTTCCCCTTTATTTAAGGTTCCCTTGCCGCCCAGGTACTGGTCGATCGAGATCGCGGCTTTTTTACCGTCGGCAATGGCCGTGATGGCCACATCGGAACCCCTGGCTACATCGCCGCCGGCAAAGACACCTTCCAGGGAGGTCATCAGCGTGTCCTTATCGGTGACGAAAGTGCCCCATTCCGTGACTTCCACTTCTTCTGTCTTGACAAAGGGCAGGTCGGAAGACTGGCTGACTGCCGGAATAACCATATCGGCTTTAATGGTAAAGGTGGACCCTTCTTTGACCTTTGGTCTTCTTCGGCCGGCCGAATCAAAACCGCCCAGTTCCATCCTGACACATTCAACGACTGCAACCTGACCGTCGCCCACGAAGCGAACCGGTGCCACCAGCGGAATGATTTCAATGCCTTCTTCCAGGGAATCGTGGATTTCCCTGGCATCGGCAGGCATATCTTCCACGGTTCTTCTATAGAGAATCTGCACTTTTTTGGCGCCCATGCGGAGAGCGGTTCTGGCCGCATCGATTGCAGTGTTGCCGCCGCCGATCACGGCTACGTTTTCCCCGATCTTCACCTTGCTACCCAGATTGACGTTGCGCAGGAACTCCAGACCATGGACCACGCCGGGCAGATCTTCACCGGGGATGCCAATCCGGTTGGAAAGCTGGGTACCGGTAGCGATGTAAACGGAGTCATGTTTCTGGCGGAGTTCGTCAAAGGTAATATCTTTGCCGACTTCCGTACTCAGGTGAATAGTAACGCCGACCTGTTCAATCAGTTTAATTTCATGGGCCAAAACATTGTTGGGCAGCCGGTATTCCGGAATACCAAAGGCCAGGACGCCGCCAGCGATGGATTGGGCTTCGTAAACATCAACGGCATAACCCAGCCTGGCCAGATAATAACCGCAGGTTAAGCCCGAAGGACCGGCGCCGATAATCCCGACGCTCTTGCCGTTTGTGGGATAAACAATGTCTTTGTTGAAAGCCTCTTCGTGTTTGAAGGCATAGTCGGCCACAAAACGCTTGAGGTCGGAAATAGCCAAGGCTTCATCCAATTGATTTCGGCGGCATTTGCTCTCGCAGGGATGGGTGCAGATTCTCCCGCAAACCGCCGGGAAGGGATTTTCCTGCCGGATCAGGTTATAAGCGTCAATAAACCGGCGGGAGGAAACCAGGGCCATATAGCCGGGAACATTGACACTGGCCGGACAGGCATTTTCACAAGGCGAGATAAACAGTTCGGAACAGACCCCGGCCCGGCAGTATTTATATTTAATGTGTTCTTCATATTCGTGACGGAAATATTTGATGGTACTTAAAACCGGATTGGGAGCGGATTGTCCTAAGCCGCACATGGCCGTCTGCTGGATGCTTTCACTGAGTTCTTCCAACAGTTCGATGTCGCCTTCCCGGCCTTGGCCTTTGGTGATCCGTTCCAAAATCTCCAGCATTCGTTTGGTGCCTACCCGGCAAGGGAGGCACTTCCCGCAGGATTCATCCTGGATGAACTCCATGAAATACCTGGCGGTATCCACCATACAGGTATCTTCGTTCATGACGATCAGTCCGCCGGAGCCCATGATCGCGCCTAACTTGATGATATGTTCGTAGTCGACCGGCGTATTTAAATATTCCTTGGTAATACAGCCGCCGGAAGGTCCGCCGGCCTGGGCCGCTTTAAACGGTTTGTCGCCGGGAATGCCGCCGCCGATCTTAAAGAGAATATCGCCCAGGGGAGTTCCCATCGGAACTTCGACAATACCGGTATTGACAATATCTCCGGCCAAAGCGAAAACTTTGGTCCCTTTGCTGGTCTCGGTGCCAAACTGGGAAAACCAGTGGGAGCCTTTGAGGATAATGGGCGGAACATTGGCGTAAGATTCCACGTTATTAATGATGGTCGGCTTGCCAAACAAGCCGCGTTCAAAGGGGAACGGCGGTTTTTGTCTCGGTTCACCGCGCTGTCCTTCAATGGAGGCCATGAGGGAGGTTTCTTCACCGCAAACAAAGGCACCGGCCCCAATCCGGATCTCCAAATCAAACTGAAAATCGCTGCCGAACAGTTTTTCCCCCAGCAAACCATACTGACGGGCTTCATCGATGGCAGCGCCTAAACGTTCCACCGCAATCGGGTATTCGGCGCGGACATAGACATAACCCATGGTCGCCCCAATGGCGTAGCCGCCTAACATCATTCCTTCAATGACGGTGTGCGGATCGCCTTCCAGGATGCTTCTGTCCATAAAAGCACCGGGGTCGCCTTCGTCGGCATTACAAACAATATATTTCTGATCGGCCTCCGCTTTCATTCCGGCTTCCCATTTAATACCGGCCGGGAACCCGGCGCCGCCGCGCCCTCTGAGACCCGATTTTTTGACTTCTTCCACGACCTCTTTATCGGTCATGCCGCCCAAGGCTTTGGCAATGGCAAAATAGCCGTCTCTGGCAATATAGGCTTCGATAGAAGAATAATCAATCAAACCGCAGTTGCGTAAGGCAATCTTGACCTGATCCTTAAAGAAATTAATATCATGGATATTGGGAATGTGTTTTTGCAGGGCGTGATCATAGAAGGTATATTGTTCAAGGATCGTGCCGTTGATGATATGGGATTTAACAATCTCCGCCATTTTGGCCGGGTTAACTTCGGTATAGAAGGTTTGATCCGGCAGGATCAGGACAACCGGTCCCACCGCACAGGTACCCATACAGCCGGTTTCAATGACGGCAACCTTATTTTTAAGGTTAAATTCGGCCAGACTTTTCTCTAAGGCAGCCTTGATTTCGCTGCAGTTGGAAGAGACACAACCGGCCCCACCGCAAACCAGCACCTGGTAATTATACTTCGCTAATTTTTCATTATAGTTTATTTTAATATTTTCTAAATCACTGATGCTTTTAATCGCTGTAACGCTCATTTCTTCACCTCCAAGCCTCTTCAATTAATACTTAGCCAAAATAGTTTCAAGTTTATCAGGGTTGACCTGCTTGTAGACAACATCATCAATCATCATCGCCGGAGCTAAACCGCAGGCGCCGATACATCTGGCCACTTCGAAAGTAAATTTTTGATCCTTGGTCGTGCCCCCGACCTTTACATCAAGAATTTCTTCCAGACGGTCCACTATCTTTTTACCGCCCCGGACATAGCAGGCTGTTCCTAAGCAAACCCTGATTGTATGTTCGCCTCTGGGTTCGGTGGCAAAGAAAGAGTAAAATGTTACCACGCCGGATACTTCGGAAAGCGGCTTTTCCATCCCTTCCGCAATAAACTTTTGCAGGTCAAGCGGCAGATAGCCATAAATACTTTGGGTTAAATGCAGGACTTGGATCAGGCTTCCTTCTTTGTTTTTGTACTTTGCAATAACTTCCGCAATTCTGTCATATTTCTGCTGGTCTTGTCCATCTTCGCAGCAGCACTGACATTTTTTTTCTTCGCAGCTCATCGTTAACCCCCTGAAAATACTTTGTTGTTCTAGCACTCAAAAATAGCGCCGCTGTAAATATTTTCTGATTGTCAGACAAAAGTCACATATCTGAATTCTCTGGAATTCCCTGTAAAATTATAGCATTTTTTTTGGTGTTAATCAATATGCAAAAACAAATTCTATGACAATAATTCGCAACAAGAGACAACAATGTACAACAAGGGACAACAAGAGATAAAACAAGGGACAAAATAAGGGACAACAAGAGACGTTCCTGCGTGAGTCAAGGGGACGGTTCTCCGACTCATTTTGGCAGAAATCTCATTTGAACATGACCGATACTTGCAGACCCGTCAATCGGAAGTTTTGCGGGACAAAAGGGAATGTTAAAGTATTTTGTGTAAATGGATTTTTCCACTTCTTTCGGACCTAGTACCTTGTTACCTCTAAAAGCAAGGGTAAGTTTGCAGGATTTTTCCGCCCTGCTTCGTTGTCGTCGCCTTACATATTCTCGATATGCGCGGCTCCTCCGCCTCGCAAGCCGAAAAAAGACTGCAAGATTATCCATGTATTTAGGTGACGCAGAGTACTAGATGCGGGCAGATATCAACAAATAAAAGTTGTTGTACACCAATGTGTAAAATATGCACTGTTCAATTAAATCTTAACATTAATGCCGCACGAATTTAGCTAGAGTACTAGATGCTTCTGTTTTAGTTGAGCAGCTGTATTTTTAGATCAAAAAGAGAGCGTCTATTCCTATAGGATAGACGCCAATTTATAAGATGCTATAAATTTTAAGTAATCTCCGGTTGGCATCTCTTGCCAGTTATTAAACCTACTGCGACCAGTAGAATAAGGAATGAGTAACCGGCCATGGATGTCTGAAAACCGGCACATATTGCAATTTGATTAATTATCGGGGGGCCAAAAAACATTCCGATACCCCAAAAAAGATAGTAAGCTCCAGAAATCGTACCTTTTAAATAGTCCGGTACGATTTCATTCAAAACGCCCATGGAGGCGAGATAAAAAACGCCCATCCCTAAACTCGCGACTGTAAAAACCAATAAGACTAGAGGCAGACCTAAGAATGGGGCGAAAGCTATCCCGCCGGCAGCGACAAGCAGTCCGACAATCATAAATATATTCCGCCCAAATCGGTCGGATATAGGGCCGGTAATAATCTGTGAGAGACTTATCGCCATATAGAACATAGAGAAAAATATTCCAATATCAACTGCGTTGAAGGACTACCCGGAAGATATCCTTCATATTTGCAGTATTTTTGTAATATGAGGAAATGGCAGGAAGTCCATCGGATTTTAATTGATATTGCATAGTTAACATTCCTAGGCATCAGAAAAAGCACCGCAAATTAGACACTTTCGCATATACGCCTATAGCAACCAGCCATAATCCTGTCGGGTATCCACAACCGCATCCACGTAAACGACAGCGCCTTTGACTTGGTAAATCAAAAGATACCTCTTTTCAAGCAGAAGTTTTCGATATTTTCCCGGCGTAATCAGCGGATCCATCAAGACCGGGTTCCTTTTGGGATATTGTTCCAATGATTTAGCTTTACTCTGAAAATCTTCAATAAGCCGCACGGCTGCCGCTTCACTGACCTGGGCCAGAAACCGGGCATGAGAAACCAGCATTTGTGCGGCTTCCTCTGAGACTATGACCGTAAATATTCTATTTTCGGTGTCCATCCAGCACCTCACGGACAGCTGCCTTCATCATGGCGGATACATCGTCTACGGAACGACCCGTATTTCCTTGCAGCCGGCTCTCTTCGGCAATAACCAGGCTTTCCCGCAAGCGCAGCATACTTTCCCTGCGCATATAGGTTGCAATATCCATAACCACAAGGTCACCTTCGCCGTTTTTGGTCAAATAAACCGGCTCTCCCGAGCGCTTACATAACTCGGATACCTCGTTATAATTTTTACGGATCGCGGCTGACGGCTTTATATTCATCATGCAAACCTCCTTTGTGGCATTTTTATATGCTTATTATATGCTAATATTACTACTCATAGTCAAATTTGTCCAGCCTTTGAGTCAAGGGACGGTTTGAAATTGCTGAAAAAGTACTCTGTCACGCTAACCGAACACTGCATATGGTTAATAATTACGGAATAAATACTATATGTTGTAGTTTGTCTATACCCGAATAGACTTTTTCAGTGGTTTCGGACGGTTTTTTGACTCGATTTAAAATACTGATTTGATCCTGCCATCACATTGGTACAAAATTAGACTTCCAAGATTCTTAGCTTCCATCTATATGACCCTTATGTTGGAAACTCCGATCATCGAGGGCACATTGTACAATGAACAATGACATATTGCAATGCTGTTCGTTGTCTATTTAGGTATACTCTCAAAAAATACTTGACTTGGAGTTAACTCTAAATGCTAGACTAAATAGAGGTGAAAACGCATGACGATTGCAGGAGTAAGTCAAAAATTTAATGTTTCACAGGATACACTCCGCTATTATGAACGCATCGGACTGATTCCGCGGGTGAACCGCAATAAAAGCGGAATGAGGGATTATACGGAAGATGACTGTAAGTGGGTCGAATTTATCAAATGTATGCGAGGTGCAGGCCTTCCAATTGAAGTATTGATTGAGTATGTTGGGCTGTTTCAACAGGGTGATGAAACCATTGACGTAAGAAAAGAACTCTTAATCGAGCAGCGTAAGCAACTCATAACGAGAATGGAAGATATGAAGAAAACGTTGGAACGCCTGGATTATAAAATTGCAAGATATGAACAGACAGTAGTTGGAAAAGAAAAAACACTAAGAAGACCGGAGGATTAGCATAAAGAGGAGGACATAACAATGGCACAAATCACATTGGGAAGTACCGGGATTACAACTGACCGTAATGCCTTTGGCGCACTGCCGATTCAAAGAGTAAATATGGAGACTGCGGTCAAAATTTTAAGGAAGGCATATGCAGGAGGTATGACCTTCTTTGATACTGCACGAATGTACTCAGACAGTGAGGAAAAGATAGGACAGGCATTTGCGGGAATGCGTGAGAAGATTTTCATCGCGACTAAGACGCATTCCAATACGCCGGAAAAATTTTGGAAAGATCTAGAGACTTCTTTATCACTCCTTAAGACAGATTACATTGATATTTACCAGTTCCATTGGCCAAGCGTCTGCTATAAACCGGGGGATGGATCGGGAATGTACGAATGTATGCTGGAGGCAAAAAAACAGGGCAAAATCAGACACATTGGCCTGACGAATCATAAATTGGGTTTGGCCCATGAATGCATCGACTCCGGACTGTATGAGACCTTACAGTATCCATTAAGTTATCTGTCGTCAGAAAAGGAGATTGAACTGGTAGGAAAATGTAAGAAGACGGACATGGGATTCATTGCCATGAAGGCTTTATCAGGAGGATTGATTACGGATTCTGCCGCGGCATACGCATTTATGACACAATACGATAATGCGCTTCCTATCTGGGGCATCCAGCGGGAAACGGAACTGGATGAGTTTTTAAGTTATAAGGATAACCCGCCGCAGTTAACCGGCGAAAGAAGAGCATTGATTGAAAAAGATAAACAGGAGTTGACCGGGGAATTCTGCAGGGGCTGCGGCTACTGCATGCCGTGTCCGGCCGAAATTGAAATCAATAACTGTGCAAGGATGTCCCTATTAATCAGACGTTCCCCGTCTGAAAATTGGCTGACGCCGAAGGCACAGGAAATGATGAAAAAAGTTGAAGGATGTCTTGCATGCGGAAAATGCGCATCCCAATGCCCATATGGCCTAGATACGCCGGAATTGTTAAAGAAGAATTATGCAGATTATAAAAAGATTCTTGCGGGTGAAGCGGAAGTAAAATAAGAATGAAGATGAGTCGAGGGACGGTTCCGAGACTCATCTTGACAGAAACCTCATTGGAACATGGTCGATACTGATCTTCTTTAGGTCAGCCGGATTTTTGCTTTCTGGCGTGGCTGTATCCTTTCAAGATACATAACAATCATCGATTTGTAATTGACGTCAGATAGCTTCAAAATTTCTACAATAAAATTTGAAGGTCTTTTAAGATTGATTTCGTAATCCATCTAGCCTTTCCGCTGGTTGCGCCATCCGGAGCTTGGATGTATCATTGGTTTGGTTAATATAATTTAGAAACCCCTCGCTCAGGTTGGAGCGAGGGATTTCTAATTTTTTATGTTATGTTGATTATTATGTATGAATAAGGTAAAATTATAAATAATAATATTATTAATTAGGATGGTACTTAATAATGAAAGACACAATACATCTTCTCCGTGAAAAAGGATTTAAAGTAACCCCGCAGCGGCGGGCCGTCATTGAAGCACTGTTGGAATGCGGCAAGTTTCCGACGGCGCAACAGATTCTCGAATACGTGAGGAAAATACACCCGGAAATAGGGGTTGACACTGTATATCGAAACTTAAACCTGCTGGCTGACATTGGCGCTATCCAGCAAATTAACGTTCGCGGCCGCGATGGTAATGTATTTGAACTGACGCAAGGCCATCATCACCATTTTATCTGTCTTGGTTGTGGCCATACCCAATGTCTGGATTATTGTCCGGTACGTGAAAAAGATTTAGAGCAGACTGCGACTGCCTATGAATTTGACATTGTAAGCCATTCCCTTGAGTTTTATGGATTTTGCCAAAATTGCAGGGTTAATCGCGTTTAGGAGTGTGTGCCCAATGAATGTGGTGGATTTTGAAAAAGTATCATTCGCTTATTCGAGGGAAGTGATTGGTGAGGTACGGGCGTAAAATTAAAGCTAAATCGTAAAGGCGGACAGTTGCGATGTCCGTCTTTGTTTTTGCCGGGGGAGGCGGGACGTGATTTTATTATGATCAAATTTACTTTATATAGCATATCAATAAAGGAATAGCGAATTATATGCAGTATTCTTATCTAGGATATATAAATTCGACTGGCTAAAGGAGTTCCAGGTTATGAGTATATTTAAATCCAATTTACTTCTATTGCTGGCAGCGGCCATATGGGGATTTGCGTTTGTCGCCCAGCGGGTGGGGATGGAACATATTGGTCCCTTTGCTTTTAACGGGGTTAGATTTGCCCTCGGGAGTCTTTCCCTGGTTCCTCTTATTTTGTATTGTGACAATAAATCGCAAGATGTAAGCAGGCATTGGAGAAATTCCCTTCCGGCCGGTCTTTTGGCCGGACTGGTCCTGTTTTTAGGCGCTTCCTTGCAGCAGATCGGACTGGTCTATACCACAGCCGGCAAGGCAGCCTTTATTACCTGTCTGTATATTGTGCTTGTGCCTATTTTTGGAATATTCTTAAAACACCAGGCTGGTATGAGTACCTGGCTTGGTTCTTTACTTGCCGTCGCGGGATTATATTTTCTGTCTATTAAGGAGAGTTTCTCCATTGCTTATGGCGATCTGCTCGAACTTACCGGGGCTCTGTTCTGGTCATTCCATATCCTCATTATTGACCACTTTTCCCGGAAAGTGGATGTATTGAAGCTGGCCTGTCTTCAATGCATAACCTGTTCATTGCTGAGTTTGGGAACGGCTATGTTATTCGAAACAATAACCGCTGCCAGTCTCTCACAGGCGCTGATACCCATTCTTTACGGGGGAATTTGTTCTGTCGGAATTGCATATACCCTGCAAATCGTTGGCCAGAAACACGCCCCGCCATCCCATGCCGCTATAATTCTCAGCATGGAGACCGTCTTTGCGGTATTGGGCGGTTTTCTCTTACTTGATGAAAGATTGGGATTACAGGAGATTGCCGGATGCGGACTTATGCTGACCGGCATGCTTTTATCCCAGCTTCAAAGCCTGAAACCGGCAGCAAGCGGTAAATTAATAGAACGGGAAAGCTAACCGGCTGGCTCTGCCGGGTTAGCTTCATGTCTTACATTTGGTCACTTAACTGAACTCGTCCGTCTCTAGCCGGACGAGTTCACTCTTTTTCATTTGGCAGATCGATATATGTCACTGCGCAGGGGGGAATACATAGGGATTCTCAGGCGGCACAATTTCCTTAGCCGATACTACTTTAACCGTGCCGACGGTTTGATCCTCATATTTCCCCATTTGGATGACGCCTTGTACCTGCAGCCATTTGCCGTCTTCATACTTGTCCGCATCCTTGATTTCGCACAATACTCCATAAGGCAGCGCATCAGCCGAGCAACAGGTAATCACATATCTGACAAGATCAAGCTGGTTGGGTAAAAGGGCGGAACTTCTAAATACAAAGCCGGTCATACTGATTTCCTTCCCAATATAATCCGCCGGGAAAAGCTGTATTTCCGACATTACTTCCGTATAGTTCTTGTCGGTAACTTGTATTGTCCGGCTTTGCGACAATTCCTTGGCCAGGGGTCTTGATATACCGCTAAGATCAGCGCTTGATTTGGCAGGGACCTTACTGTTCAATCCTCTATTTTCCACTAACTTTGCATCAAGTGAATTGGTTGGCACAAGAAAAGCCAGCAGTAAAGCGATGATAAAGGGTATATAAACCCATTTACCGCTATGGGAGTGGCAGCAGGAAGACGCTGTTGGTTTGTCTTGCCCGATTATTTTGCCGGCTTGCAGTAAAAACAGAGGAATAAGGAAATAAACCGTTAACTCCGTCATGGTGACAAAGCGAGGGTGGATATAGAGGGTGATCTGACCAGTAAAATTTAAATAAAAAAACCAGGCAATAAACCCGAGCAAAATTGTCGATCTAACTACGGCATCCATATCAAGGCTCATTCGCTTTCCCAATTGTTATCTTCTCCTTTAAAGCTGGTTGATAAAGAAGGCGCCGCCGGCGCACAAGACGGTTGTAATAATGATTAGCAGCACTACAAAACGCGACTTAAAAGTGTGCAGCAGCATGATGGTGTTTTTAAGATCAAGCGCGGGACCGAAAACCATGAAGGCGAGCAGGGAACCCGGCGTGAAACTGGCACTGAAAGAGGCGGCTATGAAAGCATCGGCTGACGAACAAACCGATATGGCAAAGGCAAAGGCAATCATAGAAAAAATGGATGCAAGCGGATCCTGACCGACTGACAGCAACAGCGCCCTTGATATTACCGTTTGGGCAATAGTTCCCAAGAATGCGCCCAGGATTAGATATTTTCCCATTTCAAAAAACTCGTCGCCGGCATCGGCTAATGTCTTAAAAATTTTTCCAGTAAAAGATAGTGGGACAGGAGAATCACTGTCCGGGCAGCTGCAGTCGGAGAGGTGATAATGAGCGCTTCTTAGCTGACTGCCTATGACAAACTGACTAAGTAATGCGCCGGTGAGGAAGGATACAAAAAAAGTTAACCCCAGCCGCAGATACACCATATTAAAATCAGTATAGCCGCGAAAAGCGAAAGTGGTAGCCGCTGCCGCCACCGGGTTTATGACCGGCGCCGCCAGCATAAATGAAACAGCGGTGTAGATTGGTACTTTTTTTAACACCAGTCTGCGGATAATAGGCACCATGCCGCAATCACAGACCGGAAAAATCACGCCTAGAAAGCAAGCAAGAAGAATGCTCAGGTATTTGTTTTTCGGTAAAACACGGCGAATCAATTCTTCGGAAACAAAGTTATGCAACAGGGCTGATACAAAAACACTGAGGAGAATAAAAGGCAGGGCTTCCAGGATTATGCTGAGAAAAATCATCTTAAAATTAATAAGATCGGCAATGCTGAAGCTCGCTAAGCGAAAAGAAAGCTCATCAATAAACCTATATAATTCCAAAGTAATCCCTCCAGTGGGGATGCTGTTAAACTTGTACGCAAGTAAAGATATTCACCGCGGCCATTTTTTATTACCCTAGAACCTTAAAATTTCATTTAAATTTCAATTGCAGCCTTTAGGCTATTCGTAACACAGGCTTAAGATTTTTGTCCACTCTCGCCAATTACAATGTAAATATGTTGAAAAACTTCGCCGGACAATGCGACTAAATTTAACAATATTTTTACAATATTTTAATACAATTTAGAAAATTTATCTTTTATAATAAATATTAGACAATTGAAATTATTGCTTAAGGGAGGTCTTGGTATTGATTCCGCAAAATCTATTTTTCCGTCTAAAGGCTAAAACCGCAAAACTGGCGACAGCACTGGCTGTTATTGTGTGCCTGCTGAGCAGCTTGACTGTAGGTTTGGCTGCGCCCGCACCATCGCCCATTACCGTCCTGCCTATCGACCAGGCTAAATTTGTGGTTGGACAAACATTCGACTTTCTGGTTGAAGTTAAAGACGCGACTTCCGCCGACATTCAAGTAACGGTAAATGGCACTGCCGCTGATAAATACTTTGGCAAAGCGGCGGCGGCCAAACTTGACGGTTCTCTTGCCTCATACCGCATCAACCAGGTTGCCTTCAAAAATCCCGGCAAGCTGGAAATTGCCGTAAAAGCCGGCGGGACAAGCCGGACGGTCAAATACGAGGCAGTAAATAATGTTGCACCGAAACGGGCAAAAAACGTAATTCTGTTTATTGGCGACGGTATGAGCCTGCCGGCCCGCCAAATGGCCCGCATTCTGTCCAAAGGCATTACCGAAGGCAAATATAACGACCTACTGGAAATGGAAAAAATGTCTAATATGTCTCTTATTACCACCTCCGGTTACGATTCCTTGGTTACCGACTCGGCCAACAGCGCTTCCGCTTACGCCACCGGGCATAAATCGGTAGTAAACGCCATGGGTGTTTACGCTGACAGCACCAAGGACCCCTTTGACGATCCCAAAGTTGAAAATATCGTTGAGCTTGCCAAACGCACCAAAGGCATGGCTACAGGAATTGTATCCACCGCCAATATTACCGATGCAACACCGGCTGCCATGGTGGCTCATACCCGCAGACGGGCCGAGCAGAACTTCATCGCTGAATCCATGCTTGATCCGGCCCATCGCCCGGATGTTATTCTTGGCGGCGGTTCCCGTCATTTCCTGCCCATGAGCACTCCCGGATCCAAACGGACTGACCAAAAGAACCTCGTCGAAGACTTCAAAAAACTCGGTTACAGCTTCTCGGGTACCAAGAGCGAACTTTTGGCTACGCCGGCCAGTGCCAGCAAACTGCTTGGCTTGTATCAACTGGACAATCTGAATGTTTACATTGACCGTGAAATGCTGAAAACCCCCAGTGTATTAGGCGGCTTTAACGACCAACCCAATCTGATGAACATGACCCAAAAAGCCATCGACGTTTTGAGCAAAAACCCCAACGGTTTCTTCCTGATGGTTGAGGGCGCTTCCATTGATAAACAGCTGCATGTACTGGACTGGCAGCGTGCCACATACGACACCATTGAAATGGACAAGGCGGTAGGCATTGCCAAAACTTTTGCCAAGAAAAACGGCGATACTTTGATTATTATTGTTGCCGACCACTCTCATGGCGCCAGCATCACCGGCACCTATCATGAGCTGGACGGCAAAAAAGGCCGGGAGGCGGTACGCACATATGCCGATTCCGTCTGGCCAACTTTTGAAGACAATAACAAGGATGGCTTTCCCGATGATCCCAATCCGGATATAACCTTGGCAGTTCAGTTTGCCAACCATCCGGACTTCAATGCTGACTACAGATTCAAAGCCGAGCCTACTGTACCGGCCATTATGGCTAAGGACAAAGCAGTGGCCAACCCCCAGACCACCGGTGAATTCCAGCCCGGCAACATTCCTGCATCCGACCCTTCCGAAGTGCATTCCGCCGATGATATAGTTTTGAATGCCGATGGTCCGGGCGCAGAATATTTTAACGGAGTTATGGACAATACCGAAGTCTTCTTCGCTATGGTCCGGGCGCTTGGTCTTGACGGCAAACGCGGTTTAAAATAGCCGGATTGCGAGGCTGATTGACATGAATAAAATTATTCCATGGCGATGGCTGATTGGAATTATTCTGGGCTTTATGTTAGCCGGAGGTTTTTCACCATGTGATCCGCCTGCTGCAAAGACGGTTCCTTACCGGGAACCGTCCCTTTTCTTTCGGACGGCGCAAGCAGCTCCGTTTTGGGACCAATGGTTTCTCGGTCCGGCGACTCCTGTCGAGTTTAGTGAAATGTACAGCGGCGCTTCGTCGCTGGGGCTGCAATTTTCCCAGAAATTAACTGATTTACAAGGAAAAAGAGTATCCATGACCGGTTTTATGGCGCCGCCGTTAAAGCCCACTCTGGCATTCTTCGTTTTGACGCAAGTGCCTATGGCTGTCTGCCCCTTCTGTTCGACCGATGCTGACTGGCCCAACAATATTGTGGTTGTTAAGCTGAAGGAACCGGTAACGGCCTTGCCTTTCGACCAGCCAATCCGCGTCACCGGCATACTGGAGTTGGGGAATGAACTGGATGCGGAAACCGGTTTTGTCAGCCTGGTGCGCATCCAGGCAGATAATGTGGAAAAAGCTGAATAACCGGTTAAATTAACCAGGGGGGGAAGCTCATGCTGGAAATTCATAATCTGGTAAAACAATTCCGTCACCCCAATGGTGAAATGATTACGGTAACTGCGGTGGATCAACTTCGTATTGGGCAAGGTGAACAGCTTATCCTGGCAGGGCCCAGCGGATCAGGTAAAACAACGCTGCTTCATCTGATCGCCGGTTTAATTTCTCCCACAGCCGGCGAAATACTTTGGGACGAGGAAAGAATCGACCATCTGCCGGAAGCCAGGCGGGACGCTTGGCGGGCCCATAATGTCGGCTATATATTTCAAAATTTTAACCTGCTTAACAGTCTTAGCGTGCTGGAAAATATTTTGGTAGCGGTTGCTTTTGGCAGTCGCAGCTCTTCCCAAGGCCGGCGGAATGAAATTTTGCCGCTATTGACAAAGGTAGGTCTGGCTGACAGGGCGGATGATAAACCGGCCCGCTTAAGCACAGGCGAGCAGCAGCGGGTCGCCGTGGCTCGCGCGCTGATAAACAAGCCGCGTTTGATTTTGGCGGACGAGCCTACCGCCAGTCTGGACCAAGGTAATGTGAAAGTTGTATTAGAGCTTTTGCAGGAATTATGCGAACAAAACCATAGTACTTTGGTCTTGGCAACTCACGACCGGGAGGTTATGTCCCGATTCCCGCGCATATTGGAAATGCGCCGGCAGGGGAGGGAGTTACCGTGATTCACCTGTTGATTGCCTGGCGGAACTTATGGTTTAAACCTGTGCAAAGTATGTTGACGGTCGCTGTGGTTGCAACTTCTCTGGCCATGACCATTACGGTGATGCTGCTGGCTTCCAGCATACAGGGTGGTTTGATCAAAGCTGCCGAGCCTTTTGACCTTATAGTCGGCGCCAAGGGAAGTCCCAACCAACTGGTGCTTAATACAGTATTTTTGCAGGATGTGCCTATCGGCAATATTGATTACTCCCTGACCAGGGAACTGGCTGCCAATCCACTGGTAGCCACAGCCATTCCTATCGGCTTTGGCGACAACTACCGGGGGTATCGCATCGTCGGTACCGAAGCGGCTATATTTGAGCACCGGATCAAAGCCGGACAATTGCCGTGGATTCAATTGGCCCAGGGCCACCCTTTCCGGGAACAGTATGAAGCGGTAATTGGCGCTAAGACTGCCGCGGAAACGGGTCTTAAATTAGGGGACCAATTTGTGTCGTCCCATGGGGTGGTAGCCGGCGGTGAATCCCACGCAGATAAAAAGTTTACAGTGGTAGGAGTCATGCGGCCTCTGAATGGACCGTACGATCAAGCCATTTTTGTCTCCCTTGCCAGCATATGGGACGTTCACAGCCATGCCCATGAAGAGGAAGGAACCGGTAAAGACAATGACCTGGATAATCATAACCAAACAAAACAAGGGGCGGAAGATGAACACAACAACCATTCAGATCAAGATAATGAACGCCAACATATTCGGGGCAATGATGATGAACACCACCAGGAGGAGGAACTGGGTACGACGGTTGTTCTCGTCAAACCGAAAGGCTATGCTGAGGCAATGCGCCTATATCAGGAATTCCAAAAAGACAAGAGAGCTCAGCTTATTTTTCCTGCCCAAGTTGTAGTGAAGCTATTTGCCATCCTGGGAGAAGGGGAAAAAGTACTGAGTATGATCGGCTATGCCGTTTTTGCCATGGCCATGCTGCTGGTTTCTTTTTCCTTGTATTGGTCGGCCCTTAGCCGCTCCCGGGAAAGAGCGGTATTACGAGCTCTCGGAGCCAGCCGGAAGGATATTTTTACCATTATTCTGGCGGAAGGAATGCTGCTGGTATGCTCCGGCATCTTGCTCGGAATCTTGGCCGGTCACGGCCTATTTACCTTAATTGCCGGCGCCTTGCAGAAAAAAACGGCAGTCGCTATTACTGGCGCATTTTCAACCGCTGAGGCATATACCATCATCGCGATTTTACTTGTCAGCATAATCGCAAGTGTTATTCCCGCCCTACATACCGCTAAAAGCAATATCGCAGCCGACCTGTGAAAACGGCGGGAATTCGCCGTTCTTAATGGAAAGTCCAGCATTCTGATTTCGTGGAATGCTGGATTTTTTATTATGTCGCGGAAAGAAAGCTCAAGATGTCCGGCAAATTTACGAATCACGTTTTGTTAAGCTGATCATAAAATGTATTAAAAATATATCATACATGGGGAGATATGAAAGATGCAATACTATGGCGAGCGCAAGTGTTGTGACCCCAGAAAGCTTAAACGTTCTCTCTGCCTGATCCTGGAAGCTTTAGGGGACGAAGTTAGTGACCGGGCCTTTTATCAGTGCCTGATCAAGATTGCGCCGGACTGTGATCAGCAGGAAATTATTAAATCCATTAGGGATGACGAAATTAAACATTTTAAGATGTTTCGCAGGATTTATCGGGAAATAACATGCGAGCAGCCGGTGCCAGACCAGCAAGAAAAATTTGAAGAGCCTGAAAGTTATTGTGCCGGAATTCAAAAAGCAATCTTTGGTGAGCTTAATGCGGTGGAAGTCTATCGCGAAATAATGTTTGGACTTTGCACGCGGAGACATAGGGATATGCTATTTGAAATCATTACGGACGAAATCAAGCATTCCGTCAAGTGGAATTTCCTATACACCAAAAATTGTTGTGAATGCGGATGCGATTAACGCCAAACAACTCTGCCATGATTAACATTGCAGAGTTGTTTTTATGTGGCTATAATAAATAATATCTACAAACCTTGATCATAGGAGAGAAAGCAATGACAGGATCCTTTGAAAAACTGGGTCTCATCCCAACGTTGGCGGCAGGGCTTAAGAAGGCGGGGATTGAGACGCCGACAGCGATACAGGCGGAGGCCGTTCCGCCGGCCGTCGCCGGCAGGGATGTTGTCGGACAATCGGCCACGGGAACTGGCAAAACCCTGGCTTATTTACTGCCGCTCATGCAGAAAATAGATACGGCCAAGCGGGAAACGCAGGCCATCATTTTGGCGCCTACCCATGAGCTGGCGATGCAGATCCAGCGTCAGACGGAACTGATGGCCCAACAAGCTGGCCTGGCTGTAACCTCGACGCCGGTCATCGGCAATGTCAATATTACCCGGCAGATTGAGAAACTGAAAGACAAACCGCATATTATCGTCGGTTCCAGCGGCAGGATATTGGAACTCATTCAAAAACGCAAGATAGCGGCAGCAACCGTTAAAACCATTGTTTTGGATGAGGTTGACCGGCTGCTGAATGACCAGAACATCGACAGCGTCAGGGCCGTCATCAAGACAACCCAACGGGACCGGCAGTTGCTGCTGTTTTCGGCAACCGTCCCACCGGCAGCGGTTGATAAAGTAAAAGACCTCCTGCAAGATCCGGTTATCGTCCGGATTGAGAAGCAAACCAGCATTCCGGCGGATATCTCCCATATATACCTGGTGGCCGAACACCGGGACAAAATTGAGATGCTGCGGAAACTGGTCCGGCATCTTAATGTGGCGCGGGGATTGGTTTTTATCAATCAGTCCGACAATATTGAGATTATGACTGCGAAACTTAACTATCATGGACTCAAGGCCGCGGGACTTCATGGCAACTCGGCAAAAGAAAGCCGTAAAAAAGCCATGGATGACTTTAAAAGCGGCAGAGCGCAGCTCTTGGTAGCATCCGACTTGGCAGCGCGGGGTCTTGATATTCCTGGGGTAACCCACGTCTTCAATCTGGACCTGCCGGATGACGCCCAGGCTTATCTTCACCGGGTGGGCAGGACCGGCCGGGCCGGTCAAAGCGGCGCTGCCGTCTCAATCGTGACCAGGCAGGAAACCCTTCGTCTGCAGAAGTATGCGAAGGCCCTTAATATCAATATTTTGGCGAAAAATTTAGCGCGGGGTACAGTGGTTGATGTATAATCTACATAACATAAGTGCATTGCGAAAGTCGCTGCCGGCGGTACTGGCAATTCGCCAACCGGGCTTAGGCAATGAAGGTGATTATATTCAGGCGGCGATAACAGTACCGCTAATCGAGAAAGAAGGGGAACTTGCCGTGCTGTTTGAGGTCCGTTCCCAGGCTGTGGCCCGGCAACCGGGGGATATTTGTTTTCCGGGGGGGAAAATTGAAGCAAATGATGTCGGCCCATTGGCGGCAGCAGTACGGGAAACTAGCGAGGAATTGGGCGTACCGGCGGAAAACATTCGCATATTAGGGGCCCTTGATTATTTGATCAGTCCCATCGGGGTTGCTCTCTATCCTTTTGTTGCCGAACTGTCTTTGCCGCAAAATTTTACTCTCAGTACCGGCGAGGTAGCCGAAGTGTTTATGGTGCCGTTGACTTATCTTTTGAATGCCAAACCTCTGGTTACCGAAATGGAAATGGCCACAAAGCCAATCAACGGATTTCCTTTCGACCTTCTGGCGGAAAACTATCCCCGCGGTTACCGGCGGCGGGCCACCTATCCTGTGCTGTTTTACAAGTACGACAAGTATGTAATCTGGGGCCTTACCGCCAGGGTTCTGGAGGGTTTTTTGAAAATATGCCGGACTATAGTATAAGCAATAGATTCCAGAGGTCAACAGGCACAGGATTAGTCTGTTGGCCTTTTGTTTTTTGTGGAATTCGGGCGAAATCTTTTATATTCCTTATACGTATCGACATATGTATCGACGGTACTATGCTCTGAATCGAATAATGGGCGTTGGTCAATTTGCAAGGTTTTATAAACAAGAAATTACCGTCTATTTATTTTAATTTGTAAGTTTTGCTAGATTTTGTAGTAATTTGGCAGGATTTTTTTATTCTATGGAAAAATATACCTTGAGAAGTTGTTTGGTGCGGGGGAGAAGCAAAATGATAGTAACCTTAGCTTGTAGCACATTTGTAGGCACACTCCAGAGCTGTAAGCTTATTTGAAATTGAGGTGAAATAATTATGAAAGTATACGTTGTAGACCCTAAAATAACCCTTGGTCATAATGTTGTTGCTTTGGCCTTTTATAACACGTGTCGTATTGAACTGGAAAAACATGTTGAAACAACATCCATCATGACTGAAATTGTTATGGAATCTGCTAAACCGACAGATCAGGACGTAATGGTTTTTTTTAACCGTGCGGATCAAGCCTACCCAGAGTACTTCATTTCGTTCTTACAGGACGTATTACGGACCGGATGCGGCGTTTTCCCGGTCGCTATAGCGGAGAATCACCGCTATCCGCCGGAAATCGCGTCTTCGCATCAAAGTTACGATGTTGCCGAGCAGCTTCAACAACGTAAGCTTACTACTTCGCAAATTGAGACGGTAGCGGTGGCTTTGGCAAGAACAGTTGTTTCCCGCTTGCAACCATCATTGACGAAACATAACATGAAGCTTTTTTTAAGTCATCGCCGTTTTGACGGGGAAAAAATTGCCGGAGCTTTTCACGATGAGTTGCAAGTTAGGATGCAGCACGTATTTCGTGACCTTAATGCCGTACTTGTCGGGGAAGAGGCCCAGGAAATAATTGAACGCAATCTTTGCAAAAGCGACGCGGTTGTTTTTCTGGATACACCCAGGTGTGGAGAGTCTGAATGGGTGGCCCTTGAATTACGAATCGCACTGGCGAGGCACTTACCAATAGTATGGATAAAAATTGGTCCGAACAATGGACGGGCGGGATTGACGGTTGTTCCGGCGGGTGAGCCTCACTTTAACCGGCCGGACATTGACACCAAAACCCGCAATGTGGGGTCTGGGTTTGTTGATGATGTTATTCACAAGGCCTTCGAAATTTCACGCGAGTACGCAAAGAACGTATTTGGCCATTTGCGGCGGGTGCGGACTTTGGCTGATGAAGGCAGCATTGAGTTGAAGGAATTGAGTTTTCAGCATCTTACATATCAGGTTCAGATTCCAAGGCGGAATTTCCGTTATTTTCAGCGGCCTATGACCCATGTGGTCGGTTTTTACGGCCGTATTCCGCAAGACGATGACCGACTAAGCTTTTTAAACAATTTAGAACAACTGGGATATAAACCTCATCCGGTCTTGGGGCACTTTTATGATGCAGCGTTAATGCTGGCGCCGGTAGCATTGCAGAGCAACCAGGTTCTTGTCCGGCAGCCGCATTTAGTAGATTCTTGCGCTGAATACGTGAACAGCCTGGAAAAATATTTGCGTTCATTGTCCCAACAGACATCTCCTCAAAAGCGAGGTATTATCATTTCTGGTGCATTCCCGGATTGCGAACCGGAACATCAGCAGCATTTGACGGATGCGATTTATGCATTTACTCAGGCGATTTTGGACCGGGAAGGAATTGTCATTTTTGGGGCGCATCCGACCTTTCAACATCTAATTTTCGATATGGCTAGACAAAGAAGGCCAGACGACTTTGTACAGTCTGTGCACATGTATGCCTCAAAGTATTTTGTCACCGATGCCGCTATTGATGAGTTCAAAAAGCATGCCACGACTATTGCCACCGAGGTTGTTGGCAAAGACCGGGCGAAGAGTCTGACAACAATGAGAAGGGCTATGATCCAGGATAAAGAGGCTGCAGCAATGGTTGTTATGGGCGGAAAGACAAACCGGGCGGATATTCCTCCCGGTGTAGACGAAGAAATTGAATTGGCGAAAGCTGCCGGTCTGCCGGTTTTCATCATAGGTTCCGTCGGGGGACGGGCTGCGGAACTGGCTTCGCTGTTAGATGCCGACAACTGGAAAGAAAAGCCGAATCACCTATCGCCAGCGTTTAATCACGAATTAATGGTTAGTTTGGATTACAGCTTAATGGCCAAAGAAATACTTGACAAATTAGGACTATAAACATGGTAAACATATGGATGAACTATTGGAATGTGTATATGCGGCAGGATACATTGGCGAAGCGGTTTGAACGCGTAGAGGCGATAAAGATTATTTTATTATTTTGCTAAGGGAGTGAGGCAGGATGAAGGACAAAGCAATAGCTTTCATAAGTTATAGAAGTTGGAAAGATAAGAACAATCAATCTCAATGTTTAGTTAACAACGGTCATGATTGCGACCATCGTAACAGATATTATGAAAAGTGTGATAATCTAAGCTGTAATTACCGGTTAGCTAATCTTTTTCGCGAGTATATGATAACAGAGAAAATATGTGATGCTAGTTTCCTGATGCCGCCGCGAGCGATTCTACCTGATGGGATGTTATTAACTCCCTATGATTTTTTGGATTTGATGCGGTGCATATATGATAAGATGCATGAATGTAATGTTTTTGTCCGGTTTGGTTTTAGGGAGGTAATGGATTCTTATTGGACTTTACTTGAGAGGGATATATGGAGGCGGCACAATCCTCAAAATCCGCTAGAATATTGGGCAGAACATACGGGAAACCAAAAATTTAATATTACCGGTCCCTACCGGCTTGAAGAAATGTCGGCCGCAAACATTGAGGTTTGGACCAGAGTATATACATATATTCGCGATACACCTGGGACGGTCGGCCATTTCTGGGGCCGGTATTCAAGAAATTGTTATGTAGTGAGTTGTTCCAATTGTGGTGCCAGTATTGTGATTAGCGCCAAATGCATAAATAAACTTTGTGAGTTGGGGATGCGAATTACCTGTCCTTTCTGTGATACAGCGTCCTTTTCCTTTATAAAAAATAATAAGGAAGTCTGTGAATATCTTAAAGGTAAACCGCCAATTCTTCAGGTGGTTCCACATCATACCAGTAATCAATTTAGCAGTTTAATTGATCCTGATATCATATTGGCATTACTCTTAAATGATGATGAATGCTGTCCGGGTAATATACCTTTGTGTTGTTTGCAGGAAGAGTCTTTTCCAAAAGATGCGCAAATAGCCATGGAGTCAGTGCTTATTGTTCCATTAGCAATTCGTGGTATTATGGGAGGACTGAAAGCTCTATATAATGTAAACAAAGGTAAAGATAATAAAAACGTTGTAATTCGCTATCGTGACGAACAAGGAAAATGTTATGAGCAGACCGCCCGGCTTGAGCTGCCCGATGACACTAAGTAAGGATTTAATGGTAACAGACGTAATAATAAAACCAAATGATAGGTGTCAGTTTTGCATTGAAGTGAGAAAAAAGCTCAATAGAAAATTAGATGGGATGGAGGAATTATTATGAGTGGAAATGGTTTTGAAAAAGAATATTCTGAGGAGTCGTTTTGGAAAAAGGTAATGAATTTTGCGAAAAAGGCTGGTGGGAAGATTATCTATATTGCGCTTCTTCTTTATTATGCAGCACAGAGGCCGGAGACGCCTGTTTGGGCTAAAACAGTAGTTTATGGAGCTTTAGGATATTTCATTTGCCCTATTGATGCTGTGCCGGACGTTACCCCATTTGTTGGATTTACTGATGATTTTGGTGTACTTGTAGTAGCAATAACGACTTGTGCTGCGTTTATAAATCAAGATGTTAAGGATACTGCAAGAAATAGAATCAGAGAATGGTTTGGAGACGAAATATTAAACGATATTGATGAGGTTGAAACTCTTTTTTAGAAAACGTATCGTCAAAACAATAAGATGTGAGGATATATTGCAGGTTCCACGCTGTTTACATTAGCTGCGAGACAATACAAGAAAGCATCTTTTTATCTAATCGAAAAAGATGCTTTCTTTGTGCTGTCTCATACTATATTTGCTGATTTTGCAGCTTAAAAACCAAGCCATTTAGCCCGGTTAAGCTAGTTAGATAGAGAATGAGGCGGCTTTTCCGGAACGGATACGCTGTTGGCGATGCGGAAAAACTCGGAACAGCCATGGGCGAACAAGGTCGGAAAATGAGTGTAGTAGTAGGTAACTCCCTGCTGTAAGCGGGTAGCCGCCGTCGCGAAGTTCCCGGCCGTGCCTGCTGCTTTGCCGGCGTTTATGATCGCCGCAAAAGCCTCCTGCATGGCTTTCTGGACAACGGGGTGATCGGCAGCGCCGGGATAGCCCAGGGATTGGGAGAGGTCGGATGGGCCGATGAATAAAACATCTATTCCCGCCACAGCGGCAATCGAAGCAATGTTGCCAAGAGCATCCTTATCTTCAATCTGGATACAAACCAGCGTTTCCCGGTTGCTTTGTTGAGCGTATTCGCTAAGATTAAGGTTGAAGCCGTAGTTTGCCGAACGTGTTCCTACGGCCAGACTTCTTTTTCCCAGCGGATGGTATTTGACTGCGGCTACAATTTCCTGCGCCTCGCTGGCATTATTTACATGCGGCGCCTGCACGCCCATAACACCCCGGTCCATGTACCGGAGGATGATTTCCGGATCGTTTTTCGGCGGCCGTATTATGGAAGTCATGTGGCTTGCTTCCGCCGCCATAGCCATGAGTTCGACTGTTTCCAGGGATATGGAACCATGCTCGCAGTCAATCAGAACCCAGTCAAAGCCCAGTTTTCCGGCCATATCCACCAATTGTACGGCGGGAATCATCATTGAAATACCTAAAACCGGTTTTCCCTGCAGCAGTTTTTCTTTCATCCGGTTACGCATCTTCCATCATCCTTCCGGTTTTTATCCAATTTCGAAGACACCCGCTTCTATAAGCACCGCTGTTCACTGCCTGACTTACTTTATTTTCGTGAGATCCAGATTTAGCGCTTTGGCCGTATCCCGGATAATTTGGAAGCTGTCGTCGCTGGCGGCTACATATTTGCTGGCTTTCAAAGGTATTAAGGTATCCGGTTTCAATTCGTGAACCTTCGTCATGGCTTCGATGAACTTTGTTCGTAAAGCCGGATCCAGATTCTTGGCCACGGCAAAGGGGGATTGGGGGATAGGCGGACAGGTATAAATGATTGGCACTTCGTCTTTGGTAATGATTCCTTTTTCAACGGCGCGCCCATAGGACATTTCGTCAACGCAGGCGGCGTCAATTTTTTTGTTCTTTACCGCCAACACCGAAGCATCATGGCCGTTGGAATAGATCACGGAGGCAAAATCCTTGGCGGCGATGCCGTTATCTAATAAAACTTTGGCCGGAACCAGGTAACCTGATGTGGAAGCCGGATCAGTAAAGGCAAAGTTTTTGCCTTTTAAATCGTTTAACGTTTTTATGCCGGAATCCTTATGCGTAATAAAATAACTGTTGTAAGTCGGCGATCCATTTTCAGCTACGCGCACGACACAGGCTTCAGCCCCCGCTCTTTCAGCCGCCATGATGTAAGAGAAGGGTCCGAACATTGCGGCATCAATATGGTTTGTTCGCATTGCTTCGACAACGCCATTGTAATCGGTTGCCACATAGGGTTCGATTTTTACTTTCATTTGCTCTTCCAGGTAAGCAATTAAGGGTGAAAATTGTTGTAAAGTCTCTTGCGCATTTTCGGAAGGAATGATGCCCAGGCGAAAGGTTTTGGCCGTCTGCACCGTCGGCGCCGTCTGACAGCCGGCAAATACCAGGGTAACGAGAAAACAGACCAGGAGTACCAGACTAACTAGTGGTTTTTTCATGAGTTTTCCCTCCTTGTTATGTTGTTCTATATCAGTTGAATAACTGATCAGGGTTAAGATTGGGATGGAATATGGGAATAATTATTGTTACTTAAGCAAATACAAAGCAGTTTCCAACCTGTCCATGGCTGTTTCCAGATTCGTCATTGAATTTGCATAGGCAATGCGCACGTAAGCCGGTGCCTGAAAGACTACTCCCGGAGTTAATAAAACACTGGTTTCATGAAGGATATACATCACAAAATCAGTGGAGTCGCCAATAAAATAATCTTTGTAGGATTTGCCGAAATAGCCGGCGACATTAACCATAATGTAAAAGGCTCCCTGGGGCGAGATATAGGAAAGGCCCTTGATTCCCTTTAAGCGCTCGACGATAAACCGCCGGCGCCGGTCAAATTCCTCAACCATGGTTTGGATTGGTTCGCGCGGGCCTGACAAGGCGGCGACGGCAGCCTTTTGGCTGATGGAGTTCGCATTTGAGGTAGTGTAGCTTTGGATTAACCGCATAATGTCGATAACCGGCTTTGGTCCGGCCGCATAACCCACCCGCCAGCCGGTCATGGCAAAGGACTTGGACAAGCCGTTGACGGTGACGGTCCTGGCTTTGACAGCATTGCCAAGGGCGGCAACAGAGACAAAGTCTCCTTCATAAGTTAAGTATTCATATATTTCGTCGGCTACGATATAAAAATCGCCCTCATTGGCCAGGTTGCCGATAGCCTGCAGCAGTTCTTTACTATATACCGTGCCGGTAGGATTGTGGGGATTGGTGAGCAAAATAGCTTTTGTTTTCGGGGTGATCCGCCGTTCAATTTTATCAAGAGTTAAGACGGAGCTGCCGTTTTCCAGGGTATCAACGAAGACAGGGGTTGCCTGGACCAGCTTTACCATTTCCGGATAACTTCCCCAGCAGGGGGTGGGTATCAAAACTTCATCCGCTTCATTGCAAATGGCGCATAAGGCGTTGGCGAGAGCTTGCTTGGCGCCGGTGCAGACAATGATGTCATCCGGGGTATATTCCATATGGTTTTCCTCGCGCAACTTCGTGCAGATGGCTTCCCTTAACTCGTAGATACCCTCAATGGGGGTATATTTGGTAAACCCGTTTTCAATTGCGCCGATAGCTGCCTGGCAGATATGTTCCGGCGTCTGAAAATCCGGTTCGCCCAAATTCAAAGCGATTATCTGTTTGCCGGTTCGCTTATAATATTCCAGTTGACTGCGAAATTCCGCGCCGATATTGCTATCCATCCGGCTCAGCCGTTTATTCATCCGGCAGTCACCTCCTTAAATGATTTTTGCCCGGATTCGACTATTAATTTGATCGATAATGGCTACCGTCAGCAAAGTTAAAAAAATGATTGCCGAAGTTTCCTGGTACTGAAATAATCTTATGGAAGTAATAAGGTCAAAGCCAATTCCCCCGGCGCCCACCATTCCCAGTACCGTCGCCGACCGGATATTAACCTCCCACCGGTACAAAATGACGGTGGTGAGTTCAGGCAAAACCTGAGGCCATACCGCAAAACGCAATACTTGCCCGGTGGTGGCGCCGGTTGCCTTTATGGCCTCGATTTCTCCCGTACCGACATTTTCGATTGCTTCGGCATAAAATTTTCCCAGCATTCCCGCTGAGTGTATCGCCAGCGCCATTACGCCGGAAAAAGGTCCCAGACCTACTGCTGTTACAAAGATCAAAGCAACAATCATTTCCGATACCGAACGGGTAAAATTGAGCAGCGTCCGGCAAGCCCAATAGATAACCGGATGAGGCGAGAAGTTGGACGATGCGCCAATGCCAACCGGTATCGCCAGCAGTATGGCCAGAAAGGTGCCGGCAACGGAGATTTCGACGGTCTGCAAAATCGAGAGGAGAAATTGGTCTAAACGCGTAAAATCCGGCGGCAAGGCATGGACAATAAAACCAGCCATGTCCGGCAAGCCTCTTATTAACTCGGTCAAGGAAAAACCAACCTGTTGAAAGCACAAGAGAATGACAACGGCTAAGCCGATAAAATACCAGGGAAAATTCGGTGACAGTTCTTTTTTGATTGTTTTGATGTCATATGTTGGCGGGCGGGTCGCTGCGGGCGGATCATGACTGTCATCTCTCATAGAATTAGCCGCACTCCGGATAGCTATCAGAGTTATCACAGTTATCGTAAACGGAATATATTTCCGCGGCGTTAACTTTATCGGTATCGTACTGGGCAATAATTTGTCCCCGGTTGATGCCGATAATTTTCCGGGCATATTTAATCGCCAGGTCGACAGCGTGTAAAGTTAAGACCAGGGTAATTTTTTCTTCCTCATGGATTTTTGTCAGCAAGTCGAGGATGGCGGTGGCGGTTTTGGGGTCCAAACTGGCTACCGGCTCGTCTGCCAGTAATATTTTCGGCTGTTGGACCAAAGCTCTGGCAATGGCGATTCGCTGCTGTTGCCCGCCGCTTAATTGTCCCGCTTTTTGGTATCGCTTATCGTATAGTCCTACCTTAGCAAGATAATAGCAGGCTATTTCATAATCGGGATTGGTAAATTTAGTCAGCAGGGACGAAAGCACAGGAGTATAGGCCAGACGTCCGCACAGTACATTTTCCAGGACGGATATATTTTTTATAAGGTTAAATTGCTGAAAAATCATGCCGATGGATTTCCTAAATTTACGAAGCTTTTTGGGATGTCGCGGCAATGGGATATTGTCTACTATAATCTGGCCGCTGTCGATATCTACCAAACCGTTAATACATCTAAGCAAAGTTGATTTGCCTGCGCCGCTGGGACCGAGCAAAACTGTTGGGGTATACCGCTCTATGTGACAGGAAACCGACTTTAATACCAACTCCCGGCCAAAGGATTTGTTTACCGAATGCATCCGGATCATCAACATGCCCCCTCCGCTATCTTCTATCTTCTATGCCCCCATTATAATAAATTTTACCAGATGCAATGTTAAGATAGTATTAAGGTGATGTTAAAACCACATTAAAACCATATTAAAACCACAAATAAATCTGAAAACCACAAAAAAACAACATGCAATTGTAGGATTTTGGCTTATGACGGAGAATTAATTATAACTATATAACTAACGTAGGTGAGGATATGAGTGAGAATATGATTTTTGATTCTATGGAACAACGAAGGAAGAAAATACTGGAGGAGTTGAATTTCAAAGACCGGGTTTATGTGAAAGCCTTAGCGCAGGAATTCGGCGTGGCAATGGAAACCATTCGCCGCGATCTTGACTATTTGGCGGCCAACAATCAGCTGAAAAAAATTTATGGCGGCGCAATCAAGGTGAAAAACACCCGTTTGGAACTTTTATATAATGAACGGATGATGCATAATCTGGAGGGCAAACGCATGATCGCCTTAACGGCTGCGCATATTATCGAAGACAACGATACCATCGCCCTGCTGGGTGGAAGTACGACCGAGCAAATGATACAGCACCTGTTGGTAAAGAAGAACCTGGTGGTGGTAACGAATTCTTTGCCTATTGCCTTGGGACTGCTTCAATGCCGGAAGGAAGGAAGCTTCGACGGCAGGGTTATAGTCGTCGGCGGCGAGACTAACGCCGCATCCATGGCGACCAGCGGCTTTTTTGCCGAAGATATGCTGGCGAAACTATCTGTCAATAAAACATTCTTATCCTGTGCCGGTTTCTCCCCGCAAAATATTAGTACATTTAGGGAGGAACACATTCAGTTGTCCAAGCTGCTGCTGGAAAAATCTGATCTGCGCATATTAGTCGCCGACGCATCGAAGATGAATGTTCGTCATTTGTTTAGCTTTGCTACTTTTGAGGATATTGATATAGTTGTATGCAACCGGAAAATACCTGATGAATGGGCAAATGAGATTGATTCGGACTGTTTGCAATGGATAGCAGCCCCAGAGGTGCCGCAGAGCAAAAAAGCATAAGAATTGTCATTTCGCCAATACTATATATGTCGCATTAAAAATGACATCATAACTATACTATGATGTGAACATGCAAAAAAAGATTAGAAAGGGTGACAGCCTTGCGTCTCACTGTTCGTTACAAAGTATTGGCTTTAATTATGCTTTTGGTATTTGCGTTTGCGGCTTTAGCCGGCGGTTGTACCACCAAACCTGCTCCTAAACCCGGAGCCCCGGGAAAGTTTGCCATGCCGCCGCGAATGGTTATTGGCTACTATGAAAACCCATGGCCTGGTACGCCGGATAAGACCGGATCATTCCCGAGCATGAAGACTTTTGCCAAAAGCATGACGGCAGTCGGCCCCTTTTGGTACAGAGCAAAACAAGATGGGGAATTGGAAGCCAGGGATAGCCAGCTCGTGTTGGATACCGCACGTCAGCTCGGGCTAAAATTGTTTCCTTTGGTAACAAATAAAACCGGTTCCACTGATTCCATTCTGGGCGACCCCGCCATTCGCACCAAGGTCACGGACAATATTGTCAAACTGGCTAAAGAAAAGCAATACGAAGGTATCAATATCGACTTTGAACTGTTGCCGCCTAAACATAAAGACAATTTAACGGCCTTCATGGCCGAACTGTATCCTAAGATGAAAGCCGCCAATAAGACGCTGATAATCTCCGTTTTCCCGCAAGTTGATGTGGCTGAGGACGTGTCAGGCGCTTATGATTATCCCCAGTTAGCCCAGAATGCGGATTTTCTCCAAATTATGACCTATGACCACCATTGGGAAACTTCCGAAGCCGGCCCAATTGCGCCAATTGACTGGTACGAAAAAAATATTCAGTATGCCATCGACAAATGCGGCGGACCGCATAAGGTTATTGTCGGGATCGGCGGTTACGGCTACGACTGGGTGGATAAAAAGGGCGAAACAATTAAATATGCTGACGCCATTGTGCTTGCCGACAAGAAAGGCGCCAAAATAATGTGGGATGACCAGTCCCAATCGCCTCATTTCAAATATGACGACCATGAGGTGTGGTTTGAGAATGACAAAAGCACGTCGGTCAAACTTGATGTCATCGCCAAATATAATCCCGCCGGTATTGCCGTCTGGCGTTTAGGTCAGGAACAACCGGAAATCTGGAAGCTGATTGACCAAAAATTTCCTAAACAGCAATAGAGGGCGTAATGCGGCAATATATAAGTGCTTAGCTTTACAAATGCCGCGAACTGCTTACTGCTTTATGTGACATAATTAAATTATGCCGCTGTTGGCGCCTCATATCGGCGTCAACAGCGGCAGGTTTTTTTCTTTTGAAAAAGAATACTGGTTATAATAGCAAAAGTGGAAGGAGGATTCTATATGGCTGTCATAGAAGTTACCATTGTACCCCTCGGTACCGGATCGCCAAGTATCAGTCAATATGTGGCCAGTTGCCACAAGATTTTGGCAGGGGAAAAAGACATTAAATACCAGCTGACGCCAATGTCTACCATCATTGAGGGAGATTTGGACAAGGTTTTGGCAATAATCCGCCGCATGCATGAAGCGCCGTTTGGCGCCGGTGCGCAAAGGGTATCAACAACTATCCGGATTGATGACCGCCGGGATAAGGAATTGACTATGGACGGCAAGATTCAATCAGTTATGGCGAAAATTTGAGGAGTGGAGGAGTCAACATGGAAAAAATAGTAATTCCTGTAGAAGGAATGAGCTGCGGTCACTGCAAAAACGCAGTGGAAAAAGCGGTGCGCGCATTGCCGGGAGTTACCCAGGCTGAAGTGGACTTAGCAGCCAAAACGCTTACCGCCGAGTTTGATTCTAACCGGACTTCGCTGACTAAGATCAAGGCCGCAATTGAAGAAGAGGGCTATACGCCGCTGCCGTAGCCTTAGAAAGAAAAGTCTTGACGCTGCAATCCACTTTTTGTTATACTTAACGCAAGCCCCCCATGCAAATAGGGGGGCTTGATTTATTATATCTAAAGCGGAAAGGGTGGTTCATATGGAATCACGCCTCGAAAAGCGGTTAGCCGCACAGCGTAGTAGTAGACATAAAAACCGATTTTTGTCGGGGTTTATGTGTTTGCTGCTTTTTATATCAGTCGCCGGCGCATCCTACTATTGGTTCAGTGGCGGAACATTTGAGAAAACCCGGCATGCCGGAGTAAACACTTCCATTTCGCCCCAAAAAGTAAATATCCTGGTTTTGGGGGTTGACGAACGGAGTAATGATGCGGGCAGGTCCGACACCATGTTCGTGGTGACAGTCGATACTTCAACCAAACAGGTATCACTTCTTTCTGTGCCGCGGGATACCAGAGTCCGCATACCCGGATACGGCTGGGATAAAATAAACCATGCCTACGCTGAGGGCGGTGTCAAGCTGTCGCAGCGCGCCGTCGAGGATTTACTGGGAATTCCGATCGATTATTACGTCACGATAAATTTTGCCGGCTTTTATAAAATTGTTGATGCCATCGGCGGCATAACCATGGATGTGGAAAAACGAATGTATTATCAAGACCCTTATGACAAGCTGGTGATCGACCTTAAACCCGGGGTTCAAAAAATGGATGGGCGTACAGCCATTCAGTATGTACGTTATCGTGACGGTGACGGTGATATCGGTCGCATTGAACGCCAGCAAAAATTTATGAAGGCTATGTTAAAAGAAGCCGCCAGTCCGTTTATCTTGCCCAGACTGCCGGCCATTATCCGGGAAGTCAGTAACGCCGTCAAATCGGACCTGACTACCAGCGAAATGCTGGGCCTGGCTAAGCTGGTAAATAATGCGGCCAAAGCGGGACTTGAGACCGAAATGGTTCCCGGCAAACCGGCCTACATCAAGGATGTAAGCTACTGGCTGCCGGATGTGGTCGAACTGCGAAAATATGTGGCCAGTATAGAAGGTATGCCGATTGACAGCAAGCTGCTGGCTGATGCCCGGTCTCTGGCCGGTTTGTATGAAAAATCCATACCCCAGGAAATGAAAGTTGTTGAAGCTCCGGTCAAACTAAAGAAGAATCCTACAGCCGGCAATACCCAGCCTGATAAAAAGAGCGATAAAGATACAGGCAAAGAACCGGATAAACAGGCGGTATCCGCTCCCAATACTCCGGACAAACCTAAACCAACTGACAAACCAAGTACTCCCGAACAACCGGTCGGCAAGTTGAAGGTCAGTGTAGTTAACGCCAGCGGCTCCCCTGATGCCGGCAATAAAGTTGCCGGTACGCTTCGCAGCCGGGGGTTTGAAGTGGCAAGCGTTGTTGGTATGAGTTCGACAAATAAGAATACCGTTGTTATCGCCAATAGCGATGACAGTGCAGTTACAGGAAAACTTACCGGCTTGCCTTTCCGTTATGTGCTGCAGGTGAACAAAGAGCCGGATAAAGCCAATCAGCTTACAGTCATTATCGGCAAAGACTATTTAGGGCAGTAAAATTTCCCAGTCATCTATACGTTTAGGGTAGACAAGACCCGCTTCCTTGCCTTACGGCTTGAAAGCGGGTTTTGTTTACGCTCTGAAAGACTTGGCATAAGCCAAGTCTTATTTTATATTCAGATATTCATAATATAAAATTTAAATATACAAAAAAGGATTTTTAATTGACTAAGAATACAATAAAAAAATAATTTTGTAAAATTCGGATTATTATAACCGATAAGTATTATTTTAAACTGATATTTTGATCTGACCGGTTTCAGTAGTATTTAGGGGCGTGTCGTTAGTCTTAATGGCAGACAAGTTGCTCTGTATTACTGTTGAGGGAATAACAACGTCAACAATATTTCCAGCTACGCTGGCCGCACTGCTGTTTTCATCACTGTCTTGATCGTTTTGAGATGCGGCGTTAGTTTGGGTTTCAGTACCCGTATTTTCAGCTGTTTTTTCTTCTCCCTTTTTAACTTCCTCATCAATTTTGTCCATTGTTTCCTTTGCAGAATCCAGGAAATTCTTCGTATTTTCCGCATCTTTATTTACTGCATCTGTTAAATAATTCATTGCCGTTTCTTCTTGTTGTTTTAGTTTTTCCAAGTTATCCAATTTTCTTTGAATTACCACCCCGCGACTTGCATCCGCCCGTATTTCGGCTTCCAGAATTCGAGAATTTCCTTTTACATTCCCTAGCGCACTATTAGCACTTTGAGGTAAAGACGTTAAACCACTCATTTGAATACACACTCCCTTATTTCTTGAACTTTTAGTGCTCTATTATATAAGGAGTTTTCTTATTAATTTCTATGATAATCATGGTGTAAATAGTGTTGATTATTTATCATCAACTATGCTTAAATTTAAGAATTGACTATTTGTTGCAAATCATTACACATTACTGATTATTATATCGTAGCATTCCATTATTCACTTAATAGATAATAAATAAAAATTTTTAAATTAGATTTTCACTGAACATTATAACCAGCCACACTGTTCCCAGATGGCTTAATGATATCCTAAATCTACAAGTAAAACAAATAAAGACTGCTTTGAGCTAGGGGACGTTCAAAAACGGCTGAAAAAGTGCCGCCTGATATTGTACACAATCAGTTTCAACATTGAGTTTTTCGGTGATTTAGGACATTCATCTGACTCACATAATTCATGGCAGTAATGTCTATTTGGTCACAAAATAGTGGATTCCGTAAGGGAGCCGCTATTTTTTCAGGCTTTTTTTGAGATACTAAAGACCAGCAGCCTATTGAAAGGAGCTGATCTCATGTGGGACGAAAGATTGCGCCGTATGCAGATCATGACATATATTGTGCTTGGGGTTATTGTGCTGCTGGTTGTGCGTCTGGGCTGGCTGCAACTGGTCCAGGGAGCTCAGTATAAGAAAATTGCCGAGGAAAACCGTGTGCGGCAAGTTGTCACGCAGGCGCCCCGCGGGACAATATATGACCGGAATGGGACAGTTTTGGTGACCAACCGCCCCAGTTTTGCTATATCAATCATTCCGGCCGAGTATACCAGCCCTGAGCAGGAGACACCGCTGCTTGCCGGCATTATTGGCATCACAACGGAAAAAATTGAGACAATGATTCGGCAAGGGGAAAAATTTCCCTACACGCCGCTTCGCCTTAAACGGGACGTAGACCAGGTGGCTATAGCCAGGGTGGAGGAACGCAAGCGGTATCTCCCCGGTGTTATCATCGAAGCTGTGCCGGTAAGGCATTACGTTTACAAAGAACTGGCGGCCCATTTATGCGGGTTCGTGGGTGTGATCAGCGAAGAAGAGTATGACCAAGGGAAAAATATGGGGTACCACCCTAATGATCTTGTCGGTAAGGACGGACTGGAACGAGAGTGGGAAAAAACACTGCGAGGCAAGAACGGCGGACGGCGGGTGGAGATCAACGCTTCCGGCGAAGAAGTGGGAGCTTTGGAGGATAAACCTTCGATTCCGGGAAATGCGATTGTTCTTACTCTTGATGTTAATTTACAGAAGGCTGCCGAGGAAGCCTTGGCGGCACAAGTAGCGGCAAGCGGGAAAATGGGGGAGCCGGCCAAGGGAGGAGCGGTGGTGGTCCTTGATGTGCGGACCGGGGGGGTGCTGGCCATGGCCAGTAATCCTTCCTTTGATCCTAATGTATTTGCGGTGGGGATTAGCAACAGTAACTGGGAGAAAATTATAACCAACCCTAATAATCCTCTCACGAACCGGGTTATTCAAAGTACCTATCCCCCGGGATCGGTGTTTAAAATTGTGACGGCTTCGGCAGCGCTGAATATGGGGCTAACCAGCCGGGAAGAAATATTTGAAGACAAAGGCGTATATGTATTAAACGGCTGGAGTTTCTATGGGTGGGAGACCACGGGGCTGGGGCGGCTGAACATAGTGGACGGGATAGCCTGGTCCAGCGATCCGCTCTTCTATGAACTGGGCAGACGCCTGGGCGCCGACAATCTGGCGGCTTACGCATTAACCTTCGGACTCGGCAACCCTACCGGCATTCAATTGGCAGGTGAGGAAGCGGGAGTAGTGCCCTCAATCGAGTGGAAAAGGGCTAACTATGGCGAGGAGTGGTATCCGGGAGAAACACTGATCGCCGCCATCGGCCAGGGGTATTATCTTGTAACCCCTTTGCAGCAGGCGTTATTGGCGATGGCGGTAGCCACCGGCGGCGTGATCCACCGGCCGCTGCTTGTTGACAAAACAATAACGCCTGAGGGAAATGTAATTCAGGCTTATCAGCCGGAAATCGCCAGGACAGTTTATCTCCGTCCCGAGGTTTGGGACACAGTTCGCCAAGGTATGCGGGCTGTAATTGAAAAAGGGACTGCCGCTGCGGTCTTTACCGGCTTTCCCCGGGCAGTGGCCGGTAAGACCGGATCGGCAGAAACCGGAAAAGGGACGACCCACTCCTGGTTTGCCTGTTATGCCCCCTATGAAAATCCGGAAATTGCGGTAGCTGTTTTGATTGACGAGGGCGGCGAAGGATCCATGGCGGCGGCGCCAGTTGCCCGCCACATATTGGAAGCCTATTTCGGCTTGCAAGAACAACCCTTGCCGCCTCAACCGAAGACGGATTAAAAAAACTTAAAGGAAAATTTCCACTCAAGGGCGAAAATATGATAAAATAATATCTACGGGAAATATACGGAGAAATATACGGGAAATACGTAAATTCTGTATGCGGACGTGAAGAGATGTCATACTATCCCATGAATGTGAAACTTCAAGGACGCTGCTGCGCCGTTATCGGCGGGGGGAATGTGGCTGAACGGAAGACATTGTCCCTATTGGCAGCAGGCGCGAAAGTTACGGTTGTAAGTCCGGCGCTGACAGAGAAACTCGCCGGCTTGGCGCGGGCGGGGCATATTACCTGGATAGCCAGGGAGTATACAGCAGGGGATGTGCAAAACTGTTTCGTTGTTATCTGTGCGACCGGTGATCCGGCTGTAAACAGCCAGGCTGCGAAGGAAGCCCGCGAGGGTGGTTCACTGGTCAATGTGGCGGACAATCCTGGCCTGTCGGATTTTCATGTGCCTTCGGCCATAACCCGGGGTGATCTCATGCTTACTGTTTCCACCGCCGGTAAGAGTCCGGCCATGGCCCGGCGACTTAAGGAAGAACTTGGCGGCCGTTATGGACCGGAATATGGCAGATATCTGGAAATTGTCGCCAAAGTGCGGCGGGAGATGAAAGAGCAACTGCCTACATCCCAAGACCGGGAACAATTCTGGCGGGACACTTTTGATGAAAATGTACTGACTTTGCTCCGCTTGGGCAAGATGGATGAAGCTGAGGAGAGAATACAAAATGCAGTTAGTAGTACTGGGATTAAACCATAGGACGGCGCCGGTGGAAATACGGGAATGTTTTTCTTTTTCCGAAGAGCAGGTTAAGACGGCATTAAAACACTTGCACGAATATGACGACATCCGGGAATGTGTGATCCTGTCCACATGCAACCGTACGGAAATGTACGCCGTTGTTGAAGACGCCGATGACGCCCTGCCGGTGATGCAGGAGTTTTTGGATCGTATGGCTCCGGGGGTGCTGGCGGTGACTGAATACGATTATTTGTTTTACTACCAGGAAGACGAGTGTATTCGGCACCTGTTCCGGGTAAGCGCCAGTCTGGATTCTTTGGTTATGGGGGAAGGGCAAATCCTGAGCCAAGTTAAGAAAGCCTATGCAATTGCCCGCGGGGTCGGAACCACCAGTACCGTGCTTAATACCCTTTTCAACAAGGCCATAGCCGTGGGGAAAAAAGTTCGCACCGCTACCCGTATTGCCTATAATGCCGTTTCGGTAAGCTACGCCGCGGTGGAACTGGCGAAGAAAGCCTTCGGTGATTTATCGGCATCCAACATACTAATCCTGGGCGCAGGGGAAATGAGTGAACTCACCGCCAGGTACCTGGTAGCCAGCGGCGTAAAAACCGTATTCGTTTCCAACCGGAATTTTGACCGGGCGGCAAGACTGGCGGCGAACTTCAATGGGGTGGCGGTCCCTTTTGAAGATTTTATGAAATGTGCCGTTGAGGCGGATATCGTGGTTACCTCCACCGGCGCACCCCACTACATTATTAGTGCCTGGGACGTGGCGCATCTTATGCCGAAGCGGCGGGGACGCCCGATCATTTTTATAGATATCGCCGTTCCCCGGGATGTGGAGCCGGAAGTGGCGGCTATTGCCGGTTCCACTTTATATAATATTGACGATCTGGAAGCGGTGGTGGAATCCAACCTGAAAAGCAGGGAACAAGAGGCTCGGGCAGCCGAAGCCATTATTGACGAAGAAATGGCAGAACTCGTGCAAAAGTTTCGCTACTTGTCTTATCGCCCGACGCTGGCCCGATTAACCGACAAGGGGGAAGCAATCCGCCGGCGGGAGATGAAGCGAGCGTTGACCAAGCTGCCTGATATTACTTTTGACGAAAAGCGGGTCATTGAAAACATGGCCAAAATGATTGTCCGCAAACTCTTGCGCGACCCGATTATCCGTATGAACGAGGCGGCCGGAACAGATAAGGAACAGTACTACCTAGACGCAATTCGTAAGCTCTTTAAGCTTGACAGCACTCTCAACGTTGCCAGAGATATGGACATGCTTGAGGACCATAGAGGAGAGGGAGTAAGTCTTGACAAAGAAAAAGCTTGTCATCGGTACGCGCGGCAGTAAGCTGGCTTTGTGGCAGGCCCGTCATGTGGCCGATTGCCTGCGGGAATGCTGTCCCGAAGTGGTGATAGAACTTAAAAATATGGTGACAACAGGGGATAAAATATTGGATGTGCCCCTTGCCAAGATTGGCGGCAAAGGTCTGTTCACCAAAGAACTGGAGAACGCTATGCTGAGCGGCGGGATTGATCTTGCCGTCCATAGCCTGAAGGACATGCCTACCGAGTTGCCGGCAGGACTTATTTTGGCGGCAATTACCGAACGGGTTGATCCGGGGGATGCCTTGATCAGTCCGCGTTATAAAACCCTGGCCAATCTGCCGGCCGGGGCCAGGGTCGGCACGTCAAGCCTGAGGCGCAAGGCGCAGCTCTTGAAAAAACGGCCTGATTTAACCATAATTGATTTACGAGGCAATCTGGATACCCGTTTAAGGAAACTGACCACTGAAAACCTGGACGCTATCGTGCTGGCTGTTGCCGGACTCAATCGCCTGGGCTGGTCGGAACAGATCACGGAGATTTTGTCCATGGATGATTGCCTGCCGGCGGTCGGCCAAGGCGCATTGGCTATTGAAGCCCGGAAAGATGATCAGGAAACCATGGCCATGCTGGAGTTTTTGAATCACCCGCCCACTCGTTTGGCGGTAGCGGCGGAGAGAGCATTTCTTAAAGAAGTGGAAGGCGGCTGCCAGGTACCGATTGGAGTATATGGCATTGTCTTGCCGTCCGGCAACGAAGTAAGGCTAAAAGCCGTCATTCTTTCCCTTGACGGCAAAGAGGGGGTAGCAGATTCCATTACCGGGCCAAGCCGGGAAGCGGCAGCTCTGGGTTGTACCCTTGCGCGGAGAATGCTTGCCGCTGGCGGTCGGGAGATACTGGACAAACTTTTCCAGTCAACTTAAAGAGGGGGAACTGCTTATAAACCGTCATCTGCGTCGTTACTCCTGTGGTCCTCACTCCAGCGTACAACCAGTACGCTTCCGTTCCGGTCCTCGTCGTGCCTAGCATCTAACGATTTCTAAGCAGTTCGTGACAATCCATTACTTAAGTAAAATATGGTTATGGGGGAAATAATTTTGGGTGTTGGAATGGTCTATCTGGTGGGAGCCGGTCCCGGTGACTACGGTCTCATCAGTGTAAAAGCTTTGGAATACATACGACAGGCCGATACTATCGTATATGACCGCTTGGCTGACAATAAGCTTATTAACCAGGCCCGGCCTGACGCTGAGTTGATTTATGTCGGCAAAGCCGCCAGCGATCATACCATGCGGCAGGAGGACATCAACCAGCTTTTGGTCGATAAGGCCCAAGAGAACAAAACCGTGGTTCGTCTCAAAGGGGGCGATCCCTTTGTATTCGGACGGGGCGGCGAAGAAGCGTTGAAATTGAAGGAAAACGGGGTTCCCTTTGAGATCGTTCCGGGTATTACCTCGGCCGTTGCTGTGCCTGCTTATGCCGGTATCCCGGTTACTCACAGAGGGATAGCCACTTCTTTCGCCGTAATCACCGGCCATGAAGATCCGGCAAAGCCGGAGTCCACCATTCAATGGAGTAAACTGGCGACTGCGGTAGACACCTTGGTATTTCTAATGGGAGTGGAAAACCTGTCCCATATTACTAGTCAGCTTATGGATCACGGGCGTTCTGCCGATACGCCCGCGGCTGTAATCCGCTGGGGTACCAAACCTGAACAGTCGGTACTTGTCACCACTGTCGGCAAGGCTGCCGAAGATGTAGCCAAAGCGGGCTTAAAACCGCCGGCGATTTTCATCGTTGGTCATGTGGTGGCGCTGCGGGAGCAACTGGCCTGGTTTGACACCAAGCCATTGTTCGGCAAAAAAGTACTGGTTACCCGGGCCAGGGAACAAGCCAGCCTGCTGACGGCTGAGCTTGCCATGCTGGGGGCTGATTGCATCGAAGCGCCGGCAATAAAAATTGTACCGCCGGAAAGTTTTGCAGCTTTGGATAAAGCCATTGGACAACTGGCCGACTATCAGTGGCTGATATTCACCAGTGCCAATGGGGTTGAATATTTCTTTCAGCGTCTGAGCGTTGCCAAACTGGACGCCAGGGTATTGGGCGGATGTAAAATTGCCGCTATCGGGATCCAAACCGGCGCCAGACTCAGGGAGCATGGCATTACCGCTGATGTCATTCCCGGTGAATTCCGGGCCGAGGGCATCATCGAAGTTCTTCAGCCGGTGATTGCCGCCGGTACCAGGATACTTATCCCGCGGGCTGCAGTTGCCCGGGACATACTGCCGGAGAAACTGAAAGCAACGGGCGCAACGGTGGATGTTGTACCTGCTTACCGTACAGTTGCCGGTGACACTGACGGCCAGGAATTGGCGGGGAAATTGGCTGCCGGGGAAATTGACCTGGTTACATTTACCAGTTCTTCCACAGTCACCAACCTGTTAGGTCTGTTGGGACCGGCAGGCCCGTCACTACTCGGCAAAACCAAAACAGCCTGCATCGGGCCCATCACCGCCGAGACCTGCCTGGCCCATGATATTAAACCTGCTGTTATTGCCGAGGAATACACTATTAAAGGACTGGTGGAGTCGATTAAAGGGCTGTATCTTAATGAGGTAAGTAATTCTTAACTAGTATAGGAGGTGTTAGCATGACCGATCTCATATACCGTCCGAGGCGCCTGCGGGCTTCGGACGGCATTCGCGCCATGGTGCGGGAAACGGTGCTGACGCGGGAGAATCTGGTTTTTCCTTTGTTTGTCGTACCGGGGAAAAACATAAAGAATGAGATTAAAGCCCTGCCCGGAAACTATCATTTGTCGCCGGATATGGCGGTCGAAGGGGCTAAAGAAGCCTATGATCTGGGCATTCCGGCCATCTTGGTGTTTGGCATGCCGGAATATAAGGACGATCAAGGCACCAGCGCCTGGGATTTAAGCAGCCCGGTGCAGCAGGCTGTCCGGCTGATAAAAGCCGCCTTGCCGGAATTTGTTGTCATCACCGATGTCTGTCTGTGCCAGTATACTGATCATGGTCACTGCGGTCTGCTCAGAAATAATAAAATTGACAATGATATGAGTTTGCCGCCGCTAGCCCAGGTTGCCCTCAGCCATGCCAAGGCCGGCGCCGACATGGTGGCTCCTTCCGACATGATGGACGGAAGGGTTCGGGCTATTCGCCATATGCTGGACGAGAATGATTATACCGATATAGCCATCATGTCTTATTCCGTGAAATATGCTTCCGGCTATTACGGCCCTTTCCGGGAGGCAGTGAATTCCGCTCCTCAGTTCGGCGACCGCCGCACTTACCAGATGGACCCGGCCAATGCCCGCGAAGCGCTGCAGGAGGCCAGCCTTGATCTGGAAGAGGGAGCGGATATTATTATTGTCAAACCGGCCCTGGCCTATCTTGATATCATCCGTCAGGTAAAGGACGAGTTCACCGTGCCGGTAGCAGCTTACAATGTGAGCGGGGAATACGCCATGGTAAAAGCCGCCGCTCTGCAAGGGCTGATTGACGAAGAACGGGTAGTTATGGAAACCCTTTTGGGAATAAAACGGGCTGGCGCCGACATCATTATTACTTATCATGCCCTTGAAGCCGCCCGCTGGCTTAAGAGATAATTTGTTCACCTTAAGGGGGAACTGCTTATAAACCGTCATCTGCGTCGTTACTCCTGTGGTCCTCACTTCAGCGTACAACCAGTACGCTTCCGTTCCGGTCCTCGTCGTGCCTAGACGGTCTGACTATGATAGTAGAACCGTAATTAGCAAACTTGTTGCAATAAGTTTTTTTCATATGCAACGGTATCTAACGATTTCTAAGCAGTTCGTGGCGATTGATAAACTAAGAGGATACAAGTTTATTACTCATTAAGATGGAGGAGTGCTAATAGCTTGCGCAACCTCGGTTCTCGTTGCGCCTGGGATCTAACGGATTTTAAGCAGTTCGTGGCGGTTGATAAACTAAGAAGATACAAGTTTATTACTCATTAAGATGGAGCGGGCTGAATGGCTCGCGTAACCTGCGGTCCGCGTCGCGGCGCTTTGGTAGAACTATGTCAGTCTGTTGGGATTCAGGCTTACTATCAGGCAAATAAGTTTTATAGTATGCAACGGTTATCTGGTAGGAGACTTGGTCTTAGATTGAAATAAGGAAGAAGGAATTATAAATGGCGTTTAAGTTGGATAAGTCGGCAATGGCATTTGCCGAAGCCAAACGGTATATACCCGGGGGGGTCAACAGCCCAGTGCGGTCATTCCGGGGAGTGGGCGGCACACCTCCTTTTATTGCCAAAGCGCTCGGCAGCAGGCTCTATGATATTGACGGTAACGAGTACATAGACTATGTAGGTTCTTGGGGGCCGATGATTTTAGGCCACGCCCATCCGGAAGTAACCGGAGAACTGGCGGAGGCTATTAACAAGGGAACCAGCTATGGCGCTCCCACACTGCTCGAAACCGAATTGGCCCGTTTAGTTACGGAGGCCTTCCCGTCTATGGAATTGGTGCGGATGGTCAACTCGGGAACAGAGGCTACTATGAGTGCGTTGAGATTGGCCCGGGCTTATACCAAACGGAATAAGATCGTCAAATTTGCCGGCTGTTACCACGGCCACCATGACAGTCTGCTGGTGAAAGCCGGTTCCGGTGCTACCACCCTGGGAGTTCCTGATAGTCCGGGAGTGCCGGATAGTATTGCCGGCCATACCATTACCGTAGAGTACAACGATATAAACGCCCTGGCGGCTGTTTTCGAAAGATATGGGGAAGATATCGCGGCGGTAATTATTGAACCCGTACCGGGCAATATGGGTCTTATTCTGCCGCAACCGGAATATCTGGCCAAAGTCAGTTCCTTAACCGAAAGTTACGGCACACTCTTAATTTTTGATGAAGTAATGTCCGGTTTCCGGGTAGCTTACGGCGGGGCGCAGGAACTCTATGGCATTACACCGGACTTAACCTGTTTGGGGAAAGTTATTGGCGGTGGTCTGCCGGTGGGAGCTTATGGCGGGGCCAAGGATATAATGGAGCTTGTTGCTCCGGCCGGACCGGTGTATCAGGCCGGGACCCTGAGCGGCAATCCGCTGGCGATGACCGCCGGCATTGCCACCTTGCGGCTGATTTCTGAGGTTCCTGATTTCTACGAAAAAATAGGGGCCAAAACAGCAGCCTTGTGTGCCGGAATTCAGGCTCAAGCCCAAGCCTTCGGCTTCAGCTTCCAGTTTCACCAGGTCGGGTCTATGTTCTGTACTTTCTTTACCGACCAGCCGGTGTATGACTATATTAGCGCCAAGCGTTCCGACGTGGCGGCCTTCAATATATTCTTCCACGCCATGCTGGAACAGGGGGTCTACCTGGGGCCTTCCCAATTTGAAGCCGCGTTTATGTCTGACGCCCATACCGGGGCGGATATTGACGCCACTATTGCCGCCAGCGGTAAGGCATTTGCCAAAGTTGCGGAGTTTTACCGGAAAAACAAACATTGATATAATTGATATAATGGGTTTAAAAAAAAACACGCGCATTCGGCTCCGGCTTCCACCGGAGCTTATTTATTATTAACAGACAAAATATGAAAAAATTCGACATTTTTTGCAGGAATTTTTATTATTATAGATAATATAATCATATAAATTCCAGTTGCAGCCCATCTAAAGGAGATAAACGGATGCAGGCTAATAAAGAAATTCGCTCTTCCCTGCCGTGGGATTGCGGCCCGGCGTATGCACAAATGCTGCTCCGGATTATTAGTGTCATATTTGCTTTTTTCCCGGCGATATACGCAGTGGCAATTCATGAAGCCGGCTGGTTTACGACAGCCTTTTTGGCGGCTGCCTATATTGCCTATAACTCCTGGCTGTCCTGGCGCAGGATTCTTCCCCAAGTCAAAGAACTATGGATTGATTTGTCTTTGGTGGCGGGAATGACCTTATTGGACGCCGTTTTTGTTAACATTCTTTATCATCTGGTGCTGGCCCGTATGGTGCTCAGGGTGGGCAGGCAGGGAGCATGGAAGGTTACTATTGTCGTGGCGGCGGTTTTTCTGGCAGCGTCTGTTATCGGGCGTCCGGCCCTCTCAATAGCTGCAGTCTTTCCTATCTTGTATAATATTATCGGGTTCGCCACGCTGTCTTTTACGGCAATTTTTGCCTGGCGGGTAATGGACAAACAAACAAAGAATGAAGGGCGGATCGCCGAACTTGTCCATCAGAGCGACCGGCATTACCGCCTGGCGCTGACAGACGAATTGACAGGGCTGTATAACTATAGAGCTTATCAGGAGAGGACGCCGGCGCTTGAAGAATACATCCTTATCATGCTTGATATCGATCATTTTAAGAAGTTAAACGACTGCTATGGTCACTCCTTTGGCAACGATGTGCTGAAAACAATAGGTGATATTATTCATAGGGGCATTAGGGATGAAGACATGGCGTTCCGCTACGGCGGTGAGGAGTTTGCCGTAATATTGCCGAATGCCAATTTGGTTCTTGGGCTTAAGATCGCTGAACGTCTCCGGGAACGGGTGGAATCCTGGGAGTTCTATTATGATAAATGTACTAAAGTACCGTTAACAATCAGTGTCGGCCTGTCTCTGAAAAAATCCGGCATTACCGGCCAGGAAGCATTCCGTCAGGCGGATATCGCTCTCTACCGGGCCAAACGGCAAGGGCGTAACAACGTTCAGTGCTATCAGGCCTGGGATGATCTATCAGAGCGCACACTAAATCAAGCGTAGGCCGATTCAAATTACCTCTTTTACATAGAGGGCTTTTTTTTGCCCAATTTTAGCTGCCTGCTTCTTCTTCGCGCCCTTTGAGCCGCCGCTTATTTAGGGTTGCTGACCTGTATGGTGATCGAGTCGCCGTTTTTGATAACCGCCGTGTATTCGGTAGGATGGCCATTTAGCAATATCGCAACCCGGCTGCTTGGGGACAATGTGCGGGGATTAAAATCAGCTGCCAGCAGTGCATCACTGACAATGGGATGGAAATTGGATATAGAATTGTAATCAATCACGCAGCCGTTGGGGGCGGGATGGGTGAGGGAAGCGGGCTTGCCGTTTACCTGTACGCTATGGCGGCGAACAGGCACCTGGCAGCCGGCGCCATTCACGGCAACGGTGATAGACTCATCGGTCTCTGCTGCCGCCAGTTCCAGCACTTCGCCGATTGTTGGCGTCGGCAGGGGAATGTAGTCTAGGGAATCATTGTTGGCTACTTTGCTGCTGAGATTGACGGTATGTCCGTTAATGGCGTATTTTGGCCGGACGCTGAAGTTTCTTTCGGTTCTGTTCACGCTATAGGAAAATTGGGCTGGTTCGGTACTGAGACCCAGATGGCTTAACACTTCTGCCAGGGTGGAAGATTGGTTGATTATAACCTGATCCCTGTCTGCAAGGATAGTGTCGGCAGCCGCGGATTTTCCATTGACAGTAATGGCAGGCGGCAAGGAATAGGATTTGCCGTTTAGCGTAATAACCAGAGGTTCCGGGATAGGGGCAATTTTGTTAAGAACCGGCGCCGGTGATGCGCCGTTTGTACCGGGGGTGACTAAGATAACGTCGGTATCGTGCAGGGGGTCGGCGAGTTTGGCCTCTTCACCGTTTAACAGAACCTGGCCCGGTTTACCGTAGCTGCCGGGAATAAACTGGGTTTGCCCGTTTACTGTTACCGTGATGCCCATACCGGGGCGGCCGCGCAGGGCTTTGATATCGATGCCGGCTGACAGGAGAGCGTCGGATACCGTCAGCAGACTTAGGTTAAATAGACGGAGCGTCCGGTCATTTACTGTAACATTGACAAAGTTTAGGGTATCTCCGCCGGCCAGTTTCAGTATTCCAAGGGGAGTAACCGCATCCGGCGTACATAATTCCGCTGGAATATCAATGATGTCGTTGATGGAATCGGGACGACGGATGGCCACTTTGGCTGCAGGAACATCCAGGGCCTGGGACAGGGCTTCCGGTAACAGAGGTGTGAGCGCGCCGCCGCCGACTAATAAAACAGCCTGCGGCGAGGTAGAATTTAATGTCAAAATTTCCGTTGCGATGGCTTGGGCCAACTCACCAATTCTTTGCGTTATGGAGTCGACAATATCCTTGGCCGGAAGCTTATGACTGACACCGAGTACGTCGGTAAAGCTTACCTTTTTGTTTTTGCCGCTAAGTTGCCGCTTAAGAGTTTCCGATACGTTAAAATCTAAAAGATATTTTTGGGAAATAGCTTCCGTGATCTCGTCACCGGCAAACGGCACCATACCGTAACCAACTACCGAGCCGTTCCTGGTTATGGCTACGTCGGAAGTTCCCGCGCCTACATCTACCAAAGCCAGATTCAGATGCCGCATGGTGGCGGGAATAAGCACATTGATAGCGGCAATTGGTTCAAGGGTCATCGTGTCCATCTCCAGGTCTACCGCTTCAATGGCTGACTGGAGTGAATTAATAACCTGACGGGGCAAAAAGGTGGCAATAGCTTCAATTGTCGCCAGCTTTCCCCGCTGGCCCACCAGGCTTTTTAACCGGATGTCATCCAGCGTGAAACTGACTACGCTATAGCCAACACAGTAGTAGCTCGCCGGATCGATTACGGCATTAGAGGTGGCTAGTTGCTGCTGGGCAAGTTGAATTGCGGCAAGTTCAAGGGACCGTTCGTCTTCCGGCGTCAATGTGCCTCGGGTGGAGGTATCCATTTCGGAGGTGACTTGAAGGGTGCACAGGGCCCGCCCGGCGGCGGCCACCGCCACTTTTTTTAAAGGTCCGACACGGTCTTCCAGGCGGGACTTCACATTGCCTAAAACTTCCGCTACTTCCCGCACATCATGGATTTGTCCGTCCAGCATGGCGCGAGTGTGGTGTTCCTCCCGGTCGAAGGCCAACAGTTTAATAGAGTTTCCTGCCTGTTCGCCGATCAATCCGACAACGCTTCGGGTGCCAATATCCAACGCAAAGAGTAATCTGTTTTCCATAGTATACTCCTCATCATCACTTTGGGCTTTGCAAAGGTATAATTTCGCCGTATATCTCCCGTTTCCTTTTAATCTGTGTAGTTATTGCCCACAATTACCCATTTTTCGCGAATAATTTTCATAATCAGCGTATATAGTATGTAAAAAATATATAATTTTAGCTATAGGGAACGCATTAAAGAATTGAAATGATATCCGGGTATTTAGGAACGCTTCGACGCTGTCGCTTAACCTCAGCTTATCCTAATACCTCGGATGTGAATTCTTTAATACGACATATATAATTTATAATTATCAATTATTCATGACAAATTTTTGTATATTTGGCGTATAATTTTTGCTAAACTATAGTTATGGCTTTGGGGAAGAGGGGTCTTTACGTGTCAGAGACGAATGCAAAAATACATATAGTTGTTGACAGTACGGCCAAAGTGCCGCCGACAATGCTGGAAAAATTTGATAACCTGTCTGTCGTTCCTCTTAAAATAATTATTGGCGGTGAAGAGTGGAATGAGACGGAATTGACTAATGCCGATCTTTTCCGGCTGGTGCGGGAGAAAGGGGTACACCCTCAGACTTCGCAGCCTTCCCCCGGTGATTTTGCCAAAGCTTTTGCGCCGGCGGAAGCAGGCGATTTTGTCATTATGATTGGTTTGTCAGGCGGCGTCAGTGGCACTGTTGACAGCGCCCGGGCGGTAGCCAGGGGGATGAAGAACAGCCGGAACATCTTTGTGGTGGATTCCGGCACCACCAGCCTAGGGATGATTAAGCTGGCGGAGACGGCGCTGACAATGGCCCAGGCAGGGGAAGCCGCCGGGGATATCGCGGACCGGCTCACGGCGAGCAGCCGCAAGACACACACCTTTTTTGTTCCCAGTACCCTGGAGTACTTGCATAAAGGCGGGCGAATCGGCGGTGCGGCAGCCCTATTTGGCTCCATTTTGCAAATAAAGCCGATATTATATTTGGTGGACGGAAAAATACAAGTGCTTGACAAAGTCCGGACCACAGCGCGGGCGCAGGCTCGCATGCTGGCGGAACTTTATAAATATGATAAACTGAAGTATATTGGCGTCGCCCATGGTGAAGTCCCGGAAGCGGCACAGGCAATCTATCAAAAAGTCCAGGAGCGATATCCCCGTATCGATATTGTTACCGGCGATATCGGAGCTGTCATTAGCTCCCATGTGGGTCCCGGCGTAACCGGACTTATTTTCGAAGTAGAATAGATGAATTGGGAGGCATTTATAACCAGCCTCCAGGAGGTCAGTCGATGCAATCAGCCTCAGTGATAACCAATACCGAAGTAATAAGCGGGAAAGATTTTCGTCGCATGATTTCCGCTGCTTACAGCGCGTTTTTGCGTGAACATGATTATATTAACAGCCTTAATGTCTTTCCGGTACCTGACGGTGATACAGGCACCAACATGATGCTCACTTTAGGTGCGGTAGCCAAGGCGATAGCGGAAGCGCCGGATGAGGGGATCGGTTCGCTAAGCAAGCGGGCGGCCGACAGCGCCATTATGGGCGCCCGGGGAAATTCGGGGGTTATCTTATCCCAATTGCTCCGCGGTATCGCCCGGGGATTGGCCGGCAAAGAGCAGGCTACTTCCACCGAACTGGGCAAGGCTTTCCAATACGGGGTACTTTATGCTTACCGGGCGGTAGCCAGACCGGTGGAAGGAACAATACTTACCGTTGCCAAGGGGATTGCCAAGGGAACCCGGCGGGCGGTCAGGGATAAAGCGCCTTTTGCCGATATTCTTAAGGAAGCTATCAGCGCCGGGCGGGGGGAACTTGAGCGTACGCCGGAGTTGTTGCCGCTCTTGAAGGCGGCGGGGGTGGTAGATGCGGGCGGCCAAGGGCTGATTGTTTTTCTTGCAGGCTGTCTTGATGGACTGGAAGGACGGTTTGACGGCCCGGAAGCTGATTTTGGCCGGACGCTGACAGTAGCAGGCCCGGTGGAAACGGTAAACATCTCGCATCCTTATTGTACTGAATTTATCGTTAAACCCTGTCAGGTGGGTTTTGCTGAAGTAAAACGCCAATTGGCGCCTATGGGAGATTCGCTGGTATTGGCCGAAGGCGACCGGTTTGTGAAGGTTCATATTCATACCGCTCACCCGGGAGCGGTATTGGAAGCGGCAATTACCTGGGGAACTTTGCATAATATTAAAATTGATAACATGGCGGACCAGCACCGGGATTGGCAATCTACCTTGCCCGCAGGAACCGTTGCAACAAAAGTGCCTGACCGGCCGGCAGCCGGGGAAAGTGCAATGACCAAACGGAGCGGTATTGGCGTCATTACCGCCGTTGCCGGTGACGGTCTGGCCGAAATTATGCGCCAGGCCGGGGCTGCCATTATTATTGACGGCGGGCAGACCATGAATCCGCCGGTGGAGGATTTTATTACCGCGGTTCATAACGGCAATAGTGAAAAGTATATTATTTTGCCTAATAACAAGAATATTGTGCTGGCTGTGGCCCAGGTCAAAAAACTGCTGGGCGAGCAAGTTGAGATTGTTCCTACCGTCAATGTGCCGCAGGGATTGGCGGCTATACTGGCTTTCAACCCGGACCACAGTCTAAGCGCCAACGTCGCCCGGATGACGGAGGCGCAGGCAAGGGTAAAAGCCGGCAGCCTGACAGTGGCTGTCAGAGACAGTATGGTGGCGGGAGAACTGGCTCCTGCCGGCGCCTATATCGGTGTCATTGACAGCAACGTAGTAATTTGGTCCCATCAGCTCATTGATGTACTGTGCGGCCTTGTGGAAAAACTGACAGATACAAACACCGAGGTAGTGACTTTATATTACGGGGCTGAATTGACTCCCCGCGACGTGGAGCCGGTAGCTGAATATCTGACGGAACAGGTCGGCCCGGCCGCAGTGGAAGTATACTATGGCGGTCAGCCCCATTACCAGTTTATTGTAAGCGTGGAGTGAGTGGATTACTCTGAATACTTGACAATTGGAGGTAGACATTTGCCGGATAATCCAATAGTTTTGGATGGAGATTCGTTATCGATTAAAGATGTTATAGCTGTGGCGCGGGATCATGCTGCTGTGACGATAAGCGAGTTGGGACGGCAGCGCATTGCCGCCAGCCGGGCCATTGTGGAAAAGGTGCTGGCAGCGGAGACGCCGGTGTATGGAATATCCACCGGTTTCGGGGAATTCAGCACAATATTTATTTCCCGGCATGAGCGGGAAAAGCTGCAACGCAACCTTATCCTGAGCCACGCTGCGGGAGTCGGTGAGTTTTTGCCGGAAGATGCGGTGCGAGCCGCCATGCTGCTCAGGGCCAATTCATTGACGAAAGGCTATTCCGGAATTCGGCCGCAAACAGTGGACAAATTGCTGGAGATGCTGAACAAGGGAGTATATCCCGCTGTTCCCTGTAAAGGATCGGTAGGCGCCAGCGGCGACTTGGCTCCTTTGTCCCATATTGCTTTGGTAATGATGGGGGAAGGCCAGGCAATTGTAAACGGCGAACTGGTTAGTGGACAAGCGGCTCTGGACCGGGCCGGGATTGAGCCGCTAAGTCCCGGCGGCAAGGAAGGCCTGGCTCTTATTAACGGTACACAGATTATGACCGCAGTGGGGGTTCTGACCTGGTTTGATGCCTGTGAACTCATGCAAGTGGCCGACATTGCCGCCGCTTTGTCCCTGGAAGCGCTGAAAGGAACCCGGGCGGCCTTTGATCCGCGCATTGCCCGGGTAAGGCCTCATCCGGGACAAGCCAAAACAGCAGCCAATATTTTAAAACTTACCGCGGATAGCGCCATCATTGCCTCGCATACGGATTGCCACAAGGTACAGGACGCCTATTCCCTGCGCTGTGTCTCCCAGGTTCACGGGGCATCCAAAGATGCGCTGCGCCGGGTGATGGAGGCGCTTACGATAGAAGTGAACGCGGCAACCGACAACCCCCTTATCATGCCGGATACCGGCGAAGTGATTTCCGGCGGTAACTTTCATGGTCAGCCGGTGGCGCTGGCCATGGATTATCTTAAGCTGGCGCTGGCGGAAGCGGGAAGTATTGCCGAACGGCGCATCAGCCGTATGCTGGATTCTCATCTGAGCGAATTGCCACCCTTTTTAACTGCCTATCCCGGCATTGATTCCGGTCTGATGATTACTCAGTACACCGCGGCTTCGCTGGTGTCGGAGAACAAAGTCCTGGCTCATCCCGCCTGTGTTGATTCCATTCCCACGTCGGCCAATCAGGAGGACCATGTAAGTATGGGCACTATTGCTGCCCGCCAAGCGCGGGAAATATTGGAAAACGTTCGTTATGTTTTGGCAATTGAATTATTGGCGGCATGTCAGGGAATCGACTTTTTGCTTCCTTTCGTTCCTGGAACCGGCACGGCGGCGGCTCATAAGGCCATTCGCGACCGTGTTCCTCATTGGGATGAAGATCGTGTTCCTGCTCCGGATATTGAGGCCATTTATCAATTAATCAGCAGCGGCCGTTTGATCAGGGCCGTGGAGGAGGCTGTAGGCGAGATCAGCGCCTATTAAGCTGTGTTTCATAAGCGGTATTCAGAAGTCAGGAGTCAGAAGTCAGAATACTTCGAAACGACCATTCTCGCATTCTGACTTCTAAATATAGTTACGGAGGGTTCCAAATGCTAAGTTCATTAACTATCGGTGAATATGCCGCGAAACTGGCGTCGGAAGAAGCGCCTCCCGGCGGGGGCAGCACGGCTGCCTTAACCGGGGTTTTGGCGGTTGGTCTGGCCGAAATGGCGGTCAATTATTCGCTGCAAACGGCTAAACTGGTAAAAAACCGGGAATTTCTTGCCGCCAAGCAGGCTGCTCTGGCTCGATTGCACAGGGAACTTTCTGTTCTGATTGACCGCGATGCTTCAGCCTTGACAGCGCTTCTCGCTGCCGTAGATCTGGCTGCCGATACTCCGGCTGCCAGGCAGAGCCAAGATGCTGCTATACAAAGATTCCTGCGGCAGGCTGCCGAAGTGCCGCTCAACACCGCGCACGCCTGTCTTGAAGCCATAAAAATCAGCAAAGCGGTAATGGATCAGATGGACGAGATGGTAATCAGCGATCTAATGGCCGGGGTGCTAATGGGCCACGCCGGGGTAATGAGCGCACTTCTCAGCACCGCGATTAATCTGAATGAACTTGAGGACGAGGCGCTGGTCGGCTCCTTAAAAACACAGATCCATGACATCCGCCGCGCGGCGGATGAACTAAAAAACACAATGGAAAAGCAAGTTTATAGCCGTCAAACGTTTACTGTCATGGGGGAAGAGTGAATCCTCCGGCGCCTATACAGGCGGCGGGGGATTCTCGCATTTTGACAAATGCCTGCCCCTTATGCCTGCTTAACTTGCTTGAGGCTTAATCCGATTCTTTGGCGTTCTTCATCCACGCTGATGACCAGGCAATCGATTACGTCACCTACCGAGATTACGTCAATGGGATGACGGAAGGGTTTGTGACTAAGTTCTGAACGGTGAATCAGGCCGTTGATTTTGATGCCGATGTCCACGAAGGCGCCGAAGTCGGTTACATTATGAACTGTGCCTTTGACAATGGTGCCGGGGATAATGTCGGACAGCTTCACAATGTTTTTCCGGGTTTGCGGCGGCGGAACGTCTTCGCGGGGGTCGCGCCCCGGTTTGGCCAGGGCGGCTAAAATATCCCGCACCGTTGGTTCGCCGGCGTCGAGTCCGGCCGCCAGAGCCGCGGCATCGGCAGCCGGAGCTTTGGCCTGAACCGTTGCCAGGCGGTCTTTGTCCTGCAAATCCCCGGTGGTAAAGCCCAGATGATTTAAAATGGCTTCAGCCAGGGAATAAGATTCCGGGTGCACCGGCGTGTTATCCAGCGGGTTTTCCGCAACGGCGATGCGCAGAAAACCGGCGCACTGGGTAAAGGCGGCGGGTCCTAGGCGGGGAACTTTTAAAAGTTGCCTGCGATTTATGAACCGCCCGTTTTCATTGCGGTAAGCCACAATATTTTTCGCAATTGAGGCGTTAATGCCGGCGACATAGGTCAGGAGGGCCGGCGAGGCGGTGTTTAGTTCCACCCCCACATGGTTAACGCAGGATTCCACTACGTTGGCCAGAGTGCCGCCCAGTTCTTTCTGATTTACATCATGCTGATACTGGCCGACCCCGATGGACTTGGGATCGATTTTGACCAATTCGGCCAGCGGATCCTGCACCCGGCGGGCGATGGATATGGCGCCGCGGAGGGAAACGTCCAGGTCGGGCAGTTCGTCTTTGGCCAGCCTGGAGGCGGAGTACACCGATGCGCCGGCTTCGTTGACAATCAGGTACCGCAGGTCAAGATTGTTTTCGTTAATCAGTTTGGCGACGAATTCTTCCGTTTCGTAGGACGCAGTGCCATTGCCGATGGCAATTAAATTTACGCCGTATTTTTTTATTGCTTCCAGGGCTTTGGCAGCTGCCTGTTGCTGCTGGGCTTCGCTCATGGTGATGTATAGGATATTGGTAGCAAGCATTGCGCCGGTGGGGTCAACCACAGCCATTTTGCAGCCTGTGCGATAGCCCGGGTCAAGACCCATTACCGTATAGCCGGCTAACGGCGCTTGCAGCAGGAGTTGCCGCAGGTTTAAACCAAATACGCGGATGGCCTGTTTGGCCGCGTTTTCGGTAAGGAGGGAGCGGATTTCCCGTTCCAGGGCGGGGAATAGCAGCCGTTTATAGCTATCGGCGATGGCGTCAAGGATGGTTGACGTGAAAATGGAAGGCGCCTTGAGAACCGTGCGGGCGATTAAATCAATATTGGTATCATGGGCGGCAACCAGGCTGACTTTCAGGATACCTTTGTTTTCGCCGCGGTTAACGGCCAGGATACGATGGGGAGGCATGCGTTTTACCGGTTCGCGATATTCTTTGTACATATAAAATTCTTTTATTTCTTTATTCTCTTTATTTTCTTTGTTATCGCTTTTTTCCCCGCCGCCGGCCAGTTCGGCGGTTATCTCGCCGGTTTGCCACAATTGCTGCCGCAGCAAGGAACGGATGTCGGCCCGTTCACTGACTGTTTCGGCAATAATATCCATGGCGCCGGCAATCGCCGCCGCGGCAGATTCAATGTCCTGCTCCGGGTTCAGATATCCGGCTGCAATGGCAGGTAAGTCACCTTCCGTAGCTTCTTGGGCCAGGATAAGTTCCGCCAAGGGTTCCAGCCCTTTTTCCCGTGCAATTTGAGTGCGGGTTCGTTTTTTGGGCCGGTACGGCAGATATAAGTCTTCCAGTTCCTGCAGTTTGGCTGCCGCCTGAATAGCCTGGGAGAGTTCGGGGGAAAGTTTGCCTTGCGCTTCTATGCTCGCGAGAATTTCCTCTTGTCGTTTAACCAGATTCCGGAGATATTGGGTTCGTTCCTCAATTATCCGGATTTTTTCTTCATCAAGTTCACCGGTGGCTTCTTTCCGGTAACGGGCTATAAACGGCACGGTATTGCCGTCATCCAACAGACTGGCTGCCGCCGTTACCTGCTGCGGTTTTATATTGAGCTCACGGGCGATAAGATTTGGAATATCACTAAGAAACATCCATTCACCAACTTTTAAATAATATATAATAATATTAATACAAATAGCAGGAATGAAGCAAGAAGCGCCTCACACTGCGTTGAGGCGCTTCTTGCTTCATTCTGATAGTATATCCGCGATAGTTACGTTTGGTTTAAAAATCAAGTCTAAATCTTTCTTGGACACTTCGATCCGGGATGTGGCCGGATTACGTTCAACCAGGCGAATGGTAGGCCTTGTCGAATAATGAATCTTGTTTTTTACCACATATGCCAGTTGGCGGGTATTTAGACGCACCAGGCTGCCGACAGGATAGACCGGCGTTATGTGGAAAAACGCTCTTAACAGATTCAGGTCAAACCTGGTATGGCCGCCGGACAGCATGTCTTCCACCACTTCCTGACGGGAAATATCGGAAGATGTCGTTTTTTTCATGGCGTTGTCGAAATAATCGGCAATGGCGACGAGGCGGGACAGCGGATGCAGGCTCTTGCCGGTAAGTCCGTAAGGTAACCCCAGGCCGTCGTAACGTTCATGATGCTCGGCGGCAATTCGTGCCGCCACTTCGGCAGTTTTGTTGCTGCTAAGCAGTTGGGCGCCAAGAACGGTATGAATTTTATTCTCATCCAGTCTGGCTTTATGCTCGTTGGCAGTCAGTAGTTTGCCCACATCATGCAGCATCGCCCCCAAAGCAAGATCGAAAAGAACCGGCCGGGGATATTTGAGATATAACCCCGCGGTGACTGACAGCAGGCAGACATTGACTGCGTGAGTTACTTCCCCTTTGCCGGGTTCGCGGATTTGCAGATCGTTGATATAACCCAGTTTGCTTCCCGTTTCCTCAATTACTTTATTAAGAAAGGGGCGGAGTTTATTTATATAATTGGCAGGAAGCTTTGTTTCCCGCATTTTAGTGGTTTTTAGCGCATATAGATCGCGAAAACAATCAGAAAGTTTCCGGCGCAAATCCCTGGTAATTACCGTATTTTGCTTCAGGCTTGCGGCATAAGGATCCAACACGGGAATCTCATGGAAGCCTAAACTCCGCAGCCGGCTGATATAACTCTCCGTTAATGTAATACCTTTATTTAATAGAAACTTTCCTGATTCATCAATTACATCCTGCGACAGGACCATTCCAGCCTTAACTTCTCTGATACGCATTGCATCGCCTCCAGGAACCGTTTCTGACAGAGGTAACTACATTATGACACATTTTGTCTAAAATTGAAACTATGCTTAGGTCCCGGCAAAAAGGGACTTTTGTCCCGGCTTTTCACACCCGCTGCGACGTCGGCATATTATGTTAGTAGTAGACGTAATTTTTGTGGGGTCCGAAAAAAAAGCTTGGGAGGAGTCAGGATGTCGCCGTTAATAAACTCGCTAAAAGCCAATATAAATCTCGCAATTCTAGCCCTATTGCTTATCGGTATCCTTGGGTTGATCTCCTCGCTGCCAGATCTTCTTTATGTCGTCTTTCCGCAAGATATATTTCTTGTAATTCACAGTTTGGTTGAATCAGCCGGCATTACCATTGGACTATGCGTTTTCCTGGTCGTTTGGTACGGATGGCCTAAAAATCAAAATGGCCGGGATTTATTTATCGCTCTTACGTTCCTTGCCGTGGGAATTATTGATATGGCTCACGTGCTATCTTACGAAGGAATGCCGGACTTTCTCACATTAAACAGCGAAAACAAAGCTTCGCTCTTTTGGATAATCGGGCGACTCTTAGCCAGTGGGGGACTGTTGTTTGCAATCTTCATTCCCAGCCGAACCAAACCCCAGTTTTTTCACCGTCTGTATTTTACCAGTATTGTTATGGTGGTGGTTGTCACCCTGATCGGAGCGGTCTTGCTTTTTGAGCCGTATCTAACGCCGGTGTATGCGCCTGGTGAAGGTCAAACAGCGGCAAAAATAACCCTTGAATACCTGGCCATGTTCATGAATTTGGTATCCATTTACGCTTATGGGCGTCGCAACCCGTCGCAGCAGCATGTGTATTTCTTACGAATCAGTTTGGTTTTTAGTCTGATGAGCGGGGCGGCGTTTACTCTATATTCCAATGCTTATGATATCTATAACGTTATGGGACACCTTTATAAAACTGCCGCCTATTACTTTGTTTTGAGGTCACTGTTGGAGACATCCATATTGCGGCCCTATATGAGGATTTCCCGTTTGGCCAGAGCCCTTCGCAATCTGGCCATACAAAATATTGAGCTGTACAAGGAAGCGAAAGAAAGCGAGCGTCATCTGCAACAGGCGTTTATTCAGCTGGGATCCGTATTGGCGGCCAAAAACGATTTGGATGAAATGCTGCAAAAAGTAGTGGCGGCAACCTCCACTGTGTTCCGCTGCGACCACGTTTATCTTGGGCTGAGTGAAGGCAATCCGCCGGTTTTGAAATTGAAGGCGTATGTGAGTAGTTTTAAACCGCCGGCAAAATTAAACCTTACCCAGAGCTTTATGGGCAAAGTTTTTTGTGAAAAAAAGCCAACAATTGTTAGCAATATTACCTTTTATCCGGAAATAATTATCGATGATCTGGAACAGGCCGGCCTGAAGTCGATGGTCGGCGCCCCTATTCGCCATAATGGGGATGTAATTGGGGTTTTAGAAGTATTTTCCCGCAAGGAGAGGGATTTTACTCAGCACGACGCCCAGTTTTTGAGTGTATTCTCCCACCATGCCGGTGAGGCCATCAAAAATGTAAGGGCCTATGAAACTACGGTTGAAAGCTTTGCCGAGCTAAAGCTGCTATATGATATTGTCAAAGATATCGCTAACCAGCTGTCGCCGGCCGGCCTTTTGACCAAAGTCTCCGAAAAGCTGTCCGACCTTTTTAAGGCAGACGGCGCCGTCGCTTTTATCATGCACCGGCGTGATGACGGACTGCATACCGAGCCTGTTTTCACCAAAGGCTTTGATGTACGGGAGATTAATCATCTGCAACGTATTTTCTCCGATGGGAAAAATGCCTGGCCCTGGGGGGGAATAAGCGCCATCGACGGCTATGATGAACACAACCACGGCCTTATTACCATGTCGGTCTTATTGGCCAGAAGGATGAATATCCTGCCGCTTTTGGCAGGCGGTAACCTGGTGGGGCTGATTGTATTCGGCTGGAATGATCCCGTGATGGAAATCCCTCAGGGCATGGAAATGATGGTGGGAACAATTGCGGGTCAGACAGCGATTGGATTGGAGCGGGCGTACTTGTACGAAAATGTTCAGGCCATGGCTTTGACCGATCCGCTCACCAAATTATCCAACCGTCGCCATTTTGAAGCCCGTCTCAATGAAGAAATAAGCCGGGCTAAAAATAACTGCAGTCCAATTAGTCTTATCTTGCTGGATATCGACTTTTTCAAAAAGGTTAACGATACCTGGGGTCATCTTGCCGGTGACGCCGTTCTGCAGCAAATGGGGATACTTCTCAAAGAAAAGTTCAAAATTACTGATATTCCGGCTCGCTATGGGGGAGAAGAGTTTGCGGTAATCTTATCGGAAACCGGTGGCGAAGAAGCGGCTGCGCTCGCGGAAGAATTCCGCAATCATGTAGCCAAGACGTGCTTTCCATATGATTCGGAAAAGATTTTTATAACAATTAGTTTAGGAGTAGCAACAATTGGTTCTTGTTCCTCCGGGAAAGATGACGGCACCGACTTGGTGGAAGCGGCTGACCGGGCGCTCTACCAGGCTAAGCAAAGTGGCCGCAACCGGGCAATTATCGGCAATTGCAGAGGGTAACCAAGATAACTAAGATAACTATAACTAAAATAATTTAAGATGAATAAATTATTGCTAAAAGTGCATAGCGAAGGCAAGTATGGAACATGCTATGTCTGGAAACAGAAAGGAGGGATCTTCGTGTTAAGTTCAAAAGAGTTGTTGCACCTGGAAGACTTCCTGGGCATGGAGCAAACTTGCGTTAAAACTATGAGCTTTTTTGCCAATAGTGTGCAGGATAGCCAATGTAAACAGCTTTTCCAGCAGTTGTCACAAAAAGGTCAGCAACACATGCAAACTATGAGCAAGCATTTGAATGCCGGTCAATCATTACAATAAAAAAAGCAGCGAGGTGAAAATCGTGGTACAAACGGGTCAGCAAGCCAGACAAAATACCCAAGGCGGAATGCAAACGACCGGTCAAGGCGTGAGTCTTAGTGATCGGGATTTACTTCAATTAGCGCTTAATGAATGCAAGCATAAGGCCAATTCCCTTAATACCTACGCATTGGAAGCCAGCAACGACAGTCTGCGTCGCGATTACTTAACTGTCCTGGGCGATGTGCACAGTCAGCAAACACAAATTTTTAACCTAATGCAGCAAAAAGGTTACTACAATGTAAAAAATGCCAACCCGCAGGATATCTCCCAGGCCAAAGCCAAGTTCAGCAACCAAAACCAATAATATGATGGTTAAGTCCCGTATATATACGGGACTTAATAATTTTTATCCGCAATTATCCATTTCTCAAACTCGTCCTATATTTCCATTTGTTATATCTACTCGTGTCTTGACCACATTATCTTTTTAGTTTGATGACGGACAAAATGGCAAATGGCGGCGTCAGCCCCTCCTAGCAGACCCCTTCCAGTATGCGTCGTCGGGTCTTCCTTGCCCTTTGCCATTTTGTCTCGCCCTAAAACTAAAATATAACATGGTCAAGACACTAGTGGTCTGTCTACACTGAAATCATAATTACTTCGCGGGCCGTTTTCCACCATGCTTCGTTGTCGTCAGCTTACATATGTCCGATATGTGCGCTTCCTCCGCCTCGCCTTGCGAAAAAATTCCCGCGAATTCATTTACGCTTTCAATGTAGACAGACCACTACAAAAAACTTTTATGGGATTTTTACTATTTATCTTGACATCTCTGGCTAATGTATGTAGAATTAAAATAAGAATTATTCGATAACTATTGTTAGTCAGTAATGGAGGTTATAAGATGGGGTTAACAATGGAAGTATGTGTAACATCCTTATTGCGGGACAAAGGTTTTAAGGTTACGCCGCAGCGTCTCGCTATTTATAATGTGCTGGCAACCAGCAAAGCTCATCCCAGCGCTGAAATGATCTACAACCTTTTACAGCCTGTTTATCCAACCATGAGTCTGGCCACGGTCTATAAAACAATTGAGATACTCAAAGAACTTGATTTGGTTCAGGTATTAAACGTGGGCGAAGATAGTTTCCGCTATGATGCAGACACTTCGAACCACCCGCATGTTCGTTGTCTGGTTTGTGGCCGGGTGGACGATTTGCATCACATTGACAGCAGGGAATTTATTAATCAGGTAGCCAGCCAGACTGCTTATGAACTAACCGGGCAGCAGTTTTATTTCTACGGTACCTGTCCGAGCTGTCAAAGCAAGAAACAGTGAACGGAGGAAACTCTTATGGCAGTATGGAAATGCAGCGTTTGCGGAGCGACAAAGGAAGGCCGCTGTCGTCCGGCTAAATGCCCGGAGTGCGGGGCACCCAAGGACAAGATTGAAAAGCAGGCGTAATATTAAGTAAAGAAAGAGTTGGCATTTGCCGGCTCTTTACTATTTTATGCTATATCAATATAATTTAATGTGAATAATACAAGTGGAGGGATATTGTGAATTTAGCCAGTTATATTGATCACACTTTGCTCAGGCCCGACGCGGTTGTTGCGGACATTACCAGACTTTGCCAGGAAGCTCTGGAGCAAAAATTCGCCGCCGTTTGCGTCAATCCTTGCTATGTTGATCAGGCCGCGCACTTTTTAGCCGGCACAGGTGTTAAAACAGCTGCTGTCATTGGTTTTCCTCTGGGGGCCAATCTCACTGCCGTTAAAGCTTTTGAGGCGGCGGAAGCTATCAAATATAAGGCTGATGAACTGGATATGGTGATTAATATTGCTGCCGCCAAAAGCGGCCAATGGCAGGCGGTAGAGGAAGACATCCGGCAAGTGGTTGCGGCTGCCGGCGGGAACCTGGTGAAAGTTATCATTGAAACAGGTTTTTTAACGGATGAAGAGAAGCGGCATGCCTGTGACGCCATATTGAAGGCCGGCGCTCATTTCGTTAAGACCTCAACCGGATTCGGTCCCGGTGGCGCTACGATTGAAGATATTCGGCTGCTTAAAGAGATTGTGGGGGACAGCCTGGGGATTAAAGCCGCCGGCGGCATACGTAACCGGCAGCAGGCCGAGGAAATGATTGCCGCGGGGGCGACGCGAATAGGCACAAGCTCCGGAGTGGAGATTGTGCGGCCTTAAAGGGGGGGAACTGCTTATAAGCCGCCATCTGCTTCGTTGCTTCTGCGGTCCTCACTTCAATGTACAACCAGTACGTTTCCGTTGCGGTCCTCGTCGCGCCTCGCATCTGGCAGCTTCTAAGCAGTTCGTGGCAGTTGGTAAATTGAGTCGGTACAGATTGAAAGGCAGAGACTGTTCAAAGATTGCGTTTGCATCTTTTTGAATAGTCTTTTTTATTTACATAATTAACCTGTAGTTTACATTTGAGGGCTATGGTATAATGTTGCTCTGACCTGTCGGAGGGGAGGGGTAACCATGCGTGGCATTTTGCAAATGATACGGGAGCGTGTGACTCTGGTGGTCGGGCTGGCTTTTACGGGACTGGTGCTGATGCTTGCACCGGTTCGGCCGCAAATGTTGATTTACCCGCTGGTACGGCAGGCGGTGCAAAAGAAGATTGATTACTCGACCGGTGACATGCTGGTAAAGGATACGCCACACTTTAGAATCAAATATACGGAAGTTGACGCCGGTATAGTGGAAACGGTTGCCGGGGCAGCCGAAGCCGCTTATGAACCGGTGAGCCAGGCTCTTAACTACAGGATAAAGAGCAGGACCCTGATTCTCATATATCCGGACCGGACAGCTATGGGTCACGCCTATGGATGGTCCGGGGAAATCAATGCCATGGGTTTCTATTGGGGCGGAGTGATCCAGATCTTGTCGCCGGCAGCTTGGATGAAAGACGGTGTTTCGCCGGAGGAATTCATTCGCACCGGACCACTGGCCCACGAATATACCCATCTGGTATTGGACTATATGACACAAGGCAATTATTCCCGCTGGTTCACCGAAGGTTTGGCGCAGTATGTGGAGTACCGGCTGAACGGCTATGAATGGATAACGGCAAACAACCGGCTGGATGAGAAGTTGTATTCCCTGAAGGAGCTGGATACGCGGTTTGATGATTTGCCCAACCAGTCTTTGGCTTACCGCCAGTCTTTGGCGGCAGTGCGGTATATCGCCGCAGTACACGGTGAAAGTGCTCTGGCTCAGGTAATAGACTATCTGAGAACCGGGATGAGCACAGATAAAGCGATAACTAAGGCCCTGAACATGGACTACACTGCCTTTGAGCAGGAAGTAAATATCTGGGCGGTGCGTAATATGAAAAACTACATGACGGTAAATAAATGATAAAGAGACATGCGGCTTGACTTATTCAAAAGCAGAAGTCAGAAGCAGAAAGTCAGAATAAGAGAACGATCCTCCCGAAACATTCTGAATTCTGACTCCTGAATACTTGAATAGTAACCGCCATGTCTCTTTTTTTTCGTAATATATCCAGCCAAATCCGGGAAAATTAGCTTTAGTTTTTTTTACCACGGTTTAACCACGGGAGGTTTTTCAATGTTAACGCGGCGGGAGTTTTTAAAACTGTGCGCCTCTTCGGCGTTTACCATGAGTCTGGGCAATGTACTATTGCCCTTCGTCCGTCAGGCGTTTGCCGAAAATATGGTTGCCAAGCCGCCGGTGGTTTGGCTGGAATTGGGGTCTTGCACCGGCAACTCCGTTTCACTGCAGAATTCCATGAATCCCTCGCTTGATCAAGTAATCCTTGATATGTTAGACATACGCTACCATTGGGTCTTCAATACTGCACAGGGTGAAGCCGTTGTTGAGGCGCTTTATGACACTTTGAACAATGAAGCCGGCAAGTTTTGGCTGGTGGTCGAGGGAGCGGTCATGACGGCTGCAAATGGGCAATATAATCATATTTATATGCGTAATGGGAAGATGGTTACGGGAATGGCGGCGCTGGCTGAATTTGCGCCCAAGGCTAAATACATAGTGGCTGTAGGCAGCTGCGCCTGCTTTGGCGGCCCGTCCGCAGCCTACCCAAACCCGGGCGGAGCTAAGAGTGTGCGGGAAGCGGTTAACAGACAGGTAATCAATGTACCGGGATGCCCTGCTCACCCCGATTGGATGACAGGCACCTTCAGCCACCTGCTGATGTATGGGATACCTGATCTCGACGCCTACAACCGGCCCAAAATGTTTTTCGGCCGCACCATTCATGAACTTTGTCAGCGCCGTCAGCAATTTGAGGACGGTGTATTTGCTTCTTTTCCGGGAGAAAGCGGCTGTTTGTTTAAGATTGGCTGCAAAGGACCGGTTACTCACGCCGATTGTCCGCTGCGGCAATGGAACGGTTATGTAAACTGGCCGGTAAGGTCGGGAACTCCCTGCATCGGCTGCGCCAGCCCGGGCTTTCCTGACAGCAGCATGCCGTTTTACAATCATCTGCCTAATTTCAACACCCCTGCCGGCGCCCTGAATATAAAAAAATTCGGGGCAACTGCAGCCGGCTTGGGGATTGCGGCGGTGGGAGCTCATCTCATCACCGGGGTGGTGTCTAAGAGAATCGGCCGTCACTGGCAGGATGGCACCAGACCCAAAGAAACCGATCCACCGGAAAACCTAGCCCAGCTCAAGCAGGAACTGGATGATGCAATCAGGCAGCAGAACGCTCTTATTAGTGAAAGCAAAGCTTTGGCACGGCGCGGCAAGGTACGGCGAAGGCTAAAGAAATCATGGCGGCAAAAACTGATGGATTTTATCCGGCCGAGTAAAAAGATGAGGAAAGAGTAGGTAGAGGCATGGCTGTTAAGACGATTTTTCCAATAACGCGGATACATGAACCGCTGCGGGTGGACGTGGACATTCAAGGCGGGCAGGTAGTTGACGCCTGGGTTGGTTCCTATTTGTTCCGGGGATTCGAAGCAATGTTAAAAAACCGGGACCCACGGGATACACTGCTTTTTGTCCAGCGTATCTGCGGTATATGTTCCTGCGCTCATTCCGTGGCCAATGCTTTGGCCCAACAGCAGGCTTTCGGCGTCAAACCAACGCCGACCGGGCAGCACCTTACCAACTTAATCTATGCCGCTGATATCATCCAGAACCACTTAAGGCATTTTTACTCTCTGGTCATCTTCGACTACGTAAAAGGCCCGGCTCTGCCGCCTTATACCCCCAGACCGGAAAAAGTCTTTCGCTTACCGCCAAAAGTCAACGACGAGCTGTTCAGCCATATCAAGGAAGGGGGGAAGATGGCCGCTCGCGCCCATGAGATGCTGGCCGTCTTCGGTGCCAAGGCCCCTCACCAGCAAACCATCATGGCAACGGGTGTAACCGAGCAGGCCAGTGCGGAGCGGCTGCTTACATATAGCAGTATTCTGCAAGACATAACTCAGTGGGTGGAAAAGGTATTGTTAGCCGACGTGCAAACCATCGCTGAATACTACCGGGACTATTTCAGCATCGGCGCGGGCTACGGCAACTTCCTGTCCTATGGCATGTTTCCGGCCCCGGTTACCGGTGTCCGGACCTTCAAGCCCGGTCTGATCATTAATCGCGGCAAAGTGGAAGAACCGGATATTAATGAAATAACGGAAGACATCCGACATAGCTGGTATCAGGATGATCAAGTCAGCCGCCATCCTGCCGATGGCAAAACCGAACCAAACCCTGGCAAGCCGGAAGCGTATACCTGGGTAAAGGCCCCGCGGTACAAAGGGTTGCCGTTTGAAGGCGGACCATTGGCCAGAGGTTATATAAACGGGGATTACCGTCAGGGAATATCGGTGATGGACCGAATTATGGCCAGAGCTCATGAGACGCTGAAGATCTGCCGTTTAGCCGCCGGCTGGCTGAAGGAAGTAGTGCCCGGTTCGCCTGCCAATCAACCTTATACGGTTCCGCCGGCTGGCGTAGGCGTAGGACTTACCGATGCCATGCGAGGCGGGCTGGGTCACTGGATGAGTTATAAGAATGGGGGGATAGACCACTTTCAGGTTGTTACTCCCACCACCTGGAATTTTTCCCCCCGGGATGAGAAAGGGGTCCGCGGTCCGGTGGAACAGGCTCTTATCGGCACACCGGCGGAGGACGACCACCTGACGGAAGTCGGGCGGGTGGTTCGTTCGTTTGATCCCTGCTTTACGTGTGCAGTACACGTGATGGACTATTCACGTTAAGGGGGGGAACTGCTTATAAACCGCCATCTGCTTCGTTGCTTCTGCGATCCTCGCTCCGACGTACGGCCAGTACGCCTCCGCTGCGGTTCTCGTCGCGCCTCCGGTCTGACTATGATGACTTAGCAACATATGAATTACAATTCGCAATATGTTGTATGGTATGCAACGGTATCTAACGATTTCTAAGCAGTTCCGGCAAATGATGAACTGGCGGCAACTTAGGCTGGGGTGACGGGCGGAGGCCACGATTGAACAAGTCTTAGCAGCGTGTTACAATAATCATGCTATATGGAATTCAAAAATGATTTTCTATTAATCGTAATGCTAGGAACGCTTCGACGCTGCCGCTTAACCTACGCTTACCCTAGCATTACGATTGTAAATCATTTTTGAAAACTATATAGGTGTGACAGAAACATATGAAAGGGGATACCCTGTGAATATTTTTCAGGCGTGTGATATTCGCGGCGTGGTGGGAAAGGAACTTACCGATCCCATGGCCAGGAGGATTTCTTTGGCGGTGGGGACTAAGCTTACCGGGCAAAAAGTAGTGGTCGGCGGCGACATTCGTTTATCCACTCCTGCGCTCCGGCGGATTATGATCGACGGACTGGCCGAATCAGGCTGTCAGGTGATCGATATCGGGACGGTTGCCACCCCGGTGTTTTATTACGCGCTAAAAGCCACCGGGGCCGCCGGCGGCGTCATGGTAACTGCCTCCCATAATCCGGCTGTCTATAATGGATTCAAACTGGTTCTGGGTCCCCGGCCGGTTACGGAAGAAGACGTGGCGGAGATTGGGCGGCTGGTGGAGAAAAATGTTCGTACCGGTGGGGACGGCAAAGGCAGCGTAACGCCCAGACCACAAGTGGAAAAATACTTGGAATATACCGCTGCCAAAACCCGGCCCGGTGATTTAAAGGTGGTTATTGACGCAGGCAACGGCGCTGCTTCCATCATTGCGCCCCGCCTTTTCCGCCTGCTTGGGTATCAAGTGATTGAACTTTTCTGCCAGCCTGACGGAAGATTTCCCAATCGTCCGCCCAATCCTGCTCTGGCTGAAAACTTAAAAGCTCTGGGTGAAGCGGTAGTTGCACAGCAAGCGGCACTGGGGATTGCTTTTGACGGGGACGGCGACCGGGTGGGTTTTGTAGACGAGAACGGCCGGCCGGCTGACAATGACGATATTATGGTTTTACTGGCAAGACATTATTTAGCGCCGGCGGCTGGCGCTATCATCTATGATGCCAAAAGCTCCATGGTGGTACCCGAGGAGATTGCTGCGGCCGGCGGAACGCCGGTAATGGCCAGGGCGGGCCACACTTTCAGCAAGGCGGCCTTCGAGCGCGAGAATGCTTTATTTGCCGGCGAAATCAGCGGCCATTTCTTTTTTCGTGAACTGGGTTATGATGACGGCATGTTTGCAGGCTTAAAAGTATGCGAGCTTGTCGCCGCCCAAGCTCAGGGCAGTCTGGCGGCTCAGGTAAACGCAGTGCCCAACTATCTTTTGACTCCTGATATTCGTGTGCCGTACCTTAAACCGGACAAGGAAGAGATTCTCAACGATGTGGCCGCAAAGCTTAGCTCCTACCACCCTAACCGCATAGACGGAGTTCGCATCGAGTTTCAAGACGGCTGGGGAATGATTCGGGCATCTGTAACCGAGCCACTTTTTACCTTGCGGTTCGAAGCCAAATCCCGGGAGCGGTTGGGCCGGATTATACACATATTGCTGGCGGCATTACCCGCCGCGGTCCAGGAAGCCGTACTTGCCAAAATACCGGAAGAATATAAGCAGTTCCCTGCTTAGAGGCGAATAGCCATCTTTTTGAAGCGTACTTGAACGGTCGTCCCCTGGGGACTTGTATAAAACTTAAGCTCAGCCTCATGCTTGGCGGCTATGCTGTAGCACACCGCAATTCCCAGACCGGTGGCCTGATCTTTGGTGCTGAAGAAAGGAGTACCTAGTTTGTCCAGTGCGTCTGCGGAAATTCCGGGGCCTTGATCGGCAATTGCCATTATTACCCTTTCTTTGGTTGAAAAGGTGGTGATAGTAAGCTCGCCGCTCCCTTCCATGGCTTCCAGACCATTGCGGGCAAGGTTTAAGATCAGCTGGCGAATCTCTTTTTCATCCAGTAAGACGTCCGGAATATCGTCTAAATTAAGACTGAAAGACTTGCCGTTCATTAAGGGGTCGGCCTGGATTATGGACGCCAGGGCTGCAATGAGGGTATTTAGGTTCATTGGCTGCAGGTTCACGGAACGGTTTTTAGCTAATGATAAAAATTCCGTGATAATTGCATTGGCCTGGTCCAATTCTTCAATCATGATGGAGTAATAGCTGTTATATTTGGCGGTAGCATCTTTGCGCATCAGCATTTGTAGAAAACCGCGCACGGTAGTCATGGGATTTCGTACTTCATGACCAATGCCGACAGCCATCTCCCCAATAAGGTTAAGGCGATCCAATCTGGCTAATTCTTTCTGTAGATGCAGTTGCTCGGTAATATCGTTAAATACATAAAGAATATACGGTTCATTGCTGCCTGACAGGGTGATCGGTTCCGCCGAAATCTGCACCGTTCGTTCTTTTCCCGACACAGTACGGATGGTTTTCTTCAAACAGTGTAATTGACAGTGTAATTGATTTTCCGTCACCAGTTGGTTTATCAATTCTTGCCGTTCTTGCTTGCTCGCCAATATGTCGGTACTATATGTAGGAGCGCCGCCGATAGCTTTTTCACGGGTCAAGCCCATGAGCCGCAAAAAGCTGTCGTTGGCATCAATCCACAGACCGTCACTAACGCGAGCGATTAATGTCGGCATGGGGTTCGCATGAAACAATTTTGCGAATCGCTGTTCCGATACTCTAAGCTGTTTTTCCGTTTCCAAACGTTCGGTAATTTCAGCCAGAAGACTTTGGTTGGCGGCGTTAAGTTCCGAAGTACGCTCATCTACCAAAATCTCCAGTTCATGGGCCATCTTTTTCAAGCTTTCATTTAACAGTTTTTGTTCGGTAACATCCCGAACAGTGCCGATGATTGCCGGCCCGTTGTCGCCGGTGGTGTTGATTATGCACTTGCCGAGAAGGATCTCGACAAAGATCCGGCTGCCATCCTTTTTAACGCCGGTGTATTCTTGACGGGTAGTGAGAACTTCGCCTGCCAACTGTTTATTAATATTTTCTTTCACCAGCAGGTGGTGCTCAGGAATGAAAAACTGCAGCGGCGTTTTACCTATCACTTCTTCCGGAGTATAGCCAAACAGATTGGCGAGATAAGGATTTACATAAGCTAATACGTCATTGTGAATGGTATAAACCCCGATAAAACAGTTCTCAAGCAGCATATGATATTGGGTCTTGGTTATCGCCAAATCCGATGTTGCCGCCTGCAGCTTGTCCTGTTTTTCTATCAGGGCCCCGGCCATTCGTTCCAGTGTGCAATCCAGTTCATAAAGCTCTAATATCAGATGATTGCGCCGGCGAGGGTATTTGGCAATGCTGTAGCCGCTAAGCCTAAATTGCCTGGCATGTGCGGCCAGTTCCTTCAGGGGGCTCACGATCCGGGAGGTCACAGCGTGAATGAAGGGGGCTGCGGACAGGATGGATAAAATAAAAGCGCTAATGGTTAATGTGGCCCGGGAAATAAAGGACGCCAGAATTTCTGTACGGTTTACCTGAGTCGCGATTGTCCAGCGCCTTTCCGGAATGGGGCGATAGGCGCCAAGTACGGCGATGCCCTGTTGATCCGTATAGTAATCAGTTCCGGATGATCCGTTTTTCATCTGCCCGATACCATAGGTGTTGCCGGCAAACATTAAAGAACTGGCCAGGTTTTGAACGAGCTTGGCAGGCCGGGCAGATTCGCCGGCAAAGCCTGATTTTGCAAATACAAAGCCGTTTTCATCGCTTAGCAAAGTTTCCGCCGCTTTTTCGCAGTTAAAATTCTGAAGCCGGCTGCTGAGGTACTTGGCCTTTGTCGCTGCGATAATTGTTCCGGTGTAGCGCTCGTTATTGTCGTATACCGGCGAACTAAAGATAACTACCGGTTCATCGTACAATTTTCCAACGCCAACATCTCCTGCCGCTTGCCTGCTTAACGTTTGCACCAGATCGGGGGGAACGGGAATGCCGGCATTCGCCACGAGTACGCTACCAGTGTCTACAAACATTATTGAACTGAAATCGGAATACTGCTGCAGGAATAATTGAAAAACCTTGGATAAGCCTAACCGGTCCTGGGTCATAACTGCTAATGATGCCAACAGTCTAATGGCGTTTAGGCGAAATGTAATCCACTCGTTTAGGCTGCTTTGCTGTACGGTGATAGTTGTATCCAGGGAGTTAAAGCTGGTTTTCTCGTAATCTTTCCATTCGACAAAAGTATAGGAAGCGATTAATATAATAATAGTTAGCATGATGATAACTAAGTTTAATAGGTTCAATTGGGTTTGAATCGGTTTTGGAAAAGTTTTACACAAAGGGGTTCGCCATAAATTTTTGTATATATTCCACAAAGTCGGTTCCTCCTGTACTTGATGGCCTTAACGCGTATTATATTTAACAATTATTTCCAGAATCCTTCCGAGATATTGTCAAAAATTGTTTTTGTCATATAAAATTTACAGGGGTCTTGCTGATTTTAGCTAACCAGTAAGAGGATTTGGCCTAACAAGGAGCGAAATATATGTCTGATGAATGTTAGGCGTAGAGGAGACCTGTATGCAAATTCATGTTTTGGCCAGCGGCAGTACGGGTAATGCTATATTTGTGGAAATGAATCAAACCAAGCTGCTCGTGGATGCCGGCATCAGCGCCAGACGAATCAAAAATTCTCTGGATTCTCTTGGAACCCGCGTTGAGGATATTGACGGAGTGCTCATTACTCACGAACATCATGATCATGTTAGTGGCTTGACCACTTTGCTAAAAAAATACCGCCTGCCGGCTTATGCCAATCCAGATACCTGGCTGGCAATGAGTTGCCGCCAAGCGTTACCTGACGAATGCTGCCTAAGCTTTAAAGACAGCCTTGACATTGGGGAGATGAAAATTGAACCTTTCAGCATTTCCCACGATGCCGCAGACCCTGTGGGCTATTCTCTTTATTGCGGCGAAATCAAGTGCAGTGTGGCTACCGACTTGGGATTCGTTACTCCGGAAGTGAAGCAGTCGCTGTCCCTGTCGGACGTCGTGGTGCTGGAATCCAATCATGATCTCGATATGCTTAAGAAAGGGTCCTATCCCTGGCCTTTAAAAAAACGCATCATGGGTAATAAAGGGCATTTGGCCAATACCGACGCCGGCTGGACGCTTGCCCGCCTGCCGCGCAAGGCGCGTACCGACGTTTTTCTGGCCCATTTAAGCCAGGAAAACAACCGGCCTGATCTTGCCGCAAATACCGTAGGCGGCATTCTGGCCGAGCAGAGAATCAAGCTTGGTGAAGAAATTACACTCCATTTAACTTACCCTGACCGTATTGCCGGTATAAAATAGCGGATTAGAGCCATATAAAAGGAGGCACTGTAAAATGAAGCGTTTAAAGCGATTAACACCTTATATTGTAGTTTCCCTGATTAGCATAATGATTGGCGTAACTTTAGTCGGTTGCGGCGGGGGCCCAAGCGGTAACCCGCAAGCCGGTGACACTTCGTTTATGAATCAATTGAAGCCGCCGACCGCTCAGGCGCAAGTGTCGGAAGCACGTAATACTCCTATTGTCAAAGCGGTTCAGGCTGTAGGTTCGACAGTTGTTGGGATTACCAACAAGGCTGTCGCCCGGGACTTTTTCAACCGGAAAGTCGTGGTGGAACAAGGTGTTGGTTCAGGCGTAATTTTTGACGCCAATGGCTATATTGTTACCAACAATCATGTGGTGGAAGGCGCTGCTGAAATTGTTGTCTCCCTTGCTGACGGGCGCACTGTCAATGGAACAGTGGTTGGTACAGACCCGGCCACCGATCTGGCCGTGGTAAAGATTGAGGCTTCCGATCTGCCGGTCGCAACGCTGGGAGACTCCGATTCATTAATGGTAGGCGAACCCGCTATCGCCATTGGCAATCCTCTCGGCCTTGAGTTTAAAGGAACGGTAACTGTTGGTGTGATCAGCGCTGTTAATCGGACTTTGGATTTTGGCGACCGCCGTTTTAAGCTTATCCAGACTGATGCCGCCATCAATCCTGGTAATTCCGGTGGCGCACTGGTAAATGCAGACGGTGTGGTCGTTGGGATCAACAGTTCCAAAATCTCCGCAACCGGTGTGGAAGGCATCGGTTTCGCAATACCTGTCAACACCGCCAGACCCATCCTGCAGTCGCTCATTGATAAAGGCCGCGTAATAAGGGCCTACCTTGGTATCGGGGCTCTTGACAAGAATACTGCGGCCAAATATGGCTATGAACTGAATATTGAAAAAGGAATATACCTGGCGAAAGTATATCCCAACGGCCCTGCGGCCAAAGTCGGCATCCAGGAGGGGGATGTTATTCTGAGCGTCGCCGGTACTGAGACCAATAGCGTACCCGACCTTCGGGCCGTACTTGACAACCAGCAGGTAGGAAGCCGCGTAGCCGTTGTTATACAGCGGAACGGGCGGACCCAGACCATTAATGTGGCCCTGGAAGAAATGCCGCAACAGCAGTAATCCGAAAGAGAATTACCATGAAAATCACTATTGTCACAGTCGGCAAAATTAAAGAGAAGTATCTTACTGCAGGCATTCAGGAATATCTCAAACGTCTGACACCTCACTGCCGGCTGGACATTGTTGAATTAAATGAAGAGCGTATGCCCGACAACCCTTCCCCCGCCGAGAAGGCCCAGGCTATCTCGCGGGAAGGCGAGCGCATACAAAAAAGCATCCGCCCCGGCACCCATCTCATCGTTCTCGATGTGGCCGGCCAGATGCTTTCCTCCGAACAACTTGCCGCCAAATTTGACACCCTGGCCCTTGCCGGACAAAGCGACCTCACCTTTGTCATCGGCGGGGCCTTTGGCCTTTCCCCCGACGTATTGGCGGCAGCGAAAGAAAGGCTGTCTTTTTCAAGGATGACGTTTACACATCAGATGATAAGGCTGCTGCTGGTGGAGCAGATTTACCGGGCGTTTAAGATTAGTCGGGGGGAACCTTATCACTGGTAATGGCGAAAAGTAGCCTCAATCCTTGACATAACAGGGATTGGGGCATTTGTCTTTGATAAAAATCACTATGTTGTAGCTTAAAATGCAGCAAGGATTGCCGGCGCAACGGAAGGAGAAAGAAATGAATTTAACGTGTAATAATAGCAAGAACTCTTCCAATATTCGTTGGTTCATTTTAGCGGATATTTTATTGGGTACATTTATGGCTACTTTGGATAGCAGTATTGTTAATGTTGCTTTACCTACTATTTCCACTCAATTGAATGTTACGTTATCTATTGTGCAGTGGATCGTTGTTTCCTATCTGCTGGCTATTGCAAGTCTGTTGCCGATCTTTGGCCGCCTGGCTGATATGTGGGGTAGAAGCAAAGTTTACTCCATAGGTTTTCTTGTTTTTACGTTGGGGTCAGTGCTTTGCGGATTGTGCAATGCTATCGGAATGCTTGTGGGAATGCGAGTTCTTCAAGCAGTTGGAGCTTCTATGATGATGGCTACGAATCAAGCTATTATCGTATCTAGTTTTCCCGTTAGCGAAAGGGGTCGGGCATTAGGTTTGCTGGGTACTTTTGTTGCCTTGGGTTCACTTACCGGACCGGCACTGGGTGGATTTTTAGTAAGCTGGGTAGGCTGGCGATATATTTTTTATGTCAATGTGCCAATAGGAATCATTGGCTATTTGTTGGCAAAAATTGTTTTACCTGCCGATAAAGATAAAAAAGAAGTATCCTTTGATTACAAAGGAAGTATTCTTTTTACTATGAGTTTAATAGGAATACTATTTGCGGTTAATGACGGAAATGTTTTTGGCTGGAGTTCACCTATTATTCTTGGCTCTTTATTCTTGGGAGTTATATTGCTGGCGGTTTTCACCCTGGTGGAACTTCGGATGGAAAATCCCTTGATAAATTTCAGTATTTATCGCAACCGTGTTTTTATGTTAGGCAACTTTTCTGCGTTTCTCAATTTTGCCGCCACTTTTGCTAATGCGATTCTCATGCCCTTTTACTTACAGAATGTCTTGCATTATTCTGGTTTCCGAGTGGGACTCATGATGGCTTTTTTACCTATTTGTATGGCAATTACAGCACCGCTCAGCGGGTATGGTTCTGATAAGTTCGGTCCAATATGGTTTGCTACCGGTGGTTTGCTGTTTAATACATTAGGCTATCTGTTTCTGTTGTCTGTTACAACCCATTCAACTTTTTGGGGAATTATCCCCAGTCTTATTTTGGTGGGTGTGGGAACTGGCATGTTTCAGCCTCCCAATAATAGCTTTGTTATGAGTTCGGTCAGCAAAGATCAAATCGGGATAGTAAATGGCCTGAATGCACTAATACGAAACCTGGGTATGATCATGGGGGCATCCTTATCGGTGTTGATTCTTGAAAGATTGCAAGCCACAATATTATCAGGGATAGCCAACCCTACGCAAATTCAGATGGACAGTAGCTTTGTGGAAGCTTTTCACATTGTTATGGCTTTTCTGGCCGGAATCTCTGTATGTGCCGCAATTATTTCTTTTAGCAGGAAAAATTATATTTCGTTAAAAGATGGATTACAAGAATAGCTTGCTTGGGGAGATCTTGGCGTCAGGCATGAATTATTTAGTTATTTGTATTGAGTCGGGGCTTGCTATTTGATTCGGGTCAGGGAGTGTGTGGAGGATCAGGCTTAAATGATAAAGTCGGGTCCGTATTCAAAGCATGTAGTGGGAATAAATAGCATTCCAGCAAGCACAGGCAGCAAACACAGGGAAGCGGAGGGACGTACTTTTTGCTTTCAAAGTGAAACTCTGCGTGAGGTACGATGGTGTAAATCCCAGGATTGGTGTATACTATAACTAGCAGGGAATTCTGAAAAAGGCAACCGAGGTGCAGCGCTGTGGAATGGGACTTGAACCGGCTGAATGACTATCTGTTCAAATGGGTATTCGGGCGGGAAGAACATAAAGACATATTGCTGAATTTCCTCAACTCAGTCTTAAGCGTCAACGGCAGCGAAGAATTGACGGATATTACTTTAGCGGAGCGAGAACTGGATCCGGCGCATCTGCAAGATAAACTGTCCCGGCTGGATATTCTCGGCAAGGCCAGTGATGGTAGTTTCGTCAACATCGAAGTGCAGATTGTCAATGAACGGGATATTGACAAAAGAACCCTATACTATTGGGCTAAATTGTATCAAAGTCAGTTGCAAAGTGGGCAGACTTATAAAGAACTATGCCGTACCGTGACCATCAACGTGCTGGGTTTTAGTTTTTTACCGGAAACCCAGCCCCATCACAGCGTATTTTCTCTCTATGATATAGCTACAGGCTATCGACTGAACCGGGATATGGAAGTCCACTTTCTGGAATTGCCGAAATGGAAAACTCTCCGAACAAAACCGAGAACACGGTTGGAGAAGTGGCTGACCTATTTGGGGAATTACGCCAATCCGCAAGAAATGGAGGAGATCGTGATGAGTGAACCAGCGATCCAAAAAGCCTTGTCAGCGGAAGAACGCTTTTTGCAGCAGGATAAAGAGCGATATCTATATGAAATGCGCGAGAAGGCCTTGCGTGATCATTTGTCGGCTATGTACTACGCCAAAGAAGAAGGCAGAGAAGAAGGCAGAGAAGAAGGCATTCGGGAAACAGCGTTACGTCTTTTGGCAATGGGTCTGTTACCGGCGGATGTTTCCAAAGGGACTGGATTATCTTTGGAAGAAGTGGAGAAACTCAGAAAGGATTAGTGCCTTGGAAGGACTCGCGAAAATTGTTTCAGCGAGTCCTGTTTTTTCTATTGGTTTTCTCGATAATGGGAGAATTACTCTACTAATGATGAACAATATTTTCAACGTATACCAGCAAACAGTGAGATGAAAAGTGGATTGCGAATCAAGGATTTGATAAATTAATTCATTTTTGTAGTGTACCAAAAGATAGTTAAAAGCAATTAGCGGAGAATACATATTTATATAAAATCATTATTGATGCAAATAGACATGATCGGCAATGGCACTAAAAATCCTTTTTGCAACATAACTCCAAAAAGACATAGCTTTCCGCCAAGGGGATGTTATGTCTTTTCTATACGGAGAAGTATGGTATTATGAGGGTAGAGAATTACATTATACGGATGTATTGTTTTATGGAAGGTTTGTCGGAAACAAAGGAGGTATTGGCATGGGTGGAAAGCAAGTTGAAATAGCTGTAAAGGATTACTTGCGCATTCTCCGTAATAACAAAATTGCGGTTGAGCAAGCTGTTTTGTATGGCTCTCAAGCGTCTGATACTGCTGATGAAGACAGTGATATTGATGTAGTCATTATATCTTCCGATTTCGGTCATGACTATGTAAAAGAGGCTGTACGACTAAAAATGCTGACACTGGATGTGAATCCTGACATATCACCACGGCCTTATTCAGTCGATGACTATCGAAAAGCCAAGCCAGGGGATTTCCTATATGATGAAGTCATCAGCAAAGGGAAAGTACTTTCGTAAAAAGTCATAGTATAGTATTTTTGAAACTGGCGAGCTTGTTGAAAAAGCAGTGTGTCGGGAATTCCGACATGTACGAGGCCGAGTCAAGGGACGGTTTGTTGACTCGTATATCCGAATGGCCCTGCGGCCAAAGCCGGCATCCAGGAAGGGGATGTTATTCTGAGCGTCGCCGGTACTGAGACCAATAGCGTACCCGACCTTCGGGCCGTACTTGACAACCAGCAGGTGGGAAGCTGCGTAGCCGTCGTTATACAGCGGAACGGGCGGACCCAGACCATTGGCCCTGGAAGAAATGCCGCAACAGCAGTAATCCGAAAGAGAGTTACCATGAAAATCACTATTGTCATAGTTGGCAAAATTAAAGAGAAGTATCTTACCGCAGGCATTCAGGAATATCTCAAGCGCCTAACACCTCACTGCTCTACTCGACTACGATTGTGCGATTCCCACCGCTGGAACACCGTCACGCTCGGCGGTGATGTGCTAGATGAAGAATTGAAACGGGTGGTTGGTCGGAGTTACGACTGATTAAGCCGAAAGTTAGGAGAGGAAGAGAAAATGAAAATACTTCCACTTAAAATCACTGACTACGACCGTGTTTACGCCCTGTGGCAAACGGAGCATATGGGGTTGAATAATGTTGCTGACACTCGCGACGGCATTGAGAAATTTCTCCGTCGAAACCCAAACACTTCCTTTGTCGCGGAGCTTGACGGCGATATTGTTGGGGCGATTCTCTGCGGCAACGACGGACGCAGCGGCTACATTTATCATGCCTGCGTTTCACGCGAGCATCAGAATAAGAAAATCGGCACACGTCTTGTTGCAAAGGTGTTTGAAGCCTTGAAAGCCGAGGAGATATCCGATGTCACGCTTGCGGTGTATTCGGATAATGAGGACGGCAAACGCTTTTGGGAACGTATGGGATTTAGAGCGCGAGATTTCTTGACATATAGGAACAAGGCTCTTGTTGAGTTGGAGTGGTATGACTGATTATGAGCAAATACGAACCCTTGGACGGTTGAGGACTTGCAGGTGTCAATGGGACGGGGATACTGACAACCTCGAGCCAGTTATCTGCTTCTAAGACTAGTAGATTGACCTGCCTTTTCGCCGACGAATTTCCTGTAGAAAATCATTGCACAGTCCATTAAGCCGTTTTTAATCAGTTTTCCCTTGCCGCTACATAAAGGATGTTCGGCTATCACGTAGTCGCCATAAACCTGCGATATGATGAGTTTGCCGTCCTTTACTTCAATGCAAACCTCTTTTTCTTTGTTGTAAGTACCAAGGGGAACCGAATAGCGATTCGATTCATACTAGCATCAGTAGATGTTTCCATTATGGTAAGTATCGGTCGAAGGTGCGCGCGTTCCAATTCGAACACCTCGGCCGGTACTTTTTTTGTCGTGCCATGTTTCTTCCGATTTCCCGTGCGGTCAAGCCACTCAACAAAACTGCGATTTAAAATATCAATACCCATGAAAAAACGATTGGGCAGGAAGTTGCCTTTTACATATTTGACGACCGATTCCACCTTACCCTTACATTCCGGATCGGATTTCCGGCATAAATAGATGTTTAAACTATGGAGTTTGCGGTACTTCTCGAATTCATAAGTATAAATAATGTCACCGTAATTTTCACTGACTGTTACAATGCTGTCCTGGTCAAATACAAGCTCGTGAGCGACACCGCCGCAATGGTCAAAACACATATCCAGACAGTTTACAAGATCCACCGAGCAGAAGGGTCGATCTAGGAAATAGCCCCATTTGTACCGTGAATGGGAGAGGACGACGCCGATAAAATAGACCTTCACATACTGTCCGTCAGGCGTTCTCATGCTTTTTTCGCCAAAGTCGATCTGCATCTGATACCCCATGGGTAATTCATCCACAGATTCATAGTCGCGAGGTTGAGAGTTTTTAGCAATGCTGTGTTCGCGCCGGAGTGCACCGATATATCGCCGTACTGCCCGTTCGGATATTTGAACATTGTAATGTTCCAGCAGCCAGTCATACACTTGTGCGGAAGTCATGGATGGATAACGATATAACCAGCCAAGAATTACAGACTCATATTTGATGAGACTGCTTTGCTTCTTGACTAACTCAGCCATTGCGGTATATTCGTCAGCGGCCATGTCCCAATAGCTGCTAACTGTATCACGGCTGATGGCCAATACTCTGGCCGTTCTTCTTTTTGAAAATCCAAGCGCCTTTATTCTGCCACCCTTCCCATATGTGATTTTTTAAGTCTATCACATGTAGCGGGTAGGACGGCTTGGATTGATGCACATTCTTTTGCTAAACAGTGGCCTACTTTGTGGCCAAAACTGGTATAGTATGTTGGCCAAATTTGTCCGGATTTACTTGTCCGAAATTGGCCTACTTTATTTTACCACTCACACCGGTTAATAAAAAATGTTCTGGTGCAAAGATCTTACAAAATCAAAACATCACCTACAATCCACACAATATCAAACAGTTACATTCATAATCTTGTTTATAAATTCAACCTCAGAAAGGGCAGCTTGAATCTCTTCAAACTGCCCTTTCCCAATCAATAGGCATTGTTTCAATTCCGCAAATAGTTTTCTCTCTACAGTACAAAACTATTAAATCCTAACATTGGCCTAATCTTTCATTTTATAAAATGATCTTGCTCTATAATATGGTTCTAGCACATTGAACATTTAGTACTGTCCTCAAAGGGGTGAGATTGAGCTGAAAGTTTCAAAACGTTAATAAAATTTTTTGGGCATCTACTAACTGATAAAAGTGGAACAAATTAACTGATGCTATATTATCCTTTGATCCGCTTGAGGATTCTACGGACTGACTCGATACCGCACTGCATCACAAACCACTGTTAATGACACCTCTATAACCACATACTTCTTCACAGAGACCGATAAGTCATATCTTTCCTTGTAATTCTACAAAGCTTTTTGTAAAAATGGTTTGATCCCTTACTTACAGCGAATAACACTCGTGGAAAGCCTCCCACGTGGCATCTAGGACCTTGCGCGGCTTGGAACAATCCCCAATCTTGACGTACGGTACTTCTTTTTCCTTAAGTACATCTTCAAGTTCTGTTACCGACTTGTAACCTACGGCCAGCACCACCGTATCAATGCCACGCAAGATCTCCTCTCCGCCATTCCTTTTAATGATGAGCTCTCCTTTCGCTGTAACTTCCTGCGCTGCTCCCCCCGTCAAGATTGTCACTCCCTTTTGTGCAAGCCTTTGCAAAAGTAACGCTCTTTCCAACAAACCTACTTCTTTAGCCGCTTCTTCCTGCATCTCAACGATTATCACCTTAGCTCCCTTGTCCGCCATAAACTCTGCAGTTTCGCAGCCAACAGCGCCACCACCTATAACAACCGCACTTTTTCCGAAAGTAGCACCGAAAAGGATTTCCTCCCCATTCTTAACCCGTACATTCTCAAGTCCGGGAATCTTTAGTTTGATTGGCTGGGAACCCGTCGCCATGATAACAACGTCAGGTTGCAGACGGTCGATGACCGCTCCATCCACGGACTGATTTAGTGTAACGTGAACACCTAGTTTCTCAATCTGAGCAATCTGAAAATTCTTTAACTCTTCAAACTCGTCTTTGTGAGGAGCAAGGGATACGCAATTGAGAAGACCTCCTAGCTTATCGCTTTTTTCATATAAAAAGACGTTATGTCCACCCAACGTTGCAATCCGTGCCGCTTCCAATCCACCAGGTCCGCCTCCTACCACGAGAACCTTTTTCTTATTTGCCGCTTTTTTCTCAAGATTAAACTCCCCCTCATGGCCAGTCAAAGGATTCCCTAAACAACCGATATCCTGAGCAGCAAGAAGACGGTCGACACATCCTTGGTTGCAGCCGGTGCATTTCCGGATATCCTCTAGCTTCCCAGTTTTCAGTTTATTGGGAAATTCAGGATCAGCCAGCAGTGTTCGTCCTATGGAAATCATGTCCGCTTTGCCAGCTTCTACTATCTCTACCATCATGTCAGGATTTTTCAGTCTAGCTGCGACAATGACGGGAACCTTGGCGCCAATGGCTTCCCTGATGGCCGCAGCATTGTTCACGTAAACTCCTTGGGGGATAGCGGCCGGCGGAAGAATATATGCAGCTGACTCATAGACCCCCCCGCTCACATGAATGGCATTTACGCTATTATCCACAAGCATTATCGAAAAGGCTTTAGTATCCTCGACAGTAAGGCCGCCTTCAACATATTCCTCAGCGCTCATTCTATATTGTACAGGAAAGTCCGGCCCAACTATTTCTCGCACCTTTTGCACCACCGCCAGCGGGAAACGAGCGCGGTTGATGAGCGATCCGCCATACTCGTCGGATCGCTTATTGCTATAAGGAGAAAGGAATTGGTTGATTAAGTAACCGTGAGCCCCGTGAATTTCTACGGCATCGAAACCTGCATCTTTGGCACGCCGCGCCCCTTCCCCGTAAGCCTCTACTATCTCACGGATATCTTCTTCTGTCATCTCCTTCGGCATTTCACCGACAAACGGACAGGGTATAGGTGATGGCGCCATAATAGGCATTCCAGTCGTGGCCGAGCTAGTCTGTCGACCGCCATGATAAAGCTGCACAGCAATCTTGCCACCTTCTTCATGTACGGCCGCGGTTAACTTTTTCAACCCCGGTATAAGTTCATCCTTATAGATTCCTAATTCGTTAATGAATCCTTTTCCACTGGAGTGGACATAGGTTGCCTCTGTAACAATCATACCTACACCACCTTTCGCTCTTGCCCGTATGTAGGCAATGTAACGATCTGTCACATGTCCATCCGAAGAACAGTAGTTTACCACCATGGGGGGCTGGATAAAACGGTTTTTTAACACCATGCTTCCGATTTTCACAGTTTCAAATAATTTGTCGTATTTCGCCATTGTTTTACCTCCCTTTGTTATTCAGAATCATTTTCCCGAAAAAACATTTTTTCTTATTGCATAGTTTATCACCTCCTTTCCAGTAGAGATAACAGCTTTACAAAAATGATGCCGCTCCGCAGATAGCAGTATCGCATTATGCATCTATTGCTAAAAAAACTAATATGACCAGTCGTCTTGTTTTATGCAAAAAAAATTATTCTTAAAAAAACTTGTCAAACATCAAATTTATGCAGCGCTTCAGAGGATCTGTAGAATTTTCTATCTTCATACGCAACAGACTTCCTTCCCACACACTACAAAAGATATCTGCCAATTCTTCGGCAGATATATCATTTCTTACTGTCCCCTGCGCTTGTGCTATTAGCACATATTTAGCAAATCGTTCACGCCACTCTTTTAGGACAGTCTGCATCGCATTGCGACATATCTCACTCGATTCACTAATCTCTGCACCTAAATTGCCGACGATACAGCCAGCCTTTACATCGCTTTCCTTATGTTTTTCTATCATCCGTTCAAAGCTGTAGCGTAATGCTGATAGCGAATCATCGTCAGGTCCCTCCAAAAAATACGTGGACCATTCACGCCAATAACCTTCTGCATAATGTCGAATTATGTTCGCTGCAAAATCCTCTTTGCTACTGAAATAATTGTAAAATGATCCCTTCGGTACCCCTACGGCATCAACAATCTCCTTAATTCCTGTGCCGTTATAACCCTGTTTGGAAAAAAAATCCAACCCAGCATCTAGTAACCGCTCTCGGATATGTTCATTACGTCTTGTTCTTTTCATGTTATAATTATATGACCGTTCGTCTATAAACACAAGAATTTTTTAAAATCTTTATGTTTGTTTTGATTTATTTTTGTTTCAGATGTTCCTACCTGTTTAATGGAGCTCCAGGGGCCTCCCAAGTTCCTAGCGCTTCTCGATGCGTGCATGCTGTAATATTTACCGATCGTATCGGTTCACCCTGCCACCGCTTGGGGCCAGTTGGGGACGTTCCTTTTTTGTCCCGAAGTGTCAAGAAAGGAACATCCCCGCTATCCGCTATCCTTTTTCGGGAAATCTATTTTTTCTCCCATTCGTCGTGCAGAAGCCAGACCCCTGAGACATCAATGCTCAGGAATTGTATTCCTTTCCAGTGTCTTGTATAGATAATTCGACTTTGTATGCATCCCCAACTTTAGGCTGGCCGGAAGGCGGGGACGGCCTGCCGGAAGACCTCTCGGATTCTGGCCAATTGGTCTCTTGTTCCACCTTACTCACCACTTTCTTTATTCATACATAAACGCGAGAAAATCATCAAACTCTTTCGATACGGCATATTTCACGTTGGATGGTGTAAAGACGTCACGACCGCAGCGCTCAATGACTTTGCACAAACGTTCATTGGGCTGTCCAAGCTCGCAATATTTTGTCAGTACATACTCCAAAACCTCGGCAACGCCTTGGCCGGTAACATTTTTCGCAATTCGGCTTCCGTGCGCCGGCTTTTTGCTCCCGCCGCGGCCGCCGATATAGATGTCGAAGGCATCCGGCCCCTGGGCGATAACGCCAAAATCGGCACAATAAGGGTCAGTACAGCCCCTGACGCAGCCTGCTGTGGATATTTTGAAATCCTTAGGGACGATTGGGGACGTTCCTTTTTTGTCACCACTATATTTGACAATGAAAGGCAAAATGACTTACAATAAATTCGAAAGTTATCGAAGTTTAGCAATCTGAAATTATGGAAGGAATACAATTATAAATACAGTAAAACTGGTAAAATAAAGCAATCTGGTAATATGTCAAGCTCATAAAAAATAAATATCGTAAGCAATGCGCCAAAAAAGGGTAAATCTAATAAGCTCTTTCCTCAAGAAGGAGAAAAAGTTAAAAAATGGAAGTCGTTAAATTTGGCTTACTCTACTTTTAGAGTAAAGCTGATGGTTGGCCAGCAATCCAAAAATCAGCCGGATAAATTTACGAGCAGTAAGTGCGAGTGCGCGTTTATGCTGATGAGTTTTAACTTCATCGTATTTCTTGTGGTAAAAAGCTGCGTATTCCGGTATATGGTTCTTAACATGACTGGCAGCTTCAATTAGATAGTATCTTAAGTAGGAATTGCCAGCTTTTGAAAGAACGGTGTCGTCAGCCCTAAAATTGCCGGATTGATTTTCACGCCAAACAAGACCGGCATATTTAGCAAGAGCACTGTGAGAGTTAAAGGCGTCGATGGAGCCAATCTCAGCAATGATGCCGGCAGCGTAAACCGGGCCGATGCCAGGAATGGACAAGAGAGAGTGATAAGCATTTGGGTCAAGCCCCTTGAGAGTTTTTTCAATTGCCTTATTAATGGCCTTTATTTCGGACTCATAAGCGGAAATAAGGTTGAAAGATGAGGCGATAGAGAGGGTTAAAGGTTCATATAGGCATTTATCCAATCGGTAAGAATTGCGAGCTGCCTGCTGAAGTAAAGAGGCTGTATGGCCAGGATTTACAAACCGGTTTTTACCTTTTTGGCCAATATGATCAATCAGTGCTTGCATCGGCATATTGGCAATGTCCTCGGTAGAGAGGAAGTCGGTTAAAACCGAAGAGGCCGTAGCACCGTAATGGTCGGAAAACGGCTGCTGATCTTCGTGGAGCATAGAAAGTTGACTGAATTTAAGAAATATATTCAAGAGCATATAGGTTTTCTCGCGAGTAAGCGAAGCGGCGATATGTAAACGATGGCGGGTCAGGCGTTGCAGAGCAAGAAACTGGCTGCCGCGCCAAGGCGCAGTAGTAATTCGGCCGACTCTGGCAAAATCAGCGATTACAAAAGCGTCAACAGCATCGTTTTTCCCTAAGTCGATGTACGATTTTTTGTAATTGGCAATCATCTTGGGGTTCAAACAATAAACGTGAGTATGAAATGGCATTAACAGCTCACAGGAAGACAAATAATTGGCGATATGAATTCCGTAGAAAGATGTGGACTCCAAAGCAAGCATCAGCTTGTTGATGTCACGGTTTCCATAAAGGAAGGCATGAAGTTTTTCGGCCATTTCAATGGCTCCCGGGTGATTGTTCGGTACAGAAAACCGCAGAAGTTTCTGTGCTTCGTAATCAATAGCACAGACGACATTTTCTCGGGAACTTACGTCAATCCCCACAAATAAAGTAGAAAGAAGATCCGCCTTCTTCATAAAACTTCACCTCCTTTTTGGCAAAAAATAGGGAAGATAGAAAGGAATACCCTGATCTTACTCACTGACCGCACCCTCGCATAATCAGCATTCATCTGTGAAAGCAGCTTGCTGGAAAGCTTTCGCCCAGAGACGCAACATCTGTGTTAGCGGTATTGGATGAATAAGGCAGGCGTCACGCTTTATAAGCAATAACCAAAAGGTTTTGCAGGAGAGATCAGACGTTACCTTTGCTAAATTCTCTTACGAATATTTTAGCATCAGGGGATTCAAATCCGGGTAGTAAAAAATAAAATAAGCTTTGTAAACAATGGCGGATTATTGCCTACAAAACTTATTATACGAGGAGAAGGTAGTTTGAAAAGGATAACAGGAATGGTACTGGTTGCTTTTGCGATCATAGTTGGCCCTTTGAGCATATCTAGCGCTGCACCAGCCAATGGTCAGGAAGCTGAGCAAATTTATATGAGCCAAGCTCCTGATATAGCTCAGCAAAATATCACTATTGTCAAACGTTTTTTAGCCGAAGTTGTCAATGGCGGCAATTTAGACATCATTGATGAGTTTTGGGCTGCGAATATGGTTTGGCGTGGAGGAAGCTTAGGCGAGATTCATGGACTGGAAGATTATAAAAGAAGTATGAAGGCTAGTGTTGGTGGCGCTTTTACCGAGATGTATCTTGATATAAAAGACGTCATTGCCTCTGGTGATAAAGTTGTCGTTCGGTTCACCAATAGTGGAAATTTTGTCAGGCCTTTTATGGATATAAAGCCGACCTACAAGAGGGTAGAGTGGGAGGGGATCGGTATCTATAAAGTAAAGAATCAAAAAATTGAAGAAGCCTGGTTTTCAGAAGATATAATGAATCAACTGCTCCGCCCGTAGACTTTAAAGCGATGGAGCCCGGAAAGCCCCCATCTGTCCCCGTCTGTCTGTAAATAAGGAGTTCCCAGTGTTTTAACGCTGAGAACTCCTTTCGCGGTTTGCCCCGAATGGGCGATAACTTGGTGGTGAAAGTCCACTACGGGTTTGGCAGTAGAAATTGTTAGCAGAGAGCAAGGGTGTACCGTCGTGAGGCGGCATCTGAAGTAAGCCTAATGGGTACAAACCAAAATCCGTAAGACGAGTAGAAATACCAAGACCTGACAGAGGGAAGCGATAAAACGATGAAGGAAATTTATAGTGCGTTTTCTAAGATTTTTTGACTTATGTCCAGCGAAAGATCCTGGGTTTCGGAGAGCGCTGTCATGCCATGCGCTTTTAATTGTCCGACAATAACCGGTATCTGATCTTCGCCGATATTATAATCGGACAGCCGTGTCCTTACGCCAAGGCGTTCAAAGAATTCCCTGGTTTTTTGTATCGCGGAATGTATCCGGTCATCTTCGCTTCCTTCCGTTATATTCCAGACGCGCGCAGCATACTGCAGAAGCTTCGCGCGCTTTTGTTCGCGGCGTATTTCTAACAATGACGGTAATAGGATGGCTAATGTTTGTCCATGATCGATGCCATATAAGCTGGTCAATTCATGCCCGATCATGTGAGACGCCCAGTCTTGCGGGACACCTGCGCAGATTAACCCATTCAGTGCCAGTGTTGCGCTCCAGACCAGGTTGGCGCGTGCATCGTAGTTTTCCGGTTCCGCAATGGTGGTTTCACCGATTTCAATCAACGTCTGCAAAATACCTTCCGATATGCGGTCTTGGATTCTGCCGTCTACAGGATAGGTGATATATTGCTCCGTCGTATGCACAAAGGCGTCAATTACACCATTGGCTACTTGAATTTTGGGGAGCGTGTAAGTGAGTGCCGGATCCAATACTGAAAAACGGGGAAAGACTAATTCGCTAAAGACAGGGTACTTGCCTTGTTCATAACTAATCACGCCGCCGCAGTTCATTTCTGAGCCAGTTGCGGGGAGTGTCAGCACAGTGCCGATTGGAATTGCTGTTTTTACAGTGTCTGTACCGATGGGTGTAAAACCATAGCGCAAAAGATCCAGTGCCTCACCGCTGTAAGAAGCGGCAAGGGCAATGAATTTTGTTCCGTCGATGACGGAACCACCGCCGATGGCCAGCAGAAAATCAATACCTTCCCGGCGTACAATCTCTGCAGCTTTTACCAGAGTCTCATAATGAGGATTTGGTTCTATACCGCCGAATTCCTGAACCTTTCTGTTTCCCAGTACGCTTTTTACTTTATCCAGCGTTCCGTACTTTTTCGCGCTGCCTCCTCCATAAGTGATTAAAACATGAGCATCGGCTGGGATCATTTGATCAATGCTGTCAAGCCGGCCCTTTCCAAATAAAATGCGTGTGGGATTGTAAAAATTAAAATTTAGCATGCGGAGCACTCCTTTCTTATATATAGCTAGAATAAACTATTAGAGAAACTCTAAGTCAAGTATGATTTTTTAAACCGTTCTTTAAAAAACAAGCAGGAGAAAAAATAATTGTGCTAAGTGCCAAGCTGCTTAATAAACATGCGCAATTTTTGAACTATATAGTTTTCAAAAATGAGTTACAATCGTAATGCTAGGATAAGCGTAGGTTAAGCGGCAGCGTCGAAGCGTTCCTAGCATTACGATTAATAGAAAATCATTTTTGAATTCCATATAATTATTGCCGAAGTAGATAAATCGGTGTTGAGTAAAAGTAGATGTGTTGCCGGTATTCTTGTTGAATGATTCATTGTATGATAGTATTTACATAGAGTAACTCTAAGTAACCTCTTCCATTAGGAGATGAAATAATGACAGTTTCTATCAAGCAGTTTGCCCAGGAAAGCGGTGTTTCTGAGCATACGCTGCGCTTTTATGAAAAGGAAGGCATATTGCCGTTTGTCAAACGCAACGAACATGGCAACCGAATTTATGACGAGCAGAATTTCGAGTGGATTTATTTTATTACGTCTTTGCGGGAAACAGGCATGCCTCTTTCCGAGATTAAGCGGTACGCGGAATTATTTAAGCAGGGAGATAGTACAATCCCGGAGCGTAAACGGATGATGCTTGACCATAAGAAGAAAGCCGAGGAACAATTGGCGCAGATTCTTAAACATATGGAAAGAATCAACTATAAGCTGGCATTATATGATGTAATGGAAAAAACGGCTAAATTTCCATAATTGAAATTGTTTTTGGCGTAGCCGTCATAGTGGTTGTCACTATTGGCTATATCGGCGGCAGACAGACCTGATGGTACTATCTCCTGGTCATTTTTATATTGACATTACCCTTTCTGATCAGTATACTATTAATTAGCTTGGGAAATTAAATACAAAAGGAATTTACCTATGAAACAACAGACTCCTTCAACTCCTCCCAGTACAAGAGCACAGTTGGGAGAAGCGTTACTGCAAATATCTGATGACATTTTAGATACTATAAATGACGCACTGAAAGAATATGGTATTTCCGAAAGCAAATTTTCTTTACTCTTTCTACTATACAATACAGGCACGAACCAGCCGTTACAGCCATCAGAAATTGCTGATAATCTTGGAATACGCCGTGCGTCTGTAACCAAACAGTTAATTTGGCTGGAAGCACATCAACTGATTACAAGAACCATATGTCTTGAAGATCAAAGAATGGTCAATGTTACAATAACCGAAAAAGGCTATCAGCTTCTAGATCTTGTTCTACCACACTATTGGATGGCCTGTGCCAATCTCACCAACAAATTAACAGAGGAAGAGACTGTCTGTTTGCTGCAGTTATTAATAAAGATCGGTCTATAAAATGATGCACCGATTTTTTATTTCTGCATTTAATTTGCCTGGCTGATTTTTTACTTAGGTAATTAGCTCGTCTAACCATTATTGTTTTGAATTATCACTTTAATCTATTACTTTATTTTGAAGTATGCAAGTTATATCAGGTAATTTACGGAGCAAGGGACTATACTATAAAGGGGTGAGGCAAATGTCAGTACAAACAATTGAAGTAATGGCTAAATGGGTCGAAAATAACATTACCGAGCAACCAACCTTAGCGGCTATGGCATCCCGTGTCGGATATTCCCCATATTATTGCTCGGTCAAATTTCGAGAGCATATCGGTACTACATACAAACAATTTCTTGCCAAGTGTAGGCTAATGGCTGCTGCACAGGATTTGAAAATCACAGATGATTCCGTTACGGAAATAGCCTTTCGTTATGGTTATGGTTCCTCTGAAGCCCTAACTAGGGCATTTGCGCGGGAATTCCATTGTCCGCCAAGGCAATATCGCAAGGACTTTCGTAATTCTCTTAACCTGACTGACTGATAAAGCGCTTCCTCCTTTATTACATATAAGGGGAGTAAATAAATGAAGTTTGGGAGAAACAATACTTGTTGGTGCGGCAGTGGACAGAAGTATAAACATTGCCATACGGAAATTGACGAAAAAATTAAGCTGTATCGCATGAAGGGATATGAGGTTCCGAACCGTACACAGTTAAAGACAATTGCAGACATCCACGGAGTTCGGGAGAGCGGCCTTCGCAACATCGAATTGCTGGATTATATCAGCGAATTTGTGGTGGATGGAATAACCACGGAAGAGCTAGATCAAAGGATATATCAAAAAACCATAGAGCTAGGAGGCATCCCTGCCACTTTAGGCTATGAGGGTTATCCAAAGAGCGTGTGCATTTCCATTAATGAGGTGGTGTGTCACGGAATTCCTTCGGAACAGATTCGATTAAAAAACGGCGATATTGTAAACATCGATGTGACCACCATTTATAATCGCTATTATTCTGACTCATCCCGGATGTTCTGTGTTGGTAAGGTATCCAATGAACGAAAGAGACTAGTGGAAGTAGCAAAAGAGTGCCTGGATCTTGGAGTCGAACAAGTCAGACCCTGGGGATTTCTCGGGGATATTGGTCAAGTGATTAAGGATCATGCTCACGCCTGTGGCTATTCGGTTGTCCGGGATATTGGAGGCCACGGTGTTGGATTAAGCATTCATGAAGAGCCATGGGTAAGCCATGTTGCGTCTGCAGGCACAGGAATGCTTTTGGTTCCGGGTCTCATATTTACCATTGAACCCATGATTAATATGGGGTCGGCAAATGTACATACCAGCCGAAGGGATGGATGGACTGTAACTACCGCTGATGGACAGCCATCTGCCCAATGGGAAAAAACTGTATTGGTTACAAAAATGGGAGTGGAAATATTGGCCTATTAGCGAAAAAGCGTGTCGCAAAACATTTGCTGCAGTTATTAATAAAGATCGGTCTATAAAATGATGCACCGATTTTTTATTTCCGCATTTAATTTGCCTGGCTAATTTTTCTATTCGAGTAATTAGCTTGTCTAATTATTGTTGTTTTGGATTATCGCTGTAATGCTTGCGTAATCGTGCTCAAGAAAGCCATAATAGCCAAGTTTTAAAATATGTTTGGGAGGCATTCAGATTGGAATTACTATATAACCCCGCAAAGAAAGCATTTCAGGGATCATCACAAAGTTATTCACTTATGACTGTCGTCTTATTCTGGTCCGGTTTGGTAATTATGTCGAGTCTTTATATCACTATACCCTTAATCTCAACTTTTACAGACATTTTTAAGGTTGCGCCGACACAGGCGGCCTGGACCAGCAGCTCTTTTTCCTTCTGTTTTGCGCTTGGCTGCCTTTTTTACGGACCGTTATCCGACCGCTTTGGCCGCAAAATCATCATTTTATCAGGATTATCTATTTTGGCATTCATTTCGCTGCTGATGGGATTCATTACCGACCTGTCCTGGCTAATTCTATTTCGTGGTCTACAGGGAGCGGCGGCAGCAACTTTTTCACCGGTAGCCCTAGCTTATGTTGTAGAAGTATTTCCGCCGCAAAAGCAGGTAACGACAATTGGTTTCATCAATACAGGATTTCTCATGGCCGGTATTATCGGCCAGATCTTCAGCAGTTACATCAGTCAGCTTTATGGATGGAATCTTATATTTTATCTTCTGGGTGTTATTTATGCGGTGACAGCCTTTTTGATCTTGTGGTTCATTCCCCAAAGTCCTGTTACATGTGTCAATACAAGTATAATTACGATATTCAGACAAATGGGAACGATTCTAACTCAAAAATCTTTACTTTGTTCCTATGCAATCGCCTTAACAATACTTTTTTCCTTCGTGGGCATGTACACTGCGTTGAATCATTATCTAAGCAGCCCTTTGTTCGGTTTTACCGCCCAGCAGATATTCTATGTTCGGTCTATGGGTATTATCGGTATGCTTCTGTCACCTTTTTCCGGGCAATTAGTGGAGAAACACGGGCTGTTTTCAGTCCTGCGTGCCGGAATGGCACTGTCCATCATTGGATTGCTGTTGCTGGGAATTAGCAACAATTTATTATTAATCGTCGTCGCCAGCATCCTCTTTATCGCTGGGCTTGCTGTCTTCGCTCCTACGGTAGTAGCCATTATCGGCCGGCTGGGGGGGAAAGTAAGAGGGGCCGCGATATCTGCCTATACATTTATTCTCTTTGCCGGTGCCAGCATTGGCCCCATTCTTACGCTGAACATATTGAAATCAGGTAGCTATTTCTTTACTTTCCTGGCTTTGGCTTTTTTCTTATGCTTTGGCTTATTGGCTTCGTTCTTTATTCGTATGGAGGATGAAGTTAAAGAAATAGCCTAACCACTTTAAGGTTTGTCTGAAAACCAGTAGTTAAATGGCATATGTAGTTGCTGGGGGAGGTGTTGCCGGCGTATGGGAACTATCTGTTGAAATATGGAGTGAAAATTTTCGTGAGTTCGGTAGTTAATATTCTAAGTAATTAAAATGAAAGGTGGAATTGGTATGAAACTATCTGGAAACACAATACTCATTACTGGTGGAGGTTCCGGCATCGGGCTGGCTTTTGCGGAACGCTTTATCAAGGGGGGAAATCAGGTAATCATTTGCGGACGGCGTAAAGACGTACTTCAAAAAGCCCAAGAAACTTTGCCGGGCATCATTACCTATCCATGCGATTTGACGAGAGAATCCGAGCGTTCCGCATTATTTGACTGGGTAACAGTGAATTATCCGGAGGTAAATGTATTAGTCAACAATGCAGGGGTTTCCCAGCGTTTCAATGTGTTAAAAGCAGATGCGAAAAATAATTGGGGCTACTTCAGTAAAGAAATTACGGCAAATCTGGAAGCGCCTATTCATCTTTCTATGTTGTTCGCACCATTCTTTGCTGAGAAAAAAGAGGCAGCTATTATAAATGTGACGTCCGGCCTAGCGTTTACGCCCCTTGCGATTACTCCGATTTATTCAGCCACGAAAGCGGCACTTCATTCTTTTACCGTGAGCCTAAGATACCAGCTTTCAGCTACAGCCATAGAAGTGATCGAAGTAGCTCCACCGGCAGTAAAAACGGATTTAAACGGGACGTGGCAAAACTTACATATGGAGCCGCTGGAAGCCTTCGCAAACGGCATTTTCAAGGAATTAGAAGGAGGCAAAACGGAAATTGGATATGGCAATTCCGTAGAGCGGATGCGTATGTCACGAGATGAAATTGACGCATTCACAGAAAAAATGTACAATGCAATGAAAGCTTCAATCAAATAACATAAACCTTGATAAATAAAATTAACGTGAACAATGTTTTCGCACAGTCTGTCGTTCCTTTTTTGTCACTCGATAGACGATGAATGAAAAAAATACGTTGTAGGGTTGTGCGTTATCAATTCGGCAAATCGGGAGAGTGACTGGCATCTCAACCGTTTTTTGCTATACTGTCTAGAGAACGGAAGGCCAAATGCTTTAAAAATGAAACCCACAATATTGATGGATTCAGGGTATTTTGACTTAAATGATAAAGTCGGGTCCGTATTCAAAGCATGTAGTGGGAATAAATAGCACTCCAGCAAGCACAGGCAGCAAACACAGGGAAGCGGAGGGACGTACTTTTTGCTTTCAAAGTGAAACTCTGCGTGAGGTACGATGGTGTAAATCCCAGGATTGGTGTATACTATAACTACCAGGGAATTCTGAAAAAGGCAACCGAGGTGCAGCGCTGTGGAATGGGACTTGAACCGGCTGAATGACTATCTGTTCAAATGGGTATTCGGGCGGGAAGAACATAAAGACATATTGCTGAATTTCCTCAACTCAGTCTTAAGCGTCAACGGCAGCGAAGAATTGACGGATATTACTTTAGCGGAGCGAGAACTGGATCCGGCGCATCTGCAAGATAAACTGTCCCGGCTGGATATTCTCGGCAAGGCCAGTGATGGTAGTTTCGTCAACATCGAAGTGCAGATTGTCAATGAACGGGATATTGACAAAAGAACCCTATACTATTGGGCTAAATTGTATCAAAGTCAGTTGCAAAGTGGGCAGACTTATAAAGAACTATGCCGTACCGTGACCATCAACGTGCTGGGTTTTAGTTTTTTACCGGAAACCCAGCCCCATCACAGCGTATTTTCTCTCTATGATATAGCTACAGGCTATCGACTGAACCGGGATATGGAAGTCCACTTTCTGGAATTGCCGAAATGGAAAACTCTCCGAACAAAACCGAGAACACGGTTGGAGAAGTGGCTGACCTATTTGGGGAATTACGCCAATCCGCAAGAAATGGAGGAGATCGTGATGAGTGAACCAGCGATCCAAAAAGCCTTGTCAGCGGAAGAACGCTTTTTGCAGCAGGATAAAGAGCGATATCTATATGAAATGCGCGAGAAGGCCTTGCGTGATCATTTGTCGGCTATGTACTACGCCAAAGAAGAAGGCAGAGAAGAAGGCAAGGCAGAAGGCAGAGAAGAAGGCATTCGGGAAACAGCGTTACGTCTTTTGGCAATGGGTCTGTTACCAGCGGATGTTTCCAAAGGGACTGGATTATCTTTGGAAGAAGTGGAGAAACTCAGAAAGGATTAGTGCCTTGGAAGGACTCGCGAAAACTGTTTCAGCGAGTCCTGTTTTTTCTATTGGTTTTCTCGATAATGGGAGAATTACTCTACTAATGATGAACAATATTTTCAACGTATACCAGCAAACAGTGAGATGAAAAGTGGATTGCGAATCAAGGATTTGATAAATTAATTCATTTTTGTAGTGTACCAAAAGATAGTTAAAAGCAATTAGCGGAGAATACATGCTTTTATTTAAATTTTCATAGGTTATTGTTTATAGGAGGAATGCTTATGAAAATAAAGACTTTGATGGTTGGGTGCGGCACTTTGTGGGATGGCACCAGATGAAGTTTATAGAGGAATAAGTAATTATTCTATATTTTACATAGTAAAGTGCTGGGGGTTCAAATCCCCAGCATTCCACCAGGGCTATCAGGTTAAAAAAGATGGGTAATGGTATCTTTTTTAACCTGATTTTAATGTTATACTAGTTTTGATTTGAAAAGAAGAAATATAACAACCCAAAATTTGAATGTACATTTTTTATATTAAGCGAAAGCGGTGATGTTAATGCCAATAATTAAAGGTTTAGAAACAACATTCAACGCAGTTTACTCTGAATATGACAAGTGGCGTCAGACTTATGTTACAGAGTTGTATGAGGACATTTTTGCTTATAAACAAATAAATCAATTAAGCAACGTCCTTAAAATCGGAATCGGAACAGGTGAAGCGGCATTGCCATTTCTCAAAACAGGTTGTTCTTTAACAGCCGTTGAGTTGGGCGAAAAATTGACTGAGTATCACCAGGCAAAAGTTTTGTAATTATAAGAATTTTAGTATTGAAAATTTGGCCACGTGCCTGTTTTGGTTTGACTTATAATGAACTTAAACATATTGTAAAAGTTTACGCGGAATTACTTGGGTTTAGTAATTCTTACTTCCAATACCCAAGAGTAACACGCTCTATTAAGTCAGAAAACTTTCTGTGATATTACCGGATTGTGGATTCCCGAGGGATTTCCATATATTGCATTCAATGAGAGCCAATACGCATATTCTCACGTTTCACTTTACGGATTTTACCGACATCTGGGTGCATTACTCTCTATGGGATCACATACAAACGGAACTAGAATTTTTAGCAAGACGAGCTAGCGGGAGATATAATTTTTAAAATTAGAAATGTTACTGATTATTTTCCGTTTGAAGTTAGGGTAACAAGAGAGATCATTCATTCTGATTTGTTTTTCGATTTATGATTTCAGATAGTTTTGAAGAGAACATTACTAAGATTAGTCGGGGGGAACCGTATCATTGGTAACGGTGAAAAAATAGTCGAAGTTCCTGCAAATGTTTGATGTTTGCAGGAACTTCGACTATTTGTATAGTAACTTATCGTATGAGCCGTAACAGCATTTCCGGTTCATAATAACCGTCCTTTCGAGTCTCGTTGTCCGGTGAAAATACCAGAGGGATTAATTGTTCAATTGTTCCCGGAAAGGAGAGCGCCGTGAGCTATAAGGAGGCAACGCTGTATTTCATGTCGGGTACGGGAAACTCTTTCCGCGCTGCCGCTTGGATGGGGGAGACCATGCGAAAATACAGGGCAACGGCCCGGATTATCCCGCTGGAAAAAGGCGCTACCACGAACCAAATAAATACTACACCTGGCATGATGCAGGGGTTTAAAGGGGTTAAATCATAGGTTGCTTTGACTCATTACGGATTAGTTGTTCCCTCGCTTACTTGATGGTATACTGAATCGGAAATGATTAGGATTGGGACGATAAACCTGTCCCTTGTCCCTTGGAATTACGACAGAAAATATCTTTAGTGGTGAAGAAAATCGTCCAAGAAGTTAGCTTTTCTTACGAACTCAACAAAACATAGCTAGTGGTCTGTAAACTCTAAAACTATAGGATGAATTGCGAGAGGTTTTTCGCCCTGCGAGGCGGAGGAGGCGCGCATATCGGGAATATGTAAGCCGACGACAACAAAGCAGGGCGGAAAAGATCTCGCAAGAACACTATAGAATTAGCGTTTACAGACCACTAGGCTTGATTGGATTAAGAGTATTGCCTCCGCAACGTTCCGGGGAGGAGTAAAATAGGTATCAAGGTGGTTACTTTAAATATGATAACATTTGTTGTTCTTTTTATTGCGGCTTTTTGTGCAGGTGTGCAAAATGCGTTGGCTGGCGGAGGCTCGTTTCTTACTTTTCCGGCGTTGATGTTTACGGGCCTGGACGCGCGGGCGGCAAATATTACATCGACGGTCGCACTTTTCCCCGGGCAGATTACAACCGGCTTTGCTGGACGCCAACATGTTTCGGACTTACCCCAATTGTCCTTTAAGGCTTTATTTGTTATCAGTCTGATTGGCGGTGTTTTGGGGGCGCTTCTTCTGTTGGCTACGCCGGTGTCTGTTTTTGAATTTTTGGTGCCATGGCTGGTTCTATTTGCCACCTTGGTTTTCCTGTGGGGCAGCTTTTTCCGGCGAACCCGAGAAAACTCCAAACAATTAGGGCCTATTGGAGCTATAATCGCACAATTTGCCATTTCTATTTACGGCGGCTATTTTGGCGGCGGGATTGGCATCTTAATGTTGGCTGCTCTGACTATTTCCGGCTTAGCTGTACGTAATGCAGGAGCGACAAAGAATGTGCTGGCTGGGGTGATGAACGCTTCCGCCGTTTTGATTTTTCTTTTTTCAAGCAATGTTGCGTGGACACAAGTCATGATAGCCTCTATTGCATCTATCGCAGGCGGCCAGGTAGGGGCTCTCGCTCTGCAGCGGCTGAATGAAAAGTTATTACGTGTTTGTATTATTATTCTGGGCTTTGGGCTGACCATTGGGCTTTTTATGAAAGAATGAGTCAAGGGACGGTTCGATGACTCATTGGCGGAAACATTACGGCCCAAATGCTAATGAGTCCAAGACCGTCCCTTGACTCACCGTGGGCGTAGGAGAAAACATCAGGTTTCCAGATTTGGCGTTTTACATATTATACACTATTGATCCGCCTCAAAAGGTTAGAAATGGAGAAGCCTATAACACCTTGATTTATAAGAGTTTATAGGCTCTTGATGCGTAACGACCTTAAATTTACTTTTCCTTTTCTGGAAAGGTCAGTTTAAGTTTTTTCTTTTTTGTACCCAAAAGCTTACGAGTTAATCATAACTACAGATGTGCCAATCTCCACTTTTGGAAACAATTCTTCAATATTTTTATTGTACATTCTGATACAACCACCGGAAACATAGCCTTCTACTGGACCATTCCATGAACCATGAAGGCAAGTTTTCTCTGATGATAAAACTAACCTTCTAGAGCCCAAATCTATATCTCCCATTTTTTCAAATACCAATTTGTCAACAATCTGATAGTTTCCTGGGGGCGTAGGGGTTGATGGCTTTCCAATACCAACAGAGTATTCCTTGACCAGTCTGTCATTCTCAAAATAGGAGCAACGCAAGGTTGTCAGGTTTACCACAATCTGCTTTTTCATTCGGTATCCCACCCCTTTTCTTTGTTATCATATGTGAATTATTAAGAGATGTGAATCTAATCCTATTTCCAAAGCACTTGAGAAGATTAAGCAAGCGGCTCGCTTGTGTTTTCGAGCGGCATGAACAACAAAACTTGTGATAAGAGAAACTCGTATCCTGCAGCAAGAATCATTGCATTTTAGCGCGAGGATTTTTCGGTGGTTTCGACCTATCCTTGTCCCCTACGGGGACAAGGATATTGTGTTAAAATGTTTCTACATGCCTGTTTTGGTCCAATGACCCAATTTTAACAAGTTTGTTGTTAATTATTCTCACAAAAATTTCGATGATTATATAATAAAGGATTTATCTTGTGGAAATATGATTATTGGAGAGTGAATAAAATGCCTATAGATCAAGTGGGCTTAAATAACTTATTAGCTAATTTTTTTCCTAAGAATAACCTAACTGTGTTAAGAGAATACCACGCTGGGTTACAAAAAAAGCTTGCAGAAAAAGCTTTTGGCAACAAAGAAATGCTTGCCAAGCAGGACAATAATAATGCCAATACGGATATTAAGCAAATTGTCGCAGAACTGCAGGCTGCTGATAAACAGATAAGGCAAGCCATATATGAAGAAGAAACCAGGAAACTTGAGATAGACAGATTGAAAAGAGAAGAGGCGGCGGCAGAAAACCTGCGTAAGCGGGAGAAGGCTTTAGCCAGGCATGAGCGTGTTCTCGATAACGCCAGTATGGGTAAGCTGCTTTCGGCTGCTTCTAAAATAACCCATAAGGTCGGGGCGGGAATGGTAATTTCCTTAAATTCACCCCATGGCTTGCCAGGAAAGAATGATGAGATAGAAAGAGACCTTAAAGAATCCGTTGAGTTTGGGATAGCGGCAGCCGAAGTCGCCCGCAGGCGGAAAAATAGTGAGCTGAAAGCCAACAGCGAAGAGGCTGCTTATAAAAAGGCAACCAAGGAAAAAGCGCAAAAGCGAAACCTGAATATAACTATATAAAATAAAAAGGTATAAAAAAGCGGGACAGGCATTTCAAGAAACCGTATTTACATGAGAATAAGTCAAGGGACGGTCGTCCCTTGACTCATTCCGGGTAGTTGTCCCATTGTCCTTATGCAGCCCGTTTGCGATGCCGGACTGGCCGGCCAGTTGCCTGATCCTGCCGGTAATGTCGATAAACCCTTCCTTGGGAGTAACGAGTTTTATATTGATATTTAATCAGGGTTCTGTTTTTCCGTGCCGGGTTCCACCCGGAACCATACGGCATACATGGTCGGCAAAACCAGCAGGGTCATAATGGTTGCGCCTAGCAGCCCCCCGCCGATGGCCACCGCCATGGGCCCCCAGAAGGTACTCGGCACCAGGGGAAGCATGCCGAGAATGGCAGCGGCTGCTGTCAGCATGATCGGCCGGAACCGGAGCACTGCCGAGTTAATGATGGCGTCCCAAGGCGTCTCGCCATCACGGATGTGTTTTTCGATCTGGTCAATCAGGATAACCGAATTGCGGATAATCATGCCGCTGAGCGCCAGAATGCCAAGTTCGGCGACAAAACCCATGGGACGTTGGGTCAACAGCATGGACAGGCTGACGCCGATAATCCCCAGCGGGGCGGTCAGCAGGGTCAGTACCATCAGGGAGATCTTCTGCAGTTGAAACATCAGCAAAATCACGATGACCGCAACCATTGCCGGCACTGTCTTCAGTAAAAATTCCACAGAAATAGCGCTTCTTTCCGCCGAGCCGGCGACGTCGATGCTGTAGCCCGGCGGCAGTGTCTTGCGGATTGAGGCCACATTCTGATAAATCTTCCGGGTGGCGTCATTGCCAGTTACGCCGTCCACGACATCGGCCCGAACGGTAATGGTCGGTTTGAGGTCGTAGCGCCAAATCAGTCCTTCTTCCCCAGCGTAGCTGATATTGGCAACTTGCTCCAGCGGCACAAACCGGCCGTTGCCGATATGCACCGGCAAATCCTTGACAGCGGCCAGATCTTTGCGGCTTTGGGCATCAATGCGGAATACGATGTCCACCGTTTTATCCTGTTCGTAATATTCGGCAATAGCGGCGCCCGACAACTGGGTCTGTAAATCCTGGGCCAGCCCCTGGCTGGTGAGACCCAGCATTCTGGCCTTGTCCTGATCAACCGCCAGATGCATTACTTTGCTTTTTTCCTGCCAGTCAAAATTGATATTGGTAAGATCTGCGTCCTGGGCCATGATAGCGGCGACCTGGTTGGCAATCCCGCGCACCTGCTCATGGTCATAGCCGCTGACGCGCAGCATGACGGGATAGGCCGATGGCGGCCCGGTCTGAATGAATTCGACATGGCCCCGCACACTTTCAAACCGGTCGGCAAACAGCTGTTCAATTTTCCGGTTCAAAGCGTCGCGGGCGTCAAGGTCTTTCGCCACAATAATAAACTGGGCGTAATTGGTTGCCGGCAGCTTTGGCTCCATGGTCAGAATAAAGCGCGGCGACCCCTCGCCGACATAATAGCTGTAGCTTGCAATGTTCCCATCATCGCCGGCAATGGCTTCAGCAAAGGCCTGTGCTTCCCGCTCGGTCGCCGCCAGGGAAGAGCCTTCCGGCAGCGTCAGTTCGACGATGAGTTCAGGACGGACGGAAGGCGGGAAAAATTCCTGTTTAACCAGTGTCAGCAAAAAGATGGAACCGATAAAACATGCCGCTGTTATCGCCAGCACCGTTTTTTTGTGCTCCAGGCACCAGACCAGAACCCGCCGGAACAGCCGGTAAAAACGTGTATCATAGATGTCGTGCTGTTTGTCCGCTGCCGGTTGGGGTTTGATCAAACGATACCCTAACAGCGGTGTCACCGTTACCGATACCAGCCAGGAAATCAGCAGGGCAACCGTCATGACCGGAAAGAGGCTGCTGGTAAACTCGGCGGCCGATCCCTTGGAAAAACCGATGGGAATAAACCCGGCGCAGGTAATCAGCGTACCGGTCAGCATCGGAAAGGCGGTGGCCGTATAGGCGTAGCAGGCTGCTGTAAACCGTTCCCAGCCCTGTTCCAGTTTTACGGTCATCATTTCAACAGCAATAATCGCATCATCCACCAGCAGGCCCAGCGCCATAATCAGCGCGCCCAGCGATACCTTATGCAGGTCAATGCCCAGGATTGCCATGCACACGAAAATACCGGCAATCACCAGGGGAATACACAAGGCAACGACGACGCCGGTCCGCAACCCGAGGCTGAGAAAGCTGACGGCCAGCACAATCACGATAGCCTCCTGCAGCGATTTGATAAATTCATGGATGGACTCCTTGACAACCTGGGGCTGATCAGCCACCTGATGAATTCCCATGCCCAGCGGCAAATCCTGCCGTACCTTGTCGATAGCGGCGGCCAAGTCGGTTCCCAGGGTCAGGATATTGCCGCCGGACTCCATGGAAACGGCAATGCCTACGGCAGGTTGGCCGTTAACATACATTTTGGGGTCCATGGGATCGGTGTAGCCCCGTTTGATTTCGGCCACGTCTCCCAATCTGAAGGTCTGCTCATTGACCCGGATGGGCATGTTTTTCAGACCTTCCACATCTTCAAACATTCCCGATACCCGCAAATACACATTGTCGTCCGGGGTTTCCACCATGCCGGAGGGAGTCATGGCGCTTTGCGCCTGTACGGCGGCGATGATCACCTTGGGATCAATTCCCAGTTGAGCCAGTTTGGCGCTTTGCATCTCCACATAAATGGTTTCCGCCTGAACGCCGATCAGTTCGGCTTTTTTCACATTGGCCACGCCAAGCAAAGTCCGGCGGATTTGCTCGGCCCTTTCCCGCATCTCCTCATAGCTGTAATCATCGGCAGTAAGCGCGTAAATACTGCCGTAAACGTCGTCAAAGCGGTCGTTGAACGCCGGTCCGACCACTCCTTGCGGCAGCGTGCTCTTGATATCATTGACCATATTTCGCACTTCCAGCCAGGTGGGACGCACGTCCTGTTTATTGACCGACTCGGCCAGATTCACATAAATAACGGCCTGGCCCGGTCTGGAATAGCTTCTCAGATAATCCAGACCCGGGGTGTCCTGCAGCTTTTTCTCGATTTTGTCGGTGACCTGCTCTTCCATCTGCCTGGCGCTGGCTCCCGGCCAGGCAACCGACACCACCATCTGGCGGACAACGAAATCGGGGTCTTCCATCCGGCCCAGCCGCTGATAGGAGAAAATTCCCGCTACAAACACCAAAGCCACAAAGAAATAGACAAGTTGTTTATGGTTCAGCGACCATTCCGTAAGGTTGAACTTGGTCATAAACGCACCTTCTGTCCTTCGCGCAGTTTTTGTACGCCGGCGGTGACAATCACATCCCCGTCATGTAAGCCGTCCAGTATCTGAATCCTGCCGTCTCCGAAATCCCCTGTCCTTACGGGCCGCAGCGTGGCCGTATCGTTCTCCACCACCCATACGCCGGGCGTATCGCCCGTCTGATAAACGGCTGTCAGCGGAATGTAAACAACCGGTTTGGCGCCGGTATTTTCCACCGTTACACTGGCCGTCATGCCTAGACCAACCTCTGCCGGCGGATTGATCAAACTGATCCTGGCTTTATAGGTCCTGGTGATGTTGTTGGCTACCGGTGAAATTTCCCGGACCTGACCATTCAGGACTACCTCCGGCAGCGCCCAGAAACGGACCTGGATCTGCCGGGCCTGCCGCAATTCGTCAATCCGGTTTTCCGGAACATTGATTTCAACCTCCCGCTCATCGCCTTGCACCAGCGTCAGGACGGGCTGCCCGGTACTGACTACCTGGCCGGCTTCGGCGCTGACGCCGGCAACCACCCCCGCGCTGTCGGCGATCAGGCGGCTGTAACCCATTTGGTTGGCGCTTTGCGCATATTGCGCCTCGGCCTGTTGCGCCGCAGCCCGGGCAACTTCATAAGCGTTTTGGTATTGGTCCAGCTGCAACTGGCTAACGGCTCCCTGTTCGTATAGCTTGCGGTACCGTTCCAGGTTGGTGGCGGCCAAAGTCAGTTGCGATTGGGCCGACGTTACCTGGGCGGAACCGATATTTACCGCTTCCCGGATGTCCTTCACATCGATTTCCATCAAAATATCGCCTGGGTTCACCACGCTGCCGAGTTCTACATAACGTTTGACAATTTTTCCGCCGACCTGGAAGGCCAGCTGCGTCTCGTATCTGCCGCGGACTTCACCGGAGTAAGCGGCGCTTTGTCCGGCTGCATCCAGCCTGATCACCTGTGAGCGGACCAACGGCGTCTCCTCGCTGACCGTGCCGGTTTTGGCGCAGCCGGTAAGGCTGAAAGTCAATAATAGCAGAAAAATCAGGCCGCGCCTGCTGATTGATTTTTGCACACCAAGCCCCTCCCTTGCGATTTCAGTTTGCATCTAATGCTAATGCCGGCCGGAGTAACGCCACGACCGGCTTTATCTTCATTTTTTCTGCAGCGCGTTGATAATAAAATCAACGAGAACCTCGGTGAAATACGGCTCGTTCCCCGCTCCGGCCAACGGCCAGGTGCGCGCATAGCTAAAAGACTGGAATAATCTAAACCCGGCGTAAGCGACAATTTGCTCATCCACATCCCGGAGTTTTCCCTGTTGCTTGCCTTCCCGGATCACCCGGACAATACTGGTGATGATTTCTTCATCAATGATCTTGCGATATTTTGTGTTTACCAAAGCTAAAAACATTTCCTCGTCCTTCAATATCCGGGTGATAAAATGATCCTGGTTAAAATACGCAACCGCCCTGCGGATCAGCAACGTCAGCTTTTCCAGCGGGTCGGGCATGTCCGCCGGCTCGTCGAACAGCATGCGGATCGTGCCTTGGCACTCACGGTACAGCAGGCAGCCAAACAGTTCCTCCTTATCGGCAAAGTGCTCATAAATTGTTTTTTTGGATATACTGCAGTCTTTGCTGATTTCGTCCATCGTCGTTTTTCTAAAACCGAAACGTTCCATCCGTTCTTTGGCTTTGTCAAGGATAAGGTCCTTTATGTCGTTCACTCTCGTCCCCCCGCTTTGCCCGGCTGCCATTGTTTAGTGTACTATATTTTTCCTAACTCATAAACCATTATAGTTTCATAGTTTTTTAATGTCAATATATTTTACAAAAATTCTGATGGTTTGTATTGCCAGCCCCGAGTCAAGGGACGCTTCCCTAAAGGAAACTTCTGCGAAGCTGTAAAGAATACGGGCAGGGGTTATAAGGTTTTGCTTGAATTTTTATTAATAGATTTTAGGCATTTTGAATAGTCGCTAATATCCTAATATATCATGGAAAGGTAATATGGATTATGAAAAGACACTTAAACTTATTTTTTCCCCAATGGCAGGGGGGAGGTCAAGACCGGTCGACATATGATGGAGCGTTGGAATTAAAAGAACTTTATTTTAAAGAAATAAAGTTCTCCGAAGTAGAAGTCAGTACGAAAGATATCAGAAAATCTGATAATATTATTATCGGATACACAGAAATTTTCAAACAGTTAGGGAGGGCAAAAGAGTCAATAGTACAGGAACAACCAGAGACGATATTTACAATTGGCGGAGGCTGTGACGCTGATGTTGCATCGATTGCGTATTTAAATGATAAGATGCAAGGCGATATGACAGTAGTATGGTTTGATGCCCATGGAGATATTAACACGCATGAAACATCTGCCAGCAAATGTTTTTATGGAATGCCTTTAAGAACTTTGCTTGGAGAGGGTGAGGAAACAATCGTAAAATTGGCGTCTCCAAGCCTGCTGTCTTCACAATTGATAATGTTAGGAATTCGCGATTTGGAGGAGGCCGAAAAAGAATATATTACCGCTCAAAGCATAAGCGTATTTACGGTAAAAGATATTGAGCAAGGGGCGGACTCAGTAATTGAAGCGGTTAAAACCAAGGGACATGAAAGTATTTATATCCATATAGATTTGGATGTGCTTGATTTTGAGGAATTTCCGCATGTTCCGGTTCCAGCGCCTGCAGGGTTGAAGGTTAATACTTTTAAGGAGTTATTAAAGAAACTCGACAAAGAATTTAAGGTTGTTGGTCTGGGGCTTTTTGAATATCAGCCTTCCGGAGGACAGACGATAGAATTGGTAGAAGATATTATAAAAATTGGAGTTAATTTATAGAATCATTCATTGTCCTTTCCTGCACTGTTTGGCCTAATGGGAGAATCGTAGCATATAAAAAGCTGCAGTGGGGTCCTGTTGGGGTCAGACTGACTTATTGACTTGTTAGAAGAAGGCAGTAAAAGGTGGAGTTATGGCTGTATATGAGTGGGTCCGCCAGTAATGCCAGGATACGGAAAACCTGCTTCTATCAATTTATGTATGCGGTTGCCTATTTTGTTGGAGGGTTAAAAAGCATTGGGTTAATGAATTTTCTATTTGAATGTATGTATGCATGTATTATAATTAAAGTATATTTTTAGTCTAAAAGGAGTTTTTAAAATGCCTAAAAAAATTAAGCCTATGGTAAATTTCAATGTTCGTCTAGCACCAGAACTATATGAACAGCTTGATACTTGCTGCCGCCAAACCAAAATCACCAAAACGGATATTGTTGCCAATGCTTTAAAGCATTATCTTAAAGAGCAAGTTATGGCCGAACTATATCGTGACTTAGAAGAAGCAGAGAAAGAATCCGTTGTACCATTTTCAGAAGCCCGGTTGATCATTAAAGAAAAGCTTCATGAGCGTTTGCATGGTCCGGTATAAATTACTTATCAGGAAAGGGGCTTTACGCCAATTAGAATCCATTGTGGATTATATAGCGCAAGATCGACCCCAGGTAGCTCAATTGCAAGCTGACAAAATTCTGGACACAATTCAGTTATTAGATGAATTTCCCTTCATGGGACCCATAACCCGAGATCCAAAACTTGCTAAGAAAAACTATCGGGTGTTGCCGGTAGAAGAATACTTAGTGTTATATTTGATTAATGAGGATGAGGATACTGTTATCGTAGAACGTATCTTATCTGCAAAACAGTACAGCTATTATTTGTAAATTTGTACAATGGGCGTATCCCTGTATTTCTTCAACCATCCATGTAGGGTATTTTCGTTGATTCCTAATTCTGCCGCTACCCTGGCAACTGCTGCACTACTGGCCTCCAAACGTTTTACTGCTTCCATTTTAAATTCTGCGCTATACTTGTTATTGTTTTTCCCCTCTCTTGATATTCAGTATACTACGCGTTTATACTGTCCATCAAACGGGGTACAGCGCTAAAATAAGGTACTAAGTGCTGGCTGGACCACGGCCAAGAAAATTCAGGGGTTTGAGAGAATAATGGAAACCAGTCGTATAAGTGGAAAAATGGTTTGCGCGACGGCATTCCGATCTGTCTGGGGTACTTTGCCGTCTCATTTACTTTTGGCATTCTCGCCAAGAAGGCAGGTCTTACGCCGCTTCAGGCAGTTGTGATCTCTTTAACTAATGTAACCTCAGCAGGCCAATTTGCCGCATTAGGATTGATAGGGGCTTCCGCGACCTATTTAGAAATGGCGTCTACTCAGTTGATTTTAAACCTGAGATACTGTCTGATGTCCTGCGTACTATCGCAAAAACTGGATTCAAAAGCTCACTTTATTCATCGTTTTTTGCTTGCGCATGGAATTACTGATGAAATTTTCGGCGCTGCGGTTTGTAAAAACGGCAAACTCAATCCGTTCTATAATTACGGATTGATGAGCAGCGTTATTCCGGGATGGACGCTCGGCACATTTTTTGAAGTCTCGGCAGTTGCTTGCATTGCGGTTTTCTTAATTGAACTTATCGTCCTTTGAATAGAGCGCCTCTAAATTGGGGCGGTTGGGAACCTTCTTCCTAATTGGAGGAGCGCGGGGACGTCATAGTTGGTTTTTTTATCTAATTGCGATATACTGACAGTAGAAAAAACATATTTCATATTTTCATATTTATTGTAAGGAAAGGTTAAAGGAAAGGAAAGGTTATATGAAAAAATATGCTGTTTTATGTGCTGTCTGCCTCGGGACTTTTCTGAGCGCCTATACTACCAGTTGTATTAATATTGCCTTGCCGAATATTATGGCCGCGCTTAATTTCAATATGGATTCTATTGTCTGGGTTTCCCTCGGTTATATGCTGCCATATGGTTCCATTATGCCGTTGACCGGTAAGCTGGGTGACCAGTTCGGGGCTAAAAAAATGTATATTTTGGGGTTAATGCTATTTTCCGCTGCGTCCTTGCTGTGCGGGCTGGCGGCAAGCTCAACGGCGATGATTATTTTCCGCATTGCGCAGGGAATAGGCGCCGGCTTCGTCCTACCTAACGCGATGGCTGTCGTAGCCCAAACCTTTCCTGCTCATGAACGCGGTCAGGCCATGGGAATATGGGGCGCGATGGCGGCTGTGGGCATGGCGATGGGACCGACATTAGGGGGATATTTGATCGAAAATTTTGATTGGCGCACAATCTTCTTTTCTGTTGGCCCTGTTTGCCTGCTAAGTATGGTCTTTGCTTTCGTTGTAATACCACCTTCCAGGCGCAATCCGGTCGTTGCGGTCGATTATCTCGGCGCCGCCCTCTTGGCCATCAGCATCAGTTCGCTGCTCGTTGCCCTGAACCAGGGACAAAAACATGGGTGGGACTCTTTATATATTGTTTCGCTGTTTTATGCGGCTTTGGCCGGGATGGTGCTATTCCTGGCAGTTGAACTCAGAGTCCGTCAGCCCATGATTGATATTGGCTTATTCCGCAACCTGAACTTTACCGCGGCTAATGCTGTCGCTTTTTTTGCTTTTTTCGCCTTTATGGCAACGAATTTTCTATTGCCGTTTTTTCTGAAATCTATTCTGGACTATAGCTCTATCACCACCGGTATCATGCTGCTGCCGATGACGGTTGGGATTGTAACTTTCTCGCCTGTCGGCGGACGGCTGGCAGACCGCTTCGGGTCGAAGCTGCCGACATTTTTCGGCACAATAGTCATTGCTTATGCACTTTATGCATTAAATACCATTAACACGGACTATTCAGTCTGGCACTTGTTTATCCGGCTGTCGCTGCTTGGGATGGGGACAGGCCTGATCATGTCGCCGCTGATTAACTGTGTTGTTTCCTCCTTGCCCCAGGATAAAGTTGGTGTAGGTTCCGGCGTATATAATCTGTGCCAGATAATCGGCGGCAGTGTGGGCGTAGTTTTTGCCCAGGTGCTGTTGAATCGCCGGGAAGTATATCATACTGTAGTATTAAAAGAATATTTAGATCCGACTACGCATTCTTCCCAGGAAATATTCCAACTGCTGCAACTGCTGTGGGGAGACCAAGGCATGGACAGTTCTATGTTGGTGGTAGCCGCGCGGGGCTGGCTGACCGGACAGGGGCTTATACCGCAGCAATATGTGACGTTCAAAGCACTTTTAAGCAACTTGATTACGAAGCAGGCTTCCATATTGTCATTTCAGGATGTATTTTTTGCCCTGGCTCTTATCTGCTCTGCCGCTGGTTTACTGGCTCTACTGATTCGGCGCAAGACTGCTGATTTGGACCAAGCTTAGGTACATATCCAGGGTACGGGGGGAACGGGGACAGAGGGTCCCCCGGATAGTGCGATAGTAATCTATTTATTTGAGTCTCTTTTGTTATGACTGGCCAGCAAGCTGGCGATGGCGTCCCGCTCCTCCGGAGAGATACGGTCGCCGGACAACCGCAAAGCCTCTTGGCCGAGAAGCTGGTAGACAGGTAAAAATTCCTCTGGCAAGGCCTGAAGATGTTGCGCTATAGTAGCTGCATCGCCGCGGACAATTGGACCGGTAAGAGCCGCGCTTGTTCCCTGGCGGGCCACATTACGCAGTGTGCCGCTAACCAGCGGCAGCAGGGCTTGCAGCGCATCCTGCTCCCCGGTGGTCCAGCGGCTTAATAGTTTTTCGGCCATATGTAGCAAGGCAACCAGATAATTGGAAGCGATGCAAGCAGCAGCGTGATACAGGACCCGCTCCTCGGGCGGCACCTGTAGTATTCTGCCTCCCAGATCCAGCGCCAGACGGCTGGCGGCGTTGACTGCCAGCGGATCGCCATCAATCGCAAAGGCGCTGCCGGACAGGTTTCTGCGTGCTGTTTCAAGATCGGCAAAGCTCTGCAGCGGATGCATGGAGCCAACGGCAGTGCCGAATTGACGCGCCGCTGCCAGGGTTTCGCCCGTCAATACGCCACTGGTGTGCAGCAGGACTTGTCCCGGCCGTAGCCGTTGGCCGGCGATGAGCTCCGCCAACACCACAGGCAAAATCCGGTCCGGGACTGTGAGGAGTATAATGTCGCCTTGAGCAGCCGCTTCCGTGTTGTCGCAGCAAGCAGGGATACCGGTTGCTTGTGAAAATGCCGCAGCGGTTTCCCGGCGTCCGGTGGTTACGGCTGCCACCGGATAACCGCAGCCTTTGGCAAGGCAAGCCAACGCGGAACCTAGCCGTCCTGCGCCCAGAATTACAATAACAGGTTTCTGCACTGTATAACCTCCCATGATAATAAAAAACGCCTTTCCGGCCGGAGCCGAAAGGCGTTGAAAACAAAGACAAAGCGAAGCTAAACGCATCATCGCAGGTTTTCTGAACCCTTCCGTCCCGGTCTGTTGCGATCCAAGCGGTTGATCCAAAAGACAATTCAGTTTTGCTATCAGCTATAGACGAAAAAACGTGCGACTTCATGGGGACATGGGATGCCGCCAGATCTTTTGTTGGTTTGATAATAGCATAGGCTTAACCGGTTTGCAAGCTGCGTTTTGCTTGTTGAATTTTGAAAAGCAGTATGTTATAGTAATTACAACTTAAGTGATTGGAGTTGAAGAGATGTAATTTTTCTTGCTATTATACAGCATAACAAAATCAGGGGAGCGGAAAATACTGCTTATTTTTGTTGTGCCTAGGCAAGAAAGTTACTGATTCTTTTCACTCAAAGAATATATCCTTGTCATGCCCAATGATTGGGCTTGGCTTTGCTGTATATTTATGAGCTGCAAGAATTGACTTTCTTGCAGCTTTATAATTGATACAGGAGGATAAATTATGTCTTTAATAAACGTTATAAATCTGACCTTTGGCTATGAGAGCAGTTATGATAACATATTTGAAAACGTGAGTTTTCAAATAGATACAGATTGGAAATTAGGCTTCACAGGAAGGAATGGCAGAGGCAAAACCACATTTCTCAACTTGTTACTCGGTAAATATGAATACAGTGGTACTATTTCGGCCAAAGTAAACTTCGAATATTTTCCTTTCGAGGTAACTAAGGCGGCAAACAATACCATGGATATAATCGATAATATCTATCCGGATTACATTCATTGGCAGGTTATGCGCGAGCTTTCATTGCTGCAGGTTTCGGCGGACGTTTTATATCGCCCTTTTGCTACCCTTTCCCATGGAGAGCAAACCAAGGTATTGCTTGCTGCTTTGTTCCTTAAAGAAAATAGTTTTTTGCTGATTGATGAGCCGACCAACCATCTTGATATGAATGCCAGAAAAGTTGTCAGTGACTATCTCAACTCGAAACAGGGCTTCATTTTGGTATCCCACGACAGAGCATTTCTTGATAACTGTGTTGACCACATTCTGTCCATTAACAAAACGAATATTGAGGTCCAAAAAGGGAATTTTTCATCATGGTGGGAAAATAAAAAAATGCAGGACAACTTTGAGCTTGCGGAAAATGAAAAACTCCGCCAAGATATTACCCGCTTGTCAGCCGCCGCCAAACGTACAGCTGATTGGTCGGATAAAGTGGAAAAAACAAAGTTGGGTACAAAGAATTCAGGTTTGAAACCGGATAAAGGTTATATAGGCCATAAAGCCGCCAAGATGATGAAACGTTCTAAGGCTATCGAAGCAAGGCAACAATCAGCTATTGATGGCAAGTCTAAGCTTCTCAAGAATATTGAAAGCTCCGAGCGCTTGAGAATTTTCCAGCTTAACTTCCATGCAGACCGCCTTATAGAGCTTGAGAATGTATCTATATTCTATGGCGAAAAGACAGCTTGCGAAAACGTAAGTTTTATTATTGAACAGGGTGCCCGAGTAACGCTTTACGGTAAAAACGGCTCAGGAAAGTCAAGCCTTATTAAACTGATTTGTGAGGAAAACATTACCTATACGGGCACTTTCAGAAAAGCAAGTCAGCTTAAAATATCCTACGTTTCGCAGGATACCTCCCAGCTTAGCGGCAACTTAACCGGCTATGCCGCCGATAATGATATTGATGAAAGTCTTTTTAAGACTATTTTAAGAAAACTTGATTTTTCAAGAGTTCAATTTGAAAAAGATATGGCTGATTTTAGCGGTGGACAAAAGAAAAAAGTGCTGATAGCCAAAAGCCTTAGTGAGAAAGCGCATTTGTATATCTGGGATGAACCACTTAACTTTATTGATGTTATTTCTCGTATGCAAATAGAAGAATTACTGCTTGCATACTCGCCAACCATTCTATTTGTGGAGCACGACGCTGAATTTTGCAAAAATATTGCAACAAAGATTTTGGAACTTTAATCCAAACCAAAATAACCCAAACCGAAAATAGCTATAACTTGGTTCGGCGCAAGTTATAGCTATTTTTTCGTATTGTTAAAGAGATATTTAAAACAAAATAACATAATTGTTCGAATCATATTGTATAATTTTATCAAAGATTGTCGAATATCATATGATTTTGACAAAAATTTCGAAAGCAAGAACGGGAAACTATGGGTTTAAGGGGGTCTGCGCCCTAGTACTGCCAGTTGCAATAGAGGTTTCTATTTCATCCTGGTTCGGGCAAGGCGCCGCAATTGGAGGTGATTGTTTTACAGTAATACAGTGTAGTGTAGTGTATAGTAGGGAATTTCTAAAGGTTTGCATGGAAGGTGAGTTTATAAAAAAGGAAAAATTATATGGGGAAAAATTGAGGGTATTGAGGGTAATAATTAATGGCTAATAATGTTGGCGAACCTCATCATACAAGGCGATGGTGAGGAAAATTTCGGAGGAATGATTTATGAAGAGCTTTCAGATTAGATCAATCATGAAATTGTCTATCAACCAAAAACTCATTGTTGCTTTTCTGCTATCCCTTATTGTCTCAGGGCTTATCCTCCTAGGGAGTAGTTTTACATTCACCAGGAGCAGTCTAAATGATTTGACCAGGACGTCCTTAAAGAACGACACCCGGCTTGTAATTCAGCTCATTGAACAGGCGGATGACCAAGTGAAAAAAGGATTCTTGACGCTGCCGGAGGCGCAAGAACAAGTAAAGATTGCAATATTAGGGCCGCGTAACGCCGACGGTACCCGGCCAATTAATAAACGCATTGACCTTGGGAAAAGCGGCTATTTTGTAGTTTACGACAGTGCCGGGCTGGAAGTGGCTCATCCCAAGCTTGAAGGCAAGAATGTCTGGGAGGTTGAAGATCCCAAGACGAAAGCGAAATTAGTGCAAGAAACCATAAAGGTTGCCGAGGCGGGAGGAGGATTTGTAACCTACAATTGGGGTCTTCCTGAAGATCCGGAAAAGATAGCGACAAAAATAATTTATGCCGAGAAAGACCCGCGCTGGGGATGGATCGTTAACTGCGGTTCATACCTTGACGATTATATAGGAGACGTTTATACATCGTTCTATAAGTTAGCTGCTATTTTCGTCGCGATCTTGCTGGTCGGCGTGATTATTATCTACTTTGTTGCCAGGCAGATATCCAGGCCAATTGAAAATATTACAGCGCAAATGGACTTTTTGGCTCAGGGAGACTTAAGTATATCGATCTTGGAAGTTCAAACGAAAGATGAAACGCAAAGTTTGGCTGAATCCACAAACAAAATGGTCACTAGTTTGCGAGGTTTGATTACAATGTTGGCTGGGTTGTCAAATCAGCTGGCGAACGCTTCGGAACATTTAACCGCCAGTGTGGAACAAACGGCCCAAGCGGCGAACCAGGTAGCAGCGTCTATCACCGATGTGGCAGCGGGAGCAACTGAGCAATTGTCTGCAGCCAACGAAACCTCTGCCGTGGTAGAGCAGATGTCGGCGGCTATTCAACAGGTTGCTGCCAATACGAATCAAGTGGCGGTTCAATCGGAACAGGCCGCTGACAAGGCTAGCAGCGGCGGTAAGGCCGTGGAAAAGGCCGTAAACCAGATGACCCAAATTGAGAAGACGGTCAATACTTCTGCTCAAGTTGTGGCCAAGCTGGGAGAACGTTCAAAGGAAATCGGCCAGATTGTCGATACTATTTCCGGTATCGCCGGACAAACGAACTTACTGGCCCTTAATGCAGCCATAGAGGCGGCCCGTGCGGGCGAACAGGGACGGGGCTTTGCCGTTGTGGCCGAAGAAGTTCGTAATCTCGCGGAGCAGTCTCAGGTGGCAGCTAAAAAGATTGCAGAACTGATTGGAGAGATTCAAGGCGACACCGACACTGCTGTCGAAGCCATGACCGACGGCACCCGTGAGGTCAAGACCGGAGCCGAGATGGTTGCTGCCGCCGGGGCTGCTTTTAGGGAAATCATCGAAGTGGTAACCAAAGTGTCGGGTCAGGTAAAGGAAATTTCTACGGCGATTCAACAAATGTCTGCCGGAAGCAGGCAAATCGTAGACTCAGTCAAAAAGATCGATGAGCTTAGCAAGCATTCGGCAAGCGAGTCGCAAAACGTCTCAGCCGCAACGGAAGAACAGTCGGCTGCGATGGAAGAGATTTCTTCTTCGATCCAGGAGTTGGCCAAAATGGCGGAAGATCTTCAGACAGCCGTCAAACGGTTCAAGATTTAGGAAGGCGGCAACGGCGAAATATTTGTTGAAATGTAACGGTGCAGCAGGATATACGGTGAGAAATAAAGAAAATACCCATAACTTACTCAACAGGTAGGTTATGGGTATTTTTTATAACGGTTGGATACGGGACGTTAAAGTTTTTTACCTGGTTTTTTACCTGAAGGAAAGAAGGTGTACATATGAAACTAATATCATGGAATGTAAATGGGTTTAAATCATGTGTTAGCAAGGGATTCAGTGAGTTTTTCAACAGCGTGGACGCCGATATCTTCTGTATTCAGGAAACAAAAATGCAACAAAACCAGACGGCACTGAGTTTTACAGGATATAGGGAATACTGGAACAGCGCGGTGAAAAAGGGATACTCAGGTACTGCCGTTTTTACGCGGCTAGAGCCGGTAACGGTCACTTTTGGCATAAATATTATGGAACATGACCGGGAAGGGCGTGTAATAACGCTGGAATTCGACGGATTTTTTCTCGTAAATGTTTATACTCCCAATTCCCAACGGGGACTTTTGCGCCTGGACTATCGTCTGCATTGGGACGATGACTTTAGTGCTTATGTTGAGGGGCTTAATAAAACAAAACCTGTGATCGTGTGCGGTGACATCAATGTTGCCCACGAAGAAATCGATATTAAAAACCCGAAATCCAACAGACGCAATGCCGGCTTTACCGATGAGGAGAGAGGTAAGATGACCGTGCTCTTGAGCTCGGGATTAACAGACACCTTTCGATATTTGTATCCGGATAAAAGCGATGCCTATACATTTTGGTCCTATATGCTGAGGGCGAGAGAGCGGAACATCGGTTGGCGTATTGATTACTTTTTGGTGTCGGACAGGCTAAAGAAATATGTTAAAGATTCCGTCATTTACTCCGGGATTATGGGCAGTGACCATTGTCCGATTGGTTTGGAAATTTTTTGAGTCGAGGGACGGTTCTTCGACTCACCATATTTTTCTCTTTTATTGTATATTTTATTGCATATTATTTAGGACGTGAGCAAAGCTAATTTCACTAATACGTTAGAGGTGATTTCAGTGAGCAATAGCTTTATCATGTGGTTATTAACCTTAGTTCCCTGGCTGACACTTTTTTTCATGAAGAAAGAAGAGATTAAACGCTGGATGCCGGTTGCCATGTTTGCTGTTGTACTGGCTACCATAATTGGCGACATTGGAATTCGGTTAGGGGTTTGGGCTACCCGTGAACCAACCTTTCCTTTTAGCCAGATATTACCATTTTTTTATGGGGTAATGCCTGTATTAACAATATGGGTCTTTAAGTTCACATACAGGCATTTCTGGCCGTATATGATTACCAATCTAATTCTAGATGTAGTCTTTAATTTTTTTATCCTGGGTTACTTTCTACCAGGCAGAGGAATAGTCGATTTCAACATATCGCCACTTTTATCGCTGCCCATCACCTTGCTACATGCAGTTGTAATTTACGGCTATCAAATGTGGCAAGACGAGGCATTACTCAATACCGACAGTTTTACTAAGTACAATATCAAACCAGCGGTGGCAAAGCTTTTTACGAACAACTCCAAGGATGATGAAAGCGATTAATGTTTATTCTCTTTGTGGGAAGTAGAAAAGAGAAACATTGGCCTAACTCATTACGAGATAGACAGGTTGAGGGCGTTTGTCAGGCCCTTTCATTAAAGGCTGGTGGGTTGGGTATACGCCACACCTACCGGATAAGAAACATATTATTGCAGGCAGAGTAAATAGTTATAACTTACTTGAGCGGTGAGTTATGGCTATTTATTTGAGGCTGTTATTTTTTTATTTCCGAGGTTGGCAGAAGACAAAAAATACAATATTTTACAATTTTCTAGCTTAACGGCAGGAAGAAAGTGCGAAAACAACGAATAAGGTTGAAAACATGGGGACAGGGATGTTGTTTCAAAAAGGGAAGTAACATCAATTCTCTAGAGGTGAAGCAGATCGAAAGCTTAAAACAGTGTCCCTGTCCCCATGTTTTTAAATCATTGATAAAATAGTCCATGATTTGAACAAAAAAAATATAATTTGCCGTGCCCTAACTTATGAAAGCGAAATTGCATATCCCATTCAGGATATTGCTTTACGATAAAAACTCTATCCCCCGCGATATAAGCAACAAAAGATATATAATGCTCTTTTTTCATTTCGTGGGATGATGAAACATATAGCTGATCTTCTACAGGCTCTATATTTAATAAATGGTCCTCATTTGCATTTGCTGCAACTAATGCTTTCAATTTCTTGCCGCAACATGAAATATTGGCATCGCCTGTTGCCGTCAAGAGATTATTACACTGCGGGCAGACATAAAATTTAAGCTTTTTCATATTTCCCCCAATAGTTTCATTTAATTCAACTTTGCCTGAGAGGATTTCTTCAATATTGACTCCGAGTATTTGTGACAGTTCCGGGAGTAATGATACATCCGGACATCCAAGGCCACGCTCCCATTTACTTATGGTTTTATCACTGATATTCATCAAATCAGCCAATTGCTTTTGCGTCATTTCTTTTTCTTTTCGTAGATTACAGATTAACTTGCCGATTATGTCGCAGTTCATTAAGATCACCTCCGAAATAAAGTTTAGAGTATAATTCAAATACTATCAATAAACGAATCGTAGAGTACATTAGAACCAAATGGTATAAACTATACTACAAAGATGGGCGTTTTGTAGACACAGTATTCTTGACTCCTACGCCGATCAGATTAATCGCAGTTTCAATCATTTCATCCAGACTAACCTTGAATTGCTGTAATATGCCTGTGGAAAACATGGGGACAGGGATGTTGTTTCAAAAAGGGAGTGACATAAATTCTTTAGAGGTAAAGCAGATCGAAAGCTTAAAACAGTATCCCTGTCCCCATGTTTTCCCATGTTTTGCCTATAATCAACACACTTGCCTGCATTATTTCCAGTGTACCATTCCGTTAATTTATGCATCTTTCGCTCATGGTAAACCGCTCCCTTTTTCTCAACTAAGATAAAAATTAAATATTTATTCGATAATTGTTAAATACTTCAAACAAAATAACGATATAGTTATCGTAGGATAATTTTTTTTAGCAGGGAGCTGTTACCAAATGAATATCAATTGCATAAGAAACTATCAAGCGCCTAATTTTATCTCAGAAAGCAATGTTGCTTTTCGTAAGGCCACCAACTTTAAGAAAGATAGTAATGAAGTTGTTTTTAATAGTTCATCATCGGCTCAGTCATCCGGAATTTCTTCTGCATACACTCTTGATTTGAGTTCATCACAAACAACGCAAATTGACAAGAAATATTTAGCAAGTCAGTTTGAGGGGAAAAGTAAACCAACTACATCCTTTGTTGAAGATTATGCAGTAACCTATCAAAAACTGCGTAAAGAGATCATGGATAATTCCTCAAGCACAGACATAGAAGAAAACCTAAAGGTACTTGACGACGTCTACAAAGAGCAGGTAGCCAAAGCTGCCGAAACAGTAGCCGGTACCTTTGAGAATTTCTTTGACTATACCCCTAATACCCTGAAAACGCTTAATAAGGATATGACTACTAATGCCCCAGTGTTTAACAGCAGTTCGTTTAAAGAGCATCTGGTAGACCTTGCTATGCAGGCACTGGAAGTAGTAAAAAACAATCCTGAACTTAGTGACAAGGATTTACGTTCCAAAATAAACTCCTCACTGAAATCCATCCCTGCTGACAATACCTTAGAGAATATGTCTTACAAGGATCTTCGTATTGTGTCAGATATCATTAAAGATCTGTCCTCCATGTCGCTTTCGCCTTTCCCTGGCACCCCCATTTCTTCGGACTCTCCTTACAAATATACAGACCCAGATAAGGCCGGAAATATCATGGCTAAATGGAACGCTTTACTGGAAAACACCGACAAACTGGCCGGCCTTTCGGAAGGTGTGAGGGAAAAGGTCACTGCTGCTATAAGAAATAACATCGAAGGCTATCATAAAGGTGCCGCCTATTCCAATGCAATGCACAACTATGATGCAACAATAAAAGAATTGCAGGGGCAACTTAAGGACTTAACGGCGCTCCGCAAAAAGCTCGAAGGTATTGTGAAGCAATTTAAAGATCAAGGTATGATCGACACAGCTTCCGTCTTTCTTACACAGCTTACTGCTATTGAGGGGCAAATCAGTGGTATTAACGGCCAAATACGAAGTGCCCAGGATGCAAAAACCAATTTGGAGAAAAATCCGGATAGCATAGTAGATACTGAAGAATACAAACAGATTAAAGATGCATATAAATCACAAAAAGATAAGCTGAAATCAACATAATAAGATGAAATAAATAAAAGTATTTCCTTTGCCTTATAAGGCAGAAGAAATGCTTTATTTTTATTATCTGAACCCATCCTGGTTGCTGCAAGCATCATCTATTACGCCAAAGATTCACGCCATCTTTATATACTGCTTATAAGGTCCGGCAGGCAACAAGCCAATGGTAATACCTTACTTAACCTTTAAACAAGTTATATATAAATCTCGTCCCAGTCCAGAATCTCACACCAGAATCCTCCCAGAATGGAATAGCGGCTCAAAATCAACTTTGCCAACTTGTCACAGTTGGTATCATCTTGCATTTTTTCTAATATCAGATCTTTATTTATTGTTTTATTGTACATAGTATCGCCTCCAGTTCCTTCTGTTGTAATTTCTGTTAGCTATACTATATCGTAATATGGCACTTATATAAGGACGAGGGAAGATGATAATCTCCAGCCGTCATTCATTTTGAGTCTTTCCTTTGAATATGGTACAATAGACGAAGATATATATCCGGAGGGATGAACATGAAATCACTTCGCTTATTTTTTGTATTGGTATTGGCAGCCGGCCTGTTGCTGACCGGCTGTGCAGGCCGGGCGGCAGGACCGTCCGCCGATCCGCCGGCTTCTGATTCCGGGCAGAACCAGGCCGCCGCGAAGAAAAACAGCATCGCCTTGTTTGAGACATCAATGGGAAATTTTAAAGTAGAGCTTTTCGAAGATAAAGCTCCCATTACCAGTCAGAATTTCATTACCCTGGTGAATAAAAAGTTCTATGACGGACTGATTTTTCACCGGGTTATTGACGGTTTCATGATCCAAGGCGGCGACCCGAGAGGTAACGGGACAGGGGGGCCGGGCTATACCATTCCTGATGAGTTTAATCCGGAATTAAAACACAGCGGACCAGGAATCTTATCAATGGCCAACGCCGGCCCTAATACCGGCGGCTCCCAGTTTTTTATCACCCTGGTAGCCACTCCCTGGCTTGACAAACACCATGCGGTTTTTGGCAAAGTAGTGGAGGGGCTGGAAGTGGTGCAGGCCATCGGTAAAAGCAAAACCGGCCCCAATGACAAGCCGGTGGAAAATGTTGTGATTAAAAAAATAACCATTCAGCCCGGACCCGGTAGTTGATAAAGGATAAAGATATGCCCTACACCTATATTCTTCAATGTGCGGACGGAACCTATTATACAGGCTGGGCTGCCGAGCTTGCCGCAAGACTTGCCGCTCATAACAAGGGAACCGGGGCACGCTATACCCGCAGCCGGCTTCCCGTTTGTCTGGTATACTGGGAGTATCAGCCTGATCAGAGTCAGGCTCAGAGACGGGAATGGGAGATCAAGAGTTTGACACGTCAGGAAAAAGAGCAGTTATTAGGAGCAGGGATGCTGCTTTACAATCAGGAGGGAGGTATAATCATGAATATTTTTGATTTTGCATTAAAAATGGAATTGGATGGTGAAAAATATTATAGAGAGCTTGCCGAAGGAGTTAAATATAATGACCTAAAAACGGTTTTAGAAGGTCTTGCGACAGATGAGCAGCGCCACTATAAAATTATTCAGTTGATCCAAAAACAAACTTTGAACCATATTGAGGCTGATCCTTCTTTAAGCAAAACACCAAATGTTTTTGCAATTAATACAAATAAAGATTTTGTTACCGGAAATAGCGAGTTAATTGCAAAACTAAAAGACGAACAAATTGACATATACAGAGCAGCGCTGGTAAAAGAGAAAGAGAGTGTAGAGCTTTATAAAAAACTAAAAGAAAATGCAGAAAAGCTAGAGGAAAAAATGATTTGGGAACAACTTATGCATGAGGAAGAAAACCATGTTGAACTGATTGATAATATTATTGAAATGTTGAACCATGTTAATGACTGGGTAGAAGCGGCAGAGTTTAATCATCAAGATATATATTAGACCAACCGCAGCTGTTTCCAGACATAGCTAGCGCTATAATAATCAGCAAAAGAAGGACTTAACTTACTATAAAACGAAAAATACGGAAAGGAAACAAAAAATACGTTATAATTTAATAAAGGACAAAGGATAACAGACAATATATTAATCAGCAATTAGAGGGAAGCATGGACAATAGTGTAAAAAAGGCAAATAGACTTGAAATCACTAACCGCTTTATTCATCCTAAAAAAGTTTTGCCGGAACAAGAATTACAAGAACTTTTGAAACATAATGAATTGCTGATAAGTGTTTCTAAGCCAATTTTACGGAAAATTCTGGACAGTTGTATTTCTATGGGAAACTTATTGATGTTATGCGACAGCCAAGGGTATATAACCAATCTAAGTGGCGATTTGGAAATAATTCAATGGTTATTTGAACGTGGGTTTAAACTTGGCACGTGCATGGATTACGAAAGCAGCGGGCTAAATGCAGTTAGTTTAGCAATACAAACCAAGCAATTATCAGAAGTAAAGGGGAGACTGCATCATTGCGTATCCCTGCGAAAGTGGTCAAGTGTCGCAGCTCCTATACAATTTCAGGGAAATATTGTTGCAATGATTAATCTCATGACGCCGTTAGCGGTTGAAACCACTGAAAGTAAAGTGATAGTTCAACTATTAAGCGACTATATTTCCATCCACTTGGAAAAGTGCGAAAAATCCTATGATTCAATTGCTAAAAATGTGTTTTACGGAACTTTGATACTGAATACAGACTTGAATTTGACTATTAAAGAGATAGATATTATTTATAGATTGTATCAAGGCGAAAAGCTAGCCGAATTACCGACAAAAATGTCTTTATCTCCCAATACAATAAAGAGCCATGTAAAAAGCATATACAGCAAATTTGGTGTCAATAAATTAATCGATTGTTTGGACGCAGTGCAATTGATATTCGAAAAGGCCAATGAAATAAATTGATCTGGTCAGAAAATTGCGAAAGTATTTTATTGTTCTTTCTTGTTTCGATCCTTTCAGTCAGTTTAAATGCGGAATTTGACGCAACCCCTTTTGGGTGAAATATCTAATCTGCTTAGATATGGAGGAGGTAAGCGTGGAGAACAATATCAAGACGATAAATGAGATTAATATTACTAATCGCTCTATTGCGCCGAAAGTCGTTTTACAAGAGGAAGACCTGCAGGGACTTTTAAAAAACAATGAACGGTTAGTAAGTATCTGCAAATCAATTTTACGAAGGATACCCGATAGTTTTTTTTCTATGGGAAATATACTGATGTTGTGCGATAATCGAGGATATATAACAAATCTGACTGGTGATTTGGAAATAATTCAATGGTTGTTTGAACGCAGTTTTAAACTTGGCACGTGTATGAATTTTGAGAGCAGTGGTCTAAATGCAGTCAGTTTGGCCTTGCAAACCGCGCAATTATCGGAGGTGAAATGGAGACTGCACCATTGTGTATCCCTAAGAAGATGGTCAAGTGTTGCGATACCGGTGGAAGTTAGAGAAAGCATTATTGGCATGCTTAATCTTATGACGCCATTAACGATAGAAACTGCTGAAAGTAAGGTGATAGTTCAATTATTAAGCGATTATATTTCCATCCGTTTAGAACAAAATGATAAAAATGATAAATTTTATTACTCAGCTGACAAGCGGGAATTTTATGGAACTTTAATACTGAGTACAGACTTGAATTTAACTATTAAGGAGATAGAAGTCATTTACAGGCTATATATAGGCGAAAAACTAGCCGAATTGCCAGGGAAAATGTCTTTGTCCCCCAACACAATAAAAAGCCATGTTAAAAGCATATATGGCAAATTTGGCGTTAGTAAACTGAATGATTGTCTTGATGAGGTTCACCAATTATTTTTATAATCGCCGGAATGAGGGGAGAAGAACCAACAGGAAATATTTGTCCGATAACGGAGGTGCGACTAAGTGAAGTTGAGGTCTTTGGAGGAACTGGCAAAGATAAAAGAAGTGAGGCGTGAAGCTCTTAATATCCGTGAAGGCATTCCGTCAGCAACCGAGAAGGCCCACATTATGATGTGTGGCGGTGCAGAGTGCATTTCTTCAAGGTGCGCTGCTGTCATAGATGCCATGAAAGAAGCCCTTGCCAGAAACGGTATTGCCGATCAGGTGAAAATTGTCTTAACGGGCTGTATGGGGACGTGCGATATGGGCTCTGTCGCTATTGTTTTCCCCGAGGGCATTTTTTATCACCGGTTGAAGCCGGAGGATGGCGCGGAGATTATTGAGGAGCATATTATTAAAGGCAACCTGGTACGGCGGCTGCTGTACACGGCTCCCGGCGCAAAAGAGCCGACTCCCTGTATTTATGACATTGATTTGTTCAAAAAACAGCATAAGATCGTTTTACGCAATAACTTTTATATAGATCCGAGTTCTATTGAGGACTACATCGCCCGCGACGGCTATGCCGGATTAGGCAAGGCCGTTACGCAGATGCAGCCGGCGGAAATTATTGAGGAGATGAGGCGGTCAGGGCTTCGCGGCCGTGGCGGCGCCGGTTTCTCCGTGGCAATGAAGTGGGGATACACTGCATTGGCTAAAGGATCGTCCAAATATGTGGTTTGTAACGGTGAGGAAGGCGACCCGGGCGCCTTTATGGACAGGTCTGTTCTGGAAGGTGACCCCCACAGTATCATCGAAGGCATGGCTATTGGCGGTCGCGCCATCGGCGCGGAGAAGGGTTATATCTATGTGCGGGTGGAATACCAGTTAGCTATTGAAAGGTTGGAACATGCCATTCAAAAAGCTTATGAACGTGGTTTTCTAGGCAAGAACATCTTTGATTCGGGGTTTAACTTTGACATTGAAATCCGGATTGGGGCAGGCGCCTTTGTCTGCGGTGAAGAAACTGCCCTTTTAACTTCCATTGAAGGCAAGCGCGGCGAGCCCAGACCCCGGCCGCCATTCCCGGCCAGCGAAGGTGTGTGGGGTAAACCCACGGTGTTGAATAACGTTGAAACGTGGGCCAATGTACCCAAAATTATTCACAGGGGCGCCGACTGGTTTGCTTCCATTGGCAGCGAGAAGAGTAAGGGGACCAAGGTTTTTACTCTGGCCGGCCAAGTTAACCACATCGGTATTGTGGAAGTACCCATGGGCACTACCATAAAGGAAATTATTTACGATATTGGCGGCGGAATCCAGGGAAATAAGGAATTTAAAGCCGTCCAAATCGGCGGTCCCTCCGGCGGCTGCATTCCGGCCGCTCTTCTGGATACGCCGGTGGATTATGACTCTCTCGGCGCGCCTGGCGCAATCATGGGTTCCGGTGGAATGATCGTTATGGATGAGAACACCTGCATGGTGGATATCGCCAAGTTCTTTATGGACTTCTGCGTGGATGAGTCTTGCGGCAAGTGTTCTCCCTGCCGGATCGGCACCAAACGGATGCTGGAGATTTTGGAGCGCATCACCACCGGCGGGGGAAGAGAGGGAGATATTGAGCTGCTGGAAGAATCGGGTGAGATGATTAAGTTGACCGCCTTATGCGGCTTGGGTTACACTGCGCCCAACTCGGTTTTGAGCACAATCCGCTATTTTCGGAACGAGTACGAGGAACATATCAGGGAACACAAGTGTGCCGCTAATGTATGCCAGTTTAAAAAATAAAACCGCTTCGACAGTTATTCCGGGAGTTTGGAGGGGAAATTGAAAATGATAACATTGACCATTGATAACCAGACAGTAACGGTAAAAGCAGGAAGCACCATTCTAGAGGCGGCGCAAAAAGCGGGATTCAATATCCCGACGCTGTGTTACCTGAAGGATATCAATGTCGTTGGCGCCTGCCGGATTTGCGTAGTGGAGGTTCAAGGCGCCAGGACCTTAATACCTGCTTGCGTGGCGCCGGTTGACGAGGGGATGGTTGTTCGTACCGCCACGCCGGCGGTTATAAAAGCTCGCAAGTTTGTTTTAGAACTGATTCTTTCGGACCACCCCATGGAATGCCTGAAATGTGTACGGAATCAGAACTGTGAACTACAAAAGCTGGCGGAAGAATTTGGCGTGACGGATATTCGTTTTGAAGGCGCAAAAACGTCCCATACCATCGATGATTCAAGTCCCGCCATCCAAAGAGATCCGCGTAAGTGTATCCTCTGCCGCCGGTGTATTTCCGTCTGCGGCAATATTCAGACCGTAAATGCTCTTACTGCCGACAACAAAGGTTTTGATGCCGTTATCGCCCCTGCTTTCAACGAGCGGCTGGCAAATATGGAATGCGTTCAATGCGGTCAATGCTCCCTGGTATGTCCCACCGGCGCTATTCAAGAGAAAAATGATGTGGACAAAGTCTGGGCTGCTCTGGCCGATCCCAATAAGCACGTTATTGTGCAGACCGCGCCGTCTGTCAGGCTGCAGATCGGTGAAATTATGGGAGCCGAGCCGGGGAGCATCGTTACCGGCCAAATGGTTGCCGGGCTGCGCCGCTTAGGCTTCCACAAAGTATTCGACACCAACTTTAGTGCCGATGTGACCGTCATGGAAGAAGGAAATGAGCTGTTGCGGCGGATCAACACCGGTGATCTTTTGCCGATGATCACTTCATGCAGCCCTGGCTGGGTAAAGTTTATCGAGCACTTTTACCCGGATCTGCTGCCGCACCTTTCCACCTGTAAGTCGCCCCAGCAGATGTTCGGCGCTCTGGCCAAGACTTACTACGCTAAAAAAGTAAACATTGATCCGGCTAATATTGTTTGTGTTTCGGTTATGCCCTGCACCGCCAAGAAGTTCGAGTGCAGCCGACCGGAAATGTTTAGCAGCGGTTACCAAGACGTGGATGTGGTGCTCACCACTCGTGAATTGGGCCGCATGTTTAAACAGGCCAGATTTGACGTTATCAACCTGCCGGAAGAAGAATACGATGCGCCGCTGGGAATTACTACCGGTGCCGGCCAGATTTTTGGCGCTTCCGGCGGGGTGATGGAAGCCACCTTGCGGACCGTCTGTGAAATGGTTACCGGTAAAGAACTTAAAAATATTAATTTTACGGTCTGCCGGGGGCTTGCCGGGGTGAAAGAAGCCACCCTTCAGTTGGGTAATTTACAGTTAAAGGTGGCAATTATTAATGCTTTGGGCAATGCCCGTAAAGTACTGGAGAAAATCCGCGCCGGTGAAGCCGACTACCACTTTATTGAAGTTATGGCCTGCCCCGGCGGTTGTATCGGCGGCGGCGGCGGACCTATCCCGACCAGCAACGAGATCCGTCTTAAGCGCATCGACGCCATTTATACAGAGGATGCGGGCATGGTCCTGCGTAAGTCCCATGATAACCCGGCCATTAAGAAACTGTACGCCGAGTTTCTTGAAAAGCCGCTCAGCGACAAGTCCCATGAGTTGTTGCACACGCACTACACACCGAGAAATCAATATCCAAAATGTGACTAGTGGGCTGTCAAGTTTAAAAGGCTAGATGCATTCGCGAGGATTTTTTCGCAAGGCAAGGCGAAGGAGGCGCGCATATCGAGAATATGTAAGCCGACGCCAACGAAGCATTGCGGAAAAAGACCGCGAATGCATCAACATTTTTAGACTTGGCAGTCCACTAATGACTAGGAAATAGGTGAGAAATTTCGCCTATTTATTGGGTCGCATTAAAGAATTGAAATTATATCCGGGTATTAGGAATGCTTCGACGCTGCCGCTTAACTTCAGCATCCTAATACCCGGATATTAATTTTTAATGCGACATATGACATATATAGTAGAAAAATATGATATAAATGACATGAATTTTTTGCTATTTTATCAGTTCATCACTTCATGTCTATTTAGTTTTTAATTGCGATAATTTTGATAACATTAAAAAAATTGCAAAAAAAAAACTATATAAATATCGTGATAATTCTCTTGATTTATGCGAAATATTCAAAAAGAAGATGGGGGATATAAACCACCCTCTTCTTTTTTTATGGGTGAATATATTGACCACACGTGAAGAATGGGTTAAACTAATAGTTAGCAAAAGTAAGGAGGAATAGACTTATGGAAACATGCGTATGTGTTTGCAACGGCGAAGATGAATTGACCAAACAATTGGATAAGGTTATTGATGAGTACAGGGGGCAGCCCAGCGGGTTGATCCAGGTGTTGACCAAGGCTCAGAACCTTGTGGGTTATCTGCCGAAATGGGTTCAGGTTAGAATTGCCCAAGGTTTAGGGTTATCGTTGCAAGAAGTTTATGGCGTTTGCACGTTTTATGCTTTCTTCTCCCTGATTCCGAAGGGCCGGCATAAGGTCAGCGTTTGCGCTGGAACAGCCTGCTACGTTAAAGGCAGTCAAATGATTGTTAAAACCCTTAGAGAAGTATTGGGGGTCAAGCCTGGACAGACTACCGAGGACAGCCGGTTTACGGTGGAATTGGTGCGCTGCATCGGCGCCTGTGGTTTGGCGCCTGCCGTAATTATGGACGGCAAGGATGTTCACGGCCGCTTGACGCCGGAACTTATTCCGGCCGTGCTGGGAGAATACAAGTAAGACCGGATTGCGGACAGCGGATAGCGGCTAGTTGCAGGATTTAAACGGAGGTGTGACTAAGTGAAGATAAAGTCTTTGGACGAACTGGCAAAGATTAAAGACACTAGGCGGGAAGCACTTAAAATCCGGGATGGTGTCCCGTCGCCAACTGAGAAAGCCCATATTATGATGTGTGGCGGCGCGGGGTGTATTTCTTCCAAATGTACCGATGTTGTGGACGCCATGAAAGAAGCTCTCGCCAAACACGGGATCGCCGATCAGGTTCAGATTATCTTAACCGGCTGTATGGGACCATGCGACATGGGTCCGGTCGCCGTTATTTATCCCCAGGCTACCTTTTACCGCAGGTTAAAGCCTAAAGATGCCGAAGAGATCGTGACGGAACACATCCTGAAGGGCAATCTGATATCGCGGCTGCTGTACAGGACTCTCGGCTCCAAAGAACCAACTCCCTGTGTTTACGATATCGACTTGTTCAAAAAACAGCATAAGATTGTTTTACGCAACAATTTTAATATTGATCCAACCTCTATTGAGGATTATATCGCCAGGGACGGTTATGCGGCGCTGGGGAAGGCCATTACCCAAATGCAGCCGGCGGATATTATTGACGTGGTAAAAAAATCCGGTCTTCGCGGCCGGGGCGGCGGTGGCTTCTCCACCGGCACGAAGTGGGGTTTTACCGCGGCGGCTGCCGGCTATCTCAAATACGTAGCCTGCAATGGTGACGAAGGTGACCCGGGCGCGTTTATGGACAGGTCCGTCCTGGAGGGCGATCCCCACAGCATTATTGAAGGCATGACCATCTGCGGCCGCGCTGTCGGGGCAGAACAAGGCTATGTCTATGTACGGGCCGAATACCCGCTGGCTATTGAAAGATTGGAAGTCGCCATTAAAAAGGCGCGTGAATGGGGTCTCTTAGGCAAGGATATTTTTGGCTCCGGGTTTAACTTTGACATCGAAATCCGGATTGGCGCCGGCGCCTTCGTTTGCGGCGAAGAAACGGCGCTGCTGACTTCCATTGAAGGCAAGCGCGGCGAGCCGCGGCCCAGACCGCCATTCCCGGCCAACTCAGGTGTCTGGGGTAAACCTACCGTTCTAAACAATGTTGAAACCTGGGCCAATATTTCGGAAATCGTTCTGAAGGGTGCGGACTGGTACGCCGGCATTGGTACCGAGAGGAGCAAAGGGACCAAAGTTTTCGCCCTGGCCGGTAAAATCAACAACACCGGTATTGTGGAAGTGCCTATGGGCACCACTTTACGGGAAATAGTCTTCGATATCGGCGGCGGCATTCAGCGTAATAAAAAATTTAAAGCCGTCCAGACCGGTGGTCCGTCCGGCGGCTGTATTCCGGAAGCTTACCTTGACACCCCGGTGGATTATGACTCTCTTAACGCATTAGGCGCAATCATGGGTTCCGGCGGCATGATCGTCATGGATGAAGACAGCTGTATGGTGGACATCGCCAAGTTCTTTATGGAGTTCTGCGTGGACGAGTCCTGCGGCAAATGTACGCCCTGCCGGCTTGGCACCAAACGGATGATGGAAATACTGGAGCGCATCACTGCCGGCGAGGGAAGAGAAGGCGACATTGAGCTCCTGCAAGAAATAGGCCATATGATGAAGTCGGCGGCTCTATGTGGTTTGGGACAGACTGCGCCCAACCCCATTCTGAGCACTATTCACCACTTTCGGAGTGAATATGAGGATCATATCAAGGAACACAAATGTGCTGCCCAGGTTTGCGATTTTAAGGAATAAAAGCCGCTCCCGCCGCTTTTAATCCGGAAAATATTTAAAATACGGGAGTTTGGGGGGAAATTAAAGAATGATAACATTGACAATTGACAACCAGACAATAGCGGTGGAAGAAGGAAGTACCATTCTTACGGCCGCACAAAAATTGGGAATCAATATACCGACCCTTTGCTACCTGAAGGACATCAATGTCATCGGTGCCTGCCGGATTTGTCTGGTAGAAGTTCAAGGCGCCAGAACCTTAGTACCCGCCTGTGTGGCGCCGGTTGCCGAAGGAATGGTTGTTCGCACCGCCACGCCGGAAGTTATTCAAACTCGTAAGCTGATTCTCGAACTGATTCTTTCGGACCATCCGATGGAGTGTCTTACCTGTGTGCGCAACAAAAACTGTGAACTGCAAGATTTGGCCGAAGAATTTGGCATAAAGGAAATCCGGTTCGAAGGCGAGAAAACGGGCTATCCCCTGGACACTTCCAGCCCTGCAATCCAGAGAGATCCGCGCAAGTGCGTTCTCTGCCGCCGTTGCGTTGCCGTCTGTGCCAATGTGCAGACGGTAAAGGCCCTTACGGCTGAAAACAGAGGCTTTAACTCTCTTATTGCGCCGGCTTTCAATGAAAACCTGGCCAACATGGAATGCGTTCAGTGCGGCCAGTGTTCATTGGTATGTCCCACCGCTGCTATCCAGGAAAAGGACGATACCGATAAAGTGTGGGCGGCGCTTGCCGATCCTACAAAGCATGTTATTGTCCAAACCGCGCCTGCCGTTAGAGTACAGATCGGCGAACTAATAGGCGGCGAGCCGGGCGAAATTACTACCGGCCGGATGGTTGCCGGACTGCGGCGCCTAGGCTTTGACAAGGTTTTCGACACCAACTTCTCCGCTGACCTGACGATCATGGAAGAGGGTAACGAACTGCTGGAGCGAATTAACAAGGGCGGCACTCTGCCGATGATCACCTCCTGTAGTCCGGGCTGGATCAAATTTATTGAACATTTTTATCCTGATCTCTTAGCGCACCTTTCCACCTGTAAGTCGCCACAGCAAATGTTCGGCGCTCTGGCCAAGACTTACTATGCCCAAAAAATAGATATTAATCCGTCTGATATCGTCAGCGTCTCAATCATGCCCTGCACCGCCAAGAAGTATGAGTGTACCCGGCCGGAAATGTTCAGCAGCGGTTACCAGGACGTGGACGTGGTACTTACCACCCGGGAACTGGGACGCATGTTCAAGCAGGCGAGATTTGACTTAAGTAATCTGCCGGATGAACAGTACGATGCGCCGTTGGGTATTGGTACCGGCGCCGGGCAAATTTTCGGCACTTCCGGCGGTGTAACGGAAGCCGCCCTGCGCACCCTGTCCGAAGTTGTCAGCGGTAAAACTCTGGACGACATCAACTTCAAGGCAGTCCGGGGTCTGGCCGGCGTAAAAGAAGCCACTGTTAAAGTGGGCGACCTGGATGTAAAAGTGGCAATTACCAACGGTTTGGGCAATGCCCGGAACGTATTGGATAAAATTCGTACCGGCGAAGCAGACTACCACTTCATTGAAGTTATGTGCTGCCCCGGCGGCTGTATCGGCGGCGGCGGTGCGCCAATTTCCTGCGATCCTGCCATCTGTTCAAAACGGTGCGACGCCATGTACAGCGAAGATGAGCGCATGGAACTGCGCAAGTCCCACCTGAACCCGGCCGTTCAGGAACTGTATCGCGATTTCCTTGAGAAACCGCTAGGCCACAAGTCCCATGAACTGCTGCATACCCATTACACTCCCAGGGGTCATCACCCACAGTGCGACTAAAATAATATGGTGCTGCCAAAGAAGAAAGCTGTCTCAAAAGATGGGATAGCTTTATCTTTATGCCTTTAGGGACAAGGGGACAGTTTGTTGATTGTTCCCCGAAAGAAAAAATGGTATACTGGTTTGGAGATGATTGCATGCAAGACAAGCCAGGGGAAAAAAGTAAAACCAGAATTTATTGACATCAAGCATACTCGAAGGTGTAAGCTGGATATAACGATGGTGTATTTACAAAAAATTGTGCCGTAGCGGGGATTTTAGTTTAGGAGGTAAGTTATTATGGATAGACGCGAGTTTATTAAGTATGCTGCTTATGTAAGTTTATCCATCGGCTTGGCCGGTTGTGCCGCCCGGCTGCCTAAAACGCAGGAGCCGCAGCTTCCGTCTCCAGCCTCCCGGCCTCAGCCGTCAAATCCGGCAGCCGCAGCCGGCGAGCGGGCCAAACTGGTGGTCGCCGAAGGCACCGATCCAAACGCCCTCATGGACAAAGGGCTTAAGGCGCTGGGCGGTATCGAAAAGTTCATCCAGCCGGGCAATATTGTAGTCATAAAACCCAATTTCAGCGTACCTCGCACACCCGACCAGGCTGCCACCACCAATGCGTTGCTGGTAGCGGCCCTGGTGAAGCAGTGCCTTGCCGCCCGGGCCAAGGAAGTACGGGTTATCGATCATACTTTCACCAATGGGCAGATGTGCCTGGAGAACAGCGGCATGCGCCAGGAGGTGACAGCGGCGGGCGGTCAGGTTTATATTATCAACAGCCAGACCGATCGTTTCTACCGGTCGGTGACAATGAACGGTGAGATCCTTAAAACCGCAAGCTATTCCCGGGATGTGCTGGATGCCCATGTATTCATCAACTTTCCGATTTTGAAGCATCACGACGGCACCGAGCTGACTATGGGCCTAAAGAACCTGATGGGCTTGGTATGGGACCGGGGTATCTTCCATCGTACCGATCTCAACAAGACGATCGCTGAGCTGGCTGCCTTTAGGCGGCCCCATCTTACCATCCTTGATGCTACCAGAGGCATTACTGCCAACGGCCCCATGGGTCCGGGGCCCATCCGGGAGTGGAATCAGGTGATATTCAGCACTGACATGATGGCGGTAGACGCCTATGGAGCCAACCTATTCGGTCATAATCCTGCCGACATCGGCCACTTGGCCGCTGCCGCCCAGCTCGGGGTAGGCACTCTTGACTGGCAAGGGCTTGAAGTAGTGAAGGTCTAAGGGTAAGGGTAATGTTTAATCGTAAATTTATTGCCGGACAATTGCGTTTTTGGCAGTTCACGCTGCCGGCCGCCCTGTTTATTCTCTCCGTCTATATGATACTGCGCCTGGAATATCCTTTAGCCGGCTTCACTGAATGGCTGCTCTGGATATCCCGGCTGGACCCGCTGCTGCTTTTTGCTTATAGCGGCGCTAGCCACGCGATACCTCACTGGGTTTGGCTGCCGGTTGCGGTATTGCTAATAACTGCGTTAGCGGGCAGGATTTATTGCGGCTGGATTTGCCCAGTCGGCGGACTTCTTGGACTGCTGCCTAATCTTACTCGCTATTTCCCCCGGCGGGGTGTCCGGGCCGGCCTGGCGGGAAGGGGTATTCTAAACTTCCTGGCGAAGTTGAAATACTGGTGGCTGTTACTGGTTGTGGCACTACTCTTTGCCGGCAACAGCATCCTGCTTATTTTTACGCCGTCGGCTTTACTCAGTCATGAGATTATGCGGCTGTACTTTCAACAAATTCCCTGGCTGCTGTTTGCTGCATTAGGATTAGGACTGGTTTTTTTCCCCCGGTTCTGGTGTGTTTACGTTTGCCCCAGCGGCATATTGATGGCCGCAGTTGCCTGCATTCGCCCGGCCAAGCTGCGGATCGCCGCCGGCTGTGTGGATTGCGGCTTATGCCATAACGTCTGCCCGGTGAAAACTGGGAAAGAAAAGCAAGGAGCAGCGGGAGGCGAATGCCTGGTATGCGCCGCCTGCTGGTCGGTTTGCCCGGTATCTGCAGTCACTTGGAAACAAATAAGTCCCCGGACCGAGGGGGCGGGACAAAGCCGGCGGGACTTTATCACCGTTGGAATCGGTATTATCGGCGCAGGCTTTCTGAGCTTTTTTGCTTCCGGACTCTTTGGGAGAAGCCGGGCGGCAGCCCAGGTTCTTAGACCGCCGGGAGCCTTGCCGGAAAATGACTTTCTCGCTACCTGCACCCGGTGTGGCCGCTGCACTAAAGTCTGTCCCAGCGCGGCTTTGGTTCCTATGCCCTTCGCCAGCGGCCTGATTACCTTTGAAACGCCGCGCTTCGTACCGCGTAAGGGTCGCTGCGAGCTGTGCATGCTTTGTCCCAAGGTATGCCCCAGCGGTGCTCTGAAGGATGTGGCCGTCGCCGATGTAAAAATTGGCACGGCAGCCATCGATAAGAAAACCTGTTTGGCCTGGGCCCAAGGAAAACTTTGCCTGGTATGTGCTGAGCAGTGTCCGGTGCATGCGGTTGTCATGGATGAAGCCAAACGGCCCGCCATCGATGCCGGCAAATGCGTCGGCTGCGGCGCGTGCGAAAATTCCTGCCCGCTGGAAGACCCCGCAGTTGTCGTAGCACCTAAAAGCACATTGTAAATAAAAGAATCGCAGAATCGCGAATATAAAGGGGATTGAGCGCAATGGCGGGGCGACAAAAATAATGGTTTTATATTGACAAAATAGGTTACGGGGCGTATTATTAAGAAAATAGTGTATATACACATTGAATATTTTGTCCTTTATTTATACGAGAGGCGATAGAGCAATGGAGCATATTGTTGAGTGCTTTCCCAAAGTTCCCAGCCCGTGTCACTGTCTGAATATACGGCGGGCTTCCCAGGCGGTAACCCAATTTTATGAAAATATTTTGGCGCCCAGCGGGCTTAAACTAACCCAATATTCGTTATTGCGGCATCTGGAAATGGCGGAGCCGGTTGTTACCATCAGTGAACTGGCCAATTTTATGCGTATTGACCGCACCACTTTAAACCGGAAGATGAAACCGCTTATTGAGGCCGGCCTAATAGAAGTCGCTACGGGCAAAGATCCCCGTTGCCGGCAAATAATGCTGACTGATGCCGGCAGGTCTGCGTTGAGCGCCGCATTGAAGCTATGGGATAATGCGCAAACCTTGCTGCAGGAATATTTGGGAGAAACGGAGCTGGCGCAATTTAAGCATATAATAGCAAAATTGGAGGCCCTGACGCCGTAATTTTTTTATTAAATAAGTGTATATACACATAAAATTAATAAGGAGTGGTATGTAATGGAGGAACAAATTAGAAATTATATTTTGGAATTGGGAGTGGATGATGCCGGGTTTGCCTGCGCCGAGGATTATAAAAGTCCGAAGTCATATGAAATTTCAAGGCTCCTGCCTGATGCCAAATCCATCATCGTTATGGCCTTTAAACCTCTGAGCAGTTGCGAAAGTCCCAGTATGAGCGCTGCGCAAAACGGTTATTTGGATTTAGGTGCTTTTGCCAGATCCGCCAGTTACCGGATTGCGCGGTTTTTAGAGAACAAATACAATGCAAAAGTTGCTACCATCCCGGTTTCGTACCCGTTCGAGCTGCATAACGACCGCAGAGCCATAGCTGATTTTTCCCTGCGGCATGCCGCCGTTGCTGCCGGCTTGGGAGCTTTTGGCCGCCATAATCTCGTTATTCATCCCCGCTTTGGCACACGGGTTATTTTCACAAGTATTATTACAAACCTCGCTTTAGAGCCATCCCCCCAAACTAGCCAGGATTTTTGCATTCATTGTAATCTTTGTGTTGAAAATTGCCCGGTACGGGCATTAAATGAAGAAGGAAAAACAGATGTAATGAAATGTTTTGGCCATTCGCAGCCTTACGGCTTGACAGGCGATATTGCTTTCCAGTTGCAGCTTTTAGGCAGTTCAGCTGAGGAACAAAAAAAGCTGCTTATGGATGAACAATATGCCCGCTTGCGGCAAGCGGCCCATTTAGGCAATCAATACATGTGCTTTAACTGTTTGAAAATATGTCCCGTAGGATTATCGCCAGAATGATTTCTTAAGTAGTTTTTTAGGCCGGATCAGTGTGGAGGCCGGGAGGAAAAGAGAGGCTGGCCTAATTTGCATTAGGTTAGCCTCTGGTTTAGTTAAAGGAGACCTAATGCAGTCCGTTTCTGCGCAATAATTGCCTCCAGCTTATCGGCAGCTTTTGTAACATCATCCTCTAATATGATTTGTCCCCCGGTAATAGTAAGAAGCTGTTCGGTCAAAACGCTCGCAACCAGCTTGCTGCCGGTCACAAACGGCGGTTGTGCCAAATGCAAAGGCAAGCCGAGGGCTAAGCCGAAGGCTCCATCCGCCAGCGCCTGTTCCTCCAGCCATTGCGGAGCCGACAACACCAGCGGCAAGTTTGGTATATCCACACCTAACGTAGCCGCAATCTCCGTAGCGATAATCTCCAGGCGGCCAATCGCCAGACAAGGGCCAAAATTGAGCACAGGCGGAATACCCAACGTTTCACAGACTTCCTTGAGTTCATTTCCCGCCAGCTTAGCTGCACCGGGAGACATTAAACCGACGTTTTCAAGGCCGCCGCTGGAACAACCGGCTGAAAGCACCAATATATTCCGTTGAATAAGTTCCTTGGTAAGCTCTACCGTAAAGACATCGTGCCCTTTGGCGGTAAGGTTTGAGCAGCCGACAACCCCGGCGAGGCCTTTGATTTTGCCTTTAACGATCAGGGAAATTAAAGGTTGCCACGAACCGCCCAGGAACTCTTTTAATGAAATTTCGCTTAAACCGGTAACGCAATCGTCATGTCCATGTTCCTTAGGAATGCGTACATTGACTTGATGGCGGCGATTCTGATAGCTCTCAATAGCCTCATTAATAACGCGGTCCGCAATTTTTTTGCGATCTTCAAAGGTGTATGGCAAAAAATCGGCATTGGCTTTTTTGGCCATGTCATCCAAACAAATCATTTTCACTTGCATTTTATCGGCAATTGACTCGATTCCAGGCAGGGTGCAATTGAATTCCGAAAGAATAAGATCTATGCCGCCGGTGGCAATTACTGCCTCGCTAGTAAAGTTATTGCCCACGTGGCCGGAAAAAACATCCTGGCAATGTTGGCTGCGCAGTTGCAAGTCCTGGCCTACGCAGGTGCAGCCTATTAAGCGCAACCCTTTGGCTCCTGCCGCTTGGGCCCGGCTATATATGTCGTTTTCAATAAGGCGGTCTTGCAGATAGGCAAAAATTGCCTGTTGGTGACCTGTCAACATGATATTAATATACTCTTCATCAATGACTCTAAAACCAACCGGCGCCACCCGAATGGCTGGTTCACCAACAATGACATCGTTCACCAGATTGGTCAGCGCAAGTCCGTATAACCCTGTCGCTATGCCGAGCGTAAGGCAGTGAAACAGCATATTTACCGGATCACTGCTAAGATTTGTGGATGTCTTGACAATGGCGTCAAACACTTCCGATTTGGCGCCACCCGGCAATATGCCTAAGTTTTTCCAAACCTCAAAGCGCGGTTTATAAGCCAGCTTTTCCAATATTTCCATCTTGTCAAAGCGTGGTTTATACAAATCCGCCAATATCCTGTCGGCTACAAGTACTCCTTTTTGATGCAAATCAGGTTCGTCAATTCCCAGCATAGCCGCTAAACGGTTCAAGGCTGCTTCGCCCTTAAACACTCCCTGCGTAAGGGAAAGCTCTTTTAATGTTTGGGCGGCATTCTCAAGGACATGAATGTAGCAACCGGCGCCGGCGGCAACCGCCCGCAGAAAATTTCGCGCGACGATGGTATCGGCGTCAGCGCCGCAAACTCCGCGCGGCGATTGCGGTGTGACCCGGCAGGGGCCGTTGGAGCAAAGCCGGCAGCAAATTCCCTGCAGGCCAAAACTGCATTTAGCTCGTTGATCCTTTACCCGGTGGTGGGCTGTTTCCACATCAAGGGACGCGATAAAGCCCTGAAGTGTTGTGTCTGCAGATGAGCATACGCCACAATGTTGGTTAATCATACAAAAATCATCCTCCTAAAGTATACTATTTTGGTATAGTATTAATTGAGAAAAAAATCTGGGTTTATCCAGATTATATAAAAACAAGCTATATAAATTTATATATCTTGCTTTAATATACTTAAAAAGTTTATACGCTCCAACTCAGCCACCAAAACCTCATTTACTTTGCTTAATACTTGATGCGCCTTACAGTGAGCGGTGTAATGCTTATTGCAATATTCCGGATCATACAAACACCGGTTCATACATATAGGACCATCAATGGCCTCAATAACCGCTTTTAGATTTATTTGTTCCGGCGGCTTAGCTAATGCATAGCCACCTTTTATACCGCGAAAGGATTGAATAATACCTGATTTAATAAGCTTTGGTAATAATTTTAACAGGAATCGCAATGAGATGGCTTCATTGTCGGCTATGGTTTTAGCCCCGACAATTTCACCATATTCCAATTGGGACAAATATAATACTACCCGAATGGCATAATCCGCTTCCTGGGATATTCTCATTGACCACCTCTATACTATACTTTTTTAGTATAGTATAATAGTAGCACCTTTTAAAAATAACGTCAAGTATAATTTTTTTATAGGAACGCTGCGGCGCTAAGAATGCCCATGTGTCCTTATATTAGTAAAGCACACTATTCTGAAGCAATACAACTTTTATCAGGAAATTTAGGCTATTTTTTAAGAATTATCGACAAATGCAATCAATTTTGCTATTATTGTTTCATGGAAAAAGCAAAAAAGCAAAAAAGCAATAGAAAAGCAAAAACGCTAATGCTTCAGTCGCGTCAAAGCCGGATGAATGGGCCGGGAGGTAGCAAAATGAAAATAGCCACTCCTTATTACCTTATTGATGAGAAAAAACTGCTGCGCAACTTACAGATCATTCAGCAGGTGCGTCAGCTTGCCGGCGCCAAGTCGGTATTGGCGCTGAAATGTTTTTCCACCTGGTGTGTATTTGACTTAATGCGTAAATATATGGACGGCACTACTTCCAGCTCGCTTTTTGAAGCCCGCCTGGGGTTTGAAAAATTCGGCAAGGAGACTCATGCTTATTGTGTGGGATATTCCCGGGAGGATATCCTGGCTGTAGCCGAATTTGCCGACAAAATCATTTTCAATTCGGTTTCCCAGTTAGACAGATATTACGATATAGCGAAAGCAGCAAAAGTTGGTTTGCGCGTGAATCCGGGAATAAGTTATTCTCATTTCGATCTGGCCGACCCGGCCCGCAAGTATTCTCGGCTGGGAGTAACGGACAAGGAAGTGCTGGCCAAACAAATACCCCGCCTTAGCGGCTTGATGTTCCATTACAATTGTGAAAATGATGATTTTGAAACTTTCGTGCGGCAGCTTGATACCATCGGCGGCTGTTATGGGGATATGCTCAAACAGGTACAATGGGTCAGTCTTGGCGGCGGGTTATATTTTACCAAAGAGGGCTACCCGCTGGAAAAGTTCAGCAAAAAACTGGCGGACTTTGCCGGCGAGTTTAATGTGGAAATATATTTGGAACCGGGGGAAAGCGCTATTACCGGTTGCGCCGAACTGGTTACCAGCGTGGTTGATTTGGTGCATAATGAAATGGATATTGCCATCGTCGACGCTTCGGTGGAGGGGCATATGCCGGATCTGCTGATATACCGGCTGCCGGCCAAAATTGAAGCAAGCGGCAGAGGTGATCATAATCATAAATACATGGTCGCCGGACGATCTTGCCTCGCGGGAGACGTTTTTGGCACATTTCATTTTAAAGATAAGCTGGAAATCGGCAGTGAAATCCGGTTTGCCGATGCAGCCGGCTATACCATGGTAAAGAAGAATTGGTTTAACGGACTGCAGATGCCGGCCGTCGCCGTGCGCAGACTGGACGGTACTATTGAAGTCAGGCGCAAATTTAGTTATGCGGATTTCATGAATAACCTATCATGATTTTTTTACAAGCGCACACAAGCAAAGGAGAGGAGAAAAAGAGAGAAAAATGCGGAAAAACGTTTTAATTATCGGCGCCGGCGGCGTGGCCCATGTAGTTGCCCATAAATGTGCAATGTACAATGATGTGTTGGGTGATATCTGCATCGCTTCCCGTACCCGGCAAAAATGCGATGCCATCATCGAAAGCGTATTGCGCAAAAACCACTTGCGGGATTCGTCCAAAAAATTGTATTCGCGGGAAGTGAATGCTCTGGATATCTCGTCTTTGATTCATTTAATCAAAGACACTGAGTCGGAAATTGTCATCAATGTGGGCCAGGCCTATGTTAACATGTCGGTTTTGGAGGCCTGTATTGAAACCGGCGCAGTGTATATGGATACAGCCATCCATGAAGAACCGGACAAGGTTTGTGAAAACCCGCCCTGGTATGCCAATTATGAGTGGAAACGCAAAGAGCGTTGCCGGGAAAAGGGGATTACCGCAATTTTAGGTATCGGCTTTGATCCCGGTGTGGTCAATGCCTGGTGCGCGTTGGCGCAAAAAGACTATTTCGATACCATTGACACCATTGATATACTGGATGTCAACGCTGGCAGCCACGGCAAGTACTTCGCCACCAACTTCGACCCGGAGATTAATTTCCGGGAATTTAGGAAAGTATGGACCTGGATTAACCGGAAATGGGTACTGCAAAAGGTTCACTCCGTAAGAATGGACTACGACTTTCCCGTGGTGGGGAGACTTCCGGTGTACCTGAACGGACATGATGAACTGCATTCTCTTTCCAAGAACATTGACGCTAATTCCATTCGGTTCTGGATGGGCTTTGGCGATCATTATCTGAATGTGTTTTCCGTTTTAACCAACATCGGGCTTACCTCGGAAAAACCGGTAAAATTGGACGACGGCCGCGAAGTTGTGCCGCTGAAGGTGCTGAAGGCTCTGTTGCCTGACCCGTCCTCACTGGCTCCCGGCTATACCGGCAAAACCTGTATCGGCAATTTTATCCGGGGTACCAAAGGCCATGAACAGCGGGAAATCTTTATCTATAATATTTGCGATCATGCCGAGTGCTACCGGGAAGTGGAGTCCCAGGCCATAAGCTATACGGCCGGGGTACCACCGGTGGCGGCAGCTATTTTGGCCGCCCGCGGCGACTGGGATGTAAAACATATGGTGAATGTGGAAGAACTGGATCCAACGCCTTTTATTGAACTGCTGAATACAATGGGGCTGCCTACTGAAATTATTGAAACACCTGCACCCTTTACCCCGCCGGTCATTGAGTCATTAGAGTCTGTCTGACTATAGACAAAAACCTCCTGTGGATACCGATTGGTTATTCACAGGAGGTTTGCTTTTTTAAACTTTACGAGTGTAAATCATGTGGTTGTTTTATGCTTCCCTACTTTTTTGAGTTTTTGTCACGATTTCAGGAGATTGCTATAGTGGAAAATTTAAGAAAAGACGATTACATTACGATAATACTATACGGTAAATATTGGGCAATAAGGATTTACTACGTCAAGGACGCAAAGCCATGGGTCTACGGGCGTGGGAGCCTATGACAGCCAGGTTGCATTTAAAGCGACCTTAATGGGTCTCTATTTTTAATGACCGAATGGTGAACTAACTAGCGGAGACTAAAAAGATTGGAGTGATTCGGTTGAAAAGCATCCAGATGAAACTGACGGTCACCATCCTGGTCATCTTTCTGGTGGCGCTAGGGGCTTTAGGTGGACTAAATTACTGGAAAGCGCGGGAAATTATCAGTGAAAAAGTGACTGCCGATATGCAGCAACAAGCGGTTGGATCAGCTATAGCGATAGGCGATTGGCTAGAGGCTCACAAGATGGAGTTAAAGATGCTCGCATCTAATCCCATTCTTAGTAACGGCAGCCTTGATTCTGTGGTGCCAATTCTTGTTGCGGCTAAAAACAATAATAAAGAATATGACTCGCTTGTTTTTGCCGATCAGAACGGTGATTCCGTAAATGAAACCGGCTTCAAGGTGAATGTAGCAGACAGGCCTTATTTTAAACCGGCCATGAGCGGTCAAATCTTTATTTCTGATCCGGTTGCGTCAAAGGCGACGGGTCATTTAACAATAGTAATCGCGATTCCTGTTAAAGCTGGCGATAAAGTCGTAGGTGTATTGCTTGGACCAATTGATATGGATGAGCTTAGCAAAAGAGTTTTGGACATAAAGATTGGTCAGACCGGTTACGTATATGTCTGCCAAAAGGACGGCTTGGCAATAATCCATCCCGACCCGAATGTGGCAATGAAGAGCAATTTTTTGACCGATCCCAATGCCGATCCTGGCCGTAAGGCAATGGCTGCACGAATGGTGACAGGGGAAAAGGGCACTGCCATAATGACGGCTATGGGAATAGATAGATATTACGCTTATGCACCGGTGCCGGGTGTCAGTTGGTCATTGGGAGTCACTGTGCCTAAAGCGGAGGTAACAGATGCCGTTTCCGCATTAACCTGGGTATCATTGATTACCGCGGCGGCCGTGCTGTTACTGGCAGCGATTGTTATTGCTTGGTACGCCCGGCGCATGGTTATTCCGATCCGTACGATGGTGGCCTACAGCGAAGGGATCGCCAACGGCGATCTGAGAGACCGCGGGCGTATGATCATCTATTCCCAAGATGAGATTGGCCAACTGGCCGATTCGCTTGTGCGGATGCGAGGCAATTTGCACGGCCTGATTAAACAAGTTAGCGCTGCTACTGACCAGGTCGCAGCGTCGAGCGAAGAACTTACAGCCAGCGCTGAGCAATCGGCCCAGGCGGCCAACCAGATCGCTCAGGTTATCGGAGAAGTAGCCACAGGAGCAGAAAACCAACTAAAAGCAGTAGACAACACTTCCGCCGTCGTTGGCCAGATGTCGGCAGGCATCCAGCAAATCGCAGCCAATGCCAACACGGTGGCCAACACTTCGGCCAAGTCGGCCGAAGCGGCCAAGGAGGGCAGCAACGTTGTGCAAAAAGCCATCACTCAGATGGGCCATATTGAGGAAACCGTCACCCAGTCGGCCCAAGTGGTGACCAAGCTGAGCGAGCGGTCCCAGGAAATCGGACAGATCGTTAATACCATCTCAGGTATCGCCGGACAAACCAACCTCCTGGCCTTAAACGCTGCTATCGAGGCGGCGCGGGCCGGTGAGCAGGGGCGCGGCTTTGCGGTGGTAGCCGAGGAAGTGCGTAAGCTGGCTGAGCAGTCTCAGGATGCAGCAAAAAAAATTGCCGAACTGATCGCAGAAATTCAGGGAGACACCGACAGCGCGGTGGTAGCTATGAACGGCGGGACCAGAGAAGTCCGTATCGGGGCGGAAGTTGTCAATGACGCCGGGAAAGCCTTTCAGGCAATCTACGGGTCAATCAATGAAGTATCGGCCCAGATGAGGGAAATATCGGCAGTCATCCAGCAGATGGCCAGCGGCAGTCAGCAGATTGTTACATCGGTGCGGGAGGTCGACGCCATCAGCAAAAGTACTGCCGGCCAGTCGCAGACAGTCTCGGCGGCGAGCGAGGAACAGTCCGCGACGATGGAGGAAATCGCCTCGTCGAGCCAGGCGCTGGCAAGGATGGCCGGAGAATTGACCCAAGCCGTCAGCAAGTTCAGGGTATAGGGGGTGCTTGAATGGCGGAGGACGATAATATTATGTGGTAAATATTAGTCAATAAGGTGATAGAGTGATACAAAATATCAGAGGTAACAATTCCATAAGCACGATTGAAACTTTTAACCCACTACAAACTATAAAAAAAGCTCAAAACAACTCATATTCCGATAGTTTCCTTAAAACGGAAACGCTGTTTTCTACTATACCGGACGTATATTCCAACAAAATGGAGGAACCAATTAGTCCTAGTGACGAAAAGTATTTTGGAATTGCATCTAATGGTACTAATACCTTAAGGTTTCCAGCAGACAATGCGCCGCTATCCGCCAAGAAAGCATGGGTTGAAGCAATGAAATCATTAACGCCTGATGAACAATTCATGGCTAAAACTGAAATATTTATAAGAGTGCCGAGCCGAGCTTTCGGATTGGTGATGCTCAAAATTTTATAAATAACATAACCTCTTACCAAGACTTTCTCAATAAAGTTATTGCTGAGAATAAAAAAAACCTAACTGAAGGAGCAGGGTTAGATGCTGATGACCGGAAAGCCATACGGCATATGGTTGAGATTGATCAATCTATATTAAACATTTTTAGAAAATATAATGTTAAATAATTATTGAATAACTCCTTTCCATTTATGTCATTGCCAGGGAATAGTACCGGTACTCTTGGGACATTTACTGTTAAAGCTACTGGGGTTAACGGCGGCGGTACATTCCAGGATTACGTCCTTAATGTAGCCAGAAATTAATATGCCATTATTATAAAATAGTAAGCCCTCATCCGAGAAGGAAAAGGAAAACTTTCTTTAGGATTGAGGGCTTTTTGCGTGTCAACGAGAATACCTTGCTATGTGGGATCGGCCAACCGAATATATTAAAGCGTCACTGCCTTAAATACTAAGTAATGACATTGGTGGTTTTATTAGGGACGCCGAAAAAATTATGACAATTATTAAGGAGGAGAAAGAATACCGCACCTGCTTAGTTCGCAGAGGTAAACCGGACTTGATCAAATGCAGAAATCGTATTACAATTTAATGGAAATAAGGATTTGGGGGCGACGTTACCCGGATAGCTCCAGGCTTGGGAGGCGTACGATGTTTGGCTATTTCCTGCTAACCCCGCGCCGGCGGCGCAAGGGAATGGCCATTGCACAATCATAGTGAAAAGCAGCAGACTCAGGTTTGCCGTTATCGCCGCTAGGCTGGGCCATAGCGGGGGAAAATGATTTTGCCAAGGAAGAGGGGGAACTCACTATATGGGTACCGAACCCAAAAAAAATAAACATGGGCTGACAGAGGCGGAATTTCTGGTCAGGTATGATCCAGGAAAGTTTGAGAGACCTTCTGTGACGGTAGATGCATTGATTTTTACAGTTACGGACGAGGATCATGAGGATCATAGCCAACAAAAGCCACCCGGGAAAAGAATAAGCTTATTAATGATTAAGAGAGCGGACCATCCTTGTATCGGCCGGTGGGCTTTGCCCGGAGGGTTTGTGAATATGGATGAAAACCTTGATGCAGCAGCTGCCAGGGAATTGGAAGAAGAGACCGGTGTGAAAAATGTATATATGGAACAACTTTATACCATGGGAGAAGTGGGAAGAGATCCCCGCACCCGCACCATTAGCGTGGTGTACATGGCGTTGATTCCAAGTAATGCCGTGGAGCTAAAAGCGGGGGATGATGCTGCGAAGGCGGCGTGGTTTGACGTCGATGAAGAAATTATCGAAAGCGGCTGCGGTAATAACCGGCAGTGGCAGTTAGCAAGACTTTCCCTTCAAAATAAGTCCATGGAAATTGAACTTACCGCAACCATTAAATTTTTTAATGAGCCGGAGGGAAGGGTTAAAGGCACTCTTTTAGATGCCGGCGGCATCGCCTTTGATCATGGGAAAATAATACTGTATGGGCTGCAGCGTTTGCGGGAAAAAAACGAAAGCTTTTAAGAAGACATTTGGCAATAATATCCGCCTTCATCTGCTAACCGCCATCGATTCCCTGCTTTATTTTCCCCGATTCTTTGTGTATAATAGAACAGTCATATGTCAAGAAGAATATGATATAGAAGTATCACCGGTGAGGGTGAAAAACTGGGGAGAGTAATGAATAAATGACAGCCTGGAATGTATTTGAGATTATGGGTATAGTAGCTTTCGCCGTTTCCGGAGCACTGACGGGTATACAAAAGCGGGTTGATATTTTTGGAGTACTGGTGCTGGCTGTAACCACGGCTGTTGGCGGCGGAATAATGCGCGATGTGATTATAGGCAATACACCGCCCCTTACTTTTCGCGATCCGACTTTTTTCATCATTAGCGCCATTGCAACAATTGGTGTTTGTTTTACCTATCGTTGGCTGGACAAATTTAAACATACGATTCAAATATTTGATGCCATTGGCTTGGGAGCCTTTACTGCCACAAGCGCCAATCTTGCTATTGAGCATAACCTGAATACTTTGTTTATCGTAACCACTGTTGCCGTTATTACGGGAATTGGCGGAAGTGTCCTGCGGGATGTGTTTGTTAAGGAGATTCCTTATGTTTTCCGGCAGGAAGTCTACGCTATCACTACCATTGCCGGCGCGATAAGCTTTTACTATGCCCAATTTTATTTTACCGGCAATATTCCTTTGTATCTTTGTTTTTGTATTACAACCGGCCTGCGAATTTGCTGCATTATGTACGGAATTAATTTCCCTGTCATTGGAGTCAACTCTGGCGGCAGGACATAGAGGCTGAACAGCCCCCGGGAATTTACTGTTGCATTATTTACATGTATTGATTATAATTAATTCACAGTGGCAACGAATGTCACCCTATGAATCGTCAGAAAACGACAATTTTACTAAGAATAACCATGCATGCCATGAAGGTTTTTCCGGAAAGAAATATCTGGAGCTATTATGGTATTATTTTTTTGGCTCTCGCGCAGGTGGTTAGATGCAATTTTTGTGGTGGTTTAGTGGTTTATTGGGGGGATTTTATGGACATTGCCGTGGTTGATGGCCAAGGTGGCGGAATTGGCAAAATTATTATTGAGAAAATACGGGACGAATTTCGCAATACCGTCGAAATTTTGGCAATCGGCACGAATTCTCAGGCTACTTCCGTCATGCTCAGAGCCGGGGCCAATGAAGGTGCTACCGGGGAAAGCGCTCTGATTTGCAACGTTGATCAAGTGGATTTGATTGTCGGTTCCCTTAGCATCATTTTGCCTAACTCCATGAGGGGGGAATTAACGGCTAAGATGGCCAAGCGAGTGGTTGTCAGCAAGGCAAGAAAGCTTTTATTGCCACTTCATCGTAACAATCTTGATATAGTCGGCTTGCACTCAGAGCCGCTGCCACACATGGTGGATGCCTTGGTTTCACAAATAAAACAATACATGGAAAACGAAGGGGGTAATCGCAATGTGCGAGGCTAATGTTTATCTTTACCGGGATGACATAGGGAAAGAAGAATTGTTTATGGAACAGGTTGATAAAGTGGTGCCTCAGAATGGTGAGCTCTATTTGGAAAACATTTTTGGGCAGCGAAAAACGATTGCTGCCAGAATTAGAGAACTGAGCTTGGTCGATCACCGGGTCATCCTGGAGATAGTAAAGGAATCAGAAGCCGGTTGATCACTAAAATATAATATATAGGCACAAACTACCCATGTTTTTATAAATATGGGTAGTTTTTTTAGCTAAAAAAGAAAGCATATATTAAGGACGGCGCAGGACGGCCTTATTAACGCTCCGACACATCGGTCCTCCGCCTATAATAAGGCTGTCCTGCGCCTGCTGAGCGTCAAAAAGACGCGTTAGCTGAATAATCGCCGGTTAGCCGGTTATTCTTCATCATCAACCAACCATATTATAGTGAGAACAATTACTGCACCAGTTGCATACCACCATGGTGATAAATTATCGAGCCATTCAAACATGGCTGACACCGCCTTTGCGTGGAATTCACTTTCGCTGCACAGGGCGGACGTGAATTCTTTCAGACTGACTGAAGGCTGACTAAGCAAGCAGATCAATAGCGGTCATGGCCATAGCCTTAGCTCCTACCAGCAACCGTTCCTGGGCGTAATCGGATGCTGCTGCTGCGGCGAACGCTGGTGTATGAGCTACAAGATTGCAGCCGATGCCGATATCGGGATGGATGGTGGGCACGGCGTGGCTGACATTCCCGACATCGGTTGACCCGTCGGCATCTTCCGGTTTGAGGACGGTTACTGTTTCGCCCAAGAGGGCCATATTATTTTGGAATAATTCCAAAAGCCGGGGGGAATTGATTAATTCTTTAAATAACGGTTCATAATGCACGGTTTCAACTGTTGTACCGCTAGCCAGAGCAACTCCCGCCGCCAGCCGCCGTACTGCCGGAATTACCGTCTCTTCCAGGTAATGGGATGACAACGCCCGGATGGTAAATTTCGCTTCCGCCGCATCAGGCACAACATTGGGTGCCGTCCCGCCTTTAGTGACAATTCCGGCCAGAATGGTCTCCTGGATAAAGGTCTGCCGCAGCATCTTTATTCCTTGATAAAACATGACCAAAGCGTCTAATGCGTTGACGCCTTTGTCGGTTTTGCTGGCCACATGGGCGGGACGCCCGCGGAAAGTTATCCGTAACGGATGGGTTGCGTAGGAAGTACCTCCCAGGTAGTTGCCGTCTGCCGGATGAACAATCAGGGCCGCCGTTAAGCCGTCAAAAACGCCGTCCGCTGCCATGGCTACTTTAGCCCCGCTGGTCTCTTCCGCCGGACAGCCGATCAAAAAAGAAACAGCCCGGTCACCGGCCACGGCTGCCAATGCCGCCGCCGCCCCCCAACTCATAGCGGCAATCAGATTGTGGCCGCAGGCATGGCCCAATTCCGGCAAGGCGTCATATTCGGCTAAAAAAGCGATTTTAGGGCCCTTACTTCCTTTCTTGGCAATGAAGGCCGTTTCATAGCCGCTAATATTCTGCTGCACTGTGAACCCGCGCTGTTCCGCGGCGGTGATAAGTAACCGGGCCGCCTGATATTCCTTACCCCCCAATTCCGGATTTTTGTGTAAAAAAAGGCTAATTTCCCTGAGTTCCGGCGCCATAGCCGTCACTGCGTCCATAACTCTCTCTTTCAGTGCTTTTTTATCGCTTATTTTTTTCGCCTCCTTTAAGTTAAGTTAAGTTAAGTTAAGTTAATCACTGGTAGCTGTTTCCGTAACCACCAGCCCCCCCGCTTCAGTATCCAATACCGCTATGACCCCCAGGGGCAGAGTGGCTTTATCCGCCGTGTGGCCAAAGTATAAATTATAGAGGACTGGTTTGTTTAAGTTCCCTAAACGGTCCCCCAGCACCTCGGCCACAGTGAAGCTGGGTGGTTTTGCCTCTGTATCGCAGTCGACGCATACATCAAACACAATTCCGGCCGCATTCTGCAGTTTACCGGCCAGTAACAGCTGGGTCAGCATGCGGTCGATACGGTACGGGGCCTCGCCTACCTCTTCCAGGCAGAGAATTTTTCCGCAGGTATCAATCTCGTAGGGTGTTCCCAGGGTGGCGGCAATCAGGCTTAAGTTTCCCCCTGCCAGGTACCCTTGAGCCGTTCCCGGCACAATAAATACGGGCGGTTGGGCGGCCGGCGGATTGCTGACGGGTCCGAGGGGTTCGGGAGCAGAAATAGCCCGGGAGAAATATTCCCAAGTATAATCGGATAAGCCTTTTCCCATGTCTGACGCGGCCATTGGCCCATGGAAGGTGATAAGACCGGTACGTCGGCCAATACTTATATGCAGGGCTGTGATATCGCTGTAGCCTACAAACACCTTGGGATGGGTCCGGATATTGTCATAATCAAGGAGTTCCAGCAGCCGCATGGTGCCATAGCCGCCACGGAGGCAGACAATACCGGCAATATCAGGCGATGCGAACATGGCATTGATGTCGGCGGCCCGCGCGGCATCCGGCCCGGACAGATATCCCAGGGTTTGATCAATTGTCACACCCAGTTGCACCCGGTAACCCCGTTCTTCCAGCCAGCTTACTCCCGCTGCGGCCAATTCCGGCTCCCCGGGGCTGGCGGGGGCGATTACGCCGATAGTATCCCCCGGGCGAAGCCGCTTGGGTTTTATACGGCCAATAGCTTCCATACCGTCATCTCCTTAAGATATTGTAAAGAGATATATGTAATTGTTATTTCTTGTATCTACTCAGCTGTCGAAAATGCCACGAACTGCTTAGAAATCGTCAGGTACCGTTGCATATCATAAAACATATTGTGAATAGCAACTCATATGCTGCTAAGTAAACATAGTCAGACCGCCTAGGCGCGACGACGATTCTGATTTCATTTGTCTGGCACAATAGTTTGTGCGGGGACCTCACGGAGGCGTACTGCTTGTACGTCGGAGTGAGGACCGCAGAAGCACGATTCTGATTTCGTTAGTGTTATCAACGCAAGTTAACTTGTCGCAGATGACAGCAACGCAGATGGTGCGGCGCCGCAGATGGCGGTTTATAAGCAGTTCCCTACTTAATGTGAATAGTAACTACTTTTCTATATATGCCGTCTTGAAGTCGGCAATTCCAAGTGCCGACCAGAAATAGCCTTTAACATACGGGCGGGAAAGATAAGGCAGCGTATTATAATAAATAGGAATAATCACCGCATCATCAAAGAGAATTTTTTCCGCATCATGCATGGCCTGCATTCGGACTTTTTGGTCATTGCCGGCTTGAGCCTGCTCCACCAGGAGATTATAGGCCGGATTGCTATATTTCGCGTCATTGTTGGGGTCTTTAAATACATCCATGAATGTCATTGGATCGGCATAGTCCCCGACCCACGAGGCCCGGGCAATCTGGAATTCACCTTGTGCCCGCGAGGCTAAAAACACTTTGGCCTCCTGATTGGTTAGATTAACGGCTACACCCAGGTTTTTTTTCCACATTTCCTGAATGGCTTCGGCAATGGATTTATGTATTTCGCTGGTATTGAACAGAAGGGTGATGGGCGGCAGTCCTTGGCCATCGGCATAGCCGGCTTCGGCCAACAATTTTTTCGCCAGCGCTGTATCTTCTACGGCATAATTGCCGGCTTCTTCCCGAAAGTCCCTGCCGGAAGCAGGATTTACCAGACCGGGAGCCACCCAGGCATAAGCCGGTTGTTTACCGCCTTTGACTATGTTTTTCACCAGCGCGTCACGGTTAATCGCCGCCGCAAATGCCTTGCGGACTTTTGGATCGTCAAACGGCGCCTTGCTGGTATTAAATACATAGTAGTATGTGCCGAGATAGGGCGAAATTTTCAGCAGTGCGGCTTGGGTAAGCCGATCGTGTTCTACTGCAGGCGGTTCCACCATCATATCGACTTGATTGTTCTCAAAGAGCGCCAGCCGGGTGGTCTGAGAATCACTGATCGGCCATTCCATTTTCGGCAGTTTAACGAGAACTGCATCCCAGTATTGATTGTTTTTTTCAAATTCAATTTTTCCGTTGTGAACCCAAGCGGTGATTTTGAACGGGCCGTTGCCGATCAAAGTCCGGACATCGGTCGCCCATTTAGCGGCGTTGGCTGTTACTGTCTGCCGGTTAACGGGATAGAAGGCATGAAATGCCGCCAGGCTTAAGAAGTATGGCGTAGGTTTTTCCAACGTTACTTCCAGCGTATGCTCATTTAAAGCCTTTACTCCTACCTGATCCGCCGTTGCTTTTTTCTCGTTATAAGCTTGACCATTTTTTAACGGGTATAACATATACGCATTCTCGGAAGCAATATCAGGATTTAATACCCGTTTCCAGGCAAACTCAAAGTCTTGAGCGGTGACCGGCTCGCCATTGGACCATTTGGCATTTGGCCGCAGATAGAAGACGTATTTTATCCCATCGGGGGATACGTCCCATTTTTCCGCTACGCCCGGGATGGCCTGATCCCTTGCATCCAGCCGGGTCAAGCCTTCAAAAACCTGCGCCTCTACCAGGGATTCCGGAATGGCTGTGGAATTGGCCGGATCCAGCGTTGCCGGTTCTGCTTCCAAGGCATAACGAAATACCTGACCTCCATTGATATTGCCGGATTTTCCGCAGCCTGCCGCCAATATCGCCAGCATTGCCGCCGCCAGCATTGCCGCCAGGATTTTTTTGTACCGCATCATGATTCCTCCTTATTTCTCCTTGTGAAAATATTCATAGATAACTTTGCCAATAGAGGCTACCAGCTGAATTCCCTGCTGATTGGCTGCAAGGTCGCCGGTCAGAACGCAAATTATATATGGACCGCCCGGCAAAAAAAGTATGCCGGCATCATGCTCCACTCCTGTCAAAGTTCCCGTTTTGTGAGCCATTACCGTTTTGGCGGGCAGGTAAAAGGGTAGCTTATCCCGGATTTGTTGCCGGGTCAGGATATCCATCATCAGCGCGCCGTAAGATTCCGGCAGTCCCCGGCTATGATAAATATTTGCAAACATGAGCGCCAAATCTGCTGCCGAGGTATAGTTCTCTTTGCCGGCCAGGGCTGCGTCAAAATCCATCATCCGGCGTCGCAGCACCGTTGACTTTAAACCAAGACCGGTTATCGTTTTGTTTATTGCCTCCATACCGGCGAGGTCAATCAGCATATTGGTAGCTGTATTGTCGCTGAGGATAATCATCAGCGTGACAAGCTCCCGCACAGTCAGCGTCAGACCCGGGCGCAACTCTTTTAGAATACCGGCGCCGCCTGTTCGGAAACAACTGGTTACAGTTAGGGAATCATCCAACGAAATGGTACCGGCGGCAGCCTGACGCATAATTTCGTACATGATGGGAACTTTTATCATGCTGGCGGCGGGAAACACCATTTCCGGGTTTAGTTCCAATCTGGCCCCGGTGGATTGATTTACGATTACCATTCCCCAGCGGCCGGTATATGCTGTTAAGATCCTTTCAATGTTTCGGTGCAATATTTCCATAAATTCGCTCCATTTAACCACGTGCGCCAAGAAGTCCCCCCTCTTAGCTTTCCTTGCTCGCGATAGCGAGAGCGAAGATGGGGGATGAATTGCCGCCTCTCGTTTTTTGTATTGTTATACAATAATCGTCATGATATAATCAGTAGTATAGATATATATGGCGGTGAATCCCATGGAATTAGATAATAACAATCATTCAGTATTCTTGATGTACTACCACCTCGTTTTGGTTATAAAATATCGCCGAAAAGTGATTGATGATACAAACTCTGCACGGCTCAAAGAAATATTTGAGTATATTGCACCAAAATACAACATCGCTTTGCAAGAGTGGAATCATGAGGAAGACCATGTACATATTTTGTTCAAGGCACAGCCCAACAGCGAATTATCCAAATTCATCAATGCCTACAAAAGTGCATCTTCCCGTCTTATCAAAAAAGAATATCCTGTTATCAAAAAATACCTATGCAAAGAATATTTCTGGTCAAGAAGCTTTTGTATGCTAACTACAGGCGGTGCGCCAATCGAAGTCGTCAAACATTATATTGAAAGCCAAGGGGAAAAGATATGAACAAGGCTTACAAGTACCGCCTATATCCTGACCCGGAACAGAAGAATCTTATTAATAAAACATTCGGCTGCGTGCGCTTTGTCTATAACAAAATGCTGGCTAACCGCAAAGAAATATATGAACAATTCAAGGACGATAAAGAAGCACTAAAAGCGCAAAAATACTTGCTTCCTGCCGACTTCAAAAAAGAATTTGAGTGGCTTAAAGAAGTAGACAGTTTGGCACTTGCTAATGCCCAACTCAACCTGCAAACAGCTTATAAGAATTTCTTTCGCGATAAAATCATAGGTTTTCCAAAATTCAAAAGCAAGCACCACAGTAGAAAGTCCTATACTACCAATAATCAAGGTGGAACAATCCGGCTTGTTGATAATAAAACAATCCGATTGCCAAAACTAAAAGATGTAAGAATTAAACTCCATCGGCAAATGCCGCTACAAGCAGCCATAAAGTCTGCAACAATAAGCAAAACACCTACAGGCAAATATTATATAGCCATTTTGGTAGAATACGAAACTAAGATAAAACCTGTTACGCCAAAACCGGAAACTGTGTTAGGTCTGGATTATTCTTCAAAATCATTGTTTGTCGATAGCCAAGCGAACAATGCTGATTATCCAAAGTTCTACCGTAAGGCAGAGGAAAAACTAAGGAAAGCACAGCGTAAATTGTCCAAGCGGAAGAAAGAGGGTAAAAACCGCGAGAAACAACGCCGCAAGGTAGCCAAATTGCATGAGAAAGTAGCCAATCAGCGTAAAGACTTCTTGCACAAGCTGTCCAGACAGATAGCCAATGTCTATACAGCAATTGCAATCGAAGAGTTAAATATGCGAGGTATGGCGCAAAGCCTAAATCTGGCAAAATCCACAAATGATAATGGCTTCGGAATGCTCAAAACATTTCTGACGTACAAACTTGCAGAACAAGGAAAGCAGTTAGTCGTTATCGACAAATGGTTTCCGTCCAGTAAGAAGTGCAGCTTTTGTGGCAATGAAAACAAAGAGCTGACATTAGCGGACAGAGCTTGGACTTGTAGCCATTGTGGAGCAGAATTAGACCGTGACATCAATGCTGCCATCAATATCAAAAATGAAGGTTGCCGTATACTCAATATAGCCTAATCAAAAATATAGAACCGTTGGGCAAACGGGGATAACTTGGTAATTATACCGGCGTTAGCTGGTACGTCCCAAGAAGCCCCGCCTCTAAGCGTTAGCATAGGCGGCGGGAGTATGTCACAAAATTCTACAATCCCCAAATCTTTGTTTTAAAATTTTTATTTAGGCTATGTAAAATTGTTGCAGGAACATAATTATATCAGGAACATAATTATATTATGAAGAAAATATCCAGAAATTACTAATTTTATTTTTGCCTATGATTGCATAGTACGCCGCAAGTACAACTCGATCTGCCACGACCTTTGTCTTGTCTGCTAAAATCTAAACTGGACGAAATCTTACAATTGTGTTAAAATTTAATAAATTGAGAAAATAACATATTTGGCAAACTTTTTGAAAAAAAAGGACGCAAAGCCATGGGTCTAAGGGTTGATTATGTCTATGACTGCCAGGTTGCCTTCCGGAAAAAAGTAAACCAGGCCTTTTTGTCTGGTTTTTTTATAAAGACGTTCTTTCAGCCCTTACTTGGTTTTGGTATGGATGGGAGAAATGAGATGTTTAAAAGACTTCAGATGGAGATCATACTGATATTATTTGTGGTATCATCCATTGCAATCAGTGCAAATTATTACCTCAGCAACCATGTTTTAAGAGATGGGTCTTCCAATGCTGTAAAGGCTGAAGTTTTTGCTATAGAACAAGGCACAGCGCTATGGATATTTGTTTTCGCACTGGGCCTTGTTGCCTTCACACTTTCCTTGTGGCCAAATAAGCCGCTGTTAAAACTTTACAATGTTACTGCCAACTATATTAAAGATACCAAAGATACTAAGGGTACTAAGAGTACTAAAGATACTAAAGATATTACCGATCTAAAAAAAGCGGAAAAAGAAATTAGCCAGAAGGAGTCCATACTCCGCCGCATCATTGAGAAGTCTCCGGCAGCTATTGTTGTCGTTGACCGCGATGCGGTCATTACCTATGTTAGTGAGTTAATCGGTATGGGCAAGTATGAGCTCAAGGAATTTATCGGACAGCCTCTCCATTTTATCACAGACAAAATTGGTATAGACTATGAACGGTCTATCCTTGTCCGGGCGTTACGCGGTGAAGTCATTAACGGGGAGTTCGCGGTTATAGAGAAGCGGGAATGGCTGGCAAGCGCTATTGCTATCCGTGATGCAATAACCGACGAAATCACCGGCGCCATAGGAATCTACTACGATGTGGAAGAGCAACGCAAAGCACAGCGGGAGAAACTCCAGGCGTTAGCGGAGTTTCATACGCTGTTCATGAATAATGTAGGGGCTATTGCCATTATTCGAAGCTCTGACGGGACTTTGGCTGATGTGAATGAGGCCTGGGAACGCCTAACCGGGTTTTACCGTGAGGAAGCAATAGGACGGACGGTTGTTGAACTTGGAATGGAGCGGGCTATGGGCCAGGCAGAATACTTAAATTTTCTCGCATCAGTCCAAAAGGTTGCCGAGAAGTCACAAAGTCTACGCTTTTTCCAAAAGTCGGGCGAAGAACGAATGGCGCTGAGCAGTTGGCAGCCGATTGAAAGAAACGGCGAACCGCATCTGGTTCTAACGCTAGTTGATATTACCGAAATGAAACGCTATGAAAAGGAAATGGCCCGCTTGGATCGCCTTAATTTGGTTGGCGAAATGGCTGCCAGTATTAGCCATGAAATTCGTAATCCGATGACAACGGTGCGCGGCTATCTTCAATTTATGAAAGGAAAACCAGATCTCTCCCGATATGTCTCATCGATAGAAATAATGATCGATGAACTGGATAGAGCCAATTCCATTATTACCGAATTTTTGTCATTAGCCAAAAACAAGCATATTCAAGCCACCCTATTTAATATCAATGATATAGTCAATAGTATCTATCCTCTGCTTCAGTCCGAAGCATTACTTAAAGGCCACGATATAGTATTCGAAGCCGGTTCTGCTCCTGAGTTGGTAATGGATGAAAAGGAAATACGGCAACTCATCCTTAATTTGGCCAAGAATGGTTTAGAGGCTATGACGGGGCGGGGAAACATACTGACCATCCGGACTTGGCAGGAAAACCGGCATGTTATTTTGTCCGTCAGTGATCAAGGCCCTGGCATTCCGGCGCATATTATCAACCAAATTGGAACCCCCTTCGTGACAACTAAGGAAACGGGAACCGGATTGGGGCTGTCGGTTTGCTTTGCCATAGCCTCCCGGAATCATGCTAAATTAACTTTTGATACAGGCCCTGAAGGCACAACTTTTTTTCTAACTTTTTCAGATATATCCGATATAAGTGAAGCAGAAAGCCGGCCCCCTGGGGAATAGGGGGCCGGCTTTCTTGGCAATTAATTCCAGTTTGATTACAGCGTAACCTAGTATTTGAATAAAGGCGGAAATTATATTTTGCCAATAAATAGAGGGATATAAAACAATCATGTAGAATAAACGGAAAGCATTTATATTTAAATTTTGCCTATGAGAGCAGTTAGGAGTAATTTTGCAATGGCGGATTTTGAGATGCAGGAATATGAAACGCGGGTTGGCAGATTGCGCCAGGTCCTGGCAGCAAATAGCGTAGACTTGCTGGTGTTGAATCAGAATACCGACTTATATTACTACACCGGTTCGGTGCAGCCTTTGTATGCGGTGATTCCGGCTAAAGGCAAGCAGTTCGTATTAGCCCGGAAAGCTTTGCAAAGGATTAGAGAGGAAGTGGTCGGTTTTCATTTGGAGGAATTTCGCGGCACTAACGATTTGGCTCAGATAATTCAACGGAATGGTTTACCCCATGCCAAACGAATCGGTTTTGCTCTGGATAACACGGCATATTCCACGGTTGAACGCTGGCAGGATCTTTTTCCGGCAGCGACAATCTGCGATTTGTCCTGGCAGATCCGGCAATTAAGAATGGTGAAATCTAAGGCGGAGATTGCCATATTTGCTAAGGCGGGAGCTATTCTTAACAAGTTGCCGCAAATAGTGCGGGAATCTTTCCGGCCAAGTATGACCGAACTGGAATTAAGCGCGGCTATTGAATATTATTTTCGTCTGAATGGTCATTGCGGTTTGACCCGTTGCCGCCGTGAAGGGATTGAAATGGGGCTTGGTGTGTGCAGCAGCGGCGTGAATAGCTTAGCCGGCACCAAGTTTGACGGAATCTGCGGCGGCGTGGGGGTTTCGGCAGCAGTCCCTTATGGAGCCGCTTGCCGGGCGATAGTTAAAAATCAACCCATAATCCTTGATTATGGGTTTAACATAGAAGGTTATCATGTTGACCAAACCAGAATGTTTTCCTGGGGAGAGCCGGCGGAACCTGTCCTAAAGGCTTATCAGGCAATGTTAAAAGTGGAGGAAGCTGTATTTGCTGTCTTAAAACCCGGTTGTTCATGGACTGCTGTTTATGAAACGGCATTGCAGGCTGCTGCCGCCGCTGGTTACGAAACTGAATTTATGGGTCTCGGTCCGGAAAAAGTCCGGTTTGTCGGCCACGGAGTCGGCTTGGAATTGGACGAACCACCTTTTTTGGCGCCAAAGATGAATTTTCCCTTGGAAACAGGAATGGTGGTGGCGGTAGAGCCAAAAGTATCCCTGCCGGGGATCGGCGTCATCGGCATAGAAGACACCGTCGTGATTCGGGAAAACGGTAATGGTATTGAAACCATTACAACCTGTCCCAGGGATTTCTTTCTTATAAATTGACTGAGGCCGAGAAACGAGAAGCCTGCAACTGTTGCATGGGTTGCAGGCTTTTGTTGTGGCCCGGCCTGGACGCTTACTGGTTAGTGAAAGTCCAATACGAGGTTTGATCAGGCCAATGTGAATTAATATACAAAGGTTGACTGGTTCATACACGAGGAAACCATGCATCCCAGCACGGTTGATAATCTGGATATAAATGGGTTGTTTCTTTATCAAATCCACGATAATGACGCATATAACCTGCTAAGTAAGCAAATGACGAAGCATGCAGGCCGGCGAAAAAAGGAGCGCCTACACATACTAACCAATCTATTAATGCCTGTTCTTCCAAACATAATGCTTCGAACTCTTCCTTTATCGCAGGAGAAGCCTTTAAGATGTCTTTTTTTCTTGTTATTGCCAAGTGAGGGAATTCTTTACTTATAATATTAACTGCATTATTATATTTTTCGTCTTGAATTCCGGAAGCGATATACACGGCAGACAAATTCGGAGTAATTGAAATCATATCGATAGTTTGTTGAAGTTGACTCTTAGTAAAGGTTTCTAAACCTACATCCCGGATAGCAGATAATTGCATTAAATCGCCTTCAATCCTTAAATGAATCGCTTTCCATCTTGGATAAAAGGACATTAAACCAATAATATGATAAGCGAATTTTAACATTTTTTTAGCAAAAGGAAAAGATTTGGCAATCAATGCACCCGTATCTCTGCTTTCAGCCGGTAACATATGCCGCTGGGGAAAGCGTCTGCAAGTGATGATATTATTCTGGATTTCATTCATATTTTCAATATCTTCTTGTGATTGTCTAACTGAGATATTCCTATTGCCAAGTAATGTGGTCAGGTCATTTATATCAATATAGGAATCAATGCTTATTTTCGAAAAATATGGATAAGCATCAAAGTCGATTGAAGTTCTGGTTTGAACATCGCTCAAAATGATACCTACAGATTGATTTTGCGTAGAATAAAACAGTGCTTCGCCTATAGTTCTGAAAATTGCCATTAGTTGATTACAAAGACCTTCTAAATCCTCAATCTTGTATTGAAAGTATAAGATGAGAATCACCTACCATCCAAATTATAGTATGATATGATACTATATATAGTGGGCAATGGGGCCTAAAAACCGTGATGTTATTGCCTCCTTGGTCTGTGACCCGCGTGATAGCCAGATGTTAATAGATGTTAAATATGAAAGGAGCTAACTATTATGTCTCAAGACAACGAATCACGCCAACCATTCCTTTACTTTGCTTACGGGTCTAACCTTAATCCGGCGCAAATGCGGCAAAGGTGTCCCCGGCACCGTGTTGTCGGTATCGCCCGGCTGCCGGGATACCGGCTGGGCTTTTACGGGCATTCCACCAAGTGGGACGGAGGGGTGGAGACTATTATTCCCCAGCCCCAATCCGAAGTATGGGGCGTGTTGTATCAGTTGGATGCCTTTGAATGGCGGCAATTGGACAGTTACCAGGATGCCAAAGATAACGGCCGGGGAGAATACTTCCACTTTCCGGTTGAAGTCATGGATGAAGAGCAGTCGGTGCGAACGGCAATTACCTATAAGAAAGACATGTTAGATAAGGCGGAGCGCCCCAGCACCGAATACCTAGGCATTATTGTCCAAGGTGCCCAGGAACACGGATTACCGGCGAATTACGTGGCGGAACTGCGGCATATCCCGACCCGACCGGCTTTGTATGCAGTCCCGCGCAAACAAGGACCAGACAGAATGTCCGACGGAGGTTGCAGCGGGTGTGGGGATTAGTGAATCAAATTCCCAAAATACTCATTTAAAAAGACCTTACGGTAATCATCATACCCATTGCTTATATTCACAATCCCGCAATCATGAATACACCACGGCTCATGCTGCTGCGGAATAACCACCTTATATCCGGCCCGGATAAACTCCAGACATTGCGATACATCATAAAAATGCCAACCGGTGAAAATATCCTCCCGCCAGGGTAGATCATATTGGGTAATCATAATCAGTCCGTCAATACCTTGAACTTCTTTATATTCATGGCCTATTTCCTGAAAGGAAAGAAGTTCCATTGTTCCCGTATGGCTATCATATACTTTGCCATAGTTGCAGCCTGATTCCCACCAAATCCCGCTGGCAGGAATTTTAGCACAACCGGCAACGCCAATCATGCCGACCTGGGGATTGCTAAAAACATTTAATATAGCTCGTATGAAATACTTATTAATAATATACACATCCTGATGCAAATACACTTTGTACTTAGCATCAGTTTGGCGTATGGTTTTATTAAAGGCGCTGGTCATCGAAAGGGAATCTTTCATGGCTAGCGTTTCAACATTATATCCGGCAGGAACCTCAAGGTTGTTGATATATAAAAGACACTCCCGGTAGAAGTCATCATTATTGACGCAAGTGATAAAACAGATTTTATTGGCGTTCATTTCCGTTTTCGTGTTCATTATCATTTCCATTTTCCTTGGCTGCTTCCAGGATTTCTTTTGTCAGCTCAGCCGCCTTGTCCTTACAATCCAGGTTTCTTAACAAGTTTAGCGCAGTTTGAGTATTTTGAGGATTCATTTTGCAGGCCTGTTCCAGAATATCATGGGCATGCTCCTGCAGCCCATGTTTATAACAATTTGCCACAACAACAAGCACTATATCTTCTTTATGAACCAAACCTTTCATAACCGCTTCAACAATTTGAGCGGCAGTAACTTTTTCTTCAGAAATGCAGCCAATCAGGGTTTGCAAATTTTCGTCCGGGTTGATTCCTTGCTCAATCCTGCACAGCAAGAGGATTAACTGCTGTACATCCATGGCCGGTGGGCGAAAGCCGGTTAAAGGTTTTTCCTTGGATGCTTTCACCAGGTACTGGTAAGCTCTGTATTGCTCGGCCAGCCGGTAATCACCGGCGAGATTGGCTAACCCCTCAATGAATCTCCTGTCGTCCTCGGTTTCATAAACAAGTACCGGCTGGTAGCCGTGCACCTTGTAACCGGTACCTGTAAACATTTTTTCAATTTCATTCAGCGTAAAGAACCGCATGTGAGTTCTGTCTAAAATTCCGGCATCTTCATAAGTCCAGCTTCCCATAAGCAAATTGCGAAGTACGCTAAAATGCATAACATTGGGAATGCTGGCAAAAATTTGTCCGCTTTGGTTCAAATACGGTCTTAAATTCGCCAAGGCTTTCCAGGGATTCACCATGTGTTCCAGAACATCCCCCAGAATAATATAATCAAAGTAGTCTTCAAGGTAAGGCAGTATTGTTTTTTCAATATCTGTGGCGATTACGTCGGCAAGCAGCTTTGCGCTTAAAGCCGCCTGTTCATTAAGTTCAATGCCGTATAGTTCAGCTTTTGGATAAATATTTTTGATTTGCAGCAATGTGCCGCCACAAGCGCAGCCTATTTCCAATACTTTTATGGCTTGATCCTTTGGCTTATCAATGAAACCAATTAGGTCTTGCCTGATAGATGTTGAATATGCTGAGTCAAATCCCCATTTAACGGCAAATTTATCCCGATTTATTTTGAATTGCTCGTGATAATTAACATTGTCTATTTTAAAATGCACATTGCCAAAATGGTGGACAAAGGTATCTTTGCACAGCATCAGCTTATAGCCGGCCATTCTTATCCGGAAGGAATAATCATCATCCTCAAAGCTGCCTGGTGTGAACAATTCATCCAAGAGACCGATGCTGTCGACTACTTCCTTCTTAATTAACAAGCAATAGCCGGCAAGTTTTAATCTTTCCTCCCAAGCAGCGGCATTCGATTGGTTGTAAGTTTTTCCGAATGCCTGCATTTCTTCCATGGTTTTGTAGTTAATTCTGATATTTTGATAACCGGCGCAATAATTTGTAACCGGTCCCACTGCGCCGATTTTTTCATCACTATAAAGGCAATTCATTAGATTCGTAAGCCAGCCATGTGTCACAACAACATCATGATCGATGAGTAGGATGTTATCCCCGGAAGCCAGTTTAATCCCCTGATTATACCTTATCGGAACGCCAAGACTCTGCTCATTGTATATTATTTTTAAATCAGGCTGGTTTCTCAGCCATTCAACCGTGCCGTCGGCGGAATTATCGTCTATTATGATAATTTCATATTGGTCCGGCTCGGTAAATTTGCGGATACTCTCGACACACTGCTCAGTAGATGACAGTTGATTATAAGTCAAAATAACAATACTTGTTTTCATAAATCACCTCTAGTATCATATGGATTATTGCTCATCCAAACCTTGAATGGCTTAATCCACACTTGTGCTGGAAAAAGGCCCAAATAACGTCACTGTTCTCGGCGGGCTGCTCCTTAACATCTAATATCTCCGATGGCTTATGACAGGGAGGAAGAAGTGAATATAAGGTATTCAAATGTTCCGTCCAGCCTAAATAATGGTTCTGAAGTATGGTCGCTTGCAAAGAATTTCCCTGTTCAAGGCGGTATGCTTCATCACCGACCAACCTGTCAATAACCGTGAAAAGCTCTTCTGTGCTGGAAAAATGCGTTTTTACAATGCCGGGAGCTATGTCAGTACTCAGATGCGTGGCAACGGCTGTGGCCAATCCTACCACCGGGATACCCGCAGTTCCTGCTTCAAACGCTTCGGAAAATGATCCTAACGGCATCGAATCCAAATAGATATCAGCCGCACTATAGAACAGATTCAAATCCTGCCGGCAACCAAAACTCCTTATTCGTCCGTCACTTTCCCTCTTAAGTTGCAGCCATTCTCCCGATTCTGACGGGCCGACAACTAAAATTGCGCTATGCGGCTGTCTTTTTGCTATTTCTCTAATCAAATTAATATAGTTATATTCACCGCAAGCAACCAATTGATGGGGCGAAGCAATGGTTAAAAAAACAATGCTGTCTTCCTGTATGCCGAGAACCTTTTTGGATATTTGCTTATCCGGCAAATCTAAAGGCCCTCCTAACGGCAGCGGCAATACATGAGATTCATTCACGTTGCGGCGGGCCAACGTTATTGCCTTGCCGCCAGCCCGGTATTCGGCAACTATATCAGCTGCGCTTGCTCCCAGGGTAAATGCATGATCGGCGTGATTTGAGAATATTACGGGCGGACCGTCCGCAGTGCCAAAAGCCATTGACGGAATCGGGTCATGGGGATGAATATGCAAAACAACCATATCAGCCCAGGCCGCTGCTACATCACGCAGCACTTTTGCTTTTTGACATAAACTAAGCGTAGACGCGTCGAGAGTGTGATACCAACCGCCGGACTGGACTGCCGCCTCTATTAACCACTGCGGGGTAGTAGAGCTGTTTAGTGTCACCAGTATGGAATGGGCAGATTCTAAATCCATATTTATCCAACGTTCAAGCAACCTGGTATGACCGCTGCCGACAGGGTATCCCTGGCTTAAAACATGTAATATATTTCTTTTATCAACATTTTTCTCTGGTATATCTATGGGAATAGCTGCCGGATCATTAAGTTTTTGCCCGACCTTACGCAAAATCAACTCCAACCTGGGCGAGACGAAACAACCAGGATGCGAGTGATACGCAAAATCGGCTGCCTGCTTCACCACCAGCGCCGCTTTTTCATTATGCCCTGACAGGAAAGCGAATTCAGCTTGATCAATGAATGAAAAAAATTTAGTCCTCGTATTTTGCAGCAACTGCCGGTAATGGTTAAACTCATATTGATAAACAAACCATTTCTTTAAAGCCAAGTCCGGAGTTGGTGCCGGAGTAGCAAGACAGTGGGGATCCAAACCCCATTTATCGATAAATTTTTGCCGGTTGGCTGCCAATAGATTTTTATATTGAACATTAGGTTCACCAAAGGATACGTTGCCGAAATGATGGATAAAGGTATCGCGGCAAAGCATCAGGCGATAACCTGCCCTTCTAAGCCGCAGGCAGTAATCGTCATCTTCGTAATTCCCCGGTGAAAAAGTTTCGTCTAACAAACCGATTTTACTGATTGCTTCTGTCTTGATCAGCATACAAAAACCAACCAGCCGGGACCTGTTTTCCCACAGCTCCGGGTTGGAATGATTAACCTCACGGGCAAAGCGTATCATTTCTTCCATACTGCTATACTCGCAGGGAATATTCTGGAAATAAGCGCAGGAAGTAACCGCGCCGACTGCGCCAATATCGTTGGAACTGAACAAACATTTTTTCAGGTTCCTTAGCCAGCCCGGCGTAACAACGGTGTCGTTATTCAGTAACAGAACACTATTCCCGGGGGCGGCCTTAATACCTTGATTGCAGCCGGCCGGGAAGCCGGCATTTTCCTCATTTAAAATCAGCCTGATATCTTGCTGGCCCTGGAGCCATTCAACTGTTCCGTCGGTGGAATGGTTATCGATTACAATTATTTCGTAGGCGTCCGGTTTGGTATATTGCCGGATGCTTTCAATACAAAGCCTGGTATAGTCAAGCTTATTATACGTTACGATAATAATGCTGGTCAGACCCTGCTCAACGGTTGGCTGGTCAGCAGTGCTGCCGGCACTCGGCGGTGGGGCGCCGGTGCTGTCTTCCTCTTCACGGCCGCAAGCGGACAAGTTTTGGCCGGTATATTGCCCCGGGCTGATCCTGGATTTGATGATTTGCAAATTGCTTTTTAACCGTTCGTCAGTTGGCGACATTTCCACCGCGATTTTTATCCAGGCATATGACTTGTCAAACATCCCCAATTCGTAGCAGGCTAAGGCGCCAAGATCATAAACGGTAGCATCCCAGGCGAAAGGCTCATTCATGTAGCAAGTCGTTCGTTCTTTGATCTTTAAGGCCTGTTCGGCCATGCAATAGACAGTTGGCCAATCCCGCTCCCCGTATGCCAACTGGGCCAGCTCCACATAGGGCTCCCGCAGGTGGGGCGCTTCCGCCATGGCTCTGTATAACCAGTTGCGGGCTTCCCGGCAGTCCTCTTTGGCTTTATAAGCCCTGGCGATGAAGCGCATGGATGCGCAGCGTTCATCCTTCCATTGGGCTCTGGGCATTGCCAGATGTTTTTGCAAAGTCTCAATGCACTTATCCCACAGGCGGTAAAACATATATTCCCGGCCCAGGTAATGCATATTTCGGTCATCGTCCGGATCTTCCCTGACGGACATTTCCAACAGCGGCAGATATTGACCTCTGGATTTGCCAGGATCAGGATAGTGATTTAGCTGAATGGCTGCCTCCCAGGCATGGCAATCCGGATCTGAACCGTAGTATGCCAGTACCTCGTGGACAGGATGAACCCAGCGGAATCCATGCCGGCGATGTATTTTTTCATACCAGAAGGTAACTCCTCTGGAGCCGTCCGGATTAAAACTCCAGGTATACATATATTTTAATCTGGTGGTTTGCGGCGTCCAAACCTTTTCCAGTTTTTCCCTCCAACCCGGCTCCAACACCTCATCCAGGTCGGTGCAGATACAAACATCCACATCACCGGGAACGAAATTCAGGGATATATTTCTCGCCACATCGAATCGCCAGGGATCGATTTTTATATTGTAAACAATCGCGTCCCGGGCTCTTAATTTTTCAACTGTGCCGTCGGTGGACCCGGTATCAGCCACGATTACCATATCAGCTTCCTGCATGGAGTTCAGCCAACGGTCAACAAAATGTTCTTCATTTTTGCAAATGGCGTATACGGCAATTTTTAATTTATGCAAAATTAATCCCTTCTTCTTTCGCAAGTTCCAGCAACTGGGATTTCCAACGCTCAAATTCAGTGTCCCAAGCCGCCGGATTGTAATGATAATCAATGGCTTTATTGGTGATCTTTTCACTTCCCTTTAAAATAAAATAAGCCTCAGCATTTCGCCCCAGTTGATGAAAATACATGGCTTTTTCAAAATATGGCTCCCGGCGATGGGGCATATAGAAAATAGCATTATTTAAGCTTAAAATTGCTAAATCCATCTGATTTTGCGCCCGGTAAACAAAATATTTCACTTTATGAAGATAGGATTTATCGCTGTTGTTAAGCTGTAATGCGTTATCGACGGCCCGCAGCGCTTCTTCAAACCTGCCGGCCATTAAATATTCGCTGGCCAGGAAACTCCATGACTTCCAGACATCTTTTCTTTCTTTCACCGATTGTTCCAACAGGAGAAGATAACTTGACCGCGATTTTTTATAATCCGGTTTTTGATATACCCAAAAATCTTCCAGCCGTTTAATTTTTTCCTCACCTTTGTATTCCAATATTTCATGAACCGGCAGTTTCCAGGTGTAGCCGGCGCGGATATGGATCCGTTCGTGCCAATGTTCGGAAACATTGCCTGCCGGCCAGATGGTCCTGAATTTGTGGTAATATCTTGTGTACCCTGGCTCCCAATGATCTCTTAAATGCTCTTTCCAGCCGTCCATAAGGTACTCGTCTATATCTAAGGAAATACAGATGTCGATGTCCGGACTGACTAAGGAAAGGGATGTATTGCGGGCATCGTCAAACCGCCAGGGAGAAACGCAAATAGAATAAACTTTAATATTTACGTGCGGACAGCATGCTTTAAACTGCTTGATGATCTGGTTCGTATTATCATTCGATCCCGTATCGCAGAGAACGATTTCATCTGCGGTTTGGACGGAATGTAGAAACCTCTCCATAAATTTTTCTTCGTTCTTATAAATGCCGTATACGGCTATTGTGGGTCCATTTGTTTCCTTTACTTCCATACTGTCTGGCATATGATCTTCCCTTTCAATAGATTGTGGATTACCGAAACCTGAAATCATGGATTTGCTCAGGATAATATTGCCCCTTGGGGGAGAATAAGTTTACGTAATACTATATGCCGGCTCAAATAATAGTGTGCAAGCAGGATAAGCATTTTTTCACGTTTCTTTGAAGAAGTTGTCACAATAACTGTTCTCCGGTCCATGATCCTTCGTCGCAAGAAAAAAGGAGTATCCCCGTCAATTCCGGGAATACTCCAATCATTAGTGAAACGTGAGCTGTCATGAGAAATTATTTCTCCATACAACAAATCCATTATACGATTATAAAAAAACTGTCATATATTTTAATGCTTAGGATCGCTCTATCAATAATCCTCCTGCACAGATAAGCAAAGGCGCTTGCGCGGTTCCACCTGTATTTATTCCCAGTGTAATTGCGACCTGGGTTCCTTTTGTAAGGGGTACGTTCAGTTCAGGAGATTCTCCAGGAATTGTTTTGGTAAATACAGGATATAATGTTCCGTTTAAAAATGGTTCAGATGCATTGGTTAAAGAAGCAGTTTCGAAGGTGTAAGTCCTTGTACCTGAAGGGGCGGTTGACACAACTACATAGGGTGTAATATCTGAATTTGGTATTAGGGCTGCACCGTTTGTTACATTAAAATTTAGTCCTTTCAGTATACCATCCACTGGCATGGTATACATATACCATGCATCGTCAAGATTAATTGTAAATGTCCCTGATCCAGCAGCTGTTTGCGGTATTCCAGGCCCACATTCACCGAATCCCATGTTTATAATATTGAGGGATACTCCACCAGCATTCGAAGATGGATTTCCATTAACATATCCCGTTGTAAAGGGTATGACAAACGTACCGCCAGTACCAGCAGGTCCAATGTCACCGGTAGGTCCAGTAGGTCCGATATCACCAGTAGGTCCAGTAGGTCCGATATCACCAGTCGGCCCAGTAGGTCCGATATCACCGGTAGGTCCAGTAGGTCCGATATCACCAGTAGGTCCAGTAGGTCCGATGTCACCAGTCGGTCCGGTAGGCCCGATGTCACCGGTAGGTCCAGTCGGTCCAATATCACCAGTCGGTCCGGTCGGTCCGATATCGCCAGTCGGCCCGGTAGGTCCAATATCGCCGGTAGGTCCAGTAGGTCCAATATCACCGGTAGGTCCAGTAGGTCCGATGTCACCGGTCGGCCCGGTCGGTCCGATGTCACCGGTCGGCCCGGTCGGTCCAATATCACCGGTAGGTCCAGTCGGTCCAATATCACCGGTAGGTCCAGTCGGTCCGATGGCACCGGTAGGTCCGGTCGGTCCGATATCGCCAGTCGGCCCAGTCGGTCCGATGTCGCCAGTCGGTCCGGTAGGCCCGATGTCACCGGTAGGTCCAGTCGGTCCAATATCACCAGTCGGTCCGGTCGGTCCGATGTCGCCAGTTGGTCCAGTAGGCCCGATGTCGCCAGTCGGTCCGGTAGGCCCGATGTCACCGGTAGGTCCAGTCGGTCCAATATCACCAGTCGGTCCGGTCGGTCCGATGTCGCCAGTTGGTCCAGTAGGCCCGATGTCGCCAGTCGGTCCGGTAGGCCCGATGTCACCGGTAGGTCCGGTGGGTCCAATATCGCCGGTAGGCCCGGTAGGTCCAATATCACCAGTAGGTCCAGTAGGTCCAATATCGCCGGTCGGCCCAGTAGGCCCGATGTCGCCGGTCGGCCCTGTCGGTCCGATATCGCCGGTGGGTCCAGTAGGTCCAATATCACCAGTCGGTCCGGTAGGCCCGATGTCGCCGGTCGGCCCAGTAGGTCCAATATCACCGGTAGGTCCAGTAGGTCCGATGTCACCGGTAGGTCCGGTGGGTCCAATATCGCCGGTAGGCCCGGTAGGTCCAATATCACCAGTAGGTCCAGTAGGTCCAATATCGCCGGTCGGCCCAGTAGGCCCGATGTCGCCGGTCGGCCCTGTCGGTCCGATATCGCCGGTGGGTCCAGTAGGTCCAGTAGGTCCAAATTCAGGTGGAGCACTTGGGACAAGTTGTCTGAAAGCATTGTCAAAATCACTGCTAAAGATGCTAAGGGATTTATTAAGCATAAAAATATAGCCCCCTTTCTGGTAATGGGAATGTGGGTTTACGTAATATATATATGACAACTAAAATAGGAATGTGTTATGAAAATAAGTATTTTCCCATTTCAAGACACATTGCACTTTTTCAATGAAAATATCCCTATTGTAGCTATGGGCTACCCACAACTACGATCGGGATATTATTTTTGGTCTAACAGAAAGTATAAGTGCTTTCTGTTGACATAAGTGTAACCAACGACTATCGCTTCCGCTAGGCTCGGCGCTAGCCAGGTTTTCTAAAGTCCCAACCGCCCTACCAGCTGGGCGAATCGGGCGCTTTTTCTCGGCCTAAGCGGTACAGAAAACTTGATGTTCCGCCACAGGCCTGTTCGAGCTTGTGGCTGGAATAGAGACCGTTCATGTATCCGTACACGAGGATTTTAAACAGACGTTTCAAGTGACTCGTGATTCTCCCCATACGGGAAGTACGCGGCGTATAGTTTGCTGTAATCCATTCCTTTGAGTACCGCGTTGAGTAATCGGATCGAATCATCTCCCGGGATCATGTCTCCAATATCCAGCGGTATGACCAGTTGATATATATTCCCGACTGATTTTACAACAAAAAAACGGCTTCCGGCCTACTGCCGGTTGCCGTTTTTTGTCTTTTGTCTGGCTTTCTTACGCGACAGCCTCTTTGATGATATATTATCCTGGGAAAAATCTCATCAAGACAAGCGCACTATCGACCAGACAATACCCGGCGCACCCACACCGCCAAGATTCAGGGATACGGTTAGGCCGCTGGATTCATAGAAGAGTCCGATAACGTCGCCTGCTGCCAGTTCCACCTCGCCTGCCAGCGTTACGGTTCCGTTGCCCAAAATGGCCCGCAGGGTCAGAAGCAACGCGATGTCAACATTCAGCACCGGGAACAAACCGGTAATCAGGTCGGTAACTGTCGGTGCTGTTCTTCTGACAACAAATGTCGGATTAATACCCGTACCAAGAGAGACTGACAGCGCGGCCGTAGTGGAATAGTTAACAGTAGCCTGAATGGCATATACGCCCGATGTTGGAACGGTATAATTGCCTGTCGCTTCGTCAAAGGTAGCGCTGTCAAAATACGGTGAGCTTACCGACCAGGTGGTCAATTGGGTGGTGCCAGAGACCGACAATGCAGGAAGGAAAGCTGAAAAGCCTTCTGACGTCACTACTGAGCCGGTAGGTCCAATATCACCGGTCGGTCCGGTAGGTCCGATGTCACCGGTAGGTCCGGTAGGTCCAATATCGCCGGTAGGCCCGGTGGGTCCAATATCACCGGTAGGTCCAGTCGGTCCGATGTCACCAGTAGGTCCAGTGGGTCCAATATCACCAGTCGGCCCGGTCGGTCCAATATCGCCGGTAGGCCCGGTGGGTCCAATATCACCGGTAGGTCCAGTCGGTCCGATGTCACCAGTAGGTCCAGTGGGTCCAATATCACCAGTCGGCCCGGTCGGTCCGATATCGCCAGTCGGTCCAGTAGGTCCAATATCACCAGTAGGTCCAGTGGGTCCAATATCACCAGTCGGCCCGGTAGGTCCGATATCGCCAGTCGGTCCAGTAGGTCCAATATCACCGGTCGGTCCGGTAGGTCCGATGTCACCGGTAGGTCCGGTAGGTCCAATATCGCCGGTAGGCCCGGTGGGTCCAATATCACCGGTAGGTCCAGTCGGTCCGATGTCACCAGTAGGTCCAGTGGGTCCAATATCACCAGTCGGCCCGGTAGGTCCAATATCGCCGGTAGGCCCGGTGGGTCCAATATCACCGGTAGGTCCAGTAGGTCCGATGTCGCCGGTAGGTCCAGTAGGTCCAATATCGCCAGTCGGCCCGGTGGGTCCGATATCACCGGTCGGTCCGGTGGGTCCGATATCGCCGGTAGGCCCGGTCGGTCCAATATCACCAGTAGGTCCAGTAGGTCCAATATCGCCAGTCGGCCCGGTAGGTCCGATGTCACCAGTAGGTCCGGTGGGTCCAATATCGCCAGTCGGCCCGGTAGGTCCGATGTCACCGGTAGGTCCGGTGGGTCCAATATCACCGGTAGGCCCGGTGGGTCCGATGTCACCAGTAGGTCCAGTGGGTCCAATATCACCAGTCGGCCCGGTCGGTCCGATGTCACCGGTCGGTCCAGTAGGCCCAATGCCACCGGTCGGTCCGGTGGGTCCAATATCACCGGTAGGTCCAGTAGGTCCGATGTCACCGGTAGGTCCAGTAGGTCCGATGTCGCCGGTAGGTCCGGTAGGCCCAATATCACCGGTAGGTCCGGTAGGTCCAATATCACCGGTAGGTCCGATATCGCCAGTCGGCCCGGTAGGTCCAATATCACCAGTCGGTCCGGTCGGTCCAATGCCACCGGTAGGTCCGGTAGGCCCGATGTCACCAGTGGGTCCGGTAGGCCCGATGTCACCAGTGGGTCCGGTAGGTCCGATGTCACCAGTGGGTCCGGTCGGTCCAGTATCGCCGGTAGGTCCGGTACAGCAAGGACCAGTGGGTCCGGTAGGCCCGGTAGGTCCAGTAGGCCCAGATTCAGGTGGAGTACTTGGGACAAGTTGCCTGAAATTATTATCAAAATCACTGCTAAAGATGCTAAGGAATTCATTAAGCATTAAAATATAGCCTCCTTTTTGGTAATTGGGAATATTTTGTTTACGTAATATATATATATGACAACTAAAATAGGAATGTGTTATGAAAATAAGTATTTTCATATTTTAAGACATATTGCACTTTTTTAATGAAAATATCCCTATCGTAGCTGTGGGCTAGCCCACAGCTACGATAGGGATATTATTTTTAGTCTAACAGAAAGAGTGCTTTCTGTTGACATAAGTGCAACCAATGGAAAGATAAAGGAAGGCGGCAGAAGCCGCCTTCTGGAAAGAATAAGGAGAAGTTCTGCCAGTGAGAGACGATTACCGCTTGCAATTAATTTTCAAAGGCGACGTTCACTAACGTTTATTTTTGTCGTCGTCAGGGAACTGAACGGGACAATATTCTGGTAAATCAGGATCGCGGTGACGTTCATTTTTCTTTTCAATAAGCTCGCGAGCAAACTCAACGCTCTTCCGATCTCTCTCGTCACAGTGCTGCTCATTCTTGCAATTTTTGTTTGGCATCAGTAATCACCTCCGATAATTAGATTGCCCATTTAAATAAGTTAAATAGCTGTTTAATAATGACAATTATGGAGAAAGCATCATTAATAAACCGGGATAAGTATTTAAGGCGGTATATGGCATATTGCCGGCTGATCGAATATTAATATAGAAATAGAAAATGAAATATTTGAAAGGGGTTGTCAAAATGGATCATGGCGTAGATGAGCTTCGTAGAGTATTTATCAGTTTAATTGAGTGCTACGAAGAAGAGGGAGCAACTTGTATCCCGATTTTTGAAATTCGCCGTCTGTTACATCACTATGATCATATGGAAGAAACCGAAAAATAATTGGTAGGTTTTCAGGGATTCGGTTATTTAACCAAGTCAAGTAATCGCTGAACTGAAATTTCTTTGATAAAAAAACACCAACTGCCGGTAAGCCGGGCGGTTGGTGTTTCATATACCTTAATGGTGCGCGGAAAATTATTTCTCATTACATGTTAAATTAACCAGGTTTTTGACATTATATGTCGAATAATACATTTTTTAAGAACATAAAAAGGTTTTTCGCTGTTAATGATTGCTATGAGGTGTTAACATGAAAAAGTTCGTTTCAATCTACAAAGCATTAGGTGATGAAGTTCGGTTAGCAATAATCGATATGCTATTGGGTAAGGAACTCTGTGTATGTGACATTAATGACGCCTGTGAGATATCGCAACCAGCCGTTTCCCATCATTTAAAAATATTAAAAAACGCCGGACTTCTGGAAGATCGGCGTGAAGGAAAGTGGATCTTTTACCGAATAAACCATGAAACCTTTAAACTGACTCAAAGTTATTTTCGTAAAATATTGGAATATGAAGACGAGTTGATTCGCTATTATCCTTGCTCGTCTAACCGCCTCGCTGAGGATTGTGACGAAGAAATAAAGAAATAATGATTAAAAGATAATGCCGGCGGTACCTGCTGGCAACGCTCCGCTACCCGTCCGGGCGATTGGACAAACCGAAGAGTCGGAAAACTATGCGCAACTGGAAATTTGAGAGCATACAGATAGATATATTTTAGGCCAGTCTGGCTGACTTATTTAAGAAGATAACTGTAAAGATTGAACTGTAGAGATTAAAAAACTGCTGTTCTTCAAGTCCTTGGTTACCAGCGGGGATAAATAGGACTGCCTTAATTGTATAAGGCAGTCCTATTAGACTGTCGACAAAGTATTGTCGGCAGTTTGTTTTATACCTTAAGATCTGCAACTTCAGCGTAAATTTTGGAGAGATTAGAAATGCTTCTCAATTGAGAAAGGGTGTTTTTTTTATGCTTGAACACTTAAGATATTATCCTTATCCCTTCTTCATTCCTACAAGTTTTTACTACAAATATCGATTTATTTTGACAAAATTAATCAATATTTTACTATTTTTTAATAATGGATGGTGGAAGTATATGGTGAATTAAGGTTATGATAATAATGTATAATCTACCTTCGGCCCTCGGAAGTAAGAAATTGCGCCATGATTTTTTAAACGAACTATTATGTGAGGAGAGATTATTGTGAAAAAATGCATGATCATTACCTGTTTGTTGTTTTTTGTACTCAGTATTGGGACAGCCTTTGCCGCAGAAAGCCCATTTGCAGATGTTCCTGCGAACCACTGGGCTTATGACGCTGTCAAGCAGCTTTCTAAAGCAGGAATTGTAGAAGGATATAAAGACGGTACTTTTCGCGGACAAAACAGTATAACCCGCTTTGAAATGGCGATCATTGCTGCTAATGCTACGACAAAAATTGATAAGGCTAATGGGGAACAAAAAGAACTAATTAAGAAATTGGTCGCCGAGTTTGAGCCTGAGCTTAAAACGTTAAATATTCGTGCCAATCCGCCGGAAAATAAAACTGAACCTAAGATCAGCGGCGAAGTGCGCGAACGCTATGAATGGACGAAAAATGGCGATAGTAAAGAATATACCCGCTTGCGGGTTAATTTGTTTGCTCCGCTGACGGATAAACTAGCCTTTGTCGGTCGCATTGAAAGTGAAAACACAGCCGGGACAAGCTCTGATATCAATGTGACTAAGGCTTTCTTGGTAGGAAAGGCTTTCGGATTTGATACATTTCTGCTGGGCCGTATGCCATTATATCTTGGACAAGGTCTTCTGGCCGATTCGGAAGCAGTTGGCTCCACTGTTGCCGGTGCTGACGGTATTATTCTCGGTGGCGGCGGTAAACTGAAGTATATTGTTGCCGTTGGGAAGGCGGGAGTTAGTGACGAGGATCTCATCCCCGGTGTTATGCCAGGAACCCTTAATCTATATGCCGCCAATCTTATGTATCCGATTGATAAGCAATTAACATGGACAGCGGCATATTTAAAAGATAAAAATTCTTTGCTTTATAAAAGCTATTCGACAGGTTTTTCTTACAAGGCTAGTGCGGATGTCATGTTAACCGGTGAATATGGCGAAAATTCATCAGACTTTGCTAAGCAGGCAAATTATAATGGTAATGCAAAAGCTTGGTTTGCCAAGGTTAAATATCTTGGCGCCAATGGCAATAAAGAAAATAGCTATGGTGCATGGGTGAGCTACCGGCAGATTGATTCTAATTTCGATTTATGGACATTAGGCAGTATTAACGGCAGCGATACCACTCATTTGTTGAAAGCGGCTGGTGGTGTAAACGGTGTAAATGCCATGTCCAACGTAAAAGGATTTGAATATGGATTTGAACAAACGTTGTTTAAAAATGCTATTTTGAGCTTGCAATATAATGACTTCAGAAGTAAAACTGATGGCAAAGATGCTCAAAATTTCTTTGCTACGCTAAATTATATGTTTTAATACTATATAAGGTTTCCAGGTATGGAGTGTGGAGAAAAAATCTTTTATTATTTTACTTTCCTAATCAGTATCATCAGTATCATCAGTATCAGTGAATTTGCGAATGATTCAAAATCATCCTTATAATCATCCATACTTGGCTAGGAGAGCGATGAACGGGATGACCGTGAGATACAAAAGATAAATTTTTGCACTTTCAAGAGATAAGCCAAGGAGAAAAGACATGAGTACATACAATGCATCTATTCCTGAAGTTGATGCAAAAATACAAAATTTTGTTGATTGTACGAAAGAAGTAAATGAATTTTTAGGAGATTCTTCAGCAAATGTTTTACAAGCTTTGGAAGCTATCAAAGAGCACGGGCAAAATTTGTTACAGTCATCAGAAGAGATGGCACAAGGAGCCATCAACACACGCGATTCTATTGAAGCAGCCACTGAATTCAGTCGGAGCGCAGTTCAGAGCTCTGAAACTGTAACGAAAAATATATTGGCATCGGTTGAAATATTGCACGAGATCCGCGAGACTATCAAGGAAGGCCACTCTATACTAAAGGCGCAAAAAGAAGCCATGCTCAATAACCAAAAAGTGCTGGAGCAATTGTCTGCATCCATGCAAAATGTCAAAGATCAGGCTTCCGAAATCGCGAACATTACAAAAATGATGAAAAAGATTGCAATGTCAACCAAAATTCTTTCTATAAACGCCTCTATTGAGGTTGCCCGAGTCGGTCAACAGGGAAAAGGATTTGGGGTGGTGGCAGAAGAGATTAAGAAATTTGCCGCCAACTCTGAAGAACAGGCCAAACAGATAAATGACTTCGCCGCGGCAATAGACACAGCGATTAATATAGCACATAAGAATGTAAATATATCCGCAGAAGCCTCTATGTATCAGGCTGATAGAGCCGAAGAAGTTTCTGCTTCATTTGAGCAGATAGTGAAATCTGTTATGCAAGCGAATGAATGGATACAGCTTGTCCAATCAGAAAATTATCAATTAAAAGAAGATATAAATAAGATACAGGATAAATTTAATATTTTGAGCTCCATATCTTCTCAGACAGTTGTATCCACGAGGGAAGTTTCTAATACGATTCAACAGCAGACTCAATTTGTTGATGAGGTTTTAAGCAAAATGCAGGAACTTGATAATATGACAAAGGAATTAAATGTCATTGTTCAGGATTATGAACAAAACTAAGGGAGGTTAGTAAGAATGGCTACAACACATGGAACGTTTACGATGACACTGGATTCGACCAAAAAGGTTATGATTGCATTTGCAGAGGGACTTTTTGATATGGATCAAGGGAATGCATTTTGTAAGGCATTTATGGAAAGTGCGCGTAAAGCATCCGCATACAAAGATTATAGCCTAATCATTGACGTAAAAGGCGTGCGGCCTACTTCGCCGGAAGTACAGCAAGCCCTTGGACAGGCAATGGCTTTGTATGCTTCAAAAGATTTCACCTTTAAAAAGCGATTTATGACAAAGTTAGCTTCCGCGATTACGCAATCTCAGGTTGTAAGGTTGTCAAAAAACGTTCCCGGATTTTCAGATTGCGTCACATTCGTTGATACAAAAGAAGAAGCCTTGTCTAAAATTTAACTGGTTAGCGCAAAGGAGTTGCAATGTATGGGATTTCGTAACGTTGTTATAAAAGAATTGGCCGTATATTATCCTGAAAAAGCAGTTGGAAATGAATATTTTGAAGAACATTTCGGGGATACCAATGTTTCTTCTTTGATGGAGCATTTAGGGAGAGTAACGCGTTTTTTAGCAGATGAAAACGAGACTTCTTTAACCATGGCTTTTGAGGCTTGTCATAAGGTTCTAAAGTACGCTCAAATGGAGCCGGAAGAAATCGATATGATCGTTTTTTCGTCAGAAACACCGGAATATACCGCACCTACCAATGCCTTAAAACTGAATCATATGCTGAAAGCCAAAAATGCTCAGATTGTTTTTGATCTCAATAACAATTGCATCGGCATGCTGACGACGTTGGATTTGGTGAGTAATTATGCCAAAAACAATCCGTCATTAAAACATGTATTGGTTGTTGGCAGTTTGTTGATCAGTTCCGTAGTGAGTTGGCAAGACCCTGTTACCTATCCTAACTTTGGTGATTCTGCTGCCGCTGTCATACTGGAAATAACAAATGAAAACGAAGAGCGCGGTTTTATGGGAAGAGCCCATTATTTCACCGATTCTCAATATCATGATTCTATCGTTATGCCAGCCTGTGGTTTCGCAAAAATGTATGATAAGAAATTAAAAAATGATGATAAACGCTGGAATTGGACACCGTTCAATTTTACTTTTTTATCTGATAACTGGGCAAAGCTTATTAGAAATAATCTGGCGGATCATGGATTAACGCCTGCTGATGTTGATCATTTTGTATTTTCTCAGTTTTCAAAACCAGATTCTGAGGATACTCTCAAAAAATTGAGTGTAGATCCTACCAATTACTCTTATGTAGGTGATAAATTCGGTTATACCGGAACTACAAGCCCCATATTTGGCCTTCGAAACGCCATTCGCACAAAGCGGGTACAAAAAGGTTCTAAAGTGATCCTATGTTCTGTCGGAGCTGGATACAGTATGTGTTCCATACTGTATCAGTTCTAAATAACGGGGAGAAAATCAATCTCTATTTTCTAAACGAGTAAATTGCCTAAAATATAGCTTTGTCACGGTACTAGTAAAACTTTATTCAATGTATTGGGAGAAACTATATTGTATTGGGAGAAACTATATTATGTATAACAAAATCAATGGTATCCATTATGAATTCATTGAGAATTCGGCAAGTAAAGAGAACCTGGTGTTTGTTCATGGATCAGGTTGTAACCGTATGTTTTTACGACCACTTGCGAAAAAGTTGAAAGACTTTAATTGTTATCTCATAGATTTGCCCGATCATGGCCAATCCGAAAACAGACATTGTACAAAAGTAGAAGATTATATTGCTGCCGTGGCAGAATTTGTTACTCAGTTGGATAACGTTAGATTAATAGGGCACTCTTTGGGCGGTACAATATGTCTGGGGGTTGCCGCTAAGAGGGTACCTTCAGTCAAAATGAATGTTATCATAAGCTCAGGTGCTAAATTTTATAAATTTGATAGAAAAATTCATAACATGGTTCGAGAGAAAAAAGTAAATTGGCTGTATCTTATTCAATGTTGTGGTTCTTTGACCAATATTGATGTATGGGCAGATCTTTTAACTTTTGAGCCAGCAGAGGTAATATTAAAAGATTTCGAAATTGATATTAAGCTTGATATAGAAAACGTCATGAGTCATATTACTATTCCAACATTAATTATGGTAGGCAGTGATGATATTCTTACATTGCCGGAGTATTCCACTAAAATGCATAAAGCAATTAAAAACTCAAATTTAATTATCGTTCCTAATGTTAGGCATATGCTGCCTATTGCTAAAAGTACATATGTTGCGCAGCATATTAGAGAATTCATGAGAAGTTGAAACAAGACAATATGTGTGTCCGAACTTAACTTTTTTGTTTCCGTGTCTTGACAGCGAGCGGGGGCATTATAGTTTTCGCCGTTTAGCCAACATAGATGGGGTTGCTGAATATCCAAGGTTGTTTCCGGTAATAAAAACCCCCCGGGAGTTTGGCCTGGTAGCCAAAAACCTCGACCCGGTAGGCGCCCGGCAGGGTAACAACGGATTGCAGGCTGCTGCCGTGACATTTGGTAATGACCTTTCCGTTTCTAAGGAGGGTAATAATGCCTTTTCGGCCGGGGGGAAGGGATACCGCCAGTTTCACCGGTTTGTCCTCGTCTAAATCGATATGGTCTCCCATAAGCGCGACGGCATTGCCGCTAAAAGCTGTAAACTGAAAACCGTCGGCGGGCGCGAGTAAATCAAACGAAACATATGCATGCCCGCGGGTTAAAGCTTCATACACGAGAGCTTTAGCCCGCTTATCGTCACGGGAGAATTTCTCGGGCAGCAGAAGATGGGTGTTTACTGCCTGCAGTATTTCATAATAGCGTGGCCAACGGTATTTTTTTTTGCCGATTTTTAAAAAACCGTGGGCATCTACCCCGCCGATTCCTACCACCTTCCGAACTCGTGTCAGTTCGTCCCATTTCTTTAATTCCCGGTGTGGCCGGTTGTTGAACAAAATATGTTCCAAACGGGATGGGCAAAGGAGAAACAAGATAAGGCTAAAGATGCCCATAAACTGAATGGCTTTACGACGAGACATTGACACAAAGTTGACTATTTCCAAACCGGTGTAACCGGTTGCACCCCAGTTTTTCCAGGCGCCTTTGAGATTGTAAGGATGAGCGAGAAAGCTTAGAGCGCCATATTGATTTGCATAGTTTATTGCCGCCTGGCTGTTACATTCAGGCATTTTCCTGCCGAGATTAAAGACCAGAAGATGTCCGGCATCCACCGAAACTTCCTCCCCGGCTAAAATGAGAGTTTGACCATGCCATCCTTCCCAGCCGTCCAAGACCGGCTTTATGGTATTGTGGTCGCAAGTGATAAGGAAGTCGAGACCCAGTTGGTTGGCGTCGTCAATTAATTCCGGGAACGTTGCCGCGCCGTCGGAATATACGGAATGGCAGTGGATTACCCCTTTATAATCGAAAAACGGCAGCATCAGGCTTTCCTCTGTAACGGCTTGCTCAGCTACTGGTCCCGCAATGTGTGCCTTTATGAAGCGGTAAAAAATGAGAAAACAGGCGGCAATTGCCGCCCAAAGTACAAGATCGCCAATCATTATAATTTATAACCTCCGTCATATTTGAGTTTGCTGGGGGAGAAACCCCTTAAATCCGCTGCAGCGATAAATATTGAATTCACGAGTTACATATGGGTTGCGGAACTTCAATATATCCACAAGCTGGACTTTCTCAAACATCTGATTAAGTTCCGGCAGTTTACTCTTGTCCCCGATATATAGCGCTTCGTTGGGCGGGTGGTCGACAAGTTTAGCTCGCCAGTAGTCATAGTTGGAAAAACGGGAACTGGTTATGATATGAACCTCGGGCCTGCCCTCGAGGTAATACCAAGCCATCGAAGCGTTTTGATAATTGTCGCTGATTACCACTGCCGAATTGCCGGTCACATATTTGCCGGCGGTTCGCAACAAATCGGCATAACCGTAATAATGGGCTTTCAGCACAGCTTTCGGCGGGAGGAAGGGAAATGCTTCCGGATATCTGACCAGTACCGTCATCAGCGTTGTAAGCACAATACCGGTTACGACGATCCAATTTTTTTTATACCGGTCAAGCCAGTAGGACAACAAAATTGTACCGGTAATATAGGCCGCAACCGGCCAATTTGGTTCCACTTTTTTAAACAGGGCGGCATAGCCGAAGAAAAATAGGACGATACTAAGTGGCCAAAACAGAAAAGCCAGCTTATCGTTCGTCATATTTTCCCTGATTTTGCCGTAGGCATAGAATATCATTGCCAAGAAAAATACAGGGTTTATAATACCGGCCTGGCCAGCTACATACTGGCCCAAAGTCTCTATATCAAATACTTTGTTTTGGGCCATACCATGGCCGTACTGAAACTTGAAAGAAATCCAATCATGCTGCCAGTTCCAAAATAAGACAGGGGAAAATATCAAACCGGCAAGCAGCGCGGCACTGTAAAAATGGCTAGAACCAAGCAGGCGTCTATGTTTCGAAGCCATTAAAAAAACCAGCAAGGCCGGGAATAACAATATTCCGGTATATTTGGACAGCAGCATGAATCCACCGGTCAAGCCGGCGAAATATAAATAGCGTACTTTGTTGCGAAAAATCGCCTGGTAGCTGAAATAGACAGTACCCGTCCAAAATAGTATCAGGGGAGCGTCCGGCGTGACCACCTGAAAACCAATCTGGGTGATGGGAATAAAGAGGAAAATCAAAAGACTTAGAGCAGCTACTGTTCCTGAAAACATTTCTGCCGCCAGCCGGTAAACCAGCCATGAGGACACGGAAAGGCAGAAAACCGATACCAGACGGATGGACCATTCATTTGTACTGAATAACGTAAATAGTTTTATCAGATAGGCGATCAGCGGCGGATGGTCAAAGTAGGACAGTTGAAGATTCTGGGACCAGGTCCAATAGTAGGCCTCGTCGGGATGGAGAGGCAGAAAGGCATTATACCCCAGATTAATAATAATTATACAGCACGCAACAATCAGTATTTTTCGGTTCATGAGTTTTCTCCATATCATTATTAGAATTAGATTTAAGAACAAGTAACCTCAGTATACCTCAGTATACCTCAAAATCCACGTGTATAATGAAAAAAATAGATTAAAATTTTTATATGGAATGCATTAAAGAATTGAAATTATGTCCGGGTATTAGGAACGCTTCGACGCTGCCGCTTAACCTCAGCTTATCCTAATACCCGGGTCAATTCTTTAATGCGACATATATAGATACACAGGAGCTTTCACCAAAGTTGCTGCATTATGAAAATATTTAGAGGAGGAATATTTTGATGTAAATAGTGCAAGCTTGCGCTTTTTTATTTAGATTCCCCCTATATTTTACAAAATTTACAAAAAAATATTTATATAATGGTAGGTGAGGTGTATTTCAATATCCAAAAAAAGGAGTGAAGGAGGAAAACATATGTATCAGAAAGTGATACTTCCTAATTCGAAAAAAATACTGGGCACGGGTTGGCTTCCACCGTTGCCGGATTTACGGGATTATTCAGAAGAACATGAGCAAATTAAAAGTATTGTGGAAAAATTGGGCATACCTATGGGAAGGGCAGATTCATTACCGGATAAGGCAGATTTGCGGCAGTGGTGCACAGCAATAGAAGATCAAGGGGAGCTGGGTTCATGCACTGCCAACGCGGCGGCGGGGATAGTCGAATATTTCATAAATAAAGCCTACCAAAAACAAATTAATGTTTCACGTCTTTTCATTTATAAAGCCACGCGTAATTTGATGGGAGTAACCGGTGATGCCGGCGCATATTTGCGAGATACGATGGGGTCCTTGGTTCTCCTTGGTGCGCCTGCGGAAAAATATTGGCCATATACGGATATAAATCCGGATTTTGATAAGGAACCAACCTCATTTGTTTATTCATTGGCCGACAATTACGAGGCGTTACAATACTTCACTCATGACGGCGTAGGGACAACAAATAAAACGCCTGCCGAAGTATTAAACAGTATAAAAAAATACATTGCGGCAGGTATACCCGCCATGTTCGGCTTTTATGGCTTTTCATCCTACACTCAGGCAGATGTCAAAGGGGGAATTCCCTATCCGGGTCCGGACGAAAGGGCGCAGTGGGGACATGCTGTTGTGGCGGTAGGTTATGATGATAGCCTAAAAATCAAAAACCTCCAATACAACCTGGAAACTACCGGCGCCATTCTCATTCGCAATTCGTGGGGAGCCAGCTGGGGTGATAACGGCTACGGATGGTTGCCGTACGATTATGTCCTTAATCAGCTGGCAACCGATTTTTGGTCGTTAATAAAAATGGAATGGATTGACACTGATCAATTTGGTCCGGTAAGTATTTGAGCCTGAGATAACCATAAAGACCGATAGTATCAATGTGGCCCTGCAGACGAATCAGTTTGCAGGGTATTTTATTGGGTGATTTGGCAACTGGCAGGGGGCAATTGGCAATTAGCAATTATTGAAGGATAATATCAACAAATATCGAAATAATACCGAAAAAACAGGACAAAGTAATTGCCATACCCATCATAACGGTAAGTTTTCATGAGGTGAGGAATATTGCCGGATGCTATTGGTTTCAATCCGAAAAATAAAGATAAAAAAAATAAAGATAAAGAAGATAATTTTGCGACAGACATCGGCCGTAAGCAAACAGAGCAGGCATTGCCGGACATGGGGACAGAGAATGAATGCTGGCTGAGGGATTTTGCGCAGGCGGTACCTGATGCCAGTTATATCATTGACGAGGACGGGCGGTTTATTGAAGTTTTCGGCAACAGTGAGAAGCTGATACCGTTTTCCCCGGCGAAGTTGCGGGGACAAACTGTTTATGATGTGTTTTCGCCGGAAAAAGCCAAGGAGTTTTTGGCGGAAATCCGTCAGACTATCACGACGCAAATGCCTCGCCGCCTCGACCATGCCCTGGAAATATCGCTGACTTCCCAGTTTTGGGAAGGACGGGCGGCGCCGATGCAACATACGGTCGGCGGTAAAAAGACAGTTGCCGTGGTTGTTACCGATGTTACGGAACGGCGGCAAGCGGAAAGGATTCTCCAGATATCCTATGAATTGCGTCGCCGCAGCGATTTTCTTAACGATATCGTCAACGGGCATGTAGTCGTTGATGCACAGGTCACGAGTTTTGCCAATTCGTTGGGGGTAGACTTTTCAGCCCCCCTATTCTGTTGCTTAGTAGCCAGTGAGGGATTTAACGGGGCAGGAACCAAGCGGAATGCCAACGCCAACAACTGCCAAATTCTCAAGAACAGCATAATTGACGTGTTAGGCGACGAACCTGACTGTATTGTATGGGACTGCCGCGCCGATATAGGAGTTTTGTATCAGGCCAAAGAACTCAATAAGGACGGCAGCATACAATTTGCCGGCCGTCTTATAGACAAAATCCGCTGTATTGCTTCTTATCTGGCGGTGACAATTGGGGTAGGCAATTCACAAACCGGTCCCGCAGGCTTGGTCAAAAGTTTCCGACAAGCCCGGAACGCCATTATCGCCGCCCGCTGTGACCGAAACAGCCGGGGGGGAATATACCACTACGGGGATTTAGGTATTTTTCAGCTTCTTACCACCTATGAGTTGAAAGAGCCGGCCCGCGGATTTGTTGAAGAAAAGATTGGAAAACTCATAAACTACGACCGGGAAAAAGGCACAAATTATTTGGATACCCTGGAAGAGATACTGCAAACCGCCAACTTAAAGGAAGCCGCGCAGAACTTATTTTTACATCATAAAACGGTAGTTTTTCGCAAACAGCGAATCGAAAAGATCCTGGAGATTTCTGTTGATTCTTTTGAGACCAGAATTGCTCTGGCAGCAGCAATCAAATTGTATAGACTGGGCCGGATCATTGTAAATATTTAAACTCTCAGGCCAAACTATAGGGAACGCATTAAAGAATTGAAATTATATCAGGGTATTAGGAATGCTTCGATGCTGTCGCTTAACCTCAGCTATCCTAATACCCTGATGTCATTCTTTAATGCAATATATATATTATCTTCCGGAGATAATAGTTTGGCATTTTTTTGTTGAAAAATGTAGTTTTTTGAGATAATAGTGTTATTTTGGAAAATAACTTATAATAGTTTTAAAGTTAAGAAAAATAACCACGGAGTAAAGAAATTCCTGATTTAGCTAAAGTGCCCCGACTGTAGCCGGGGTTCAATAAAAAATTAAGGAGGAAGGCATTATGTCGCACGAGTACAATCCAAGCACCAAAAACAAAGGTTTCGAAGTTGACAACATTAAGCTGACCGATGTCATTGATCTTGATTTTTTACAACGCTTTCAGGATGATTTTGCCAAAGGAGTGGGGTTGGCGAGTGTAACCGTGGATATTGACGGCACCCCGGTTAGCAAACCCAGCTGTTATACCCGTTTTTGCAAGGATTATACCCATACAACGGAATGCGGCGATAAACGCTGTGCGGAATCCCACCGCAAAGGGGGCGAGGAAGCGGCGCGAACCGGCAAACCGGTGGTGTATGAATGCCATGCAGGGCTTATTGACTTTGCCGCGCCCATCATGCTGGAAGGAAAGCAGATTGGCACCATTCTCGGCGGACAAGTGCTGACGGATGCGCCTGATGAAGCCAAGTATCGACGCATTGCCAATGAAATCGGGGTGGACGGCGAAGGGTACGTGGAAGCAGTCCACGAAGTTCGCAAATTATCCAAGGAAAGCATCGAATCCGCCGCCAATGTGCTGTTCATCGTTGCCAACAACATGTCACAAACCGCCTATCATCAAAGAAAGCTGCAGTCGGTTTCCCAGGTATTAAGCGACAGTCTGACTCAAATATCGGCAACCATGGAGCAATTGGCAGCCTCGGCCAGTACGGTCAGCGACAATCAGACCCAACTGAACAAGGAAATACAAAACGTGGATGTGGTAACCGGGGAAATCAATCAGGTCATGGACCTAATCAAGGAAATTGCCGATGAGACCCGTTTGTTGGGTCTGAACGCGGCCATCGAGGCGGCCCGGGCGGGGGAAGCGGGCTTGGGATTCGGCGTCGTAGCCCAGGAAATCAGAAAACTGTCCGCCGACTCCAAACAAACTGTCGGCAAGATCCAGGAATTCACCTCCTTAATAAGAAATTCCGTCAAGACGACGGTCAGCATGGGCAACGAGACGGCGTCGACAGTGGAACAGCAAGCGGCCGCTATCCAAGAAGTAACGGCAAATATTGTGGAGATCAACGGCCTAACCACGCAGCTAAGCGAGTTGGCGAATCAAGTATAACCCATATCTATATAACTATATCTGGCAAGCGAGGTGAAAAACCGTGGCTAGCACCCTATTCGTTGTTTGTGAATTGAACGGAGAAGAATATGGTATCGACGCCATAGCGGTAAAAGGTATTTTAAGACCGCAAAAGTTTCCCCTTCGTAAAGTTCCCGGATTTCCCAAACAGATAGAAGGTATGATCAATTTGCGCGGACAAATCAACTATATCATCAATTTGGGAACGAAATTCGGGTTACAGGAAACCAAAATTACTGATGACAGCAAATTTGTTATGCTAAATGTGGGTTCCGTAATCGGCTGTATTGTGGATGAAGTTACAGATATCGTCAGTATAGCGGATGAAGATTTACAGTCTGCTCCCACGTTTCTATGCAGCACTAGCGCCAAATATCTGAAAGGTATAGGCAAAGTGGAGGACCGGATGATCATTATTCTCGATCCGGAGCAACTATTGTCTATGGAAGAATACGAAGTTATTACCGCTTCCCAAGACATAGCAAGCGCTTAAATTCTACTGGCTGAAATACATAAAGTCTCATAATTCATGGTTGCAGTTAATTGCGGTTAGAATTTATCTATTTGATACTGAACGGAACGCGCCGCAAAAAATAGTAATGAAAAAACCAGGCTGAATCCTGTAGGTAATGGATTTAGCCTAATTTTTTTTGCTGCAGTATTGGCATTATAACTTAATTTTCGCACAAAATCGACAAAGTTTGTATTTTTTCTTACTATATGTATGATTATGTCGGTTTTAGGCAGTATTAAAACTGCTGACTGGAAAGTCAGCGGTTTTTTCTGTTTTAAAGCTGTAAAAGCCTTATTGTACAAAGGATTAAGGAGTATCGATTTTTGACAGCAAATAGATGCTTAATGTTAAAAAATAGTGTGTTGATGTTAACGAATAATAATATTTAAACATAATAATTGGTGTCAAGCTTTTACAAAATAATTATAAAAAAGATGCTAAAATGGCGGCATACTGATAAATTTATCAGATCTAATAATAACATTTTCCTAAAACATACCATTTTATAGAAAATTATATATTTTTTAACTTATTTGAAAAAAGAATAGCGACTAGAAAAAAATAATAAAAATAGAAAAAAATAACATGATTTACAACCTAAGTCAGATGCAATGCTTAATCGCAACCTTATATAATAAAAATCACCTACTAATTGCCAAACAATATAAATTAATAATTCCATAAATTTAGTGCGGGTTTTAGGTTTTATTAATACCTATTTGTTGCAATAGTACGACAGTAAAATATTAAATATCTGCCAGGGTGAATTCAGGGTGACTAATAATGAATAATTCAGTACTATTGGTTAACGATGGGCTGGAATCCTTGCAATCTATGCATCAATTACATAAGCTTTTTCAGATTGACATTGTTCAACATCCCATCGAAGCATTAAATTTGTTAAGCAGAAAATGTTATTATCGGGCTGTTGTTGCAAACCTAAAAATGGAAATTGCCGATGGTGTTCAATTTTTGGCTGCCGCCCGTAAAATATCCCCGTTCACACGATTGATAGCAATCGCTAATCAGGTGGATAGTTATACCTTAATTGAGGCAATCAATAAGGCGCAAATTTTTGCCTGTCTAACTATGCCTGTTAATCCCAGTGTGTTAATTGATACCATTTTATCGGCTATAAGTTATTTCGATGATATCTACGGTAAAAATATGGTGAGTATTGATCAGGAGGGTCAACCCTGCTTGAGGGCTGACGATGATTTAACATTAAGAGAAAATGAAGTGTTGAATATGGTACTGTTAGGATTTTCCAATAAGGAAATTGCGCAAAGGCTTGGATTGACAATAGGAACAGTAAAAAGTCACTGCAATAACATATATAACAAACTTGGTGTTCACAGCCGGACACAAGCAATAGCAAAATTACTCCAAAGGAAATAACTCAGAAATAATCAATAATCATTGGCAAGCGGAAAGTGGATCCTGGTTTAAAATTAACATAAAATTTTTGCAGCAATTACGAAATGGAGGGGTTAATTATGATTAAAAAAATAGCAAGAGTATTGATGATTACAGTGCTGATGCTGCTGCCTTTTACAAGTATGGCTGTAGACGGCGGCTATCAACTGAGCCCGGGTGACGTTCTCTCCATTAGTGTGTGGGGTATTCAGGAATTGCAGGTTAAGGAAGTAATCATCAGACCGGACGGGAAAATAGCCGTTCCCTTGGTTGGTGAGGTACAAGCAGCAGGGGTTTCACCAGCGGGGTTAAGTGAGGCGCTAACCTCATCGCTGAGTGAATATATCAGGGATCCCAAGGTCGCAGTCAATGTTGGCAAGTTCCATACTACCCGCGTTTATGTGCTGGGGCAAGTAGCAAAACCCGGTTTGTATGAATTGGAAAAACAACACAACTTGCTCGACGCGGTGGGTATTGCCGGCGGTTATACCAAGGATGCGGCCAAGAAGAAAATTTTTATTATTCGCAATGGAAACACCGGCGAGTCCGAGCCATTGAAAGCAAATTTGTATGATCTGTTAAACAAGGGTGACATGTCCCAAAACTATACTTTGAATGAAGGTGATGTAGTATATCTGACTGATAATGATAGGGTTGACTTTAGACTTGATATATTGCCGCTTATTAGAGCTATTTCAGGTTTTTAACAATAACTTTTACCAATAACTTATAACTTACTACTTATTACGACAACTATAAATCTAATTATTGTTGGAGGTCAAAAGTGAATGAAACAACAATAGAATTAAAAGATGTTATCAAGACATTAAAAAAACGGCGCAAGCTAATAATTTCCGTATTTCTTGGCATGACGATCGCGGTGGCGGTGCTGAGCTTGGCTATGTCGCCTACCTTCGAGGCGCAAAGCAGTTTGCGGGTTAAACAGCCAAAAGGACTGGCTGATTCCCAATTGGCCGATGCTCCTGTCGGCATGGCCAACATTATCAATGCCAAACAGCTCATGGCAACTTATGCCGAGATACTGAAAAGCCAGGAAGTGGTAGAAACCGCATTCGCAAGAGTGGAATCAAATGAAGAAGCCTCATATTTTCAAAAACTGATTAACTGGAGTCGCAGTCTCAGGGGACTGGAGCCGGTTCAAAGCCTCCCGAAATATAATGACATGCTGAAGCGGATTACCACTCAGCCGATAAAAGATACGGAAATACTGGAAGTCAGGGCCCAGGGCGATTCACCGGCAGAAGCACAGCTATTGGCAAATACTCTTGTTAACACATTTATAGAAAAGCTTACTTCGTTATCCCGTTCTGAGCAGTCGGCGGTGCGTGAATTTATCGGCCAACGGCTGGAAGAATCCAAAAAAGAGCTGGAAGAAGCCGAGAAGGCACTGGAAGAATACAAACGGAATGAGAAAATGGTAGCTGCCAATGACCAGACCAAAGACTTGGTAGACAGGTATTCAAGTATTGTTAAGCTGCAAGCCGAAAATTCTGTGGCCCAGTCGGCGGCGGAAGCCAAACTAAATAGTACCCAACAACAACTGTCCCAGGAGAAACAAGGCTTTGTCGCCGACAGTCCGCTGATTCAACAGTACAAAAGCAAACTTGCGGAACTGGAAGTGCAATTAGCAGGCTTGGTACAGAAATACACGGATAAACATCCCCAGGTAATGGAAGTCAGGGCTGCAATAGCTGAAACAAAAACCAAGCTGGATACGGAAGTTACCCGTACGGTGAATGCCGAAGCTCCGTCCATGAATCCGATTCACCAGGGGCTTTTGCAAAACAAAATCCAGGCGGAAGCTGAAATTGCCGCTGCTACTGCCCAAGCGGGCACTATCGACCAGCTTATAAGCGACAGGGAAAAGGAAATAGACAAGCTTCCGGCCAAGGAGCAAGGCTTAGTCCGGGTGATGCGGGATGTGGCGGTAACGCAGGAAAAATACACCATGCTTGCCAAGCGTTATGAGGAAGCGCGAATTAGTGAAGTAATGCAGCCAACCGAAGTTCAGGTTGTTGAGATCGCCGCTCTTCCCGACAAGCCCATTAAGCCGAAGCCGCTATTATACACTGCTGTGGCGGCAGTAGCAGGAATCTTTTTCGGTACGGGGCTGGCCTTGGTATCTGAATACATGACGAGGACCATTCGTACCGCCGAAGATGTGAGACATTATCTGGATTTGCCTGTGCTTGGCAGTATTCCCCAATTCAATGGCTCAGCGGAGCCACCGCAAACCGGTTTTTGGAATAAAATTTCAAACAAATTCAACTTACCCGGGAGTGAGGGGAAAGCAAATGGCGTCTAAACATCAGCCGAAACATCGGGCCTCAAGAAGTAGCAGTAAACCGCAATTAATCATGCAGGAACAGGCCCAGTCCCCGGTTGCTGAGGCCTACCGCACCCTTAGGACTAATATTCAGTATGGGACGCCGGACAGAGAATTAAAAACCATTATGTTTACCAGCGCCGATCCCGGGGCCGGAAAATCAACGACAGCGGCTAACACGGCCGTGGCTTTGGCCCAGGCGGGGAAACAGGTGGTCCTTGTCGATTGCGACCTGCGCAAACCTGTCCAATATAGAACCTTCAATCAAAAAAATGTGGGGGTGACCAACATTCTGGTTGAAGGAACCGAGGTTATTGTGCAGGACACGTATATCGCTAATCTGGCCCTTTTGCCCAGCGGACCCATACCCCCTAATCCATCGGAACTTCTGGGGTCGGCAAAGATGCAACAATTGCTTAAAGGTCTGAAAGAAAAATTTGATTATGTGATTGTGGACTCGCCGCCGGTTGTGGCAGTTACCGATGCCTGCGTACTCGCATCGCAAGTGGACGGTATTCTTCTTGTCATGAATTCCGGAACCGTAAGACCGGAGATAGCCCAGAAGGCCAAGGAACAGTTGTTACGGGCTAACGGGCATCTGCTGGGGGTAGTATTAAACCGGGTTGAGATGGAAGAGGAACAGGCTTATTACTATTACGACTATGGTAATGGTAAACGGCAGTGATAAACCGGAAATAAAATTAAGAAATTGAAGAGATTGATAGAAAGTTAATTCAACAAATCAGATGAATGTTGGGAGGGTGTTATGCGACATAGAGTTCTTTCGTTTAGCCTAATGTTAATAGATGCCTTCGTTGTCGCCGCAGTGCCGTTTATTGCCTTGTATCTCCGCTTCGAAGGCGTAGTGGATCCTTATTACTATAAGCTGTTTATTGATTCCCTGCCGGAAATAATTGTGGTCCGGTTGGTTACATTTTACTTTTTCGGCTTGTATCACCGCTTATGGCGCTATGCCAGTATCAGCGAGTTATTGGGTATCATTGGCGCCGTAACGGCAAGCTCCATTATTATAAGTGTTTTTATGTACGCCATTGGCGTGGATTTGCCCCGCAGCCTCGCTGTTATCAACTGGCTGCTGGTTATTGTCTTCGTAGGCGCCAGCCGAATGTTTATCCGGGTTCTGTCCTTTATGCGTCAACGGCAAAATGAACAGACCACCAGGACACTTATCGTCGGCGCCGGGGATGCCGGGGCCATGATTGCCAGAGAAATCTGCCAGCGCTACTACGATACCAAAAAACTTGTCGGCTTTATCGACGACGATGACTACAAACAAAGCAAAATGCTCTTTCAGGCCAAGGTTTTAGGCAAGAGCCAGGATATCAGGCAAGTAGCGGAGGAATATAAGGTCGATGAAATCATTGTCGCCATTCCCTCGCTGGCAGGATCACAGCTGCGGGAAATTGTCCAGGTATGCAAAAAAACCGGCTGTACAGTTAAGGTTGTCCCCGGTATCTATGAATTGATTGACGGCAAAGTAACTGTGCAGCAATTAAGGAATGTCGACCTGGAAGATCTTTTGCGGCGGGACCCGGTTAAACTGGATTTGGAACAAATAGCCGGCTATCTTAAAGGTAAACGGGTCCTGGTGACCGGGGCAGGCGGGTCCATCGGTTCGGAACTCTGCCGCCAGATCGCCAAGCGTTCACCCCAGATGCTTGTATTATTAGGCAAAGGTGAAAATAGTATTTACGAAATTGACCGGGAGCTGCGGGAAAAATACAACAATTTTGCCATTGAACCGGTTATCGCCGACGTTCGCGATGAGAAACGGATTAACAATGTTTTCGCCCGTTTCAAACCTCAGGTGGTGTTCCATGCCGCGGCGCATAAGCATGTACCGCTCATGGAGGCCCAACCGGAGGAAGCGGTACGGAACAATATTTTCGGCACCAGAAACGTTGCGCAGGCCGCCGACAAAATAGGCGCCGAGACCTTTATCATGATCTCGACCGACAAGGCCGTGAATCCTACCAGCGTTATGGGCGCAACCAAACGGGTAGCTGAACTTATTGTTCAGACTATGAACGTTGTGAGCAAAACCAAGTTTGCTGCTGTAAGGTTCGGCAATGTCCTCGGCAGTCGCGGCAGTGTTGTCCCGCTGTTTCGGCGTCAAATCGCCATGGGCGGTCCGGTTACCATAACCCACCCGGACATGAAGCGATACTTCATGACCATCCCGGAAGCGTCGCAGCTTGTCCTGCAAGCCGGCTCCATGGCCAGCGGCGGTGAAGTATTTGTTTTGGATATGGGTGAACCGGTGAAAATTGTCGATATGGCGTCCGACCTGATTGAACTTTCCGGCTTGAAGCCGGGTAGAGACATTGAGATCAAGTTTACCGGCTTAAGACCGGGTGAGAAGCTTTTCGAAGAATTGCTGACGGCGGAAGAGGGTACGGCTTCAACTAAACATGAGAAGATTTTCGTAGCCAATCTAAAGAGGGTAGATGAACGGCAATTAGCGCGGGCTTTGCAGTCTTTACAGTCAGTAATGGATCCGGAGCAAGTTATCTATTGGCTTGCTAAATTGATACCGACCTATCATAGTTCCCAATTGAAATATTATGGCATAGATACCAATGAGCTGAAGCTTGACGCAAAAACTCAATCGGCTCATCAATCTATGCCCGGCGAGGCGCAGTATCAACCTGTATCGGATTTAGGGGCGTAAAAAATATCAATTATCAAAAAAATATCAATATATTTCAATGTATCAATGAAATAGCAATGAAACGAAAGGAAAGGAATGAAAAAATGAGTAGAAAAAATTTAAAGGTATGTATTGTAGGAACAGGCTATGTCGGCTTAACTACAGGGGTTTGTTTAGCCGGTATCGGTCATGATGTAGTGTGTATAGACATTGATGAAAAAAAAATACGGATGTTAAAAGCGGGTCAATCCCCGATATATGAGCCTGGTATTGAAGATTTACTGAAAGTCGCCGCCGATAAGCTTAGTTTTACTACGCAGTATACGGATTGTAAGGATGCGGATGTCATTATTCTGGCTGTAGGTACGCCTTCCGCCAAATCGGGAAAGGCAGACCTGTCTTACATGGAAGCGGCTGTAACCGAGATTGTAAATTATCTCCATGGCGAAAAATTTCAGGTTGTGGTGAACAAATCAACAGTGCCGGTGGGAACAGCCCAGCGCACGGAAATGATAATTTCCTCCATCCTACATAAACAAAATCGCCAGGCAAATTTTGCCGTGGCCTCCAATCCCGAATTTCTCCGGGAAGGCTTGGCGGTGCATGATACTTTTTATCCTGACCGCATTGTTATCGGCGCCAAAAACACGGAAGCTTTGAACAGCCTGCGCAATATGTATGCTCCCCTGCTGGAGCAAACCTTCGCCGCCCCCAAAGCCTGCCCCCGTCCCGAAGGGTTTCCTCTCCCGGCGCTGATTACAACGGATGTAACCAGCGCGGAGATGATAAAATATGCTGCTAATTCATTCCTGGCCACGAAAATCAGTTATATCAATGAAATCAGCGGTCTGTGCGAAAAAGTGGGCGCCGATGTTACCGAGGTTGCCCGGGGTATCGGCCTGGACAAAAGAATCGGCAGCCGTTTTCTGCAGGCCGGTGTAGGCTGGGGTGGCAGTTGCTTTGGCAAAGATACTGCCGCCATAATCAATACCGGCTTGGAATATGCGTATGAAATGCCGATCATTTCTGCAGCCGTAGCTGTTAATAAAAGGCAACGCAGCCGCATGATTGAAAAGCTGCAGGAGAGTCTGAAAGTTGTCCGGGGGAGAACTATCGGCTTGCTGGGATTGTCTTTTAAACCGGATACCGATGATTTGCGTGATGCTCCGGCCTTGGATATTATTCGCTATTTAGTAGAAATGGGGGCCCGTGTTAAAGCCTTCGATCCTATTGCCATGCCCAACTGCAAAGCCTATTATCCCGAATTAGCCGTTGAATATACCGATGATGTTTTGCAGCTGGCATCAGGCTGTGACGCAGTGCTGTTGATAACGGAATGGGACGAATTCCGGCGGTTGCCGTTGGAGCAATTGGCTGAGCGGATGACCGGCAGCAAAGTATTTGTGGATGGAAGAAATATAGTCGATCCTGGCGTTGCTCAGGAAGCAGGCCTGCTGTATATCGGCTTTGGGCGATCCGGCTATGAAAGCGGTTGGGGTTATAACTGGCGGCGGTTTCACCGGCAGCTAACCGGTAAACAGGCTGTTGGCGAGTAATTCAGCAGTTAAGGACCAATTTCGAAAATTATTGCATAGCGGGGAAATTCATTTTCTGAGTTTCCCCTTTCTATGCCGGCGGGAAAGACACTCGATAATTTCGCCCGGAGATGGTGATAAGAACAATGAGTAATTTGCTTATTATCGGCGCCGGCGGACATGGCAAAGTTGTCGCTGAAGCTGCTGAGTTCCAAGGCAAGTGGACAAAAATCGCTTTTCTTGATGACAGGACAGATATTACCCATGTTTTTAACTTTGGTATTTTCGGAAAATTAAATGACTATGTTAACTTTGTTGCCGAATTTGAATTTGCTTTCGTTGCAATCGGCGATAATGAAAAAAGACTGCTTTGGATAGATAAACTTTTGGATACCGGTTATAAAATTCCTGCCGTTATTCATCCCGGAGCATATGTGAGCAAGTACGGCTTGATTGGCGAAGGCACAGTCGTGCTCCCCGGGGCGGTGGTTAACACAAACAGCCGCATCGGTAAAGGTTGCATTATTAATATAAATGCTTGTATCGACCATGATTGTGAAATAGGCAACGGTGTCCATATTTCATCAGGCGCGGTTGTAAGGAGCATGTCGACAGTGGGCAGGCTGTCTTATATAGGCGCCGGTTCCTGCGTAAAAACAGGGGCGTGTTTGGCCGAGAGATTTATTCTGCCGGACGGCAAGATCGCGGAAAACCAGACGATCCTCTGAAATTCAGAGTTTTAAGAGTTTTAAGAGTTTCAGAGGAAATGATTTTAAAGGTGGTGGGTTATATGAAAGTTTATCCTGCTATTAAACGAATTTTGGATTTTATTTTATCTCTGATGGCTATGGTACTGTTGTGGCCGGTATTTTTGCTTATAGCGGTACTTATCAAAATAAATTCCAAAGGACCTGTATTCTTTAAGCAGAGGCGTATCGGCAAGAATAAGGGCGAATTTTACATATTAAAATTCCGGACCATGCGGACTGATACTCCCCAGGATATGCCTACCCATATGCTGCAAAACCCTGATGTATTTATAACCAGCGTTGGTAAATTTCTTAGGAAGTCAAGTCTGGATGAGTTACCGCAGATTATAAATATACTCAGGGGCGAGATGAGCATTATAGGTCCGCGGCCCGCCCTTTGGAATCAGTATGATTTGATAGCGGAAAGAGACAAATACGGTGTAAATGATATATATCCCGGACTAACAGGCTGGGCGCAGGTTAACGGCAGGGATGAGCTGCCCATAGATGTCAAAGCCAAATTGGACGGCGAATATGTCGAAAGAATGAGCCTTGTTTTTGATGTAAAAATATTTTTCAAAACAATATTCAGTGTACTTAAAAGGGAAGGAATCGTGGAGGGATCCAAAGGAAGTCCCGGCAGTCAAACTTACCCGTATTTAAAGTCTGATAAAAGAAAAATAAGCTGGTAGAGGATCTACTCCGATGAAGAACTTTCTGTTGACGCTCGACCTTGAAGAATGGCGCCACCTTGATTACCTTAAGCCATACGCCGATAAAATGGGTCATGGCCGGAATTACATAAGAGCGGTAATTCCGTTTACCGAAAATGTGGCCGCCAGAGGTATTAGAATGACGGTGTTCGTGGTGGGGGAAATCGCCGGCGAACACAGGAATATTATCCGGCAACTTTCCCAGCAGGGCCATGAAATTGCCTGCCATAGTCACACCCACGGTGTCATTCATGAAATGACGGATACAAAGTTTCGCCAGGAAACTTTGCAGGCCAAGCAAATCTTAGAGGATATCGTTGCGAAACCAGTGGTGGGCTATCGGGCGCCTTTTTTTTCCATGGATAACCATAAACTTGCAATCCTATGGGATTGTGGATTCCAATATGATGCCAGTTTTATCCGACTTAAGGGGCCGAAACCCGATAATGTCCTGGATATGTCAGGGTATAGGCAAATTGAAAGTTTGGTCTTTGAGAAGGATGGATGCGTTGAATTTGAGATTCCGACCTTAGATATAATGGGTAAAACAATACCTATTTCAAGTTGCGGGTACTTCAGGCTTTTTCCTCCCCCAATTATGGAATATTTAATGAAAAAATACTATAGACACGAGGATAACTTTATATTTTATGTGCATCCCTTTGAACTAACAGATGAGCCCTTGGACGGTCTTAAGGTTGCCGGTTGGAAGAATGCATTCAGGTTTCAGACGGGAAGGAAAGGAAATAGTAAAAGACTATTAAAATTTCTAAGCGCTATGCAGGATAGAGGATTTGGGTTCCGTTCCTGTTCTGAATTATTACCGAAGCGTGAATCGTAATTAAGCTAAAGAGAGGCGGAGGCATTGTTTCTAGAGGTGATCTTATGAAGGAATATATACTTGTGACAGGTTGCAACGGGTTTATTGGGAGAGCTATAGTCAGCCGGTTATTAGCTTGTTCCCGCACCATACTTGGTATTTCCATAGAGCAGGACAGTTCCGTTAAGGACGCCGGTTTTACATATCAACAGGCAGATATTACAAATCATGAGGCTGTCCATGAATTGTTCTTAAAATATAATATTACGGCCGTTGTCCACCTGGCGGCTATAGCCCAGATAAAGGAAGATAACGCCCGTACCTGGGAGCAGTATTATAAAGTGAATTACCTTGCAAGCTGCAATCTTTTTGAATGGGCGGCAAAATTTGGCGCGAAGGTGATATTTTCCAGCACAGTCGACGTATACGGCCAAAATGATAAAGCTGTTTTGAGCGAGGAAGATATCTGCATGCCCATCAGTAATTACGCAAAATCAAAACATATGGCCGAGATTGCCCTGACCCAAATCGCCGATACTCATAGTATGGATTATGTTATATTTCGTTTTGCGCCGGTGTATAGCGAGGAACTAATGAATAATGTTTATAAGCGGATATATATAAAGAAGTATAGTCTGGCCTATGTTATTGGCAAAGGCGGCCAGGAATTTCACTTCTGCTCTTTAAACAATGCGGTTAATGCTGTAGCGGTGTGGTTGGATATGCCACAGCCGGTAACGGGTGTTGTTAACATATGTGATCAGAATAAGATTGCCGCAAGTAAAATAATTACCAATGAAAAGGCTATGGGAAGAGCAAGATATGTTGTACATGTACCTAGAGCATTACTGGTGATTATGCATTATATTGTAAGAAGGGCCCTTGCATTTATAAGGAAACTCTCCTTCCTGCACAACATATTCCGTAAGCTTTTAAAACCAAGCAGTTATTCGAATGTTAAATACATTAGTACCATGGGCTATTCTGCCTGGGATATGAATAATGCAATGTATTTTTGCAAGGGGGGTCTTATTAATGAAAAAAACTAAGATTGCCCATATAATGACTATCAACTGGAATATGGAAAAACTTCTCATTGATAAAATGGTTGGGCTGAAAGAAAAGGGTTATGATGTGGAATTGATTTCATCCGGTGGTGAATATGTAGAAAAAATCAGGAACAGGGGTTTTGTTTATCATACTGTCTATATTTCCCGGAAGATCGAGCCGGTAAAGGATCTGCAATCGATTTATAAGCTCTATAAGCTTTTCAAAACCCAAAAATACGATATTGTGCACACTCACACCGCCAAAGCGGGTTTTACCGGGCGTATCGCAGCCAAACTGGCCGGGATTCCGTTAATCATACATACTACCCATGGCCTGCCGTTTTATGAAGGGCAAAGTAAATGGAAGTACAACTTCTACAGGCTTCTTGAAAAATTTGCCGCAACGGCCTGTCATTATATTTTTAATCAGAATTATGATGATTATTACAAAGTTATCAATAATAGCATTAAAGACGAAAAGCATGTATATTATGAAGGCAACGGAGTTAATGTAAAACGGTTGAATGCCATCGCGCAGGCAGTTAATGTCGAGGAGAAAAAAAAGGAGCTGGGTCTTGCCGCAGATAGTTTTATTATCGGCTATTTCGCAAGATTTGAGCCGGTTAAGGGACACAAGAGTTTTATTTGCGCAGTGGAAAAGCTTGTTGCCGACTATAAAAATGTGGTTTGCATACTAGGCGGACGAGGTCCGCTGGAAGATGAAATCAAGGAGTTGGTTACTGCCAAAAAATTAGATAAGCATTTTAAATTTTTAGGTTTTCGCGATGATGTGCATGAACTTTTAAAAATTACCGACCTTGTCGTGCTGGCATCGGAAAAAGAGGGGATTCCAAGAATATTGATGGAATCCATGTGTATCGGAACACCGGTTGTCGCTACCAACGTCATCGGCACAAAAGAGCTTGTCGTGGATGATGAATGCGGCTTGCTGGTTGAATATCTTGATGTTGACGGATTGTACAACGCGATGAAAACCATATACGCCCACCCCGAAAAAAGAAGGCAATTTGTACAAAACGGCAAAGAGAGAATTATAAAAGAATTTAACGAAGATGTCGTTGTTAAAAGAATACATGATAAGTATCAGGAGATATTAGGTAACCAAAGGCTTAAAACGGTCTAATCCGGAGGAACATATGCTTTATATTACCGCGGCTATAAGAATTATCTATAATTTTATCCGGCTAACGATATTGAAATTGTTCCATTTCCACGGGGTGTTTTTTAGACCATTGCAGTTGTTATCTGTCCGTACTTCTATTGATATAAGAGGCAGGAAGTCCCGACTTGTTTTAGGCAACCGGGTAAGCGCCAGACCGGGTGTAACCTTGGCCATCAGAGACGGAAGTTTGGAAATAGGAGATAATGTATTTTTTAACAAAGGCTGTTTTATTACTTGCCATGATCATATTAAAATTGGCAATGACTGCCTGTTTGGACCCAATGTAATATTTTATGATCATGATCATATATATGGGCCTGGTAAGATAGTAAATAAAGAAAAATATACAACAGCTCCGGTGGAATTGGGCAAGAATATTTTAATCGGCGCAAATTCTGTCATTTTAAGGGGCACGAAAATTGGTGACAATTGTGTTATTGCTGCCGGAACAGTCGTTAAAGGGGAAATTCCGGCGGACAGCATTGTTTACCAGAAGAAAGAATTGATAATAAGGCCTGTAGTTTCGCTGGAGCCAAAGGGGATAAGTTAAGGAGATATGAGTGGGAATAAGAGCGGAAGAAATATCTTTGAGAAATGTTCTTTTATTATTAACCTGGCAGTTTCTTTTTTCAAGCTGATGCCCAATGGGGTAAACAGGTTTATCTGGAATTGGATAGAAGGCTGGCGCGGAATTTGCTGGATAGGTTTAAGATACTGCATCCTCAAGGCCAGCAGTGCCCATTGCGGTAATAATGTCTTCGTTGGACCCTTTGTTGAAATCAACAATTGGCACAATCTTAAAACGGGAAATAACGTCAGTATTCATTCCCATTGCGTTATTGAAGCAAGCGGCGGTGTGGAAATCGGCAACGATGTATCAATTGCCCATGCCTGTTCCATCCTTTCGGAAAATCATAGCTGGGGCAATCCGGATATTCCGATAAAATACAATGATAAAATATTGGAAAAGGTAATAATTTGTGACGATGTATGGGTCGGCTGCGGCTGCAGAATATTAGCCGGCGTCAATATCGGCAAGCGCTCAATTATTGCGGCCGGCGCCGTGGTGACGAAAAATGTTGAAGGTAATGTTATTTACGGCGGCGTACCGGCCAAAAAGATTAAGCAAATTTAGCAGACAAAGGGGAATATGTGATGAAAGTCAGTTTTTTCCATGATCATCCTTTCGTTGTTTCAAAAAATGTATATTATACCCATGGGGGACTCATGCGCGCCCTTTGGAAAAGATATCTGGAATGCTTCCAGGAAATCATCGTGGCCACAAGGCGCAGGGAAGTAGAATCCATAGTTGATAAAAAGCTTGCTGTAGCCAATTGTGAGCACGTATTTTTTGAACCTGTATATTACTATAACCAAGGAAGTAATCTGATTTTTAAATATGATAAAATAAAAAACCAGATAAAAACGGTATTGGAGAAGACAGATTGCGCGATTATCAGACTTCCCAGTATTATTGGCCTTATTGCCTGCCACGAAGCGATAAAAATGAAAAAACCCTGGGCGGTGGAGGTAGTGGGATGTACGTGGGATACTTACTGGAATCATGGCACAATTGCCGGCAAGATAGTTGCGCCGGTTATGTATCTGCTTAACCGTCATTACATAAAGAAAGCAAGCCATGCAATATATGTGTCGGAGCAGTTTTTGCAGGAAAGATATCCGGCCCAGGGGATTCAAGCCGGCTGTTCGGACGTGGTTTTAGCCGAAGTATCCCCGGATGTGCTAAAAGCAAGGCTGGACAAAATTGAACAGGGCTTTAACAACAGGCCGATTAAATTCGGGCTGGTAGGGTCGCTTAATATTGCTTATAAAGGGCATGAAACCGCCATCAAGGCGCTTGCTGCCGTTAAAACTAAAATTCCCCCTTTCAAACTGCGATTTTTAGGCGGCGGCAGCGGCGAAAAATGGCAGGCGCTGGCAGCAAAATGCGGCATTGCCGATAATGTGGAATTTTGCGGTACCTTGCCCAGCGGTGAGCCGGTGTTGAATTGGATGGATGACACGGATATCTACCTTATCCCCAGTCTGCAGGAAGGGCTTCCCCGGGCGCTGGTTGAGGCCATGAGCCGCGGTTGTCCGGCGCTGGGGGCCCGCACAGGCGGCATTCCCGAATTGTTGCCGGAGGAATGTATCCACAACCGCAAAGACTGGGAGAAATTAGGAAAAGATATTATTCGTTTAGTGAATGATCCCGACAAGCTGAAGCAATATGCAACTGAAAATTTTAATACTGCCAAGAAATATACCAACAATTTGCTGGATAAGCGCCGGAGCAGTTTTTGGATGGATTTCCGGCAATATGTACAGCAGTACGGTAATTAACATATATAGCTCCTTGCATTATTGAGTTTTCCAAATGTTTATCCGTCCCTAAATATACTTAAATGGAAGGATTACTGAATTATGCTAAGCGAACTAGAAACAATATTTTTATACATTTCAATAATTATAGGAGCGACTTTATTTGCATTAATACCTACTTTCATTAATAGTAGAATACTCAAATATGCCTGTCTGGGCTTATCATTCCTTGTTGCCTGGATTCCGGCGGCTATAAGATATGGTACCGGCACAGATTATTTCGCTTATATTGAAAAATATTATGAAGTAACTTTTTATCCGCAAACTTTCCTGGAAATTATTCAAGGCAGAGAGCCGGTATTCAATCTATTAAATTTTTTGGTGAAGTGGAATTTTAATGATCCGCAATATATTTTTGTCATAAGTTCTTTCCTATTGTTGATATTTATATACAGGATGGTTGAGGATCAGAGCAAAAAGATAAATATGGGATTAGCCGTATTTATCTTCATGACGTTATTTTACTTTGCTTCTTATAATATTTTGCGACAATATCTTGCGATGGGTCTTGTGTTTTATTCCTATAAATATTTAGTTGAGAAGGATTTTTTCAAATTCGCTTTTTTAGTTGCCACTGCCTCTTTATTTCATTTAACAGCATTAATAATACTGCCAATGTATTTTTTGACAGGTAAATACAGAAAAATATTGCTGGCCGTTTATATCGGTGCTATTCTAATGATCATGTCTTTTTACAGCGTCTTTCTGCAAAGTGTTACTTCATTTGAAATCTTTGAGCGCTACTCTGTCTATACTCCCGATACGGATAGATTATTAGGGTTAGGACAGATAATAATGCGTCTGCCAATCTTATTACCGTTGTTGTTTTACAGTAAAAGAATTATTGCTCTTAATAAAGGCTATGAAGCTTATTTTAACTTTATAATTATTGATCCGTTTTTAGGTGTTCTTACGTATATTACGCCTAATGCTAACAGGATTGCATTTTATTTTTCTCTGGCATATATTCTTTTATTATCAGTATTTCCCAGGATCTTTAAGCGGCCATACTCGTATTATGCGTACGCTTACGTAATTTTTTACTGTTTTGCCTATTGGATTCTCTTTTATATTGTCAGAGGAGTAAATAATACTGTTCCTTATCAATTTACATGGTTTATATGGTAAATGGTAAATAGTAAATAGTAAATCGAAGAAATAAAGAGCTTTATGGAGGTTGAGATGGAAAAATATGAAGATGCCGCTGCTTAGCATAATCATTCCCATCTATAAAGTCGAAAAATATTTAAATGAATGTATAGATAGCGTACTTAAGCAAAGCTTTACGGACTATGAAATAATATTAGTGGATGATGGTTCCCCTGATAACTGCGGAAAAATTTGTGACCATTATGCGCAGACGGATAAAAAAATAAAAGTTATTCACAAAGAAAACAGCGGCGTATCCGAAACCAGAAATATCGGCATTGATAATTCATGCGGCCAGTACTTAATGTTTCTGGATGGTGACGATTTTTTAGTCGACGGCTGTTTGGAACTTATGAAAGATACGATTATTAGCAATGAGAAAACGGATATCTTTATTGGCCAGTCGATGATTGTTTATGATGATGATAAAAAGCATTTTTTTTTACAAGACAGCTTTGATGCTGAAGCCATTAATAAATTGCAAAAAAAAGAAATATTAGTATATATTTTTGGTACTGTCAAGGATATAGTCTGGGCCGTTTGGAGGAATGTCTATCGCCGCGAATTAGTAATCAGCAATGGATTATATTTTGACAAAAAGTTGATTTGCGCCGAGGATGGGGACTGGCATATTAAAGCAATGCTTGCCGCTGAAAAAATTTCCGCTTTTAAACTCCCCCTTGTTAATTATCGGCGTAGATTTGGTTCGGCCCTTTTATCAAAGTCAAATCAGAGAAAGGTAATGTCTGAGTTGCAAGTGTATAAAAAATGGTTCGATTATTTTAATACCTGTGATTTTGAGGAAAAGTATAAAAAAGTTATAACGGGAAGATTTGCCAACTTATTTATTAATCAATTTGGCGTTATTGATTTTGAAAATAAAGCAGAGAAAAAAGATGTGGTCAATTTTATAGCACACAATAGCTACATTCTTAATTCTAGTCATATACGCGGCACTAAACACAAGGCATCCGTATTAGTATGCCAATTGCTGGGTATAAATCTTGGCATTTGGTGTTTAACCCGGCTTAGAATCGCCAGAAACAAAATTACAAATAGAAGATGGGGCTAAACGAACAGGAGTAAAGATAATGTGAGCAATATAAAAAAATTCGTAAAGTCGTCAATAGTCTATTTTATTGGTAATGTATTAAGTAGATTGTCAACCTTTTTTTTGCTGCCCTTATATACGAAATATATAAATCCGGCGGATTACGGATATTATGATGTTTCAATAGCCTATTTAAGTGTATTTACATCTGCCATGTTTTTAGATATTTGGGTTGCGATCATGCGATATATGTTTGATTATTCGGACGGGCAGTTAAAATATAAGCCGATATATAACGGCGCCATTATCATGTTCTGTTCTTTCAGCATATACGGAATCCTGGCTTTAGCCCTGAATACAGTTGTTGAAATCAGATACCTCCTCTTAATAGTTATTTATGGTATTTTTGTTTGTATGCAAAACTTTTTTTCATATATTGCCCGGGGATTCGGGGAGAACATGGTTTTTGCCGGATCGGGTCTGGCAGGCACATTGGTAAATGTGTTATCAAACGTTGTTTTTATCGTGTATATGAAAATGGATTATAGTTGTTTGTATATTTCTTTTGTTATTGGCACTATCGTTCAGATAGTAATAATTGAAACTAAAGTCAAAGTAATTTCAAACTTTAAAACGAGTTATATTGATAAAAAACTGATTATCAGCATGGCCAAGTATGCCCTCCCTCTATGCCTCAATTCCGTATCTTTTTGGTTTTTAACAAACTACAACAAGGTAGTTATAGCTAATCAATTAACTACCCATGAAAACGGTCTTTTCGCTGTTGCCGGCAAATTTGCTTTTGCCTTGACCCTTGTGTCGTCGTGTTTCAACCTTGCATGGCAGGAAATGGCGTTTGACAGAGGCAGTAACGGCAGCGATATCGGCAAGTTTTATTCCACTGCCAGTGATTTGTTTCTAAGATTTTTGCTTTGCGGTACCATTATGTTAATACCTATCGTTGCGATCATATTTCCGTTTATGGTTGCGCCGATGTATTCCGAATCCAGAAATATAGTCCCCATGTATTTATTGGGTACCATGGCCAGCATTTACAGCCAGTTCTTGGGAAATATTTTTGGGGCCTTAAAGCAAACAAAAACCATTTTTATTTCTACTGTTTTTGCGAGTATTGTTAATATTTTGGTAATCCATTCCCTGATAGGTGCATTAGGCGTTCTTGCCGCTACCGTTTCGCTGTTTGTCGGGTATGTGGTAAATATTATTATCCGGGTGATTTTCCTTAATAAGAAAATTGACTTTAATGTCAATTATAAACTTATTTTGCTGACATCGCCCATAATAATATTTGCTATTCATATTTATGCTAACATGAGTTTAGTTGCCAATTATGTAATGCTTTTGTTTGCAGTTCTATTTACTTTGTACTATTTAAAAACATATATTATAAAAATATTGAATAAGGTTAGAGTTAGGCGTATACGAATTGAAAATTAGTATTATTATGTATTGGTGATTTTGTATTTATCAACGGGAATTTTCGCTAGAGAGAAAGTTGTGCTAATTGATTTTAATGGATATCCAACAAGGGGGGATTTACGGAACACCATAAATTGAAGTATAAACTTATAAGCTCAAGATGAAATTTGAATCATATATTTTTAAAAATGTTAGGTAGGTTAGAGGTGACTTAATGAATATTAGCATGATTACTCTTCATAGGGTACTAAATTACGGTTCTTTTTTACAGACTTATGCACTGCAAGAGTATTTAGAAAAATTAGGCCACGCTGTTAAGGTGGTGGATTATAAGCCGAACCGATTTTCCAATGCACAATATTTTTGGAGTAAGAATCCAAAAGGCAAAAATAATATAATGTATGCTTTGTTGTACAATACGGCGGTTTTTCCTAAGAAGTTGATAAGAAAATTAATTTTTGACAGCTATGTCGCAAAATATATTAAGCTTACAGATATGCAGTACCATACCTTTGCCGATATAAAGCAGCATTTACCCGAAGCCGATGTTTATATTACCGGCAGCGACCAAGTTTGGAATAGTAATTATAACGGTGAAGTTGATCCGGCATATTTTGTGGATTTTGCTCCCCAGGGAAAACCCAGAATAGCTTATGCGGCCAGCTTTGGCAGAACTGAACTAGGAATGGAGGAAATACAGCCGATAAATAAATTAATAAGCAAATATAATGCTATTTCCGTTAGAGAGAACAGTGCCTTAAAAATATTGGACAGACTTGGTAGAACTGATGGCGTTCATGTAGTTGACCCGACCCTTTTGCTTAACAGAGATGAATGGGGCAAACTTATTGAAAAGCGAAAAATCAATGACAAATATTTGTTAATATATCAGTTAAATAATAATAATTTTATGATTGAAACCGCCAAACAAATCGCGAAAGAAAAAGGTTTAAAAATTGTTAAGCTTGCCCTCAACAGAAGAAAATATGCCGGAATTGATTTTGTATTTAATAATATCACACCCAGTGATTTCTTGTCTTTATTTGCCTTTGCTGATTTTGTAGTTACCGATTCCTTTCATGGTTCAGCTTTTTCTATTAATTTTAATAAGGAATTAATTGTAATTCCACCGGAGAAATATGGAACAAGACTGATAAGTTTACTGGAAACTATGGGATTACCGGAACGAGTAATTTACAAAAACTTTGATTTGCGTATTATTGCTGAGCCGATAGATTATTCCTTAGTAAATGAGAAATTACAGGCAGAAAGACGTAAAGCATCTGATTTTTTAAGTAGTTATATCAAATAGGATTTTAAGGTAGAACACAAGGGCGTGGCGGGAAAGGGCGGAAGCTATGACAAGTTATTTAAAAAGTACGCGTAAAGAAGACTGTTATGGATGCAGTGCCTGTTATAACGTATGTCCTGTACAATGTATCCGGATGATTTCCGATAGTGAAGGTTATTCATATCCTGCAATCGACAATAATAGGTGTACTAAATGCCGTTTGTGTGAAGAAGTTTGTCCGCTTGAGCCATCCGGCTACAAATTTAAGGGAGTGGATAACCCGGTTGCATATGCAGCCTGGAATAAAAATGATTCGGTTCGCAGGACAAGTACGTCCGGTGGATTATTTGTCGCACTATCCGGCTATATATTAAATAACTCCGGTGCTGTGTTTGGCGCAATGTTTGACAGTAATTTTGCGGTGGTACACGGATGCGCTGAGACTAAACAACAAAGAGATAAGTTCAAGGGTTCCAAATATGTTCAAAGTAATATAGGTGATACATATAAACAGGTAAAGGATCTATTGGAAGCCGGGAAAAAAGCAATGTTTACAGGTACGCCCTGTCAGGTGGGAGGCTTATATGCCTTTTTAAGAAAAGATTATGATAATCTATTTACTGTGGATTTGGTATGTCATGGAGTTCCCTCGCCAGGACTGTTTAGAGACCACATAAATAATTTGAAAAATAAATTCAAAGCAGATATTGAAAGCATTAATTTTAGAGATAAACAAAAGGGATGGGGGACTTATTATTTGAAAATTAAGTTTGCTAATGGCAAGATTTATGGCAGAAATGCGCTGATGGATTTTTATTACCGGATGTTTTTAAAATATTATTTTGTGAGACCATCGTGCTATCGCTGTGAATATACGAAAATGAACCGGGAAGCCGATATAACCATTGCAGATTTTTGGGGTATTGAGAAAATAAGGCCGGAGCTAAAAAAGAGCGGCGGCGTGTCCATGGTATTGGTAAACAGCGAAAAAGGACTAAGGTTATTTGAGTGGGCCGGTAATGATTTGATATATGAACGGGTGGAAATTGAGGAGGCAATGCAGCCTAATATGCATGTAGCCAGAGACAGAAACCCCCAACGGGATGATTTCTTCCGCAGATACTCTGCAAAGGGTATTAATTCTCTCCAGTTAAGATACCTTACCCTGCCTGCCATTTTTGAATTCCCGCGAAGGGTATTAAAATTTATTGGCAAAAGATTTAAGAAAATTGGCGGGCTGTGAAGTGAGAGGTAATCCCAATTGTCGTTAAGTCGAAATACAGGGGAGGAAATATATTTGAGCACAATAGTGGTGACGGGGGGAGCCGGATTTATCGGCTCTCATCTGTGCGAGGCTTTGTTGGAAAAAGGAAATACGGTTATCAATATTGATAGTTTTAATGATTTTTATGATCCGGGGATTAAAAGAAACAATGCTGCGGAAACAAGATCATTTGTTACGGAAAATAATATGGCTTCCAATCTTTATCAGGCAGCAGAGGGAGATATCCGGGATGTTGTTTTCCTGAAAAAGGTGTTTGCGGACAATCGAGTGGATACAATTGTGCACCTGGCAGCGTATGCCGGCGTAAGACCGTCCATTCAGAATCCTGTGCTTTACACCGATGTGAATATCAATGGTACGGTGAATCTGCTGGAAATCAGCAAAATGCATGACATTAAAAGCTTTGTTTTTGCTTCTTCTTCTTCAGTGTACGGCAATAATACCAAGGTTCCTTTTGCGGAAGATGATGTTGTTGATTTTCCCATATCGCCTTATGCAGCCACCAAAAAGGCGGGAGAGCTCTTGTGTCATACTTACCACAGCTTATACGGCATAAACATGGCTTGTTTAAGGTTCTTTACCGTTTATGGTCCCAGGCAGAGGCCGGATCTGGCCATTAATAAGTTTACAAAGTTGATTTCAAAAGGACAGCCTATTCCTTTTTACGGCGATGGTTCCACGGAAAGGGATTATACCTATATTGACGATATCATTGACGGCGTTACCAAGGCGATCGACTGGACAAAGGACGGTCAGGGGAAATATGAGGTATTCAACCTGGGTGAGTCCAATACCATCACTCTGAGCAGAATGGTAAGAGCTATCGAGAACGCACTGGGGAAGAAGGCTGAGATAAACAGGATGCCGATGCAGCCGGGGGATGTAAACCGTACTTTCGCGGATATTACCAAAGCCAAAGAGATATTGCGGTACAATCCCCGGACGGATTTTGAAGAAGGCATTCATAAATTTGTAAAATGGTTTCAGGCAAGAGATAATTGATAACAATTGATAATCGATAACTCACTGAGACGGATAAAGAATTTAACAAATATTTATTTAGGGTGGGAGGAATTATTTTGGGAGTACTTGTCACCGGCGGCGCCGGCTATATCGGATCTCATACCGTTTATGAGCTTATAAAGACCAACCAGCAAGTCGTGGTTTATGATAATTTGTCCAAAGGACACCGGGGAGCCGTGCCGGCCGGCATACCTTTGATTATGGGGGATATTCGCGAAGCAGCGAGGCTGGCCGAAACTATCGAGGCAAATCATATTGACACGGTGATTCATTTCGCCGCCGACAGCCTGGTAGGCGAGTCGATGCAAGACCCGGCGAAGTATTATGAAAACAACGTAGTCGCTACGCTGGCCCTCTTAAATACATTGCGTAAATGCGGCGTCAATAGAATAGTCTTTTCATCCACCGCGGCTGTTTACGGGGAGCCGGAGCTTTGGCCGATAGCTGAAAATTTTCGGACAAACCCTACGAATGTATATGGCCGGACTAAATTGGTCATCGAAGGTATTTTGGCCGATTTTTCCCAAGCTTATGGCTTAAAATACGTGTCCCTGCGTTATTTTAACGCCGCCGGGGCGCTTAACAGCGGGACAATTGGCGAGGATCATGCACCGGAGACCCATTTAATCCCCCTGGTTCTGAAGACCGCCCTGGGTCAGCGGCAAGCAATCGATATTTATGGTACCGACTATCCGACGCCGGACGGCACCTGTATCCGGGATTACATACATGTTACCGACCTGGCGCAGGCCCATGTACTGGCTTTGGAGTATTTGCAGGCCGGCGGAGCGTCCAGGATATACAATCTCGGGTCCGAGAGAGGTTTCAGTGTACGCGAGGTTATTGACAGAGCAAAATTTGTGACCGGTATTGATTTTCCCGTTCAGGAGAAAGAGCGGCGGGCGGGCGATCCCGCCATACTGGTTGCGTCGTCAGAGCGGATACGGCAGGAACTAGGCTGGAAACCAGCCTGTAGTGAACTTGACACAATTATTAGATCAGCATGGCAGTGGCATAAAAACAATCCGCATGGATTTGGCGAATCGTGATCCATAAATAGCGAGCCTAGATCCGCGAGCGGATTGTCGAACTAAAGCAACAGGGTAGAGAATATTTATTCCGGTTGCCTGCGGGGGAATGCTCAACTGATCATCAAGTATGATCAGTTGAGCTTGGTTGAGAATTTGAGAAATTGTCTCAGGTTTACCATCCACCAGGTATATCAAAAGGAGGCAAAAGGGCTTGGACATGCTGTTCTATGCGCCAAGCAGTTTAAGGATCCTTTTGCTATCAAGGTAAAACTGAGGTGATATATGAAAAAGAATATGGATCGCAATATGACTATCCATGGATTAAGAGGCTTATGCGCTTTACTTGTAGTATTCGCACATGTCTATGGCATGTCCGTAACGGGAGGATTACTCCAGGGGAAAACATCGTTAGGGTTAATTGGGGTAAATATTTTTTTTATGATTAGCGGCTTTGTTATCCCGTTAAGCTTGTTGAAGCATGATAACATCAAGGAATTCTTTATAAACCGGATAATAAGAATATACCCTGTATTTTTGACGCTGCATTTAATTGTCTTCGCAACCGGTCCGATTATCGGATATGAATGGTTTAAAAACATTAGCATCTTTGAATACATTAAAAATTTTTTAACGAACCTCTTTATGCTGCCAGGTATGTTTAGAATTCCAATAGCCCAAAAAAATGCCTGGTCACTAAGCTATGAATTTGCATTTTATGTTGCCATGTCTGTACTGTTTTACCTGGTGATGAACCAGAAGCAAAAACAAAAAATGGTTAAAACGATTTTGTATCTTTTTTGGGCTACCGCAGTGCTTATTCTTATCTATACCCACAAGCCAATGATATTCTTTGCCATAGGTTGGCTTGGCTTCTATCTAAGCTACAAAAATATTAATATAAACAATATGAACAATACGCTGGCATTTATTTGTCCGTTTGTTTTCGCCTTAATGCTAGCCATACCCAGAAACATTTTTGCTTATTTGATTTTAGGAACATTATTTTTTCTTCCTGTTGTAAAACAGCAAGGGATAATGTCCAAGCTCCTCCGAACAAAATTCTTTAAGTATTACGGGGACATAAGCTATAGTCTTTACTTGATACACCCTTTTGCATTATATCCGCTAAAGCTGGTTTTTAGCAAATTTTCCGGGTACATCATCGCCAATAACTTAGTATATTATGTAATATTATGTTTTGGTACGGTCGGGTTGTTGCTAGCCACGTTTTTATCTCACTTTTCATACCTCTACATTGAACAGTGGTTAACCAAGAATGTAATAAGAAAAGCGCTGGCACGTCCTTTAGACATTAGTGGTATGAGACAACATCAATAGATCATATTGAACCGGGGGACAGCAATAAAATGGATACTTACCTGAGTAGAAAATTAAAAGTTTTATCTTTTATTTCAATAATAATGGTAGTCTATTTACACTCCTACAACCTTAATACTAATTTACCGGCGGAGTCCTTACGGATTATAGGACTTAATCCAAACACTTTCATTCAAACTTTTATCACTCAGGGAATAACCCGGATAGCAGTCCCGCTTTTCTTTTTAATTTCAGGCTATTTATTTTTTTATAATTTCCAGCAACCTACATGGCAAGCATTTTTGGTGAAAATGAGAAAAAGAATACATACTTTGGTAATTCCCTATTTATTTTGGAGTGGTCTTTCATTTTTAATCTTTTACATTCTGCAAAACCTTCCTTTCAGCCGTCCCTATTTTACCCTGCCTAGTAATATTATTAATAACTATACACTTTTCGATCTCATCAACAGGATACTCTTTGATCCATTTGCATATCAATTATGGTTTATTAGAGATTTGATGGTTTATGTACTTTTTACCCCGGTTATATACAGGCTTATATATCATTTGAAAATATATAGCGTGATGGCGCTATTTGTTTGTTGGGTATTAAATGTAAACTTTCTTTGGATCAGTAATCAGGGAATATTCTTTTTTATGTTAGGAAGCTACCTGGCAATACATAAATTCAACCTTCGCCGGGAGTTATCCCTGAATATTACGTCGGCAATATTCGTTACTTGGCTAATCGTGATCTTTTGTAAAACCTATATAGAATTAGCCTTCCCTGGTCCTTTTATCCCCTATTTTTCGAAAGCTGCCATATTACTTGGGCTAACCGCTATTTGGCACATTTATGACTGGACATTATCCGGTAGCGAAATTCTTTTAAGATATTCAAATTATACTTTTTTTATTTATGCCATGCACGAACCGGCGCTGGTTATAACCAGGAAACTTACTTTAAAGTTTCTGGGTGTTTCCCATGGTACATTACTTACAGCGTACTTGTTGGCGCCGATTTTCGTTATTTGTTTAGTAATGATTATTGGCAGGAGCTTTAAACGACTATCCCCCACAGGGTATTCCATCATTGTTGGTGGAAGGTAAATTCCCGGAAAACGGAGTGGGTGGTCTACTTTCATTGAGATACCAAGAAAAAGTAATTGGGGGAAAAGCATGTGAGCATGAAAATGAAGTGGTTGATTTCCATAATGTGTGGAGTTGCGCTGATGATTGCTTTTGTGTTATACAGAGTGCCCAGGGAGGCATTGGGATTTGATTCGCAAAAACCAACGAATATTACGGCAAGCTCTTCCGGGCTAACAGGAGCGCAAGACCCGGCCGCTCTAAATAATAATACTGTAGCAGAAATAAATAATACTGCCGTAGAGATAGATGATGCGAATGCAATTAATGTCAAATCATATAATGCCAAAGGTGACGGTGTGACAAACGATACTGCCGCTATTCAAGCGGCGGTCGACGCTGTTCCCCCGGACGGAGGAACAGTTGTTATTCCTGAAGGGGTTTATCTGGTGGATGCCGTGCAATCCATTCGGATAAAGAATGGTGTCACTTTAAAAATGGCGCCCAATACTGTTCTTAAGGCGGTACCTAATAACAGTGAACGTTACGCTGTGCTGACCATAAAGGATGCCAGCAACATCACGATTCAAGGCGGGGTTATTGAGGGTGAGCGGGCCCAGCATACCGGGACAACCGGTGAATGGGGCATGGGCATCCAGATATTAGGGTCAAGTAACATTACGGTCGCGAATACCGTTTGCAACAATTTGTGGGGCGATGGATTTTATATTGGATCAGGGACGGCGGGTAAAGTAAGTGAAGATGTCCGCCTGATTGATGTTCAGGCCGACAACAACCGGCGCCAGGGCATATCCCTGATTTGCGGCCGCAGAATTGAAATTATTCGGCCGCGGCTAACGAACACCAACGGTACACTGCCGTCAGCCGGCATCGATATTGAGCCCAACAAGATAAGCGATGTTCTGGAAGAAATAAAACTTGTTGAACCCTTCACTGCTGGCAATGCCGGCGCAGGTATTTCCGTAGTTCTACAACAAATTGGCGGAACGAACGCTGCTGTGAGTATTGAGATCAGTAACCACCATGATGATGCCAGCGACAGGGGCATGCTAATTGCCAGCAATAATGCAATTGTTCCGGGAAATCTGCTGATTGAAAATCCGGAGTGGGACAACTCAAAAAGAAATGGCCTGTCGATTCAAAGACATGACCATCGTTCTTTTCACATTGCGATAAACCAGCCCAGGGTTATTGATGCCAACAGGAGTGGCAAAAGGGATGGAAGTACCGGAGCGGCGATTGCCATATACCATAATAATGATAATAAGGTAACCCGGACCGGCGGCATTGGCAACGTTCACATCTATAGTCCGGTGATTGGCACAACCCAAGGCGCGCCAAAAATGATGGGCGCATTTTACATTCAGGAAATGCCTAATCAAGAGATACAGGAATTGACCATTACCGATCCTGTCATCGAGAACAGTTCACTGGAAGTGCCGGATTCTGCAAAACAGTATATTAAATACAATCAGGGACAATAATTTTGCCGGCTATGTCCCGTAAAAAGGCAATCGAATAGCACCAGCATTCACTGCTGATTTCATAAAATACAAGATACTCCGTCATTGTTAGTGGAAGGTAACAGGTAAGCTACAGGGAGGGGGAATTGAGACAATATGGCAGTGATACACAAACACGCGTGAAGTTGGTAACTCGTAACTCATAGTTAAAAATATAAAAATATATAAAAATACGGGAAGGTGGTTTGGATATGTCAATCAAGCAAACGGTTATTCGCAAAGCGATCATTCCGGCGGCAGGCCTGGGAACGCGATTTTTGCCGGCTACCAAGGCGCAGCCTAAGGAAATGCTGCCAATAGTAGATAAACCGGCAATACAGTATATTATCGAAGAAGCTATTCAATCGGGGATCAAGGATATTCTGATTATTACCGGCCGCAATAAGCGGGCGATAGAGGATCATTTTGACCGGGCAGTGGAACTGGAAGTCACGCTCAAGGAACAGGGGAAATATGATCTTCTGGGCTTGGTTCAGGAATTATCCCGGGTGACGATTCACTATGTACGCCAAAAAGAGGCAAAAGGGCTGGGACATGCCGTTCTCTGCGCCAAGCAGTTTGTCGGCAATGAACCTTTTGCCGTTTTATTGGGTGATGATATTGTGGATGCGCAAGTTCCCTGCCTGAAACAATTGATGAATGTATATAACGACTGCCAGGGGTCAATTCTCGGGGTACAGGAAGTTCCCGCGGCCAATGTTTCCAAATATGGCATCATTAAGCCTGTCCCCGTAAAAGAAAATGTATGGCAGGCCGTGGATATGGTGGAAAAGCCTGCTATGGAAGCAGCCCCCTCGCGCTTGGCGGTGCTGGGACGTTATATAATTGAGCCGGAGATTTTTGCTCTGCTGGAGGAAACTCCTCCGGGCAGCGGCGGTGAGATTCAGTTGACTGACGCGCTTAAACGGCTGGCTTCTCTTAAACCTGTATATGCATATAATTTCGAGGGACGCCGTTATGACGTGGGCGATAAGCAGGGGTATCTGGAGGCGACGATGGAGTTTGCCCTGAAGCGTCCTGATCTCAGAGAAAAATTTCTTAATTATTTGGTTAAAAAAGTGGGCCCGGTTATTAGCAAGGAAATTGCGGCAACGGCTTCCGTTGCTGAAAAATAATGACGCCAGAACCTGCCTATCAGCATTATCTCAAGGCGCAGCGGTTTCAAACGCTGCGCGTTTTTTTCTAGATGTTATTCTTATTCCGGCTATCCGGCTTTTTGATGCATAGCCCTATTACAATGGCTGTTATTGCTGCTCCAATTAAAGCTCCGATAGCTAGAGTAATCCAAAACATATCGACACCTCAGTCAATTTATTTAGTACATCCTGTCATATTTTATCAAAAAAAGAGATAAACCGCCAGCCCCCCCCCGGCGGGAAAAGATACAACGGGGCGAAAACGGCTGAAAAGTTCAGGGTCAAAGGTTCAAGCGTTACCAGGACCGTTGAACTGCCTGCCTGGCAGGAGTTGGGCAGCGGAGGGCGAACAAAAGTATAGCGGGGTCGATGCGAAAATTTTTATATATGTTACATGATATTATATGATATTATATGATATTTCGGTTAGGAGGAATTGCTATAAAACCGCAATATAGATTGCTCGCTATTTTATTTTTTGTATTACTGATTGCTTATGCCGACAGAGTAAATGCCTCCATTCTAATCGCCGACGAGAGCTTCTTGCGGGATTTGGGCCTACAAGGCAAACCAGTCGCCTTGGGTATGATTATGACGTTATTTTTGCTGCCCTATGCCCTGGCCAATATGCTGTTCAGTCCTTTGGGAGATGTGTTTGGTCCCCGGAAAGTAATGACTGTGGCAACAGCGGCATGGGCTCCCGCCATGGCGTTGGGGGGGCTGAGTCCTTCCGTCGCTGTGCTGTTTGCATCACGGATTCTCCTGGGATTAGCCGAGGGGGTTCACTGGCCGATGCAAAGCAAATATGTGGGAAATTGGTTTGAACCGGAAAAACGGGCCAGGGCTAATTCACTGTGGTTGATGGGGCTTATTCTGGGGCCGGCCTTTTCCATGCGGTTTCTGGTTTGGCTGATCCAGTCGGCTGGCTGGCGGGCGAGTTTTTTTACTCTGGCTTTAATCAATGTAATCCCGGTAATCTTGTTATGGTTTTGTACAGCCGATGCCCCATCCGGGATAAAGAGAGCCGGCATGGGGCAGGCAGCGGCGACCCAACCATTATCTTTATCGTTGCGTGCTTACTATAAACAAATTATTACGGATTACCGCTTTTGGCTCGTTACCTTTTTCAGCTTTTGTCATGCTTCCATGTGGTGGGGGACTATTGCCTGGCTGCCTACTTATCTTAAAAATACTCAGGGGTTCTCCTGGGGTAATACCGGTACCTGGGCGTCACTGCCATACTTTGCCGGGGCAATAGCCGCAGTGTTGATCGGTTATTTTTCGGACCGGCTTAAGCGGCGGGGGATTTTTGCAGTATTGTCGCTGTTAGGGTCGGTAGCGGGAATTCTGGCAAGTCTTTTCAGTACCAGTCAGTTCTACGCAGCTTTCTTTATTACTGGCAGCATTACATCCCTTGCTGCCGGCCTGCCCATTATCTGGACAATGTTGCAGGGAATTCTTCCCGGTCAGGCGTCCGGAGCCGGGGCGGGGCTTATGAACGGATTAGCCAACGGCGGGGCGGCTTTTGCGCCGGTCATGGTTGGTCTGTTCATTAACTGGCTGGGCAATTTCAAAGGCGGTTTTATGTATCTGGCTTTGATGGGATTGCTGGGGGTTGCAGCCATGCTGCCCCTGCTGCGGGAAAGCCGGTGATTACTCCCGTCATTAGTGCAATATAAGGGGGAAGTGGATGCGCAAACGAATTATGTTGGCTGCGGCTGAGGAGATGCGGATAAAAAGTATTAAGTTTACCATGGCTGATTTAGCTAGGTGCCTGGGAGTCAGCAAACGTTTATTGTATGAGTATTTTACATCGAAAGAAGAGCTTATCGGCGCTATAATTGATCAATGTCTGCAAGAGATCCACGAACAACACGAAAAGATATTGCATGACCAGAGCATTTCTTATCCGGAAAGACTGAAAAAAATGCTTACGCCCCAGCAAAATATTCTGCCGGTAGAGGGGCAAATCGCCGATGACATAAGACGTTATTTGCCGGCGGAGTGGGATAAGTTTGACCGGCTTATGGATGAAAAATGGGGGGGCATTGAGAAGTTTCTGCAGGAAGGAATAGAAAACGGTCATTTGCGTCCCATCAGTCTTCCTATCATTAAGAAAATGCTGAGCGGGGCTCACAAAGAGATTATCGATTACCGTTTCCTCGTCCACCATAACATTTCGTTGCTGCAAGCGCTTACCTATACGGCTGATGTGCTTATGTACGGCATACTTGCCGACCGTACAGCCGACAACTGCCCACCGGAGTGATCTATTCAGCGGCAAGGGGCGAAGAACCGGAACTTGCTCCCAAAGAGAATATTTAATATAAAAAATGACGGTTATCGCCTGCAATATGCTGACGGTAGCCTTTTTCTATGTGAGTAATATATCGGTGACAACCCTACATTAGCCGAAATAATTTACAAAATTTTTACAAAATCGAACTGTATAAGTAATTTGAATTTGACAGGAAAATAAATACTTTTATAGTATATTAAAACATATAAGATAAATTTTGTAAATTATAAAGCCTGAAGCAATGTCGAACCCTTCAATGCTGGCGCTTAACCTCAGCCTATCCTGATACCCGGATGTCCAATTTTCAACATGATATATTTAAATATTTAAATAAATAAAAAGAAGTGTACAAATGAACTGTAAAGTATTTAGACCAACTTAGAGTTAACTCATAATCGGAAAGGAGGAAACTATGCTTTCAAAAAAACGGCGCAACGGCAAACTTTGTCTGAGTCTTGCCGTTGCGTTAATATTTGGCGCCGCCTCATCGGTTTCTGGCTTTGATAAACCGGATGCCGGCAAAACCGCCGGCAGTCTGGAAGAACGCAAAATATTCGAAAGAAGCCAATCTGACGTCAACATTGAAATCGAACAGCAAGGAAAAAGTGTCTCGCCGTCAACCCAGGGGCCAAGAGTAAAAGTAGCCGGCGTTCATATTACCGGGCAAACAATTTTCAGTGAGGACCGGCTGCGGGCCGTGGTACAGGATACCCTGGGCCGGGAACTTACCTTGTCCCAATTGGAAGACCTGGCGGCACGTATTGCCGAATACCTGCACGAACAAGGCTACATCGTGGCCTACGCCTATATTCCGGCGCAAGACATCAAGGACGGTGTTGTAGAGATAGCGGTCGAAATCGGACAGTATGGCGATCTCGACATACGCAACCATTCCCAACTTGCTGATTCTGCCGTCGACAGATTGCTCAGCAGTATAAAAAGCGGCGACTACATTAAAAGCGACAGCCTGGAGCGGGCGCTGCTATTGTTAAATGACACCAGCGGTGTTAACGTCCAGGCAACCCTGGCCCCGGGCAAGACATCCGGCACTGCTGACCTCATTGTAGAAATTAACGATACGGCAAAGACTACCGGTCAAATATCCATCGACAACTACGGCATCCGTTTTACCGGTCAGATTCGCGGCAGCATCAGCCTAACTGCCAATAATCCCAGCGGTCTGGGTGATGCGGTCAACATCCGGGAAATTACCGCCGGACGCGGCCTGAATGATACAACCTGGAATTATCTGTTGCCCGTAGGCGGACAGGGCCTCCGCCTCGGCCTGGGTTATGCCCAGCTGCATTATGCCCTGAGGGAAGACTTTGCCGACCTAAATGCCAGCGGCGAATCCAAAACAACCGGCATTTACGTCACCTATCCCCTTGTCCGTAGCCGTAACTACAACCTCTATAGCCGTATCGGCTATGAACACAAGAAGTTGGAAGACCGCATCGATGCCCTTGCCAGTATTACCGACAAAAGGGCTCAGGTTTGGGCTTTCGGTCTTAGCGGCGATAGCCGGGACAAGTGGGGCGGCGGGGGAATAAACAGTTTTGCCCTGACTTTTGCCGCCGGCAGTCTGACTATCGACAGCAGCGAGGCCCAAGCTATCGACAGCATCACCGCTCAAACCGCCGGTTCCTACAGCAAAGCCAATATCAGTTTTAGCCGCATGCAATACCTCAATTCCCGCCTCACCTTCTATCTGGGGCTTACCGGGCAATTTGCCGATAAAAACCTGGACTCCTCGGAAAAGCTTTGTCTTGGCGGCGTTAACGGCGTAAGAGCCTACCCCCAGAGCGAAGCATCCGGTGACCAGGGATACCTGGTTAACGGTGAACTGCGCTGGAACCTGCCGACACCGGCCTTCCAACTGGCTGCTTTCATTGACAGCGGCCAAATAACCATCAACAAAAAGCCCTGGCCGGACGCCGGTGTTAACAGCCGGCATCTTACCGGCGCCGGGCTGGGACTCATTTTTAGCAAAGCAGAGGATTACAGTATCCGGCTGGACTACGCCTGGAAGCTAACTTCCGATCCAGCAACTGCCGACACCGACAAAAGCGGTCGTTTTTGGCTGCAAGGCGTAAAAAATATATAAGGAGGTCCTGTTACAATGCAACGATCATGGCGACGCACCTGGGAGCGCTGCAAGGACAAGGGTTGCAACCTGCAGGGCGCGATGTCGCAAAAAGGGAATAATTCCATGAAAACACTGGCCAAAGGCCTGTTGCCGCCGGTCATGGCAATCAGCCTGACGCTGGCCGCCGTGACCAGTGTCTATGCCAATCCTGCCGGCGGAACAGTTACCGTCGGTAAGGGAGCCATTAGTGAAAACGGCCAAACCATGACCATTACCCAAAAGACTAATAAGCTGGGTATCAACTGGCAGACTTTCGGTATTAATGCCGGTGAAACAGTAAACTTCCTGCAGCCAAGCGCCAGCGCCATTGCCCTCAACAGAGTGGTCGGCAATGACGCTTCCGTTATCTACGGCGCTCTCAGCGCCAACGGCAAGGTATTTCTCATCAATCCCAACGGGATACTCTTTGCGTGTGGCTCTCAGGTCAATGTCGGCGGCTTGGTGGCATCGACATTGAATATATCTGACAGTGACTTTAAGGCGGGAAAATTTGATGATTTCAGCGGCAGCGGCGGTTCGGTAGTCAACCATGGCAACATTATGACAACCACAGGCGGCTATGTGGCGCTCCTTGGCCGGAAGGTTTCCAACCGGGGAATTATCACGGCCAAACAGGGTACGGTGGCCTTGGCGGCAGGCAAAGAGGTAACCCTTGATTTCGCCGGCGACAAGCTTCTGTCCCTGGCAGTAAACCGGTCGGCGTTTCACGCTTTGGCGGACAACAGGCACCTGATCCGGGCCGACGGCGGCCAGGTCATCATGGCTGCCAGCGCAGCCGATGCTTTGGCTGGTACGGTCATCAATAACACTGGCACCATCCAGGCCAAAAGCATCAACAATGTGAACGGCGTTATCCGTCTGGAGGGCGGCACCAACGGCACAGTGGCCAACAGCGGCGTATTGGACGCCAGCGTGCGGGACGCCGGTTCACCGGGCGGCACAATTACGGTCCGGGGAGACAATATCCACATCGCCGGCGCCGCCAATATCAAAGCGGCGGGCGACCTTGTCCTAAGGGCGGGAACAGGCGGGACCGGGGCTGCAGCCAGCACGGTAACCATCGACCCTGGCGCAGCCGTTAGCGGCAAGAATGTGGCGATATACTATAACCCGGTAAGTTACACCGATGCCGCTACCAAGTCCGACGGCAGTGGCAACTCGTACTCAGATAAAGTTACCGGCAGCCTGACGGCCTATATGCTGGTGAATGATGTCAACCAGTTGCAGGCGATGAATACTAATTTAGCCGGCTATTACGGGCTGAGCAGGGATGTGGATGCCAGCGCGACGGCGAGCTGGAATGATGGAGCCGGGTTTGCGCCGGTGGGCCCAGCCTGGAATTCGCCATTTACCGGCAAGTTTGACGGCGGTGGTCATACCATTACGGGATTGACGATCAACCGGCCTTCAACGGATGATGTCGGTTTGTTCGGCTACGCTCAAAACGCAACGATTAGCAATGTTGGCCTTGTGAATGAAACGATTACCGGCAGAACTGACATCGGTGGCCTGGTGGGGTCGAATTATGGTTATAATGGTACGTCCAGCATCACAAATTGTTACAGCACTGGCACGGTTACTGGCACCTATGTAGTCGGTGGCCTGGTGGGTGTGAACTTTGCTAGTGCCGGAACGGCCAGTATCACAAATTGTTACAGCACTAGCTCTGTGGAAGGTGAAATGAATCTCGGCGGCTTAGCGGGGGACAACTATGCCACTGCGGGAACGGCCAGTATCACAAATTCTTACAGCACTGGCACGGTTACTGGTACCTATGCAGCAGTCGGTGGACTGGTGGGAATTAACCATACTCAAAATGATAATAGCAATAATAATAATAGTACGGCCAGTATCGCAAATTGTTATAGCACTAGCAGGGTTTATGGCGACAAAGATGTCGGCGGTCTGGTGGGAGATAACTTTGCTGGTTATGACGCCGGCTGGTGGGAGAATAACTATGATACTGCGAGTACGGCCAATATCACGAATTCTTACAGTACTGGGACGGTTACCGGTAACTATGAAGTCGGTGGTCTGGTTGGGCTTAACGAAACTTATAGTCACTATAGTTACGACACTACTAATAATAGCACAGCCAGTGTCACAAACTCTTATAGTACTGGCGCGGTTTCTGGCGGATATTTCATCGGCGGCCTGACGGGGCATATTACTAGCGACGGCGGTACAGTCACCATCACCAATACCTATTGGGATAATCAAACATCAGGCCAATCAATCGGCGTTGGCTCCGGCGGCAGTTCGGGCGTTACCGGCCTGACGACGGCCCAAATGAAGCAAAAAAACAGCTATGCCGGCTGGGACTTTACTAACACCTGGAATATCACTTCCGGCTACCCTTTCCTTCGGTGGCAACAGTAGCCGCAGCCGTAAGGTTTCCTTCTCCTGCTACACAAGTTTTGGAGCCTGGTGATAATGCGCTACGGATAACGTGGAAAATTCCAGCAAAAATCCTCGGAAGTTCCGGGGATTTTTGCATTCATATCAGTCAAACGGCGGATTTATTTTTGCCGGCCACGCAATTTAATTACGGAGACAGGAGGATTTCCGGAATTACAGCAGAAATATCGTATTGGGCATGCTCCACGAAGTATCAAGTGTGCCTGGTTTTGTTTTTTAATTCAAAGTGATGGAAATGTGTTCTTGGTTTACCCTTCGCATACTAAGGAGCTGAAAACATATGGACAAATGGCGGATCTGGCTGTTGTTGATAATATGCAATCTGTTCTGGGCCGGGAATTATGTGTTTGGCAAGTATGTAATTGCCGAGATGACTCCCCTTTGGATCACATTCTCACGGTGGTCGTTAGCGTTATTGCTCTTGTTGCCCATTGCCCGCTATATGGAAAAAACCGCAGGGAGTACGGTGAAAAAGGATTGGCTTTTACTGTTAGGCATGGGTGTTTTAGGGGTTATAGGCTACAACCTGGTTCTTTATTCGGCCCTGGAGTACACAACGGCAACAAATGCTGCCCTGGTAAGTGCGCTAAATCCCGGAGTTATTGTCATGTTTTCCGTAGTTTTATTACGAGAGCGGGTTTCCAGCTTGCAAACACTGGGCTTTATTGCCTCACTCAGCGGCGCTTTAATCGTTTTAACCCATGGTGATTTTACACGAGTGTTGCAAGCACAATTTAATCTGGGCGACCTGCTGATGCTGGCCGCGGTCCTGATATGGACATTGTATTCACTAATAGGAAGGAAATTATCTACTCCTCCCATTACCGCCACAGCAGTATCAGCAGGGATCGCGGTGCTTTTGATGGCGCCCTTCGCCGCCGCCCAGGGAATCGACACCGGGAAAATCGGACCGTTAGCCGTTACCGGAATTTTCTATATGGTAATATTCCCTTCGGTAGGTTCCTTTGTTTTCTGGAATATTTCGGTACGGGCGGTCGGCGCCAGCAAGGTCGGTGTCTTTTTGAATTTAATACCTGTGTTCACCGCGATTATCAGCGGACTATTAGGCGAAACGATCACCGGAGCGCAAGTATTGGGAGGGCTGCTGGTATTTTGCGGCGTATATCTGACCACAGGCATGCTGGAAAGAGGCTTGGGACCCGGTAAGCTATGAAAAGGAACAGGGGTAAGGTTTGCCGGGAATGCGGCTCAAGGGGTTTCACGGCCGGTGGAAAGTTAGCGGTTTTATAGTATGAATTTTGCGTCTTTTTTTCTAAGTAAGCAGGATAATAGAAAATAAAGACGAATTATTTATATTTGTTGGATGCTATTTTTTATCAGTTTTCGTAAGGTGTTATGCTGCTGTCGCGGGTAACTTACTTCGAGCTGTCAGACCAACTATACACTCGGCGTAAGAGTGTATCCTTAGTCGAGAGTCGAGCTTTTTTTCAAACTCGAAATGCTCGAAATGAATTTTTTATCAGATATGGAAAAAAGGAGAGTTTTTATGACAAGAATGAAGACCATGGATGGTAACACCGCAGCGGCTCATGTATCTTACGCGTTTACCGAAGTTGCAGCTATCTACCCTATCACCCCGTCGTCGCCAATGGCGGAACATGTGGATGAATGGGTCGCGCAGGGAAAGAAAAATATTTTCGGACAACCGGTTAAGGTGGTGGAAATGCAGTCCGAAGCCGGGGCTGCGGGCGCAATGCACGGCTCCTTGCAGGCCGGCGCGTTAACATCCACGTATACCGCATCCCAGGGACTACTGCTTATGATTCCCAACATGTACAAAATTGCCGGGGAATTGCTGCCGGGGGTGTTTCATGTCAGCGCCCGGGCGGTTGCCGCCAACTCCCTCAACATCTTCGGCGACCATCAAGACGTGATGGCGGTCCGGCAGACAGGCTGCGCCCTGTTGGCGGAAAGCAGCGTCCAGCAAGTCATGGACTTGGGTGCGGTGGCCCACTTAGCGGCAATTAAAGGCCGGGTACCGTTCGTAAATTTTTTCGACGGCTTTAGGACTTCCCACGAAATTCAGAAAATTGAAACGCTTCAAAATGAGGATTTGGCGAAACTGGTGGACATGGATGCGGTCAACGCCTTCCGGCGCCGAGCCTTGAATCCCGATCATCCTGTAGTACGGGGTACAGCGCAAAACCCGGATATTTACTTCCAGGAAAGGGAGGTAGCAAACCCTTACTATGCAGCAATTCCGGCCATTGTGGAAGAATACATGGGCGAAATCAGCAAGCTGACCGGCAGAGAATATCATCTGTTCAACTATTATGGCGCAGCGGACGCCGACCGCCTGATTATTGCCATGGGTTCGGTCTGCGATGCCATTGAAGAAACCGTTGACTATTTGAACGCCAAAGGAGAAAAAGTTGGCTTGCTGACCGTTCACCTTTATCGTCCTTTCTCACTGGAACACTTCTTCCGATACATCCCGCAAACTGTCAAGAAAATCGCCGTGCTCGACCGTACCAAAGAACCCGGTTCCATTGGCGAGCCGCTGTATCTCGATGTTAAAAGCGCTTTCTACGGGAGGGATTTCCAGCCCGTTATCGTTGGCGGCCGCTATGGCTTAGGGTCTAAAGATATTGTTCCGGCCCACATTATCCCCATCTTTGACAACCTCAAGCTGGCTCAACCGCAAGACCGCTTTACGGTCAGCATTGTTGACGATGTCACCCACACATCTTTGCCGGTGGGTGAAGACGTTGACACCACTCCTAAGGGGACGACAGCCTGTAAATTCTGGGGGTTAGGTTCTGACGGCACCGTAGGCGCCAATAAGAGCACTATCAAAATTATCGGTGATTATACCGATATGTATGCGCAGGGATATTTCGCCTACGACTCCAAAAAGTCTGGCGGCATTACGGTATCTCACCTGCGTTTCGGCCAACAGCCGATCAAATCGCCCTATCTCATCAACAAAGCCGACTTTGTAGCCTGTCACAACCAGTCCTATGTTTATAAATATAATGTGCTGGAGGGCCTTAAACCCGGCGGTGTATTCCTCCTAAACTGCACCTGGGATGCACGGGAACTGGAAGAGAATCTGCCGGGCGCCATGAAACGCTATATCGCCGGCAAAAATATCAGCTTCTACACCATTGATGCTGTAAGCATCGCCCAGGAACTCGGACTGGGCGGACGCATTAACATGATCATGCAGTCGGCTTTTTTCAAGCTGGCCAACATTATCCCGCTTGCCGATGCTGTTAAATATCTGAAACAAGCTGTGGTAAGCTCTTACGGCAACAAGGGCCAAAAGGTGGTGGACATGAACAACGCCGCTATCGATAAAGGTGTTGAAGCTATCGTCAAAATTACCGTACCTGCCACCTGGCAAGATGCGCAGGATGACGCTGCCGTAAGGGACAAAACGCCTGAATTCATTGAAAAGATCCTGATCCCGGTGAACCGTCAGGAAGGCGACAGCTTGCCAGTCAGCGCCTTTTTGGGCATGGAGGACGGCACCTTTCCCACCGGTACGGCCGCTTACGAAAAACGCGGCATTGCCATTGACGTGCCGGAATGGCAAACCGACAATTGTATCCAATGTAATCAATGCGCCTATGTCTGTCCCCACGCAGCCATCCGTCCTATACTGGTCAATGACGCCGAATTGAAAGCCGCTCCAGCCGGCTTCGCCGTAAAACCTGCTGCCGGCGCCAAAAACTTTAGTTTCCGCATGGCGGTTACACCCCTTGATTGCACCGGCTGCGGCAACTGCGCCCAGGTTTGTCCGGCCAAGGAAAAAGCGCTGGTTATGAAACCCATAGCCACGCAGATGAATCAAGCCGCTTTGTGGGAATATGCGATGCAAGTGTCCCCCAAGGCCAACCCCATGAGCAAAGAAACGGTGAAAGGCAGTCAGTTTGAACAGCCGCTGCTTGAATTTTCCGGCGCTTGCGCCGGCTGCGGGGAAACTCCGTACGCCAAACTTGTCACCCAATTGTTCGGCGACCGGATGATGGTTGCCAATGCCACCGGCTGTTCGTCAATCTGGGGCGCCAGCGCGCCATCCATGCCTTATACCACCAATCATCGCGGCCACGGTCCGGCTTGGGCCAATTCCCTGTTCGAGGATAACGCCGAATATGGTTTGGGCATGTTCCTCGGGGTAAAACAAGTTAGGAACGGTCTGGCGATGAAGATGGAGGCGGCCGCTAAGCTCAGTATCAGCAGTGAGCTAGAAACGGCGCTGGCTGATTGGCTGGCCAACAAAGACAACGGGGTCGGAACGCGGGAAAGAGCCGACAAGCTTATCACTTTGCTGGAAGCTGAAAAAGGCAGCGATGCGCTGCTGAATGAAATCTATAAAGACAAAGATTTCTTTGTCAAACGTTCGCAATGGATTTTCGGCGGCGACGGGTGGGCCTATGATATCGGGTTCGGCGGACTGGACCATGTGCTGGCCGCCAGCGAAGATGTCAATGTACTGGTTTTCGATACGGAAGTATATTCCAACACCGGCGGACAATCCTCCAAAGCCACTCCGGCCGCGGCCATCGCTAAATTTGCGGCCAGCGGCAAAACAACCAAGAAAAAGGACCTGGGGATGATGGCCGTGAGCTATGGCTATGTTTATGTGGCGCAGATCTGCATGGGGGCTGACAAAAAGCAGACTTTGCAGGCCATCGCCGAGGCCGAAGCCTATCCGGGACCTTCGCTGCTCATCGCTTACTCGCCTTGCATCAACCATGGACTAAAAGCCGGTATGGGCAACAGCCAGCTGGAAGCCAAGCGAGCCGTCGAAGCCGGCTACTGGGCGATGTACCGCTATAATCCAGCCCTGAAAGATATGGGCAAAAACCCGTTCCGGCTGGACTCCCCGGAACCTACCGCCGACTTTAAGCAATTCCTCATGGGAGAAGTGCGGTATTCCTCCCTTAAGCAGCAGTTCCCCGCCCAAGCCGACGCGCTGTTTGATAAAACAGCCAAAGATGCGGCTGAAAGATTGGATACCTACAAGCGCTTGGCGAAAATGTATGATGAATTGTCGTCGGAGGCAGCCGCTTCCAAAGAATAACAGATCTCTATATTAATGCAGGAAATCATCCAACTTTATAGAATAAAAAAATGGCCATAATGGCCATAAAATGTATTTCTATTTTACCTTCGAAGCTATCGAAGGTATTTTTTATTTTTAATCAATTCAATTATGGCTATGCCGGCAACGACTATCAAAACAGCGGAGCGGGCGATGAACTAGTCCTTAACATCCTTGCTTTGTTTCAAAGCGCCCGGACCGTCCTGGGCCACAGGTACTTCCGCTTCGCCGAAGGTTTTCATATCGTTTAACACATGCAGGGAAGCATTAATCAGCGACATTCCCAAAGCAGCGCCCGTTCCCGCACCCAGTCTCATGTCAAGATAGATATAGGCCGGTATACCGATAATATCCAGCGCCGCCTGATGTGCCGGTTCAACGGCAAAGTGGGATCCCACCAGGTAGCTTTTAACTGCCGGAGCCATTTTCACAGCGATAAGGGCGGCCGCACCGGTAGCCAAGCCGTCTAACACTACTGCCGCTCCGCCCGCGGCGGCCCCCAGTATCACTCCTGCCAAACCGGCAATCTCCAGACCACCGACTTTACTTAACACATCAAGGGGATCATTTTTGTCCGGAGCATTGACTGCTAATGCCCTCGCCAGTACCTGGAGCTTCTTGCCGTCCCCGGCCAATTCGGCCAGCGGCTGCGGACTATAGCAGGCGATAATTGCCGTGCTTGCCGTTGTGCCGGCCATACTTATTTCACCTAAGCCCAAAACCCGTGAGCCCCTGGCTATTTCCTCGCCGGCTGTTTTTATTCCCGCTTCAATAGCTTGGACGGCCTGTTCCCGGGTCATTGCCGCTTCTTGCGCCATATTTTTCGTCCCGTAGGCGATCTTTTGGCGGTGGACTCGCGGCAGCGGCGGTAAGTCTGCCGCTACACCCACATCCACGATAACCAGATTAGCGCCAACATGATCGGCAAACACATTGATAGCGGCGCCCCCGTTGCAAAGGCTGCCGATGGTGCCCGCAGTTGTTTCCTGCGGATAGGCACTTGGTTCCTCCGCAGCCACTCCATGATCACCGGCCATGAGAATAATGCTTTTAGGCAAGGTCCGGGGTCTTGGGTTGCCGGTAATTCCGGCCATTTGACAGGCCAGGTGTTCAAAATGATGCAGGCTGCCAAGGGGTTTTGTCAGGTTATCAAGTCTTACCTGGCACTTTTCCATTGCCTGGACATCTAAGGGTTTTATCTGAGTAATTACGTCTTCCAACATTAATATATCCTCCTCAATATCCTCCTAAGAATTAAGAATTCAGATCCAAGTTATGCAACACTTTAATTGCCACATTTAGCATATCTACTACTACTGAAGCCCCGATGGCTTCCCCCAGACGCACCCCCATATCCAGGCAGGCTTTCAGATTGAGCAATTTTAGAGCAATAATATGCGCCGGCTCACCGGATAAGTGAGAAGCAAGCATATATTCCTTGCTCAAGGGATGAATGGCATTGGCAATTAATGCCGCCGCCGTGGTGTTAAGACCGTCAATGACAACAGCACAGTGGTTGGCTGCCGATCCGAGAACAACACCGGCCAAGGCGCCGATCTCAAAACCGCCTACCTTGGACAATACGTCTATTCCGTCCGCGGCATCCGGCTTGTTTACGGTTAGGGCGCGGCGGACGACATCGATTTTCACCTTCAGCCGGCTGTCGGATATGCCTGTGCCCCGGCCGGTGACCTGTTCGGGCGCAAGTCCGGTAAAAGCGGCGACAATAGCTGCACTGGCGGTAGTATTGCCGATTCCCATTTCACCAAGGCTAAAACAGGTATAACCCTGCCGGACCCGGTCGTTCACAATTTCGATTCCTGTTTCTATGGCCTGGATAGCCTGCTCACGCGTCATAGCCGGTCCCTGGGTAAAGTCCTGGGTGCCGTAGGCAATTTTGCGGTGCCACAGCCCGGCAACATGGGATAAATCGCCGGCCACTCCCATGTCCGCCACTACCATGTTCGCCCGGCAAAAATTGGCGAAAGCATTGGCACTGCCGCCTTTGGCCAGCAGATAGTTGGCAGTCATCTGCAGCGTTGTTTCCACCGGATAAGCACTGATCCCGTGTTTGGCGACCCCATGGTCGGCGGAAGTTATAACCATGCAGTTGCGTACCAATTCCGGCTGTGATTGCCGCAGTATGCCCGCATACTGTCTTACCATGCCCTCCAGGCGGCCAAGACTTCCTTTTGGCTTTATCTGGCTGTCCAACCGGGCTTGTACCTCTTCCATTACGACTGTGTCCGGAGCAGAAATTTTTGACAGTGTCTCTGGTAATATACCCATAACTTATTCCAACCCCCATTTTTTGCTTATTTATTCTGGTGTTCAGAACATTCAGAACCTTATAGCCAAATTTAAAAAATAAAAGGCTTCTTTGGATATTATCCAAAAAAGCCTTCTTTTCCATGAAGAACTTTGTTAAAACGGATAAAGGCAGGTCTCCTGGCTCCCGGTTCATTGACTGTTTACGCCTTCCCCTTGCGAGTGGCCTTGTAAAGTCTTCCCGGTACAGTGGCGGGCCCGCGCTAGCGGCATAAGCATCATGCCTAGACTTCCCTATTATCCTCCAGTCGGCTGGAGGCACCTTTTCCGTGAATAATATGTAATTTGTAACTATTATAACAGAGCCGTAGCAGTTACGTCAAGCCAGGCTGAAACCAATATATATTGCACTATTTATATGATGATGAAGTGTTTGAACGTACCTATGAACTTACTCCAGAATACGGCATACTGCTTTCAGTGATAACGAAAAGTAGCGCGCATTTTCAGCAGTGGCTTGAGGTTCTCCCTTTTTATAGTAATATAAAGATAGAAGGAGTAGAATTTTATGCCAGGTGATTGCACTGGCTAAATATCGGTTGGGTAAAGCTAAGACAGTATCAAAACGCTGTCCGTTTTATTAAGATGATAGAAGATGTTCTGGGTAGCATACTGAAGGAAAATGACCAATCCTAAAGGAGGATTGAAGGCTAAGAATCGTCTTTGCTATGGCAAAGCTGGAAATGCAAAGAACTTGCGAATTTCGCAGGTTCTTTGCATTAGAAAGGTTTTATTATAAAAAAAGCAGAAAGTCTCTCTAGTTTAACCCGGCCTGTATTTTTTCGTTAACGACAACAGACCACTGTTTACCCGGATAAGCATTGTATCCTTTAGTGTGGGCAAAACCCCATATTTGTGTTTTTCCGTTTGCCTCCTTTTCTAACGTATAACCGTACATTTCACCGGCAATGGCTTTGCCGACGGCTTCCAGGTGCTGTAGGCTGGTAGATAAAATACCGGCGCGGTTTTTAGATGCAATTACAAGGCCGTCTTTATTCACAACGAAAATATCACCGGTACTGCCAATTCTGGCTGATTCAATGATGTCATAAATGAAATTCCAATTGAAACGGGTAGTGAATATTCCCAGAATATTGCCTGTTTCGTCTTTGACCGGACAGGAGTAGGAAATGGTATGTCCACCTGCGGAAGCTGAGTAGTACATGTCACTAACATATACGTTTTTCCCGTTTATGGTTTGTTGAAACCATTCCCTGCCGGACATGTCTTGTCCTACAATTTCCTGGTTCACTCCTGTGGCAACAACCTTGCCTTGTAAGTCTAGCAGATAGAGGTCATAGTATACCTCGTAGATGTCTACCGTATTTTTCATAAAGGAAGTAGCCAGGCTGATATTTTCTTCATTGGGGTGTTTCAAGCAAAGGATAATCTTCTCGAATGTTGCCCATGCTTGTACGTCACAGTTGCGTTCGAACAAATTACGGTCAATTTTGTCAATAGTGTCAAAAGCGACATCCGCTGTCCTTACGGCAATTACTTCATTAGCTTTTGTATGCATATTACTGATTAGTACTCTGCTTTCTTTAGTGGCTGTAAAACTTCTTTCGGCTAATTTTTTAATTTCGTCGGCTACAACCCCAAAGCCTCGCCCGGCATCTCCTGCTCTGGCGGCTTCAATAGCCGAGTTTAATGACAGCAAATTGGTCTGTTTACTAATATCCTCGATAGTGCGGACAATGTCCCGTACTTTTTGGTTCGCTTCTGTCATTTCTTTTAAAAGGACGGAAATGTCGAGAGTTGTAACTGAATTTTCTGCCATATAAATACCCCTTTCTTCATGAAAAAGAATAATCAAAACGGGAAGTTTCGAGAACGAACATATCTTTCTGAAGTAGTGGGCTAAAAGAGTGGCAAAAATAATAGTCCTTTTCCCCAGATTTAATAGACTGAGGAAAAGGACATCTTTGTCGTTCCTATATTATAAATGTTGTGATTATTCTATAAATCGACAATTAGGCACAAAATTTGTAATTCCTGCTAATGATAAAAAGAAATTTTTATTAAATTTTTGTTAATTTGGGCCGGGCATTGACTTAATTGCCTTATTTGAAGCGAAAGGTGGAAAGCATATGGGGTCGTGGGGCATTCACGCCATCATGTTCGTTACAACGCTTATGATTGGAATGGTGACAAGACTGGCTAATGTAGTAACAAAAATCATTTCGGTTGCGTATTCATCATCGGATTGATAAGTTGTGGCCATCATGGCAACTGTAGTCATAGACGGAAGTCCAACAATTATTGTTAATATAGTCCGCGGAATCTGGGGCAGAAAAAAACCCAAAAAGTAATAAACAATAACCGGTAATACTAACATTTTAACTATCGTTGAAACTAATATGCTTGGTTTTTTGATTATATTGTCCACGGAAACATAAGCCAAGGCACCGCCTAAATACATCAGTGTCAAATACTTGCTTGTACCGCCGGTGCCCGCAATTGTGCTCATAAGCAAATCCGGCACCGGAATCTTAAAAAGCATGATGATAAAAGCAATACACAATGCAACTGTAGTAGGATTAAGCATATTTCTAACCGCATGCAACGGATTTGAATTTTTCTGATGCCGGCTGCATAAATAAACCCCGAATGTCCATAACAATGCCATGTCGACCAGGGTGTAAACCGCGATGCAAACCTGGGCAACCGGCTCTTTGAATATTGCCTGTATGAGCGGTATCCCCATAAAGCCCATATTGCCAAAGGTTAAAAGAGCCACATAGATATTTGCGCTCTTGCCTTCCAGTTTGCACAGTTTGCTCATTGCCACGCTGGCAAGGATAAGAAGGGAAAAACAAAATACCACGCCCATGGTGAATCTGCCGCTGATCAAAAACTCCCTGGCCGTAACGCCGCTTCCCGCAACAACACTAAATATTAATGCCGGGAGAATGATTTTAACGATAAGCCGGGATAGAGTATTCAGCGCATCTTTCGTAAAAATGTCGGTCTTGGCGGCAATAAAACCTATCGCCATAAGTATTGCGAAGATTATAATCTGATTGGTTATAGCAGCGATCTGTGCCGTCACTTTTGTCCGCACCCTTCTTCTTTAGTTTGATCTATATGGAACGCATTAAAAGAATTGAAATTGTATCCCGGATGTGTTAATTCCTTAATGGGACATATATAATCATGTGATTCCGCATATATTTAAGTACCGCAATTTGTCAGTTTAGCATGGGCTAAGTCGATGAGTCGATATCATTCACATTGTACCAAATTTATTACCGTAGAAACAGTGTTATTATGCGGAACGTGTAACCGGACTGTCTTTAAGCAGCTCGTGGCAATTACTTAACTGAGCAGATACGGGGTTGTTTAATTTTTCGGAGGTCATTATGAAATCATTGGAATCTATTATCAGGTCGATTGAACCACTCAACCAGGACAGCATGCTGTTGACCCAACAGCGGCTGGATAGCTTGACCAAGCCCCCAGGCAGTCTGGCGGTATTGGAAAAGATGGCCTGTCAATTGGCCGGTATTCAGGGGAAATTGCCTATAACGCTGCCGAACAAGGCCATTTTGCTCATGGCGGCCGATCATGGCGTGGCGGTAGAAGGGGTGAGCGCCTTTCCGGCGGAAGTGACGGAACAAATGGTATATAATTTTGTCAACGGGGGGGCCGCAATCAATGTGCTGGCCAGGCATGCCAACGCCCGCCTGATACTGGTGGACGTAGGGGTTAAAGCCGACTTTCCGGCCGGGCTGCCCATCCGGCGCCGTAAAATCCGCAAAGGCACCGACAATATGCGTTATCGCCCGGCCATGGAGCGGCCGGAGGTGCTTCAGGCTTTACAGACAGGGATGGATATGGTCAATGAACTGGCTGATGATGGAATCGAGGTCATTGGCCTTGGTGAAATGGGGATTGCCAATACCACGGCCAGCTCGGCCATTACCAGCCTTCTTGCCGGCAAACCTCCGGCACAGGTGGTCGGGAGAGGCACAGGCATTGAACAGAAAGTGATTAGCCAAAAAATCCGGGTGATCGAAGAAGCTGTTGCCCGGCATAAGCCTGATCCCCATGATGTCATTGACGTGCTGGCTAAAGTCGGCGGACTGGAAATAGCGGCCCTGGCCGGAGCGGTGCTGGGGGCGGCAGCCAGGCGGATTTTGATTATTCTGGACGGATTCATATCTTCAGCGGCAGTGTTGGCGGCCTATCGTTTATGTAATTCCGTCCAACCCTACCTGCTGGCTTCCCATTTATCGGAAGAACCCGGACACGCGGCCATTCTACAGGCGCTCGGGTTGGAACCGTGTATTAGGCTCAACATGCGCCTGGGCGAAGGCACCGGCGCGGCGCTGGGTATGACCTTATTGGACGCGGCCGTTAAGATTGTAAATGAAATGGCCACTTTTGGCGAAGCAAAAGTGGCTGAGGCGTATAATGCCGGGGATAAAGAAGTCTAGGGGCGGTGATAGTAGCGAGAATTGCTAATTTTGACCATTGGCGGGCTTAGAACACAATTTCAACAATCTCTATATCAGTATTCTCTTGTAAATCAATATATACTCCGTCATCCGTCTGGACCAGCGGCATAATTGGCCGGCATCTATCCAAAAATAGGATTTTCGCATTCGATCCGTTGCTTAACTTTACCGTTGTACCGACCAAGGATTCACGGATATTGGAAATAAATACAGCGCAAACTGACGGATCCAGTTTTCCAAACATGTCATTAAATAATTCCTGGATAACAAACAAAGGACTCAAAGAATTACGGTATACACGGTTGCTGGTCATGGCATCATATACATCAGCAACAGCAATAATTTTACCAAATTGTCCAATCTGGCTCTCGGCAAGTCCTTCAGGATAACCCGAACCGTCGAGGCGTTCATGATGCTGTAATATACCCAGCTTTACATCTTCGCAAACCAGGTTGAAACCTTTTACCAGTTCGTAACCCATGATTGTATGGTGTTGCATGAAATCCATCTCTTCTTGGGAAAGTTTTTCAGGTTTATTTAAAATCTCCACAGGAATCATTGCTTTTCCAATGTCGTGTAAAAGGCCTGTCAGAACCAATTGGTGCAAACTCTTCTCAGGCCATTTTAACCATTTCCCGATTACACCGGCAATAACCGCTACATTTACTGAATGTCGGAATGTATAATCATCTTTTGAATTAATTATGTGAAGAAAACTGATTACTGCTGTTGAAGACAGCAATGAATTCATCGTTTGTTCCGCAAGATCATTAATTTGCTCAATCGGAATCTGTCGTAAGTAACGGGTCTTATGAAAGGCATCTTCGATAGAGTCTACAAGTTTCAGGTATTCAGCAATAAAATACTGTTGATCATTACGCAGATTTAAAAATAATTCATCCCCGTACTCTTCCAAAATGTCAATTGCGCTAAACCCCCATTCGTGAATTTTACGGATGAGTGCCGCGGTAAGGACGGCATGCTCGCTTAATAGCACTACTTTAGCCTCTGCCGACAATAAATCCCGTCCCAGCTTCATACCCGGCTTCACGTCACCGAGACAATATTGTTTTATTATATAAGGCATGACTTTACACCTCCAGCCACTGCGCTAATCAATATAATATATTATGCGAGGCAAAAGGGAATACCTTGTCGAAAAACAGCGATTAATATTAAATTATAGTAAATTAAATATAAGAGAAGAAACCTTTGCCGTCATGTGAAAGCATGACGGTTTTATGACGGGAGTTCATCAATATGCTGCATAATAATATTGTTATAAGCATACTGTACAGTAGGTTATAAAAGGAGGTCTGAGCATATGCATAGCAAATATAGCAAACTTTTGGCCAGCTTGCTTTTCTGCGCGTTTATCATGGGGACAGGCCCGACGGCTCTGGCCGGCCCGCTCAATCATTTTTCCCAGGGTAATACTGCCCTGGACTACAATATCAAAGTACATAATGAAGTGGACACGAAAAACGCCAGGGATACAAACTATGAATGGAGTATCACCACCGCTTTGAGCAAGAAATTTGCGCTGCAATACCGCGATACCCATTACGACGGCGACGTGTATGACGGCAGGCATCGCTCCAACCACCGCGAGTTCAATGTATGTTATGAACTTGATCCCCATTATCAGATTTTTGTCGGACACACCTGGACCAGCAGTAAAAACGCAGCTACCGGCCGCGACATGCCTGACCGGACAGCCGTTGTGCTGGGAGTAGTGGGGATTAAGGAGTTGAGCAAAAAATATACCCTGTACGGGATACTGGCGACCGACGGAACCCATGTCGCCAATGTTGAGTTTGGCTTAGCTTATAAGCTTGCTAAAAACTGGGAACTAAATACGACTTACCGGCACCTGACTGTTGGCATGGGTGGACCCGCTAATCCTACCATGGCATTGCGGAGCTTTGGCATTGGGTTAACTGATAAATTTTAAGGAAATGACGGACATATTGTATCGTATAAACTGGGGGAGGTAGGTTTTATGTTTGGCAAACAACTACGGCATATAAATCGATATCGTGAAATTGCTGCTGTATTAGTAAATCAAGGGTTTGGCTACCTCGTTGAAGAAATAGATGTAATTCCCAAAATCCCCTATCATGAACGTCTGTGGATAAAATCATCCGAAGTGACCTCGCCTGACCTTGGGGAAAGAATTCGGATTGTCCTGCAAGAACTGGGGCCTACTTACATAAAATTAGGTCAGATCGCCAGCACTAGACCAGATATTTTACCAAGTGAAATTATTATTCACTTAGAGAAATTACAAGATAAAGTATCCGCTTTTCCATTTGAACAAATTCGGAGTTTAATCAAAGAAGAACTGGGTTCTGATATCGAGGAAATATTTCAGGAATTTGATCCGGAGCCGTTAGCTGCGGCTTCGATTGGACAAGTTCATATGGCAATATTAAAATCCGGACAAAAAGTAGCAGTAAAAGTTCAACGTCCCGGTATTACTGCCAATATTGAAACAGATCTGGAAATTTTATTTGAAATAGCGATGGCCGCCCAAAACCGGTTCCAATGGGCCAAACAATATCAAATTGTCGATATAATAGATGAATTTTCCAAGTCCCTTCGCAAAGAACTTGACTACACTGTTGAAGCCCGGAATAGTGATAAAATTTCCGGTCAGCTAAAAGAACAGAAGGATTTTTATATTCCTAATGTCTATTGGGATTATACCACTAAAAAAATCCTTACAACAGAATTTCTTCAAGGTATAAAGGTAAGCCAAATTGATATACTTGCACAGCGAGGATACAATCTCTCATTAATCGCCAATCGTTTTGCAAAAGGTATTTTTGAACAGATATTTGTTAATGGATTTTTTCACGGAGATCCGCATCCTGGGAATATTATTGTGCTGCCGCAGGAGGTTATTGGCTTTTTAGATTTTGGGATGGTAGGAAGACTTGGCTCCGAAATGAAAAACTGTTTATCATCATTACTGATTGGCCTTAAACGTAATGATACAGCCGAGTTACTGAAGGCTGTTCTAAGAATAGGAATAGTCCCTCCCCAAGTAGATACCCGGCAGTTGCGAAATGATATTGAACTTTTTAAAGATACTTATTATGGACTACCTTTAAGTCGAATCAGTATTGGCGAAGCCATAACCAATTTTTTCGGTATTGCCCAAAAACATAACATCCGGATTTCATCTGATCTAGTATTGGTTGGCAAGGCGTTGCTCACTGTAGAAGGCGTTGTAAAAAAACTTGACCCTGCTTTAAGTCTGCTTGATGTGGTTGAACCTTTTGGGGAAAAATTATTAATGGAAAGAATGCACCCCAAGACAATTGCTGAGTCCATATGGAAAATCGCTGTTGACTTTGGTGAGCTTTTTAGCAATGCTCCCCAAAACGTAAAAGAGTTAAGTACCATTGTTAATCAAGGGCGTTTACACTTAGACGTATCTCTTACTGAAACAGACCTATTTTTAAAGCATCAGGCTCGAATTAGCAATCGAATATCTGTAAGCATAATGCTATTAGCATTTAGCATTTTGATGGGTAGTAGTATTATTAGTTTATCCTTAATGGGACAACCACCCTTACTCTGGAACTTCCCTGTACTTGAAATTGGTTTTATTATTGCCATTTTCATGTTTGCATGGGTACTATATGCAATAATTCGATCCGGAAAATTATAGTGGGTGTAAACAGTGGCGGTTTTAATAGACACTTGCTTCGTTTTGAAACTGTCCGCCACAAGGGGAGCTTATCAAGATAACGGGTTTTTATGAAGTATATTATTTAAAAATTGACGCTACAATCTGTCTTACATCTTCATTTACTACCTTGTAACAAACCTCCAAGCCGTTTCTTTCCCCTTCGATAATGCCTGCCGACTTCAACCTGGCCAAATGCTGGGATACCGTCGATTGGGGCAAATTAAGGCATTCCTGCATTTTGGTGACATTGCATTGATTATCAATCAATCCTCTTACAATACAAAGCCTCACCGGGTGGGCTATTGCTTTCAGCAGCTCGCTTTTTTGCATATACTCTTTCATATTTTGCATTATATCACCCACTCCATAATTTAAATGAACAAGTTGGTATCCGCCGATTCCGCAGCATTTAGATAGGATGCGACACCGCCCATTTCCACCCCGTCAATAAGTTCTTCCGGTTTAATTCCCATTACATCCATGGACATATTGCAGGCCACAAGCCTGACGCCTTGTTTCCTGGCTTGGTCCATTAAGTCCTCCAGGGAAGCGACATTTTTCGCGCCCATTATATACCGAATCATTTTGCCGCCCAGGCCGCCCATATTCATTCTGGACAAGCCCAGTTTTTTCGACCCTCGGGGCATCATCTTGCCAAACATGGATTCCAGCAGATTTTTCTTAACGTTAACCGATTCGCTTTTCCTGAGAATATTCAATCCCCAAAAAGTAAAGAACATGGTTACCTTCCTGCCCATGGCGGCGGCGCCGTTAGCGATGATGAAGGCGGCGATGGCCTTATCCAGGTCGCTGCTGAATACCACCATGGTCTTATCATTGGCGGCGGCCATTTTATTTTCTTCTTGCATTTTAGCCGGTTTACCGCCCTTCTTAATATAAACTTTTATGAATTGCACCGATTTATTGATTGACAGCAACTGGTTGCCTGTACTGCGGCACCAGGCCTCGATATCGGCGGCGAAACCCGGGTCGGTGGCGGTTATTGCCAAAATTTCACCCGGTTCCATTGAATTGATGGCATTATTGACTTGCATGATGGGGCCGGGGCATTGTAAGCCGGAACAATCAATTTGAACATCGGCTTGGCCGTCGTTGTCCTCCCGGTGGGTAGTGTTAGCTGCCGACGGTGCTGCCGGCAGCAAATCCTCGTAACGGTATACGTTTCGATTGGATTGTTCGCCCATGGCAGTAGAGTAGGTCTTATATCCCCCGCTCAAATTTCTTACTTTTGTATAACCGTTTTGCACCAGTATCCTGTAAGCCAGATAGCCCCTTAGCCCCACCTGGCAATATACAATCACGTCCTTGTCCCGGGGGATTTCGTTGATTCTTTGTCGCAAATCATCAATGGGAATATTGACGGCGCCGGCTACCGAACCTGTGCCAAATTCCAAGGGAGTTCGCACATCTACCACTTGCGAAGCCCTTTGGTCAAGGGAATTCATTTCATGCCAATGGATGACCCGGCAATCGCCCTTCAGTATATTGGCAGCCACATAACCGGCCATGTTTACCGGGTCTTTGGCTGATGAATAGGGAGGAGCATAGGAAAGCTCCAGCTTTTCCAAATCGTATACCGTCATACCGGCCCGGATGGCAGTGGCGATAACATCAATTCGCTTTTCAATTCCCTGAAAGCCAACCGCCTGGGCGCCTAATATTTTCCCGTCAGCCGGCGAAAACAGGATTTTCAGGGAAACCGGCGTCGCTCCCCGGTAATAACCGGCGTGGGACAGGGAATGGGTGAAAGACTTTCCATAGGGAATGTTAAATCTTTTCAGTGTTTTTTCATTATTACCGGTAGCAGCCACCGTGTAGTCAAATACTTTCAGCACCGAAGTTCCCTGGGTGCCGGGATATTCCTCGTACAAGCCGCAGATGTTATTGGCGGCAATCCGGCCCTGTTTGTTGGCCGGGCCTGCCAGCGGGATGTGAGTGGGGCGGCCGTTGACGAAATCAATTACTTCAATGGCGTCGCCCACAGCGTAAATGTCCGGGTTGGACGTCTGTAAAGCTTTGTTTACCTTAATCGCCCCCCGTTCACCCAGTTCCAAATCGGCCGTTTTGGCCAGCTTATTTTCCGGCGTCACCCCAATGCCTAGTACAATCATATCGGTCTTGATTTCTTCCTTGCTGTTGAGGGATACGATGGAATATTTATCGGTATGACTGACTGACTTCAGTCCGTCCTCCAGGTATAACTCAATGCCTTTTTCCTTTAAATATTGATGCACCAGGGCGGCCATTTCAAAATCAATGGGTCCGAGAATCTGATTCGCCAATTCCACCAAGGTTACCTTGACGCCTCTTTCCGCCAGATTCTCGGCCAGTTCGACGCCGATAAAGCCGCCGCCGATCACTACCGCTCTTTTCGGGTGGCGGCTGTCCACGAAATCTTTTATGGTGTACGTATCAGGAATATTGCGCAGCGTAAAAACATTGGCCGCATCCAGGCCGGGGACTGGCGGTTTGATAGGAGCGGCGCCGGGGGAAAGAATTAGCTTATCATACTTTTCCCGGTATTTGCGGCCCGTCCGCAGGTCGGTTATTTCCACTTCCTTCTTGGCGGTATCAATGAATTCTACCTCGTTTAGAGTTCTGATATCAATATTAAATCTGGCTTTCATAGCTGCCGGGGTTTGCACAACCAATTTGTTTTTTTCCCGGATAACTTCACCGACATAATAGGGCAGCCCGCAGTTGGCAAAAGAAATATACTCCCCTCTTTCCAAGAGAACTATTTCGCATTTTTCATCCAAACGTCTTAAGCGGGCGGCGGCGCTGGCCCCGCCGGCAACTCCGCCGACAATTAACACTTTCATTTCATTCAACTCCTTACTTTCGTCGTTATATCCTAATATTACGATATAACGATTTATAAATCAACCTGTAATGTAATTTAAAGAAAATTTTATATTATTATTGGCCAATTTGGTTCTTTCTGAATATTCGGGAACGAAGAGAAATAATCAGGAATATTTTGATGCTTAGAGGAGTATTTTAACTTTTATGGAATTATATAAATATATTTTTGTTGGCGGTTTGGCGGTTAAGAAAGACACAGGCGGCTGCGAATTGTAAAGAATTTTGGCAGTCACTCATAATACTCATAATGGTGCCTGTTGTTCTGGTAAAGCAGCTCATTTGCCTATGAAAGAAGACGGGCCATAAAAAACTTTTTCATGTTACGAAGGATATAAGCTCGCTTTTGTCTAAATTGCAGATCAATCAACTATTGTATCTTCCCGAAAAGTTATAAATTCTATCCTCTAAAATAGCACTTTCATACTGCGCTGGTGCCGTTTCCAAACTGCATGGCCAGTCTGACATAAAAAGAATTGCTATGGGTGGGATGTTTTGATGAATGTCATTGAAATCTCCATGATAATCTCATTATCAGCTATTACTTGTGTTACCTGTGTTTATGGTTATCTTTACCTTCAATACCGGCAACGTTATTTAGCCTTGTGGATGATTAGCTGGGCAATGTGTCTAATACGGTCATTTTTTCTTCGTGTCTCATATTCTGAGCTTAGTCTCCCAGCATTTCTTGGATTTGCCGTTTTAATGATAATAGCCAGTTTCATCCTGCTTTATGGTACGGTAGAGTTTTTAGAAAAAAAGTTGCATCCAGTGTGGTGGTTTATTACGGTGATTACCATTGGTATAAGCAGTATTGCCACCTTGGCTGCTTTACCGTTTTATTTAAGAGTATTACCGGCGTGTTTGTTTATCGGCGCCGTATACTGTTGGACAGGAATACTGCTCCTTCGTCACGCTGGCATACAAGGCTGGGGCAAGAATATTACCGGCGCTGCTTTTATTATTTTAGGAATTCATATGATGGATCTGCCTTTCTTTATTGAGGTTGCCTGGTTTGCACCATTCGGCTTTATGCTGGATGCGGCATTGAGACTTATGATTGCTATTGGCACGCTGATCGTTTATTTTGAAAAAACCCGCCGGGACTTGGAGGTCAAGGAAAAACACTACCGGCTGCTGGCCGAAAACGCCGTGGATGTCATCTACCGCTACCGGCTGGCGCCGCTGGCGGGATTCGAATATATCAGTCCGTCGATAACCAAATTGACCGGTTACTCGCCGGAAGAGTTCCAGGCTAGAGCGGACATTATGCGCACTATTGTTTACCCGGACGACTGGCCGCTGCTGGAGATGGTTATGGCCGATGTGGCTGCCGCCGTTCAGCCGCTGGTAATGCGCTTCGTTCACCGGGACGGGCGGGCCATTTGGGTGGAGCAGACTTTGGCGCCGCTGCTCAGCGAGGACGGCAGCTGCGTCGGCTTTGAAGGGATAGTCCGCGACGTTTCGGCGCGGAAAGCGCTGGAGCAGGACGTCGCCCGGCTGGAAAGTCTCAATGCCGTGGGGCAGATGGCGGCAAGCATGGCCCATGAAGTCAGAAACCCCATGACGACCATCAGCGGCTATTTGCAGATTTTTTCCCGGAAAAAAGAATTCGTCAATTATCAGGGACAGCTTAACCAACTGCTGGCGGAGCTGGACCGGATCAACCAGATCATCAAAGAGTACCTGGCTTTAAGCCAGAATAAAATGGCTGATATGCGCCTGGTCCAGCTAAATACGATTATTGAATCCCTATACCCGCTGGTCACGGCCGACGCCGTCGCTGCCTGCAAGGAAATAGTGCTGGATTTAGGCGACATACCGGCCGTGTATATTGATGCCAAGGAAATCCGGCAATTGATCCTGAACCTGGTGCGCAACGGTCTTGAGGCCATGGACGACACCGGCTATTCCCTGACCCTGCGGACATATGCGGACAATGACGCGGTGGTATTTACCGTCCGGGACCAGGGTAAAGGCATACCCCAGAATGTTTTGGCCAATCTGGGCCGGCCGTTTTTCACCACCAAACAAAACGGGACCGGACTGGGACTGGCAACCTGCTACCGGATTGCCAACAGGCATCAGGCCAAAATTGAGGTCGATACAAGTAGCCGGGGAACGACGTTCATCGTCCGGTTTAAAATACCGAAAGAAATATAATAAGGCAGCTTGCGGTCAAATTTTTAACTGAAAGCCCAATAAAAAGGGCTTTCTTTTTTTGCTATTTTTAAAGCAAATATTACATTTCGTGACATAAAATTACAAAAATTTTGCAATTGATAGGAATTTTATGGGATTTTGTAGAAATTTTGCCTCGAGAGGTGGTGAGAATGTAAAAGCACAGTTGACTGGATTTATGAAACTTATTAAAAGGAGGGCTTTTTTTGGGAAAAGAAGGGCTACTTAACAAAGAGAATTATATGGTGCCCAGAAACGATGAAGTTTCTATCCATGTAGCGCATAGTCAGGCTGAGAAACGGGAAATCTATAAGTTTCGCTATCGGGTGCTGGCGGAAGGAATGGGTAAATTTATAAAAAAAAACAAGCAAAATTTCGGTATGATAAGTGATTGTATGGATGAATACAGTCAACTACTTTATGCTCAGAGCAATTTGGGTATCATCGGCACACTAAGGGTTATGTTCGGTAATATGGGACAATTTCCGCAGGATTTGACAAAAACGTTTTATATGGAAAAGTTTCAAACACTTGTTGACGGTAGCAATCAAACATTTTGTTTGGCTACTAAATTATCAATTGAAAAAAAATATCGTGGTTCACAAGTTTTATATATGCTTACGGCCAAGGCTTATGAAATGATTCGAACGAATCATGTCAAATTTACTTTTACTGGATGTAACCCACATTTAATTCCATTATATGAACAATTGGGTTTTAGAAAATTTTCCCGTAATTTTACCGATCCCGGTTATGGACTGCTTGTCCCCCTTATTATGGTGGTGGAGGATGTAGAACATTTCCGAGCCGTCCGGTCTCCCTTTTACCGGGTAGCGCGAGAATTATCCAATGACAACCAATGGGGACAAGCATTTCTCCACGCATTCCCGGAAGCAGCAAGATACATCAATTCACAATTAATACGCAAAGATGACTTATGGAAGATAGTGACAAAGAAGCTCGGCGAGTCTCCCTTGGCGGCCGTGCCGTTGTTAGCCGGATTAAGTCAAGATGAGTCCGCCGTCTTGTTGCATTCGGGAGTGGTAGTGACTTGTTACGAAGCTGATTGCCTGGTCAGTCCCGGCGAGGTAAGCAATGAAGTATTTATTCTGCTTACCGGTGCATTACTGACCGACAGTGCCGGCGTTCAGCGTTTAATACAGCCGGGAGAAAGCTTCGGCGGGACCGGGTTAACGGAACCGCGTCCCCAGTACGCGACGATAAGCGCGGCGGCGGATTCGGAAGTGCTGGTTATTCCGCGGCAGGGCTTCGAGCGGTTCTGCCGCCGCCAGCCGCAGGCCGGGCACCAAATAATCCGGAACTTGCGCCTGACGATGCCTGTCGGTATGCACCCGGTAAGACTTAAAGCGGTTAAAGGAGGAATGGGTCGTGAATAAGAGGATTGATTTACTGCTTGTCAACAGTTTTGCGCCGCGCAACCGGATTGCTTCCGATACCGCCCTGGAAAACAGCCTGGCGCTGCTGCGCACCTATCTGGAAAAGAAGGGCTTTGCCGTGGCGGTAATTGACGAGCAGCGGGTAGGGGCAATTGAAAAGGGCGTTCCCCGCTGGGTCAACAGATTGCTGCGCCGTCTGGTAGAGTGGCAGATCAAAGTATATGCCCGCCAAAAAAAATTATTGCTGCTGCCGCTTATGCTGGCCGCCTGGCCGGTCCAGGCCGCCGGCCTGTATTTTCGCCGCCGGTATATGGAGGAGCTGGCTGATACTATCGTGAAATTGGTAAAGGAAGGGAATATCCCGGTGGTGGGCATCAAGAGCTGGTACGGCGATTCCTATAAATGGAGCGCCATGCTGGCGGCCAAAGTCAGGCAGGCCGCTCCGGAAACGGTGGTGGTTGTCGGCGGTCCCCAGGTAAACGTTTATGGCGAATATGTCACCCGGAACCGGCATTTCGATCTGGCCATCATGGGGCCGGGGGAACAAATGCTGGAAAAACTGCTCCGGTTGCGCTGGACGGCGGCAAACAAAGAGGAATTTTTGCGGCTGGTACGGCATAATATCAGTCCGGCGCCGTTGATCCGGGTGGGTCAGTACAGCGGCAAAAGCGTGCCGACGGCCACTTTTAACAGCATTCCCCGCTACACGCCGGCTGAGCTAACCGACAAAATGTTGTTCCATACTCTGGTTGACGGGGTGGGCTGCACCTGGAACAAATGCAATTTTTGCTCCCATACCAGACAGCAAATCCCTTATACGCCGCGGCCGGTAGAACAGATTAAAGGCGAAATAGTCACCATGATTCAGCAGGGAATCGCCTTTTTCCGGTTCAGCAGTTCCGAAACGCCGGTGTATCAGGGTAAAGCCATTGCCCAAATGCTGCTGGCAAATAATATCAACATCCGCTATTCCATGTTTGTCCGGGCGGGAAAAGTCACGGACCAAACTTATCAAGCCTATTGCCAAATGATCCGCGCCGGTTTGCGGGCGGTGTTCATGGGCGGCGAAACCGGCCATGATGCTGTCAATGCGGCGATCATGAACAAAGGCGTGACCCGTCAGGACATCATCGACACCATTCACTGCCTGAAACTGGCCGCGGCGGAAGCCGGCGCCCCCTGCCGCATTGGGCTGGCGTTGATTTATCCCTGCCCGGTGCCGCCGGGAGTTAGTCTGGAAAGTGTGTTTGAGGCCAACTTGCGTCTAATTGAAGATACGCTGCCGGACACCGTTATCGTCAATCCCCCCGGAATTTTTCCGGGAACAATCTGGTTTGAACAGGCTGATTCCTTTGGTTTTAAGGCCGGAGCGGGATTTACGCCGGAATTAATGGAGTATGAGTATTCCATCCACAAACCGGCGGAATTCTGGCCCAAACTTGATTATATGCTAAACGGTCAGGATGTGCCTCGGCTTTTACGGGAAAACGGTCGTTTGCGCCAGGCCATTCAAGCCATGGGAATACCTATCGGCGTTTCCGACGAATTGCTGATGATGACGGAAGCCATCGGCTACCGCTCCAAGCTGGACCTGCTGCAGTTTCAAAAGAACTCGCTGATTGACATTATGAGCGGCAGCTCCCAATATCTGCGCACGGTGGTTGACCAAATAAACGCCAGCAGTCAAGCCCTGGCAGCCACGAACAGTCCCCATTTTGCCGCTGATTTTCCTGTACCCCGGAAAAATGCCATATAAAGTAACCCCGCAGAGTTTCCGGCAACCGGACAAATAAGTGAAACCGGCCGACCCATAGCTCAATAAGCTTTTTAGACAAGACCGTTCCCCAAGCTTAATAAACTGGGGGGACGGTTTTTTTGCCTGGTTAGACGCAACGACAGGGGACATTGGCAGACAAGTTATTTATTTGTAAAGTTTGTAAGGTATATTGACAGAACGCATGGATTGGAGGTAATATTAGATTTATGGTACCGATTGATTCGATTCTGGTTTCTGAAGTTTCGACAGTAAATAACAGTCACCTGAAAAAGCGGTAAGTTAGGGGTGATGTGGGTGCGGCAAAGAATAATGCAAGCCGCAACAGAGGAAATGCGGGCAAGAGGCATCAAGTTCACCATGGCGGATTTGGCGCACCGCCTGGGAGTAAGCAAACGGCTGTTGTATGAGTATTTTGCGTCGAAGGAAGAACTGATTGGCGCTATTGTGGATTTTACGCTGCAGGAAATCCGGGAGCAGCGGACTGCTATTTTTCGTGATCCCAATCTGACATTTTCCGAAAAATTGAAACAACTTCTGACTCCCAAGAAACACCTGCTGCCGGACGACGGCAGAATTGCGGAGGAGATCAAGCGGTGTCTGCCCATGGAGTACGAGAAGTTTGATCGGTTTAACGATCAGGAATGGGAAAGGATGGATATTTTTTTGCGGGAAGGAATTCAAAAGGGCCATCTTCGTCCTGTCTGCTTGCCGGTTGTAAAGAAAATACTGGATGGCACCCGCAAAGAAATTGTTAATTATCAATTCCTTGTCCATAACAGTATCTCGCTGGGGGAAGCATTTACCTATATGGTGGATGTGCTGCTAAACGGAATGCTGGCACAAAAAAACGATATAACTGAGTAGTTATGTTTATTTCTGAAATAATAGGGAGGAAGATCAGTGAATCGAAATAGTGGCAGAAGGCTGTGGCGATTTGGTTTGGTGTTTTTACTGGCCGCAACCATCGTTGCCGGCTGCGGCAGCCGCCAGGCGGGACAACAAGCACCGCAGGCTGTCGAGGTGAAAGCGATGGCGGTCGTACAACAGGATACTCCGATTACATATGAGTATGTGGGTCAGGTCCAGGCCAAAAATGAGGTAAAACTGCAAGCCAAAGTTTCCGGCAATATTGTGGCAAAAATGGTCACTGGCGGGGGGATGGTTTCCCAGGGTCAGCCATTGTTTCAAATTGATCGCCGTCAGTACGAAGCCGCGGTGTTGTCGGCTAAGGCTCAACTGGCGCAGAGTCAGGCAACCTTGGCCAATTCACGGCGGGATACTGAACGGTATCGCCAGCTGGCTGCCCAAAATGCAATCGCGGAGCAAACCTATGACACAGCTGAGTCAGCTTCGCAACAATATGAGGCTGCGGCGGCTGCCAACGATGCGAATGTGCAGAAGGCCCAGGCCGATTTGCAGGATACATTGATTGTATCCCCGATTGATGGCCGTATTGATGTGAATGATCTAAGTCTGGGAAGTTTTGTAACGGCAGGATCAACTGTCATCGCGACGATTTCTTCGATTGATCCGGTTTTTGTGCAATTTAGCATTAATGAAAACGAATATCTGAAAATGATGCAGCTGGGTAATGGTTCTTTACCAGGAACCTGGGGCAGCAATCTGAAACTGGTCCTCAGTAACGGGACGGAGTATCCGCTGGCTGGGGCGGTGGAGCAGATCGACAGGGGAATGGATCAGAATACAGGTACCATTACTGTGAAAGCCGGCTTTGACAACCCGCAAAAAACGCTGCTGCCGGGCATGTTTGCCAGAGTGATTGCCCAGGGGGAAGTACGCCAAAATGCCATGCTGATACCACAGCGGGCGGTGCAGGAGCTTTTGGGCAAAACACTGGTGAATGTGGTTGGTGACGGCGATAAAGCCGAATCACGCGTGGTAAAAATGGGGCCGCGTATAGGAAACTTATGGATTGTTGAAGAGGGATTGAATCCGGGTGACCGTGTCATCATTGAAGGCACCACCAAGATTCAGCCCGGCGCCCAGTTGAAAGTAACCATGGTCGGACTAAACGATTTGCAAAGTTCGGCAAAGCAATAAGGGGGTTTGATTAAGTGGCTAAGTTTTTTATCGAGCGCCCGATATTTGCTATTGTGTTATCTATTCTCATTACTTTGACAGGCTTAATTGCAGCGTTTAACTTGCCGGTTGCCCAATATCCGCAGATTGCCCCGCCAACTGTCAGGGTAGGGGCCAATTATCAGGGTGCTAATGCCGAAGTTGTGGAACAGACGGTGGCGCAGACCATCGAAGAACAGGTGAATGGGGTTGAGGACATGGTATCCATGGACTCCACCAGTTCAGACGCCGGTGCCTATTCGCTGAGTGTGCAGTTTGAAACCGGTAAGGACGCGGACATTGCAACCGTGCAGACGCAGAACCGGGTTTCCCAGGCGGACGCTTCGCTGCCTGACTCGGTTAGGACATCCGGGGTAACGACCCGCAAAGCAACCAATGATTTTGCGTTTATTTTCACGTTGTATTCGGAAAATGATGAGTATGACCGCAGCTTTTTGAAAACATATGGAACCATTTATCTGGAAGACGCCATCAAAAGGGTTAAGGGTGTCGGCAATATTATGGAGTTTGGCGCTGACTATGCTATGCGCATTTGGCTGCAGCCCGATAAGCTGGCCCAGCTTGGGGTAACCGTCAGTGAGATATCCAACGCTATTTCCAGCCAGAATAAGCAGGCGCCGGCGGGTACCCTGGGCATGAATCCCGCCCCGGCCGGCCAGGAATTTCAATATACCGCCCGGGTTGAGGGGCGTTTGTCCGATCCGGAGGAGTTTGGCAATATCGTTATCCGGGCGCAAAAAGACGGGTCCTTTATCCGGGTGAAAGATGTTGCCCAAATTGAGCTGGGTAGTAAGGATTACTCTGTGGAAGGTTTCGCCAACGAGCATCCTTCTGCCGGCTTTGTTATTCAACTTGCAAGTGATGCGAATGCCTTGGAAACCGTCAGCAATGTAAAGAAAGTGCTGGAAGAATCTTCGAAACAATATCCGCCCGGTTTAAAACACAAAGTTATCTTTGATACGACTGAATTTGTCAGAGAGTCCATGAGTGAAGTCGTAAAGACCTTTATGGAAGCATTACTCTTGGTTATGCTGGTAGTATTCCTGTTTTTGCAAAGCTGGCGGGCGACGCTGATTCCCATGCTGGCCATTCCGGTATCGCTAATTGGTACTTTCGGCGCTTTTGTCGCGCTGGATTTTTCCATTAATACCTTGACTTTATTTGCCATGGTGCTGGCAATCGGTTTGGTAGTGGACGACGCCATTGTGGTAATTGAGGCCACTGAGCATCATATGCGGTATTCCGGTTTATCGCCGAAGGAAGCGACGAAGAAAGCTATGAGCGAAGTGTCCGGCCCGGTGGTGGCAATCGCCTTTGTGCTGGCCTCGGTATTTTTACCGGTTGCCTTTTTCGGCGGGACAATGGGAATACTCTATAAACAGTTTGCCTTGACAGTTGTTGTGTCCATGGCGTTGTCCGCGTTGGTCGCCTTATCGCTGACGCCGGCCTTATGCGCCTCCATTCTCAAGCCCTACAATCCGGATGAACATAAAGGAATGGTGGGACGCTTTTTTACAGGTTTTAATACCTGGTTTGAAAATATGATCGAACGCTACGGCCGGGGGCTTGGCAAACTCATCCCCCACGGGCGCTTGTGCCTGATTTTTATTCTTGTCCTCACCATCGGTGCCGGTTTTTTAATGAAGATCGTTCCTTCCACCTTCGTGCCGGATGAAGACCAGGGCTTTATCATTTCCTCCCTCACTTTGCCGGAGGCGGCCAGCTTGCAGCGTACCGGCCGGGCAATCGCCAAATTGAGAGATCAGGTTTTGAGTCAGCCTGGCGTGGACAGTGCCATGACAATTGTGGGCTATGATATGCTGGGGGGCGGCGCAAAATCGAATACAGCTACGATGCTTATAAAACTAAAACCATGGGATGAACGCAAAACTCCCAACACACAGCTAAAAGCGGAAATTGGACAGATCTTTATGAAATCCGGAGGGTTGCCGGAAGGCACAGTAATGGCCTTTGCCCCGCCGGCTTTGCCTGGACTGGGCATGGCAGGCGGCTTTACGCTGGTGCTTGAAGACAGAAGCGGCGGCACAACCAACGAATTTGACGCTCTTGCCCAAAAATTTCTGGCTGAAGCCAGAAAGCGTCCGGAAATAGGGGCCATATACACCACTTTCCGGGCAAATACGCCGGGCTTCCAGTATGAAGTTGACCGAGACAAGGTCCAAAAGCTGGGTGTGTCGATAGCGGATGTGTATACAACATTAGGAACTTATCTGGGCGGCACACAGGTAAATGATTTTAATAAATTCGGCCGCACGTACAAAGTTATGCTGCAGGCCGATCTTGGATATCGCGCGGATTTGGAGGCGACGAAGTTTTTCTTTGTAAAGAGTTCAAGCGGCGCCGATATTCCGCTGGACACGCTGCTGAAACCGAAAGCTACTAATGCGGCGACCCTGATTACCCGCTTTAACGGCGCTAAAGCGATCAAAATCAGCGGAAACCCCAATAACGGGTACAGTTCCGGTCAGGCCATGACTGCGCTAGAGGAAGTGGCTGCCCAGACTTTGCCGAGTGGAGTGAGTTACGAATGGTCCGGGCAAAGCCGGGAAGAAAAATTATCCGGCAGCAAAGCGCCGCTTGTATTTGGTTTTGCCATGCTATTTGTCTTCCTTTGCCTGGCGGCCTTATATGAAAGCTGGAGTGTGCCTTTTGCGGTTCTCCTGTGCGTACCTACAGGGATATTCGGTGCTTTCATGTTCCAGCACATGCGGCTTTTGGAAAACAGTGTTTATATGCAGATTGGTCTGATTATGCTGATCGGTCTGGCAGCGAAAAACGCCATTCTGATTGTGGAATTTGCCAAAGTGCGCGTGGATAAAGGAATGGACCCGGTACAGGCAGCCATTGAGGCGTCGAAAATACGGCTGCGGCCAATTCTCATGACTTCATTGGCCTTTATTATCGGCTGCTTGCCGCTGGCAATTGCCACCGGCGCCGGTGCCGCCGCTAGAAACTCAATGGGCACGGCTGTTGTTGGCGGTATGTTTGTGGCTACGTCTCTGGGCATTTTCCTCATCCCCGTACTGTTTGTCGTTGTCGAATGGATTACAGCCAAACTGAAGCACTGGCGTCATAGACCGAAAGCATCTGAAGGAACGGCACTGTAATATAGCCATCGTTGGTTTATGAAGTGGCTTGTATCGCCGGAGTTGACGCATAAAGATAATAAAAAGACACCCAGATTACAAAATGTAACTGGGTGTCTTTTTCGAAGAGTCAAGGAGCTGAGAGTCAAGGGACGGTTCTCCGACTCTTGACTTGTCAAGGAAGAGTCGTAGAACCGTCCCTTGACTCTTTTCCCGATGCCACGACAAGCCAGACGATTAAGTGAGAAAAACAGTGTGCCTGTCCTTGTGCTTTTGCCTGTGCCTCTAATTGCCAAAACGAATCAGTGGATTTATAATAAACTATAGTGGAGGTGACGGGCTTTATGGAGGAATTATTAAAACAGTTGGTTAAAGGTCAAGAACAGTTATTTAAAGGCCAGGAACAATTGAATCAGCGAGTGGAGCAGTTGTCCAGAGGCCAGGAACAATTGAATCAGCGAGTGGAGCAATTGTCCAGAGGCCAGGAACAGTTGAATCAGCGAGTGGAGCAATTGTCAAAAGGTCAGGAGAAGTTAGTTACTGGACAAGAACAGTTAAATCAGCGCGTGGCTAACCTTGAACGGCAAATGAGGGAAAACAGTGATTTTGTGCAGGTTCTGCTGCATCGTACAGAAGAATTGGGTGCCAAATTTGAGGGGCTTTTGCATTCGGTGGTGACCAAAGAGGCCGTCGCCCCACTAGCTACCAAAGACGATGTTGCCGATTTGTCGGCGCAATTTCGGGTCCTGAACAACCGTTTGTTTCGGCAAGAAGTGGAAACAGAGAAGTTAAAAGCCGTTAAATAATTTACTAGAAGGTAAAAAGTATTCTTTTTGGGATTGTTGCTTTGACGATTCAACATACCGCAAAAAGAGATGCTTTTTATTTTTTTGTTTTTTTCTTTTGCCATCGCGCTGAGGGATTTCCTTCTTCGCCGCTGGGGGCGCCTCCCCCCCCTAATCCCACAGTAAAGGCTCGGAATTCCAGGGATCAAAGGGGATAAGCATCTTTTTGCGCTGCTCGCTGCGAAAAAATATTTTACCTTGCTGGTTGAGCATAGCGGCGGCAAAACCGAAAGTGCTGTTGGCTATGGCTAAAATGTCGGCATGCATCAGGATATAAAAATCAACAAGAAATTCAGATTCTGCCGGCTCGGTTTGGAATTGCTTCACACAAAGCGGGTTAAAGCCGGAAAAGTCTTGGCTGACGGATTGCAGATCGTCACTTGCCACATAGAGTACCGGTTTATCCAACGTGTGCCAGAAGCTTTGGAGCCAGTCCAGATACCATGCTGTTGGCGCGTAATAGGCCCACCGGGGATCAGCCGTCCGGATGTCCTTTCCCCGGCGAAGGTGGATGGCCACAAGGGTATTACCTTGTTGATAAACTTCACGAAGCGCCTGGGAAAATACATTTTTAAACTCAGGAGTAAATTTAAACAAGGAGCGAAAATAGTTCTGATAAGGCCGGTAATACTTGGTGTGATACTGGAAGTAACCGCAGACATCTTTATTTTTCAGGGGATTGTTTGTCTCAAAAGCAAAATTCTCTTTGGGAACCGACGGCCGGTCCTTATAATTGTCCCGGACCTGAGGGTAACGGCGGGAAATGCGCGCATCCTTCAGGTCAAAGATGGTCGATCCGATCCATTGCGGTACCTCCGCCTGCAGCCCATGCTTTTGCGCATATATTTTCAAAAAGGCATATTGGAATATTTGATTGCCGAACCGCCCCTGAGAACCAAGCGTGGTCATGGAGATTCCGGGTTTCTTTAAATACAGGGCCTCACCCCACAAGGGATGGTAGGGCGTTGATACATCCACCCGGATAAAGCCGTAGGCTGCCAGAAAATCATCCACATCGTAAATGATGCCGCAGCCCGCATACAGTTCGTCATAGTATACCCTTATTTTAATTGCTTCAATGTGTTTCAGTAATTCCGGCGCTCCCCGGAGCGCCTTAAGTCCCGATCCCTGGCTGTCAATATTTAAAATGTTATAGTTTTGCGGTTGAAGATTTGCTTCTGCCAGCAATGTGTCTAGCTTTTTAGCAACCACTTCCATAGTTGCCAGTGTTGCCAGTTCCTGAATATCAGAGTTAATTTCTTTATAGTGCTTCAGCGGCAGCAGCGAGCTGCTCTGGTCAGCCGCTGCGCAGTAAAGCGGCACAGTTGCGTCCACGTCGCTGACGGCACAGCATTTTGTGACTACCCCCGCCAGCGAGTTGCAGGCGGCAGCCAGTTTATCATACACTGCCGGGTTGGCCTCAATCATCAATGTGTGATAAATCCCCATCCCTTGGTAGGTTCGTAGCTTTTGGCCTTCATGAGCGCCAACATGCACAACACCCCGCGGCAGAATGCCATATTCTGCCGGCAGTGCTTCCAGGTTAATCAGCTTTTTTTCCTGTTCGAATATATATTGAATCAGACGATTATGAATCACCAAGTAATGGGAACTTTCCGTTTCAGATCTAAAATCTGCGGGTTCAAGGTCTTGCGATCCCAACCGGAATATCTGATATTGGTGCTTCTTTAAAAATTCACCAGCCTGTTCCGGTTTGGCGCCACTGTCGGCATAAGTATTCCCATGTTCAAACTGAATGAAGTCAATAGCGCCTTTTGATAACATTGTTTCTGCGCCCCGGAGGATATTGAATTCTTCGCCGGCTGCGCTGATTTTGAGAAAGTTGATATGACGGATTCTGCGGGAAGAGCAATATTTGTCCAGCGTTGTTGCATATACGGAAAATTCCCCGGAGTTCCGGTTCCGGCAATGTGCTTCTTCTGTTTTTTCTACTCCTGCCGGTTTTTCATTGTCTGATAAAGCAATATTATTTAAGCGGAGTTTGCCGCCCGGGAATAGATACCATAATTCGGCGCAAGCCTGGTAATAAGTCGTCGCCAGAGCTTCAAACGCATGGATTTCCTTAATATCTTTGTTGTTTACAACTTGCTTTAACCAGTCGCCCCTGCAACCCCCTACAGCAAAAACAACACTCCTGTTAAAAATAAAATTATTTATCGCCCAAATCTCTTCCGGTTGAATAGGACTACTTGCGGAAATATTACCCGTCATTCGCTTCACTCTCCCCCCGTATTCGACTACCGTAATGCCTATTCCGCAGAGAGCATTTTACTATTGCATTATATTCACTCGTTTTGTTAAGCGTGAGCAATGCCGGAGTAAAATTAACAGGTCCCTGGTCTTGTTCAGCGGCCAAGACCAACGACCTATCAAGGAGTTGACTTTAGGTTATATCCTTATTTCTATAGAATGTTTGGTAATTACCTTATGCCACATTTTTCCCCACAGATGTAAAGAATGTACCGAATCAGAAGGGTCGGTCGGAAGCGGGAGATATTTGGCTAAGATCCGGGCGAACAAAGTCCAGCTTTCCCAGTCCCAGCGCGCAGGATGTTTTACGTGATAAGCAACCGGCGTAATTATTTTTTTGACGGTAAATTCACAGGCGGCGGCTACCAGGGGCAACCAATAATCCCAGAATGGCAGACCAACACAGAATTCTTCGCGCGGAAAACACGGAATAAGGGCTTTGTCGAAGAAAAAGTAGTCAAAACCGTGGGGCTCCATCGTTCCTTGTTGCTGCGTTAAATCAAATGAATCAATGTTGACTCTGGGTCCATAGACCAACGCGTCGTTTGCTTCATTATAAATGATAGAATGAAAATTTTCTTTGTTCAGTAAAATGTCTGAATTTATTATGCCGCATACCTTACAGCCCCGGTTTTTAAAAAAAGTCAGGAAATCATCTAAGTAAATATACGGCTTACCGTATTTTTCTTCGGCATCCCGGTTGGCGGTTACAAATTCAATATCCGGGAAATGCGGTTTTAGCAGGGCTATTTCTGCCGGGGCATTAATGGATACAACCTCAAAACCGAGATTTTTCCAGCTTCTTACTGCGCCGCGCTGGTTGTCGAAGTCCCGGGGGGCTAACGACGTTGCAATAGTTATAACCTCAGCCTTACTGCCGCCGGCCGGGTAAGGTTGTTGCCAATTGTCCAAAGTAACAGGAATGAATGGTGCGGCTGTGTCGATAACCGCATTCGGTTGGACGGGGCGGCAAGGTTCGTTGTTTTGACTGGGTGAGCTTTGGGCGGTTTGCCCCTCCAATACCTGGAATACAATGTTGCAAAACTGCCGGGCAAAAGCTTGCGCCAAGTTGCCGCCGGCCTGTTTTGCTTCCGCCTCCCGCTTCAGATCAGGACCCGGCGCGGATTGGGGCAATAGAAGCGCGATTTTTTCGGCTAAATCTTCGTAATCATCGCGGTGGAAGTATGTACCATAGTTTTCTTCCCAATGGATATTGATGTCGGATAAAATAATGGATTTCGCCAAAGCGCGACATTGTTGAATTATTATATTTAGCCCTTCGCCCAGGGATGGCTGAACGACAAAAAGGCTGCGCCGCAGGAGCGCGATGTTGTCTTGGTCAGGGATCGGCCCCAGGATATGAATTAGGTCGTCAATATTGATATGCCGGATATATTGCTGTAAATTTAGGAAATAGTCGGGCAGTTGGGGATCGTTGGTCAGGCCTGAGCAGACCAGATGCACGTCCTGTCCCAGCTGGCGGAGCAAAGCTATGGCTCTGAATAGCTCGGGATGATTTTTATGCCGCCAAAAATGGTTGGAACACAATATAAATTTATCAGGCAAACCGTATTTATGTTGTACTGCGCCCGGATCGCCATCATACCATTCCCGCTCGGGATAAAAAGGAGCAGCTATGACTTTGGTGATTCCTTTAGCGGCCGGATATACTTTTAAAAAGTCTTGTCCGGTGGTGTGTCTGGTAAAAATTATCATACTTGCTTGCTCGGAGGTTTGTTTTAGCTGGGTATCATGCCAGGCGTGCTCTTGCGGCAAAAAGGACTGGGAAAAATCAGGGAGCCGAAAATCAGGTATCCATACGGCAGTCCGGGGGTGCGGCAGAACCTGAGGGTACACGGTAAAACAGAAATCTATTTTTGCTAATAACCGGTCGTAGGATGTAGTGTGAATGAGGGGTGTGCCAAATGTGACGGCGGCTGTCTCAAGATGCCGGCCCATATAAATAATACCATCAAACAAGGAAATGTATGGCGGCGGGAAGCTAAGGGGAGTAAGCGTTTCATCGGTAACAACCAGAAATAATAGCGGGCGCTCCTCTACCGGCAGTGAACTGACTGCCTTGGTAAGGGCCGCTATTTTCACAGTGGCTTCCAACTCACTTTGGTCGGCAATAAACGGCAGGCCAATGCGAATATTTTCCATCAGCATATTGGTTTCCTCCTCCCAGTAGTATCCCGTGTTTTTTAGCTATGCCATTGTATTCACTTGTTCTCCAACTCGTGAGCAGTGCCGGCAGGAAATATTGCCCCAGTGCAATTTTTCAAAGTGAAGGAAGCGGATTCCAACTATAAATCATTTTTGGAAACAATCCGGTAATATTAAATATAATAGAAAAAAGAAAGGGAGGGGGGATCTTAATGGCATTGCCCGAAATTGTCAAACTTGTGGAACAACCGGGATATATACTATTGGAGATAAGCGGCTACAGGATTTGGTGGCCGCAAGAGTATGACTACGGTGCTTTGAGTACAATCTGGCAGGAAATTTTTTTGCCGCCGGCAGAGAATGATCATGCGTATGAATATTCCGGATCATGTATTAAGGAAGGGGATTGGGTGATAGATGTCGGCGCCAGCGAAGGCTTCTTTACCTATTACGCACTGGAGCGCGGCGCCGGCGTTTTGGCAATCGAACCGGTATACAACCTGGCAAAATGCCTGGAGATGACTTTTGCCGCTGAAATTTTCCAGGAAAAGGTTAACGTGCTGCGGGCCTTGATCGGAATGGATAGTGGACAAACAAATCTGGCGGTAGCGCCGTGGTCGGTATGCGGCAGCACCAAGCTGGAAAATCGTCCTCCCGGCAACTGGGTTTCAGAAAAGTGTCCCCAGTATACCATTGATCAACTGCTTGCCAGCGGGGTTATCCCGCGGGCGGATTTTATAAAAATGGATATTGAAGGCAGCGAGGTGGAGGCATTATATGGTGCGGCGCAGACAATAAAAAAATTCAAACCAAGGTTGGCAATCTGTGCTTATCATCACGCCGACCACGCCCGGCAGCTGCAGGAGATTATACTGTCCTACCGCCCGGATTATCAGATAAATATTAAAGGAAAGAGCAATACGCAGCCGACCCTGGTACACGCATATTAAAATAAAAAAAGCACTATTCGTCAGACAAATACAGCCCTCACTCCCGCTGAATCCTCTGAATAAATTATAAGAATAATATAAAAATATTGACAAAACAGCTTGGTTTCGCTACCTTATATATAGATGCATATACGGTGGCCGATGTGGTGAAATCAATTCTGTTGAGGACTTTAGAAAAGCCTGTGAGCAAAAAGTGTGCAAATGTATTCGCATTATTACAGTAATAGCGGAGGTAATAACATGACGGCAAAACTTTCTTTACAGGCCGCGCTGGCTGATCCGGCGCAACTGTCGGTAACTTGGGAGCTGGTACCCGGGCAGGGCGCCCGGGAAAAAGCGCAGGAACATTTGGTAAAAATGGCCGAACTGGCCGCTAAGGATGCCAAAATCAATGCGGTGACGATTACCGACAATCCGGGAGGAAAATCGGCGATTGCAGTCTATGCCATGGCTGTGGAGGCTAAACGGCTAGGGATTGATCCGCTCGTTCATTTTACTGGCAAGGATAAAAACAGGAACGCCCTGGAAAGCGAATTATATGCCTTGGAGAGAGCCGGTATTGAGAATCTGCTGGTGATGACCGGTGATTATCCGGTTTCAGGGTATTCCGGCAACGCCAAGCCGGTTTTTGACTTTGACGCGGTGCATGTCCTCAGGCTGATTGGGAAAATGAATGACAGCACCTATACTAAGCTGGCGCCCACGCACTTTTTTGCCGGCGCTGTTGTTTCCCCGTTCAAATCAACCGAAGCTGAAACGATGGCCCAGTATTATAAACTTCACAAAAAAGTCGCCAACGGTTCCCGCTTTATCATTACGCAACTGGGCTACGACGCCCGTAAGTTTGATGAGCTGAAAAAATATGTTATGCTGAATAACCTGGCAGTACCGTTGATCGGCAATATCTTTGTCCTGTCGCTGCCGGTGGCCAGAATGATGAACAAAAACCTGATTCCCGGCTGTGTGGTGACGGATTCCCTGGTCGCCCGGCTGGAAGAAGAAGCCGCTCACAGCAATAAACGGGAACTGCAGCTCCTGCGGGCGGCCAGGCAGTATGCCGTGCTGAAAGGCTTGCAGTATGACGGCGTCAATATCGGCGGCCATGGCCTTAGTTATCAGGATGTGCAATTTATCATGGAAAAGGGGGAAGAATTAAGCTCCAACTGGCAGGATATCGCAGCGGCTGAGTTTAATCATCCCCAGGCCGGCGGTTTTTACTTTTTTGAGGAGGATGCGGCAACCGGACTGAATACCTGCCAGCCTGCCGACCGGAGGCGGACAGGCCCGGGCCGTACCTCGCTGAAGCAGTCGCTGATGAATATGGTGCACGGAGTGGCGTTTGATCAGCAGTCTCCCCTGTATCCCGCAAACAGGGCCGCCGCCCGTTACATCGACAAATCCTGGCTGAAGCAGCCGTTTACCGGGGCTGAATACATTACTAAAACGATAACGAATGAATGCCGCTTCTGCGGGGATTGCGCCATGCATGAACTCGGTTTCATCTGCCCCATGTCCCAGTGCCCCAAGCAGCAGCGCAACGGTGCCTGCGGCGGCAGCCGCGACGGGTGGTGCGAAGTCTATCCCGGCAAACAGAAGTGTATTTATGTAAAAATGTATGAAGAATTTAAAGGACGCGGCCGGGAAGACCGCATGAAGGAAAAATATATGCCGCCCTGCAACTGGGACCTGCACCGGACATCTTCCTGGCTCAACTATTTCAATGGCCGGGATTACAATAATAATAAAGATTGAAAGACAAAACCTCCAGTCGTAGGACAAAATTACGGCTGGAGGTTTTGTTATGTGGTTTTTCTCTTTTGTCTCTATCTCCGTTGGTGCGGTCCAGACCAAATAGTGCTTTTTGCTACTGATGAACGCTATTCTGTAAGATCTTGTTCGCCCAGCAGTCGTATGGTACCGTCTTGCCAAGCTTTCAAACGTCTTATGACTATGGAAACATTGGAGTGGGCATTGCCGATAAAAGCATCGCATTGGAGCGCCAACAAAGTATCTTTGAGAATTTCAACTCCCTTCCGGTATCCATTTGAAGGTATTACATGCACTCCCAGGCCGCCGCTGACCGTCCGGTTACAATCCGTATAGATTATTTTAGGACCATATAACGATTTATATTCAGCTAAGATGTCCTCGCTGTCTGTCAGTAAGAAAATAGATGCGCTGGGATGGGCTATGAGATAGTTCTGGATTTCTTTCGCATACAACGCATTAATTCGCCATAAGTTGCCATTCTCAAAAATTTTGTCTCCCCCCCGGACATGTACAGCTACAATAGGACGAGTTTGCATTTCCGTTTTGAGAAAATATTCCGCTTCCAGTTGAACGATTGGTTGCAATTTAATGTATTTACTGAAAATATATCGATACATGTCATGGTGATTTAACCCGTAGGCAGGGTGGCCCGGGGGAACGAACCGCATGATTTCCGTCGGCCAGATATGTCTGTCGCTGACGATCACTGTTTCCGGCCTCCTAATGCCCATCAGGTCTATCGGCCAATATTGATCCGGAATATATCTGTCCGGATTTTCTTCAACCAACGGTTTGGTGTTCCACATTGCCGGGAAATAGGTAAGGCCTGCTCGGGTTAAATCCGTTATCGAATAGGCTGAAACAGGCAAAAAGAAGTGTTCAAAAGCATTGATGCCTTCAGTCCCGCCGTAACGACTTTCTGGTCCCCAATAAACAACCGGATATCGGTCAAGTAGTTCGGCTATTAGCAGATGTCCGACAACATGTTCCATGTCGGACCAGAAACCGCAGCCCCAGCATTTAATTAGCAAAAATCCGCTATTTCTTTGCATTTCTTGCATTACATTATCACCGCCGTACCGTATTATTTATTTTTCCGCTATTATCCTATGCCGAGTATTATGTAAATGTTATTCCCGATCTAATACTTCTTTTTAAACTTTCATTATTTGAAAAAATTCGGCGTGTTTTCTTATGAAAACAACGCGGTCGGTAATTACCGGCGTGAAGTTAAAAAACCACAACCTGCACCAGTACAAACAAATTGGCATATAGTATTAATGGAATTAGGTTATGTAAATATTGTAATTGCACTCACGGCAAGCATATTAAGAATATGGAGGTTTACATCTATGGAGTATTATAGCCAGATCGGGCAAGACCGTTTTATGAATGAAACAGTATTCCGGGGAGCAGAAGAAGGATTTTTTGTTGATATCGGCGCCCATAACGGGATAGATTTCAGTAATAGTTATTTTTTTGAAAAGTATAAACGCTGGAATGGGATATGTGTGGAACCATTGCCGAACGTATATCAGGAACTAATAAAGAATAGAAAATGCATCTGTTTGGAGGGAGCAATATCCGCCAAACAGGGATTTCAAAATTTTTTACAGGCACAAGGATATTCAGAGATGCTGAGCGGATTACTTAATGAACTTGATCCTCGCCACTTGAAAAGGATACAGTTGACGCAGCAGTATTACGGGGGCAGTCTCCAAATCATTCCTGTGGCGACATATCCGCTTCAACTTATTTTGGATCAGTACGGAATAACCCATGTTGATCTGTGCAGTGTTGATACTGAGGGAACGGAATTGACTGTTCTTAAGACTATTGATTTTTCCAAAGTAAAAATCGAATGCCTAACGGTAGAAAATAATTATCAAGAGACGCATGTCCAAAATTACCTGCAGGATAAAGGATTTATACTGCTAACCAAATTAGAGTTTGACGATATATATATTCATCGTGAGAGTAAATATTTAGAGCTGCAAGGGTAAGCAAGGGCAATCAAGGGGTAGTGCATAGTGCATAGTGCATAAAAAAAGTGACGGTGAGATTACCGTCGCTTTTTTTATAAATGCTTTTCCGAAAAAAGTCCCAGACTATTTGGCGGCCATTGCTTGAGCCGTTTTACGGCAGTGGATACATTGGAATGGGCATTGCCGATAAAAGAATCACAACGGGCCGCGAGGTACGTATCTTTTAAAATTTCAATACCCATACGCCTTTTGTCTATGCCTTCGGCCCAGAATAAGGCATGATCATTGCTTGTTCGCTGACAGTCGGTATAGATCAGTTTTTCTTTATACAAGCTCTTATATTCGGCTAGTATATCTTCCGATTCTGTCAGCAGGAAAATAAATGCCGCCGGGTTTTCTTCCAGGCAGTGATCAATTACTGAATAATACAGATTATTAAGTTCATACAGCTTTCCTAATTCCCGAATCTTATCGCTGCCCCGTACGTGTACGGCCAAAACGGTTTTGCCCAGCAGATTGGCATTATAAAAATCGTCTATTTCCCGCTCGATATCAGGCTGTAATCGGATATATTTGCTGATAAGGGAACGGTAAATGTCGTCAAGTTCAAGTCCGAAGGCAGGGTGGGTGCTTTTTATTATTGGTTCCATCAAATAAATGCCCAGCCAGCAATCACTGACCAGAACATTTTCACATCGATCGTACAAAGTATGGAGCGGATAATATGTTCTTACGGTTTTTTCCGGCCAGCCCTCTTCATAAAATAAGTTGTTAAATTTCCATGGCTCAGGGTAAAAAGTAAAATCCGACCGTATTAAATCATGAATGGAGTAAGCGGAAACCGGCAGGAAGAATTGCTCGAAAGCATTTGTGTCCTCGGCGCCGCTGTATACGCTATTTTTACCCCAGTAGACAATCGGTATCCGTTCTGATAATTCGGCAATCAGAAGCTGACCAAGGACATGCTCCATATCCGACCAAAAGCCGGCTCCCCAGGCTTTAATCAGTAAAAAACGATTGGGAGAACTCAAATTATATCCTCCTTTCGATGTTTTTTGCTCATGTTTAATTTTATGTATAACAGCAGAATTTGGTGATAACAAGCGGCCTTTTCCTGATTCCTTCCTTGCATGATTTATATTAGAACCCAATTTCCGTTGTCGTAACATAATAAAAGAATATGTCATATTATGTATTACGACTAATGGTGCTGCTAATACGCGGCTTTTTCGGATTTTATCCGGCGATGGAGCTTAGATTTATGATAACTGGAGGGAAGCTTGTGGATCAGGAATATGATTATAAATTATTAAACTCTGTTGGTAATAATGTATATATTAACTCCAATATACGTATTCGCCGGCCTGAGTTAGTAAGTATAGGGTCAAACATTGCCATAGATTGGGGGTTCTATTGTACAACACAGGTAACTCTGGGTGATTATATTCACATATGCCCGTATGTTACCTGTATTGGTGGCAAAGACGGGGTGCTGCGATGTGCAGGCTTTAATAATATTGCGGCAGGTGCCCGAATTATCTGTGCTTCCGAGCGTTTTGACGATTCCGGGATTTTTGGCAGTATGATCCCCACGGAGTATCGCGGCCGATTGATAACCGAACCTGTTATTCTGGAGCCTTTTTCTAATGTTGCTACCAGTGCGGTACTTCTTCCCGGATCCCATCTGGCCATGGGGGTGCTAATCACTATCGGCTCAGTTATTAGAGGCAAGACGGAACCCTGGACGGTATATAGCGGTAACCCCGCCAAACCAGTGAAAAAAATTGATGGCCGAAAAATAATCGAAAACGCCAAGAAGATGGGATATTGTTTTGATGATTTGGCAGAAAGTTGATAATGATCTGGTATTGGACATATGAAAAATTAGAAAAAATAAATGAACGCAAAAGAGCACTATTCGTTTGTATAATTCGCCAATAGTGCTCATATTTTTTGGTCAGTTTATTTCCATTATTTGCTGAAGATAATTGTGCAGCTGTTTTGCCCGAGCCTGTACTGTCGCGTGCTGCAGGATGTATTGATAGCCATTGGCGGCAATCTCGTCCTTTTCTTTTGGCCGTGATAAATAATATTCGATTTGGGCAATTAAGTCCTCGCCGCCATCGGTGAATACAGCGCAGCCTTTAAGCTCGCGTTGGGCGGACGGAACTTTGTCACTGATTAAGAAACCTTTACAGGCCAATACTTCAAAGAATCTTAGATTCATCGCATCCCAGTAGATGGAATCTTCTGCTGTATAATTTAAGGCGATCTTGGCGCTGGAATAGAGAACAGCCGATTCTTCACGGCTGATGGAGCCTTGTGACAGTTTGGCGAATAAATCGCGGTAGCCGTTAGGCGGATAAGGCCACCAGTTGCCAAACAAACCAAAGTTATATTTTGCTGCTGCCGGATAAATATACCGCATGGTTCGTTCTTCGCCTTTAATATCATTGCCTACATAAACAACATCATAGTCGTACCTGGGGTTTTTCTCCCGGGGTTTAAATATAGTGGTGTCCGCCGCCAAAGGCAAAAAGATGCCGCCATACCCTGCTTGCCGGTGCAGATCATACAGACGCTGGGAAAAAAAGGCAAACCCGTCGTAACCTTTTTTCTGCAGGTATCCCAATACCACGTCCGAGCCCTGCTGAAAGAAATTCTGCAGGTACAGCACGTGCTTGCGGGCAAAGGGACCCGGCAGCGATTCATTAAGGTGAATCATGATATCGATCTTGGCTGCAGGCATTAAATTCGGGTAATATAGCTGGGCCGAGCGGACTCCCGGCATCTGCCGCAGTTCCCGGCACAAAGACTCGGCGTATAATTCCTCGCCAATTACTTGCCGAATGGCATTTTTCGGCCATTTGATCACAAACCCAATATGCATAGGGTTGCCTCCCTGTTTTAATTGATCCTTTGCTTAAGTGTTTAAGCAATGAAATTCTAAACTATATTTATGAACCGGATTCGAAGAATAACACTTATACGGCAGCGAAAAACAAAAGCGCAAGTTTGCACTTGAAGAATGCGGTGCAAGCTTGCGCTTTTTCATATCGATACAGTCGACAGTCGACTAACGGATTATTTCTCGCTATTCTTATTTTTTCTTACTTTTTCCGCAAAATACCTGTGAAAAGTCAAATCATCAGTTAATTCCGGATGAAAAGCTGTAGCCAGCATGTTGCCTTGCTCTACAGCCACAATCTTACCATCGACTCTGGCCAGTATCTGAACGTCTTTACCGGTCTCTTCCACGTAAGGAGCCCGGATGAATACCAAAGGTACAGGCGAAGAACTCACTTTTGGTATAACAAGCTCGGTGGCGAAACTGTCTAACTGGCTGCCATAAGCGTTTCGCCGTACACAAATATCCATGACGCCCAAATGCCTTGTTTCTTCGCCGATAATAGCCTTAGCCAACAGGATCATTCCGGCGCAGGTACCCCATACCGGCAGACCGCGGTTTATCTTGTCAATCAGTATTGGGGAGAGATTGAACTCTCTGAGCAGTTTGCCTATGGTAGTTGATTCGCCGCCGGGAAGGATGAGACCGTCAATATTGTTTAGGTCAGCTGCTTTCTTAACTGCTAAGCCGGCTACATCAGGCAGAGAATTGAGGCGGTCAAGATGCTCCTTCACGGCTCCCTGGAGAGCCAGCACCCCGATTGTGATCATCTTTACCACCCTCTGACAGCTAACCGGTCTGCAGGCTCTATTTTGTCGATTTCAATACCGACCATCGGCTCGCCTAAGTTCTCGGAGATTCTGGCCAGCAGCTCTGGATCGTTGTAATGAGTGGTGGCCTCGACAATGGCTTTGGCCCGCTTTTGCGGGTCGCCGGATTTAAAAATTCCCGAGCCGACAAAAACCCCGTCGCAGCCAAGCTGCATCATGAGGGCCGCGTCGGCGGGAGTGGCAATGCCGCCGGCCGCAAAGTTGACTACCGGCAATACGCCGTGTTCCGACACGTACTCGATTAAATGAAAAGGTGCGCCCATTTCTTTGGCAATGCTCATCAACTCTTCTTTGGGGGCAGCTTTAACGCGCCGCATATCCGCCAGCATAGTCCGCATGTGGCGGACAGCTTCCACCACGTTGCCGGTACCGGCTTCCCCTTTGGTACGGATCATGGCTGCGCCTTCCCCGATGCGGCGCAAGGCCTCGCCCAGGTTTCTGGCGCCGCAGACAAAAGGAATTTTGAAATCCCATTTATTGATATGATAATCCTCATCCGCCGGGGTTAAAACTTCACTTTCGTCCACATAGTCGATACCGATGGCTTCAAGGATTTGCGCCTCCACAAAGTGACCGATCCGCGCTTTGGCCATAACCGGGATGGATACGGTGTCCTTGATTGCCCTGATCATTTGCGGGTCCGACATACGGGCCACGCCGCCCTGTTTGCGGATATCGGCGGGTACTCTTTCCAAAGCCATAACGGCTACTGCGCCTGCCGTTTCGGCAATTTTAGCCTGCTCGGCATTGGTGACGTCCATAATGACGCCGCCTTTTAACATTTGGGCCAAGTTTTTGTTGAGATCATAGCGGTGTTGCATCTGAATTTCCTCCTCTTTACTAAACACAAGTTGACTGGTAAAATAATCGTATCGATACAATTACTTGGTATCGATAACGGATTTTTTGTTATTATAGCAAAGTAGGAAGTGTAAATACAATATGAATGAACAATTTTTTGATTTTGTGTCGATACAATTAGTCAAAAACAGTAAAGCATCCCTCTATGTTCAACTGTATGACCGCTTACGCGAGCTTATCGTAAGCGGGAAACTAAGCCACGGGTATCTGCTGCCGCCGGTGCGGCGCCTGGCCTCCGGCCTGGGGATTAATCCCGGCACGGTGGTTAGCGCCTATAAACTGCTGGAACAAAACGGCTACATATGCTCCCGGGCCGGCAGCGGCAGCTATGTAGCCGAAATTACCGGCAGTATCGCGGCCGCGGATGAACCTGTTGCGGCCGATACCGACCTGGATATGTTTGAAACTAAAAGCGCTATGCTCCTGGCTAATAATAAGCATTGTATTGATTTTGCCAGTGCAATGCCTACGCCTGATTTATTGTCCATCGATGATTTTAAAAATGTATTAATTGAAGTGCTGGACAGAGATAAGGGTTTTGCTTTCGGTTATCAGGAAAGCCAGGGCTTTTACCCTTTACGGGAAGCCATTTCTTATTATTTGCAGGCGCAGGGCATTAAGGCTCAGGCGGATAATGTTCAGATCATTTCCGGCGCCCAGCAAGGCATTGATATTATCGCCAAGGCTTTATTAAATTTCGGCGATTACGTATTTACCGAAAACCCTACCTATCCCGGCGCCATAGCCGCCTTTCGCTCCCGGGGGGCTAAAATTGTTGAAATCGGCATGGAAAACGACGGCATGAATATTCCGGAACTGGAAAACAAAATCCGCTCCTTTCGTCCCAAACTGATTTACGCCATGGCCAACATCCAAAACCCAACCGGCTATTCGTACTCCCTAGCCAAGCGGAACAGGCTGATCGGCCTTGCCCGGCGCTATAACGCCATTATTTTGGAAGATGATTATATCAGTGAACTGGATTTTTCCGGGGTGCCGCTGGCGCCGCTGAAAGCCCTTGACCGCGATCAGCGGGTGATTTATCTGAAAAGCTTTTCCAAAATTTTCATGCCGGGATTGCGCCTGGCCTTTTTACTTATGCCGCCGCCTTTGGTTTCTAAAGTTTTGGCGGTTAAGCATCATTCGGATATTTCCACTTCGGGCCTGACCCAGCGGGCTTTTGACCTGTATCTGCGCCAAGGCATCTGGCAAAGGCATATAGCCGCCATCCATAGCATTTACCTGGAGCGATACCATACCGCGCTGGCTGCGATTCAGCAATTTCTGCCGCCGGCAGTGGTATGTCACCGTCCCCGCGGCGGCTTAAGCTGCTGGCTGTCCCTGCCGGCAGGATTATCGGCCCGGAAGATTGTTGCCGACGCCGAAAGCAGAGATGTCCTGCTGCTGCCGGGCACCGCCTTTTTTCCCCGCCGCCCGCCCGACCAATTCCTGCGCCTTAGCTTTGCCGTAGCCGGCCCGGAAAAAATAGTGGAAGGGGTGAAGATCCTGGGCGAGGTCATCAAGAGTCAGGGGACGGTTCTTTGACTCTTACTTGTTTAGAGTGGTATAATCTTCCTAAAGTAAAAAAGGGGGAGATTCGAATGCCACGACAAGGTAGGCGATTAAGTGAAAGTAAAATCTATCATGTCATGATCCACCTTATCAGCCAACTGAAAAGAGAATCAAGTTTATCAATACGCCAAATTGCAAATTTGTTGGGAATAAATCGAAATCGAAACCGAAACATAGTGCAGCGAACGAAGTGAGTCGTAGAACCGTCCCCTGACTCGGTCTAACAAAAAAATGTAACAAAATAGCAGAATCTCGTATATTATTGTAATAAAATAGCAGGATTTTGCCTGTTCTAGAACTAAATAAAATTATAATGATCAGTTATTGTGGGTCAAAAATTTATCAAAAGGAGGACAGGCAGTACAAGCAGCCACAATTCGGGTCAGAATAAACCGGGAAGGATATTTGCGCATTGTTGTGTTCGAATGCAAAGATATTGTTTCCGGATGAAAATTTGACAAAATCAAGGGAGGAATGTGTAATGTCTGATGTAAATCCGGATACGAACACCGTCAAGACCATTGTGGCTCTTTCCCCGAAAAACATGGGGCTGTCCTTAATGCTTACCTTTCTTTTTGGTTCCATCGGTATGTTTTATTCTACAGTTATGGGTGCGATCATTATGCTTGTTGTGGAAGTCGTTGTCGGGATTGTAACCTTTGGTTTCGGACTTTTAGTAACTCATCCAGTTTGCATGATTTGGGGCGCGTTGGCTGTAAAAAGCTATAATAATAAGTTACTGAGCGGTGAACTTAGGGCCTAAGCTGAAGAGTCAAGGGACGGTTCTTTGACTCTTGGCTATTAGAGTGGTATAATCTTCCTAAAGCAAAAAAAGGGAGATTCGAATGCCGCGACAAGGTAGACGATTAAGTGAAAGTAAAATCTATCATGTCATGATCCACCTTATCAGCAAACTGAAAAGAGAATCAAGTTTATCAATACGCCAAATTGCAAATTTGTTGGGAATAAATCGTAAAAGAGTCAAGGGACGGTTCCTTGACTCTTACTTATTTAGAGTGGTATAATCTTCCTAAAGCAAAAAAGGGGGAGATTCGAATGCCACGACAAGGTAGGCGATTAAGTGAAAGTAAAATCTATCATGTCATGATCCGGGGAAATGAGAAGAAAAATATTTTTCTAAATGATGAAGACAAAATACACTTTCTTGACACCTTATGCGAAAAGAACAAAGAGCGTAGATACACAGTCTACGCCTACTGTTTAATGGATAACCATGTCCATCTTTTGATCAATGAAGGCAGCGATGAGATAGCAAAAATCATGAAAAGAATCAACACCAGCTACGCCTACTATTTTAATAAAAAATATTGTCGCATCGGCCATCTATTTCAAGATCGATTTAAGAGTGAGGCTATTGAAAGCGACGCATATCTCCTATTGGCCGTCAGATACCTACATAACAATCCGGTAAAAGCCGGAATCGTCGAGTCCGCAGCGGAATACAAATGGAGCAGTTACAATATATACGTTCAAAAAAGTATCCAACCCTGTGTTGTGGATAGGGAATTCATACTAAAACTATTTGCAGATGATATAGAAAGCGCAATCCGGCTATTTGAAGAATATTCCAATACACAGAGCGATGAGCAATTCATAGATTTGGCAAAAGAAGAAATAGCGGCGAAACCTATTCAAACGGAAAAGCAGGCCAGGGAATTAACTGCGAGTTATCTAGTTCAAAACAATATCGGTCTCAATGACTTAAAAGCCAGGGAGAACGAGAACCTGCGCCGGGACCTTATCAGCAAACTGAAAAGAGAATCAAGTTTATCAATACGTCAAATAGCAAATTTGTTGGGAATAAATCGAAACATAGTGCAGCGAACGAAGTGAGCCGAGGAACCGTCCCCTGACTCTCAGGTATTGACCAGTTCCTGGTTTTCTTCGAGATAACGGGCAAAGGTATATAAGACATCCGACAGCCGGTTGATGTACTTGGCAAGGATGGGATTAACCGGTTCCAATTCGTCGAGGGCCGTCATGACCCGTTCCGCCCGGCGACATACCGTACGCGCCACATGGAGAATTCCTGAAGCTTGGCAACTGCCCGGCACTATAAATTTCGGTGCCGGATTCATGAGTTTGACATATTCGTCTATCCATGTTTCAAACCTGACAATCTCAGCTTCTCCCAAAGGGGAAGTATAGGTTTTGCCCTGCGGATCAGCCAAGGCCGAGGCAACAGAAAATAGCTCTTTTTGGACAGTATGAATCTTTTCTACAATATCTTTGTTATGAATAAAATGTTTTCCAAAGCCTAGCAGTGAATTTAATTCGTCAATAGTTCCATAGCTTTCGACGCGGGGACTATTCTTGCGAACGCGGGTGCCGTCCAGCAAACTGGTTGTTCCCTTATCGCCTGTTTTGGTATAAATCATATTTACTCCCTCCTCTTAGTTTGGACCTATGGAATAACATATTTTCCAGTTTTTAACCCGAAATACACCCCCCTTAGTCGAATACAAAGTCCCAAAAGTGGGAGGTCCTGACTTCGTAATATTGGAATAGTTCTGAAATTGTTACCATTTCATATCCTTCTTCTTTTAAGCGGTCAATAATTATGCCCAATGCCTTGGGGGTAGGGAGAGGATACTGCCCGTCGTGGAGTAGGATGATACTTCCCGGCTTGACTTGTGACATTACTCTGTCAACTGTTTCTTTCACAGTCGGCCGCGCCCAGTCATGGGGATCGACGGTCCAGAGTATGGTGGAATATCCGCGGTTGCGTACCACTTCCAGAACGTCCTGGTTATATAAGCCGCCGGGTGGACGGAACAGGAGCGGTTTGGGCGCGTATTGCCTGATTAGGTTTTCGGTTCGTTCAAGCTCCTCCTTAATTTGATCTTTGGACAACTTTGTCAAGTGCTTGTGGCTATAGCCATGGGAACTAATTTCATGTCCTTCGGCATTCTCCCGGGCTATTAAACCAGGATTGGATTCCCCGTTTTCTCCTAGTATAAAAAAGGTGGCGTGAACTTTTTTTTCCTTGAGAACGGCAAGGATTTCCGGAGTTGTCTTATTATGCGGCCCATCGTCGATAGTAATGGCTACGACTTTTTGCGTAGTAGGAACCGAGCTGATTGTACCGGACGCAGTCCAGGAATTTTTCACGAATATTGATGAAATGCCCAGCAATGAGAGAACTATTGTCAGGGTAAAAAATATACGTATGCGCATTTCTCCAAGTCTCCCTAACATTAAGATAATATAAATATATTTTAATGCTTTGGAGAATATGTGGAAAATATGTCGCACCATTATTACGTCTTTCTTACCCAATCAGGCATTAAACTTTTTGCTGTTTTTTTGGCCATTCTCATCTTAATCCAATATGTTATTTGGCGGATTCGCTGCCAAAAGTTAATTTGATGGGTATGGAAATAGAGGAAGATAATCGGGATGATAAGCAGGGTAAAAATGGTGGATGACAGCAGACCGCCGATAACCACCCACGCCATGCTCACCCTGGTTTCAGATCCCGCCGTTATTGCCAGCGCGGTGGGGAGCATACCGGTTACCATAGTTATGGTTGTCATGACAATAGGTTTGAGCCTGGTCTTCCCCGCCTGAATTATGGCTTCGCGGGCGTCTGCTCCTTCCGCCATCAGGGTTAAGGTATAGTCTAAAAGCAATGTGCCGTTTTTAGCGACCACGCCGTCCATTACCAAGACGCCGATCAGGGAGTACAGATTGATGGTGTTATGGGTCAGGGCTAAAAAGGTTAATGATCCGATTAAACCCAGGGGCAGGGAAAACATCCGGATAATCGGAGTGGATACTGATTCGTACAAGACGGCTAGCAGCATATAAACCAGGATAAGTGAGAGCGCGAGGGCCTGCGCCATTTCGCCGAAGGTTTCTTGCATATTATTGGCCTGGCCGGTAAAGCGGTAAGTAATGCCGGTGCCAAGATCACCAGGCTTAATGGCAGCCTTAACGTCGTTTAGAACTTCCTGGAGCGGCCGGTCGGTAATATTAGCGGCAATATTTATGGATTCCTGTTTGTCAACGCGGCGCAGCATGACCGGCCCCACAGCATCCTGCACGGTTGCTATATCGCCAAGTTTTACCAGGTAGTTGCCGGCTTGAATGGGGATGGAAGTTAAGTCGGAGGGCTTAAAACCGTCGCTGCCTCGCAAGCGGACGTAAATATCGGTATCTTGCCCGTTGTTGGCAGGGTCGTTGGCGTAGTAGCCGGCCTGGGCGCCGGTGATAGCCGCATTAAATACCGAATTGATGTTATTTACGGTGGTGTTATAAAACTTCAACTTTTCCCGGTCCACTGCCAGCCGCAATTCAGGCATGCCTTCGGTATACGAACTGCGGATATCTTTTATTCCGTTAACCTGATTTAAGATTTCTTGCACCCGGTAGGACGCTTTTATCAGATTGGCCAGATTTTGGCCCTGGAGCTCGATTTGCACCGGGGAGGAATTGGGACCCCTGCCGCCGCTGCCGGCGCCGCCGGATACCCCGGCGATAGAAGACTGGGTTTCGTTTACTTGGACTACGGCCTGCGGCAAGAGTTTTCTTAAGTTTTGGCGTACTTGATCGGTTACTTCCCAAACACTGCGCTGGCGGTCCTGTCTGTCTACCATCCGCACACTGATGCCGCCGGAGTAGCCTGCGGGCGAACCCACACTTGACAGATAGTTGGTTACTTCCGGAATTGTCGCCAAATAATCTTCAACTTTGCGCACCGCATCGTTGGTTTGATCAATATTGGTACCCACCGGTAATTGAACATTGATGCGAAAAGCTCCTTCATCCGTTTTTGGCATAAATTCAGATCCGATTATTCCCAGAGGGATAAGGGAAATGGCGGCGAAAAAGATGATGAGGATACCGGCAATGAGTTTTTTCCCATTATTAAGACTCCAGCAAAGCAGTTGTTCGTATTTATTGATAGTCACCGCTTCCAAACGGGCCATGAAGTCCCAGAGGCGGCCTTGGGGCTCTAATTCCCCCCGGGCAAAAAAGCGGGATGCCAGCATGGGAGTCAATGTGAAGGATACGAACATGGAAAACAAGGTGGCAAAAACAATGGTCAGTCCGAACTGGCGGAAGTATTGCCCGGTCATCCCGGTCATAAAGGCGATGGGCATAAATACCACCACATCACAGAGGGTGATGGCGATGGCGGCCATACCAATTTCGGTCCGTCCTTCCTCAGCGGCCGTGCGGGAATCTTTCCCCATACGCAAATGGCGATGAATATTTTCCAGCACAACGATGGAGTCGTCAACCAGAATGCCGATACAGAGCGACATCCCCATTAGCGACATCATGTTGAAGGTAAAGCCGGCAATATACATGGCAAAGAAGGAGGCGATCAGGGAGGTGGGGATGGCGATTAGAACCGCCGCAGTTGAACGCCAGCCGCGCAAAAAGATGTAGAGCACAAAACCGGTTGTGAATAAACCTTCGATTAATGCCTCCAGGGTATTGTGCAGCGAATCTTCAACAAAGCGGGACGAATCGGTCACGACAACAAATTGATAATCGGGATATTCGGCGCGAAGACTATCTAATTGCGCTTTAGTAGCTTTCGCGGCATCCACCAGGTTGGCATCACTGTTTTTGTAAACGGTAAGGGAAATTACGTCCTGGCCGTTGGTTCGGGCATAGCGGGTGACCCGGCTGTCCTTTTCCATGATTGTTGCCAGGTCGGTAAGCGGAATATTCTGGCCTTTGGCATTGGTTACATGAATGGAGGCCAGTTCTTGCAGCGAAGTGTACTGTGCGGTCAGCCGCACATTGGTTTCGTTCTTATCGTTAAAGATGGAACCGGCCGGGGTCAGAGCGTTTTCCTGCTGGATGCGAGTGACGATTTGGCTGAGGGAAATATTGTAGTAGGACAGTTTATCCTTATCAACTTCAACGGCCACTTCTTTGTCCCGGCCGCCGTCCAGCTCCACATCGGATACGCCGCCGGCCCTTTGCAGACGTTCCATAAATACGTCGTTGGCCAACGTATAGACTTCCGACAAGGGCTTATCGGCAATAACGGAGACCTCCATGATCGGCGCTGCATTAACGTCCCGTTTGATTACTACCGGTTCGTCAATGCCGGTGGGGAGGCGGCGGCGGGCGGCATCAACGTACTTGGTGGCGTCAATGGCAGCGAAATTAGCATTAGCCCAAAACTCGAACTCCAAAATAATGGTGGCCCTTTCGGGCCGGGCCATGGAAGTCATATGCTTTAAGTTGGACAGTGAGGATAATGAATTCTCCAGTGGTTTGATAACGTCTTGCTCGACCTGTTCGGTGCCGGCGCCCGGGTAATTGACTGTTACCGTAACATAAGGCGTGTTAATGGCCGGCAAAAGTTCAACGCCGATGCGGTAGAAGCTGTATAAACCGAGGACCACGAACAGCATTACAATCATTGAAATACCAACCGGCCTTTGAATGGAAAAGCGTGTTATGTTCACTTTTCTTCACCCCTGTTGTCCGGGGAGCTGGGGACAACCGTCATGCCGGAGCGTAACCGCGCCAGGTTGGTAACGGCAATTTGTTCGCCCTCGTTAAGGCCGCTGATTATTTCCACACTGTCATCACCTTTTGCCCCAACTTGCACAACGCGTTCTTCAACAACATTTTTGGCGTCGACAACATAGACAAAATCTTTACCATTCTTTTGCAGTACAGCATCTTTGGAAACAACTAAAACATTGGCGCGAAGCACGGCTTTGATTGCGGTCCGGGCAAACATGCCGCTTCTCACTTCCGGGCCGGCATCGGAGAGGGCGATACGCAGCGAGAAGCTTTGACTCTGGGAATCGTTGGCCGGACTGATATAAATAATCCGGCCAGGGTAAGTCCGGCTTAAGGATTGAATATGAACATCCACATTCATTCCCAGGCTGAGAGCGGATAAATCTTGTTCCGATACCTGGCAATCTATGTAGATCTGACTGTTGTCGACGATACTAAGCAGTTTTTGTCCCGCCTGGACGATGCTGCCCACTTCCACCTGGCGAAAGCCGATGATGCCGCTTCTGGGCGCCCGGAGAATAAGGTCGTCCCGCTGTTTTTCCACGGCGTTTACACTCTGGGCCGCTTTTTGGGCGGCGGCTCTGGCGGATAGAATAGCCGAAGGAACCGGGCCGGCATTCATTTGGTTAGCCAAAGCATCCAGCGACGCTTGCGCGTCGGATAATTGCTGTTCGGTGTCATCCAGCTGCTCTTTGGAAACTCCCCCTATGTTGTAAAGGGCTTTATATCTTTCATAAGTTGTTTTCGCATGCTGATAGTCGGCCTGGGCTTTCGTGTAATTGGACTGAAAGGAAACCTCATTGGTAACGGCGTCGGCAGATGCCTGTTGATACGCTGCCCTGTTTTGCATAACGGAAATTTCGGCATCACCGGTATCCTGGACAATAAGCACATCGCCGGCAGTGACCTGCTGGCCCAAACTGACCTCAACCGCAGTTACCCGGCCTTGGTATTTGGCAGCGACATCAACCTGCGCTTCGGGAATAGTTTGACCTGACAAGGAGATTTGCTTTACAAGATCGGTTCGGGAAACGCCGACGACACTTACCGTAGTCTGTTGTTTACCGGCCGCTGCTGCCGGCGGGGCGGTCTGCTTGCGGAACGTTTGAACGGTGGCAAAAGTGCCGAGACACACAATTACAATGCCGACAATAACGAAAAATTTCTTGCTGCCTATCGATCGGCTTTTCATAGTATGGAACTCCTTTCTCTATATATAAACGAGTTATCTTATGCATTATTATCGGCCTTAGGCCCGTAGCAGAGTTTCTTGACTGCCAGTGCTTTTTCAGCCATATTACTTAATAACTGGTAGGCCAAGTCTTGTTCTTCCGGGCTTAAATCCTCGGTGATGAGGCCAGCCCATGCTTTTAGGACATCTTTGATTTTAGGTTCCAGTTGTTTGCCTTGCGGGGTAAGTTTAATAAGATACGCTCGCCGGTCGGTGGGATCTTCTTCGCGAATGATGTAGCCCAGCGTTTCAAGTTTGGCAATAGCCCGCGCCGTTGTTGCCTTATCCACATGCAGGCGTTTGCTTATCACGTCCTGGCTGATGCCTTCCTGCCGGTAAAGACAGAGGAGAAAGGAGAAGTGTCCGCTGCCGATTCCCCATTCCTCGAAATGCTTATCGAAGAAAAACTGCCCGGTGCGATGCAATATTGAAATCCATTTTCCCAGGTATGGGCGGTCGATAGTTAACGCCTCCTAAAAAGCAAAATCTTCTCTCAAGCAAAAATATAGCAGACAATAGTTGAGCGTGCAACTATTGTCACAGAATCTTAACACAAACGGATAAGATCTTAACATAATACGAAATAATACGAAATGCCGGAGCGCCGGATATTATAGTTATGATTCTTTAATGCTGCTCCATATATATGGAACGCCTTAAAGAATTGAAATTATATCCGGGTATTAGGAACGCTTCGACGCTGTCGCTTAACCTCAGCTTATCCTAATACCCGGATGTCAATTCTTTAAGGCGACATATATAGATGCAGGAATGATTTTTAATATGCCGAAGTATATTCACTTAAGGCAAATGACTGAAGCTATTGTATCCGCCAAGCAATAGCCGTTTTTTCAAGGGGAGAAGAGGATGAACCCAAAGGTGCCGCGGGTAGCCGCCGTTCATGATATATCTTGCTTTGGCCGCTGTTCGCTAACGGTAATTATGCCAATACTTTCCTGCCTGGGAATCCAGGTGTGCCCACTGCCTACCGCTATCCTCAGCACCCACCTAGGCGGGTTTAAAAATGTTGCGTTTTGTGATTTTACCGACCGTATGCCGGAATTTTTTCATCACTGGCAACAGGAAGGTCTGGCCTTCGATTGTATTTACAGCGGTTTTTTGGCTTCCGAGGAACAAATCGATGTAGTATCCCGGTTTATCGATATGTTCGCGGGAAATAACCCCCTGGTCCTGGTCGATCCGGTGATGGGGGATGAAGGAAAACTCTATTCGGTATACACGCCCAAGATGCAAGCGCACATGCAAACGCTGGTGCGAAAAGCGGACATTATTACTCCTAACTATACCGAAGCCTGCTTTTTGTTGGGGGAACGGTATCAGGACGATAGGCCGGATGTGGACAAACTAAAACAATGGCTTGTCAGGCTAGCCGATTTCGGACCAGCGAAAGTGGTTATGACAGGAATACCTTTTGTCGGAGAAAAAATTGCCAATATGGCCTATGACCGCCTGGAACATAGTTTCTATGAGGTTAGCAGTGAATATATCAGAGGACAGTATCCCGGTACGGGAGATGTATTCGCCAGTGTACTGGCCGGTTCTTTGCTGAATGGGTTTAGCCTGCCGGCGGCTATGAAACGGGCCGCCGATTTTGTTGCCCTGGGAATCAGAACAACTTTTGCGGCCGGTACTCCTGCCAGGGAAGGCATATTGCTGGAGAGGGCGCTGCCCTGGTTATGCCGGAATATATAACTCCTTTATCGCCGCGGGAGTTTGCGATTGGATAAAAATTATGACTGCACAATTTTTAAAGAAAGTGGTAAAATCAAAGTATGTTTCGAAAGTGACTGATTTACCATACCTCCGGATAGCGGTCTCATCTTTCGTCCGGGAATGTCGGTTTATGTTAAAATTCATACCGACTAGTACCTCATCTGTGTTAAAACTATAGCTAATTTAGCGAGGATTTTTTTGGCCTGCGAGGCGGAGGAGCCGCGCAGATCGGGAATCTGCAAGGTGACGACAACGAAGCAGGGCGGAAAAGGACCGCTAAATTAGCAGAGATTTTAATGCAGATGAGGTACTAGTCGGCTGGGAGGAACAACCGGATGAATATACCGCGGTTGCCGATTCAGGAGGAGGCATATAAATGGTGGGCGCTGGGGGTAATAATTATCGGCGGTTTTATGAGCATACTGGATACCAGTATTGTTAATATCGCCGTACCCAAAATGATGGCGGTTTTTTCAGTCAATGCCGATGATGCGCAGTGGATCTTGACGGCGTACATGCTGACCATGGGAGTTGTGCAGCCTGCTACCGGATATTTTTGCGATGTATTGGGAAGCCGCCGGATGTATCTGTTTAGCCTGGCCGTCTTCGTTGCCGGATCGGCATTATGCGGCATCGCTTGGAGCAATGACAGCATGATTGCCTTCCGGATCTTTCAGGCGATTGGCGGCGGACTTATCGTTCCTATAACCATGTCCATCGTGTATCAGGTTTTTCCGCCCCAGGAAAGAAATATGGCATTGGGTATCTGGGGCATATCGGCGATGGTGGCGCCGGCGGTTGGTCCGACCTTGAGCGGCTATCTGGTGGAATATTGGGACTGGCGGCTCATTTTTACCATCAATATACCGGTGGGGATTATCGGCTACATCCTGGCTGTCATTATTCTCAGAGAAACGCCCATTGCCGCTAACCGCCATTTCGACTATGGCGGGTTCATCACGTCGGCGCTGGGTCTGTTTTGCCTGTTGCTGGCACTAAGCGAGGGCACCGACGAAGGCTGGAGTTCGGCGTATATCCTGGCGCTGTTTTATATTGCCCTGGCCAGTCTGGTCCTGTTTGTATTTATTGAAATCAACCATCCGGCGCCGCTTTTGGATTTGTCCTTATTTAAGAACTGGAACTTTTCCCTTAGCACAATCGTCGGCTTTATCGGTACGATTGGCTTATTCGGCGGTATTTTCATGGTGCCGCTGTTTATGGAGAATATGCGGGGCAACACTGCCATGCAGACCGGCCTGTTAATCTTTCCCTCCGCTGTCGCCGCCGGACTCATGATGCCGGTAGCGGCCAGACTGGCGGACAAGTTTGGGGCCAAGCCGGTGGTGATCACCGGTTTGGTACTGCTGACCGCCGGCTCGTTGCCGCTGATCTTTATCGACCTGAATACATCGGACAATGCGATAAGATTGCTAATGACCGTGCGCGGCCTGGGCCTGGGATTGTTTGTCATGCCGGTAACCGTGCTGGGCATGAATACGGTGCCAATGCCTAAAATTAGCCGGGCATCGTCGCTTAACAACGCGGTCCGGCAGATAAGCGGCTCCCTCGGCATTGCCATTTTGACCACCGTTCTGCAAAACCGGCAAATCGTTCATCTGCAGCAAATAGGAGAAAACATTAATACGGCCGCTAAGGCAACTGCCGGCATGTTAGCTTACGGGGAAAAGCTTTTTGCCCATAACGGCAGCACGGTTTTTTTGGCCAAAACTCAGGCATTGGCACTGATATCTTCCCTGGTCCAAAGGCAGTCGTATATCTTTGCCTTTGATGATGCCTTCTTGGTACTGGCCATAATATGCGGCGCGGCTATTCTACCGGCCCTGCTTTTAAGGCCGGTCCGGCCGGAGGCCGGAAAGCCGGCAGTGGCTGGTGAATAAAATCAAGGCCTTGCGGCTTCCCTGCCGCAAGGCTAGAGCGTCTTTAAGCAGGCTATAGAACATAGAAGATAATTAAAAACATATTGACATTTATGAGTAAAACTGCATATAATCATATATGGGAGGTGGTTACCTTCAGCGGGAAGCAGGTAAATTTCGACAGAAGTTAGATGGACGATGAATAACAATTTCAGTACAGAGGTGTAAGTGATGAGTACCATCGAAGTGCTCAAGGCGTTGGCCGATGAAACGAGAATGCGAATGTTGAGCTTATTGTACCAGGAAACCTTATGCGTATGTGATTTGGAAGCGATATTAAAACTTAGCCAGTCCAACGCCTCCCGGCATTTGACCAAGCTAAAAAACGCCAGGCTGATTACCAGCGAAAAGCAGGCTCAGTGGGTATACCACCGGGCTGATGAAAAAATGCTGGCGACGTGTTCATTCGTCAAAGAGCTGTTGGCAGCGGAATCGGATATGAGTCCCCTGTTTCGAAAAGATTTAGCCCGGCTGAGAAAATACCGGGAATGCGGCGGCGGTTGCGGGCGGACCGTTAAGATTGATGAGGAGTAGAATATTTTTAGCTATATATGAATAAATTCAATTATAAGCATTTAATAAAAAGGATTAATAAATAATAAACAAGGAAGGAAAAGGTGTAGGCAATGACGCAAGCAGAACCCAAATTATCGTTTCTGGACAGGTTTTTAACACTGTGGATTTTTCTGGCGATGGCAGTTGGAGTCAGTGGGGGATACGCTTTTCCGGGAATTGCCGGCTGGCTGGACAAAATGTCTGTTGGTACAACTTCAATTCCGATAGCTATTGGCTTGATCGTCATGATGTACCCGCCGCTGGCCAAGGTTAAGTATGAAGAACTGTGCAAGGTTTTTCAAAACACCAAAGTTTTGGCGTTGTCACTGGTACAAAACTGGATTATTGGTCCGGTCCTCATGTTCGCGCTGGCCATACTGCTACTGCCTGATAAACCCGAATATCTGGCCGGTCTTATCCTGATTGGCCTCGCCCGCTGTATCGCCATGGTTATTGTATGGAATACCCTGGCTAAAGGCGATACCGAATATGCCGCCGTATTAGTGGCGTTGAATTCCATCTTTCAGCTAGTCTTCTATTCAATTTATGCGTACTTATTTATAACAGTCATTCCGGAGTGGATCGGTTTTAAGGGCATGGAAGTCCATGTGTCGATGGCGGATGTGGCATTGAGTGTGGCCATATATCTTGGCATACCGTTTGTGGCCGGTTATTTAACAAGAACATTCCTGCTGCCGGCGAAAGGCAGGGACTGGTATGAAAATAAGTTTTTACCCAGGATTAGTCCCCTGACCTTAATTGCTTTACTGTTTACCATCATCGTCATGTTCTCTTTAAAAGGCAACTACATTGTTACCCTGCCAATGGACGTAGTACGTATCGCCATCCCGCTACTAATCTACTTCGTTGTAATGTTCCTGCTGTCGTTTTTCCTCAGCTGGCGTTTCGGCGTTAATTATGGACAATCCACGACCCTGGCCTTTACGGCCGCCAGCAATAACTTTGAGCTGGCAATCGCCGTGGCGGTGGCCATTTTCGGCATCCACTCCGGGCAGGCTTTTGCGGCCGTAATCGGGCCGCTCATCGAAGTGCCGGTTATGGTGGCGCTGGTTAATGTGGCGCTGTCCTTTTCGAAAAAATATTTCAACAAAGCTGGTGAGGCGGTCACCAGGCAGGAAAAATAGGAGTGATAGAAGGATGAATCTTACCAATATGAATTCGGGAGGAATCATGAAAAAACGCGTTCTCTTTCTTTGCACTCATAACTCAGCTCGCTCGCAGATGGCTGAAGGACTTCTGCGCGGCATACTGGGGGATGACTATGAAGCTTTCAGCGCCGGAACCCGGCCAGGACAGGTAAATCCTTATGTCGTACGGGCAATGGCCGAAATTGATATCGATCTTTCTTCTCATCGATCCAAGCATCTCAATGAATTTATCGGTCAAGACTTCGACTATGTGGTTACCGTATGCGATAATGCCAAAGAGGAGTGCCCATATTTTCCCGGCGGCAAGAAAATTATCCATTACAGTTTTCCTGACCCGTCGGCCATCCGTGGGACGGACGAGGAAATTCTGAGCGGCGTAAGAAGCATTCGTGATGAGATTAAAAAATGGATTCTTGACGAATTTGGCAAAAAGCGGAACTGAGGCGATTAATATTACAATGAAACTAGTAAAAATCTTTAAAGTCTTAGGTGACGAAACCAGAATCCGTATTGTTAACTTATTGAGAAATTCTGAGCTTTGCGTTTGTGAAATAACGTATGCTTTAGGCGCTACCCAGTCAAATATCTCCAAGCATTTGGCAAAACTTAGTGACTCGGACTTCGTAGTTTCGTCGAAAAAGGCACAGTGGATTTCCTATAAAATTAACCCGGCCTTGCTGGCAGAATATCCCTTTATTCAAACCATCTTGAATCAGGAAATGACCAAAATTCCCCAGTGCCAAGAAGATCTTGCGAAGCTGGCGGAGTGTCAGAGCCGGGGAATACCTTTGATGAAAAGACATATCAGTTCATCTGTTTTGCGCTTTCCATTAAAGCCCAGTCCAAACCGTGCGTACTCAAACACTTTAAGGGAGCCCTGGAGGCGGGGGCAACTGTAAAAGAACTGTCCTATATCTTTGCGCTGGTTATGCGGGAAGCCGCCGGGGCTGACGACTGCTGGACCCATGATGTGATTGGCGACTGGCAGGAAATTTTGGCCGGAAACGTAAGCTGCGACTGCAAAAAATAGGATCGATATACGGAACACAAATGCAGCCCCATACCGAACCGGTAAGGGGCTTATTTAACAAGTAAGCCTTACCAGCATCTTTTATTAAGGGGGACACCCAATGATAAGAAGCGAACTGAATTTTGAGCAAGTATATGCAATTTTTCAGCCTAGGATTTATCGCTATCTTGAGCGGTTAATTGGCATTAATGAAGTGGAAGATGTAACCCAGGAGGTTTTTATCAAGGTTGGAAAAGCCTTGGATAAATTTGGAAACAAGTCTCAATTATCCACATGGATTTATCAAATTGCCACAAATACGGCTATTGATAGAATGAGAAGCCGTTCATATAAGCAGGACGCTATCACGAAATACTACCCAACGGATGGAGAACTGAATGAAAAAAATATGTGTTTCGCCAACAAGCCGTTGTCAATTGAAGAGCAGGTCATTCGTAAGGAAATGAACGAATGTATCCAAGGATATGTTGCGGTTCTTCCTGAAAACTACAGGATTGTTTTCGTTCTTAGCGAAATGGAAAGATTCAAGGTTAGCGAGATTGCGGCGTTACTGGGGTTAAGCGTTAATACAGTAAAAATGCGATTGCATCGGGCAAAGAAAAGATTAAAGGAGCTGTTATTAGCAAACTGTAATTTTTACCGTACCGAGTGCAATGAACTGGCCTGCGAACCCAAGGGGCCTGCTGCACGAAAAATAAAACCTTTTTCCGCTACGCGGCACTGATTAAACCGGTTAGTGATTGTTAAGTTCAAAATATAACTTTTTGGTGTAACCTTTTTTTCCTTATTTCCGTCTATAGGAATAGGAGGTGATATTAGACTGGGGAGGCTGACAGCCGCTTTTGGCAACGGAAGATTTTAGTAAAGAGTTTGGAAAATGTGGACTGTTGCCTAAATAACAAACGACTGACCACCACCTTGCAGTATTACCGAATAAGTTGTGGGGAGAGTGGAGAAATGAGCGATGTTGAAGCTGCGGTAACTTGTTTTAAAGAAGGGTTTTCTTGTTCCCAGGCGACATTGGTTACATATGGACCAAAGCAGGGATTTGACCGGGAAACTGCAATAAAAATTGCCAGTACTTTTGGCGGCGGTATGGGAATGTCCGGTGAGACTTGCGGGGCGGTTACCGGTGCGCTGATGGCCCTTGGTTTGAAACATGACATGACCGATCCCGAGGCCAAGGCCAACAGTTTACAACGGGCCAAGCAGTTTTTAGATAAATTTCAAGGCTGTAATGGTTCTACTATTTGCTGGAATCTGAGGGGCTGTGATTTAAGCACGCTTGAAGGCAAAGCTTACATGAAGGAAAACAAGCTTAACGAAACTATTTGTCCTAAGCTTGTATGGTCTGCGACGGAGATTATGGAACAGATGCTATAAATAAAGCCCACCCACTAGAGTGAACTATAAAACACTTACATTTTTTAATAAAACAGGATGGAAAATATAATGTTCAGCCCCTGTGTAGAATTATTCTATATTCTATATAGGGGGATATGTTTAATGAATGAATTGCCTTATTTTTAGTCTTGGTGAGCATAGATTAAGGGAGATGGCCATATGTCTACCTATTTAGACAATGCTGCTACATCATTTCCTAAACCGCCGGCGGTGTTAGCGGCGATCAGTGAGTATATGATGCACAACGGCTCTAATCCGGGCAGAGGTTCGTATACTAAAGCCAAGCAGGCGACGGCATTGGTTGATGAGACAAGGGAATTGCTCTGTGAACTGTTGGGATTCAACGCGCCGGATAATGTGATTTTTACTGCCAATGTTACTGAGGCGATAAATATCGCAATCCGCGGCATTGTAAAAAAGGGCGATCATGTTATCATCAGCAGCCTTGAACATAATGCCGTGTGGCGATGCTTGCAGTTGATGAGAAAAGAGTTGAACATTTCTATTACGGCAGTGCCATGCAGTAAAGAAGGTTTTACCGATCCGGGGCAAGTGGAGGCGGCTATCCGGCCGGAAACATCGTTAGTTGTTTTTACTCACGCTTCCAATGTAATAGGAACTGTTCAGCCTATCAGAGAGATCGGCTGCATTACCGGGCGCATGGGGATACCGTTACTAGTAGATTGCGCGCAAACGGCCGGTTCTTACCCCATACATTTTGCCAAGGATAACATTGATATACTCGCCTTCACCGGCCACAAGGGTCTGCTCGGACCCATGGGCATTGGCGGCTTGCTGATAAGTCCTGGCATAGAAATTAGGCCACTAATAGTTGGCGGGACGGGGCGTGATTCGATGTCGCCGGTTCATCCAAGCTATTATCCCGACAGACTGGAAGCAGGAACCATGAATATGCTTGGTATTGTCGGGTTGCGTTCGGCTATCAAATTTATCCTTGAGCAAGGAGTTCATCAGATTGTGCAAAAAGAGTCGGACATTGCAGGTTATGCCTTAAAGCGGTTGTCGGCACTGCCCGGCGTTGCAATTCACGGACCGAAAGACCCGCAAAAGATGGTTGGTATTATCTCGTTGAACTTCGATTCAGTTAGCCCGGCCGAGATAGCCTATGTATTGGACGAAATATATGATATTGCGGTACGGGCCGGGCTTCACTGCTCCCCTTGCGCGCATCAGGTGCTGGCCACGCAAGATACGGGTACACTGCGGATAAGTACAGGATATTTCAATTCCAGAGGAGATATGGACTTATTGGCTAATGCTCTGGAAGAAATATTGCACAAATGAGAGGAGGGAAGAGTTTTGTCCAAAGTATTCGTTGTATTTGACGAAGCGGAGCAACTGCTGCTAAAGAGTATTTATTATGATGAAGATCCGCAGGAAGCGCTTAGCTTTGTTCTTGAACACATCATACCTAAAGTAAAGAAAGAGATAACCTGCTTATCGGGACTGCTGTCTGGTCAAAAAGGATAAAAGTTAAGGAGGAGATCCTATGGCTAACATGTGTTCTCTATGCGGTATCGCTGAAATACAGAGCGATGGAAAAAGGTGGTGTCTTAAATATCAGGTTGACGTATCGGATGGGTCTAAAGAGATCAAACCAGACTGCTATTATTTCATTGAACCTCAGTCCGAGGCTGGTGAGCCAATGTCAGCGTCACAAAATCTGATGCTTAAAGAATGGGAATTGGCTTCCCGAAGAATGCGGGGGCCGGTGTAAAGTGAAAGCCGATATGAATGAATTTTGGCAGGAATTCAGTGTACCGCTTAAAAATTTCATAAGGAAGCGAATAGCCAACGAGCAGGATACTGAGGATATTTTGCAGGAGGTGTTTTCCAGAGTATATAATAATATCGACAGTTTAAGGGATGATAAGAAAATCTATGCCTGGGTTTACCAGATAGCGCGCAATGCGATTGTTGACTACTACCGCAAGGAAAACAGACCGGTTGAATTCAGAGAACTTACAGAGGATTTAGCGAATGAGCCGGAAGACGATTTGTCAGTCCGGGAGGAGATCGGATCGTGTTTAAAGGTAATGCTGGAAAATTTGCCTGAAAAATATAAGCAAGCGATTATATTAACAGAATTTCACAACCTAACGCAAAGAGAATTAAGTGAACAGATGGGAATTTCCCTATCGGGAGCAAAATCAAGGGTACAGAGGGCTAGGGTCATGCTTAAAGAAATGCTGCTGGGTTGTTGCCATTTCAAATTTGACCGGTTGGGAAACATTATTGATTATACGCGTAAGGACTGCAATTTTGTTGAGCCAGAGGCGTAAAAATTGCGTCCTTTTTTTTCATACCGCGTCTTTATATGTGTAAAGTCGAAAAGACTAATAAACATATAAGGAGTTGTTTAAGATGGATGAAAAGAATACTTGCCTGGCGGGCGGGAAACAGATGATGGATGATAATGAAGTGCGCGAACTGGTACGCCAAAAATATGCTGAAGCCATAACCGCCAAGACAGGCTGCTGTTGTAATTCAAGCTGCTGTGGTTCTGATAACTCGGCTGCTAACATGATCACCGGCGGATTATACGCTGCTGATGAGGTAACCGGACTTCCCCAGGATCTGGTAAATGCGTCGCTGGGCTGCGGCAACCCTACAGCACTGGCGGAGTTGCATCCTGGCGAAACAGTGCTTGACTTAGGGAGCGGCGCCGGGCTTGATGTTCTTCTCTCCGCCAGGCGGGTGGGGCCATCCGGCAAAGCCTATGGGCTGGATATGACTGATGAGATGCTGGCAGCAGCCAACGCTAATAAGGCCAAGGCCGGGTTGATCAACGCCGAATTTCTGAAAGGTCATATTGAAGATATTCCTTTGCCGGCCGCGGCGGTGGATGTGGTTATCTCCAACTGTGTGATCAATCTGTCTGTTAATAAGGACCAGGTATTCCACGAAATATACCGGGTTTTAAAACCTGGCGGCCGGGTAGCAGTGTCAGATATCGTTACTACCAAGCCCTTACCTGATGAAATAAAGCAGAACCTGCTGGCCTGGGCCGGCTGTATGGCTGGGGCTCTTACAGACAACGAGTATAAAGCAAAGCTATTTCAAGCTGGTTTTGAAAACATCGAACTGGAAATTACCAGGACGTATGATTTAACCGATCCGTCGGCGAAGAATTTGGTTCCCGGAGCAACAATTAAAGAGATTGAAAAATGGAACGGAGCCATCGTTAGCGCCTTTGTTCGCGGGAGAAAACCAGCCCGGTAGCTGGCAGTGGAATCGGGGTCAGGCATTAAAAGGAAGGCCGGCTCAACCGAAAAGATTTATTGCTGTAAAATAATTTACAGACCGGCGGTGCCCTAATTTGTTACTATGAGAGCATAAGGAGTGTTATAACCCTATCATTTAAGAGACAAGGAGGGGGACATTATGCCGGATAAACCCAAAAAAATGTTGTGTTGTGCCATATTGAAAGATGAAATTGAGCATATTCTAAAGGATGAAAATGTTGAAATTCGTTACTTGGACCCCGCTCTCCATGTGGATCTGAAAAAATTATTATCGGCGGTAACAAATGCTATCCAGGCTTATGACGACAAGGAGAACCTGACATTGATATTTGGCACAGGCTGCCATATGGAAATGGAAGAACTGGCGGCCCGTAACGGATGCCGGTGTATTGAGGCGCGAAACTGTATCGAAATGCTGCTGGGAGAAAAAATGGCTGAAATGGATAAAGAAGCGCGGACATTCTATTTAACAACCGGCTGGCTCAACAATTGGCGGCAGATATTTGAGGAGGGCCTTCATTGGGATAAGGTGGATGCCCGCCAGAACTTTGGGGGTTATGATCGCATTGTTCTGCTGGATACCGGGCTGGTTCCCTTTGATGATGAGAAAATACTGGAGTTCTTTGACTTTGCTGAAGTCCCGATTGAGATTGTTCCCATTGACTTGGAAAACCTGCGAAAATTGTTGACGGCGTAGCTGCGTCATAGTTATTCCATAGTTATTTTTGAGTTATTTTTGCTGCTTGGGCTTAAAACATAAAACATGCCCCTGCCGTTTTTGGCAGGGGCATGTTTTATGTTTTTCTAAATGACCCGATTCTGGTACTTAGTCCTACCTTCATTTGGCAAGGTGATGCGGTGGCCATCGATATGAACCAGGTTTTCTTTGCGCAGTTCGCTGAGTACATTTGTTACCATAACACGTGAGGCATTGACAAGACTGCCGATTTCCTGGTGCGTGAGGTCCAAAGCTATTGTAAGTCCATTGCCGGTTTGCTTCCCGTAACTTTCGGCCAGCCGATAGAGCACATCCAGTACTCTGCCTCTTACATCCTTAAAGGCAATGCGGGACATATGCTCGGTATATTCATTCACTTTTTTACCAAAATGCTGGACAATTTTCAACGCAGTTTGGGGATGATTTAATAATTTGACAAACAATTCCTTGGTGCAGCAGCAGATAAACGTGTCTTCCATTGCAACGGCATTCATCGTGTGTACAGCATTTTCGAAAAAAGTGGCTTCGCCAAAAATGTCTTCGGCTTTCAGATAGTCAAGGGTAAACTCCTTGCCTTCTTCGGAGATTTTATAGAGTCTCACCCTGCCGGTTTTAATGAGATAAATGGCGTCTGCTTCCTCTCCTTCGCTGAAAACCGGTTCATTTTTATGATAGATTCTCTTAAGGGCGAGCTCGCCCACCTGTTCACGCTCGATGTGACCTAAAGCAGAAAAGATATCTAAATCCTTCATGCAACGATTGGTCATAATCACATATCCTCCACAAAATGTTTTGGTGCTATATTCTCTGACTCTCCTATGCAATCCTTCCTGCCGGCCCCGTAAATATGACACTTGCGGGACCGGCAGAGTTTCCCGCGGGCGCTTTGGCGCAGGAATATTCCTAAGTAACAGGTATTTCCCAATTCGCAGCGAATGTATAATATATTTCCAATAGACATATTATTTACGAAAAACGCAAAACATTTTCAAAGTTTTCAAAGTTTTCAAAGTTGTAAATTTTGCTTTGGCAAGTTAAAACAACAAGGAAGTATTGATGAAGTATTGATTATGAGGCCTTATGGGAGACGGACTTATGAGCAAAAAAGCAGTGAAATGGCTGTATCAACAGTTGCCGGAGCTGGTTGAGAAAAACGTTATTTCCGCCGAAAACGCCGAGCGGATACGGGAATACTACGAACCCATAACCCAGCGTCCCCAGCCCAAAATTTTCTTAGCAGTATTTGGCATAATCGGCGTTGTCTTAGTAGGATTGGGAATTATCCTCATTTTGGCCCATAACTGGGATCAGCTTACCCGTTTACACCGGATGGCGATTGCTGTTGGTATGTTATTGGCGGCGCAAACCCTTACCGGCGCAGTAATATGGTTTAAAAAGGATAAAAAGGACAGCGCGGTGTGGGCGGAGTGCGCAGCTACCTTATTGATGCTGATCGTGGGGGCAGCGATAGCTTTAGTTGGGCAGACCTATCATCTGGTTGATGACACAGGCGGCTATTTGTTGACCTGGATGCTGCTTTCCCTTCCGCTGGTTTATCTGCTGAATGTTACCGTTCCTGCCCTGATGTACCTGATCGGCATTTCCCTATGGACGGCTGTCGGTTATTTTGATATCTTGGGCAAGCAAATCATCTGGGCCCTGTTAGGGTTGGCGACCCCGTATTACTACCATCTGCTGCGGACAGCGCGGGGGAAGAATCAGACTGTTATTTTTTCCTGGTTTTTTACCCTTAGCCTCTGTTTTTGTTTCGGATTTGCTTTTGCCCGGTATATCGACAAACTTAGTTTATTTACTTATACTATTTGGTTCACAATACTCTATTTTGTCGGCAGCTTGTGGTTTGACGAAGAAGCCGCAGCCTGGCAGAAACCCTTCAAATTAGTCGGATTATTGGGAACCGTTAGCTTAACCTTTCTAATGACGTTTAGAAACCTGTGGCTTAGTTTGGGAGACAAGCTCTATTGGACGACAACCAAAGAATATATACTTGCTTTTGCTCTCATGGCTTTTGCTGTTCTATTGGGGAGCCGGCTGCTTAGGACTAAAGGGATTCAGTATAGCTTATTCAGCTTATTCGGGGTAGCGCCGCTGATTGCAGGCGCGGCTTACCTGATACAAAGTTATGATACCGGCGGGGTCGGAGCTACCGTATTATTAAATGCCTATATGCTGGTTATAAGCCTGACTGTAATTATGACCAGTATCCGCGAGGGGACTCTGGGGACCCTGAATATCGGCATGATAATGCTGGCGGCGTTAATAACGGCCCGTTTCTTTGATATTGAATTCAGTTTTATAGTGCGGGGGAGCGTGTTTGTTGCGCTGGGAATCGGTTTTCTTATTGCTAATCTGGTAATGGTCCGACGAAAGGCGGGGGGAAATGATGATGAAAACTAAAACCGCCATTTTACTTTTTCTGTTCCTGGCAGTCATTCAACTGACCGTTCCACTCTACATGACATGGCATTGGGAGGATGTACTGAAGAATGGGCATCAGTTTTACTGGGCCACAGCACCGGTTGACCCATACGATGCTTTGAAAGGAAGGTATATTGATCTTCATTTTAAGGAAATGAGCGGCCCCATCCTTGACGGGTCTGATTTTGCCCACGGACAAACGGCTTACGCCGTTATCGGGGAAAGGCGGGACAACAAAGCCTACATTCAGGGGATTCGGGCCAACCGGCCGGCAGGAGAACCTTTTCTGCGGGTAAAGGTTCTATATGTAAAAAAGGATCAGGATCAGGCATTTGTCATTGTTCCTTTTAAGCGGTATTACCTGCCGGAGGATGTGGCTCCTGCCGCTGAAACGGCGTACAGAACCAGCGCCGGCAAAGACGGGGTTGCGCTGGTGCGGATCAAGGACGGTTACGGCGTGGTCGAACAGCTTTACATAGGGGACAAAACGCTTCTTGATGTTTTGCGGGAAAGAAAATAAGAAAAAACGCGGCCGAGGAACAAGCGGTATTCACATATATATATTACTAAAGGAGAATCCTAAACTGGAGGTTGACCCTGATGGTTGTTCTAAAAAAAAGAGCAGTAGCTACTGTTATTGTTGTTATCATGTTATTTTCCAGCTATATTGCCAGTGCAAGCCGCCAAGACGGAATTCCTGTGTTACTATACCATCATGTTGGCAATGATGATGGTGGTTTGCCCCGCCTGACGATAACTGCGGACGAATTTGAACGGCAAGTGGCGTTGCTGCATAATGCGGGTTTTGAGACTATTTCGCCGGAGCAGTTGATTGCCTACATGAAAAGGGAAGAAGTGTCTCTGCCGGAAAGACCCATCCTGATCACATTTGACGATGGCTATGACGATAATTATGCTAATGCTTTGCCAATATTGCAGAAGTATGGGTTTAAAGCAGTTTTTTTTGTTGTGGGAATTAACGTTGACCGTGCCCAAAGATTATCGGCGCAACAAGTGCGGGAAATGGCAAAGAGCGGGTTCGCCATCGGCGGGCATTCCATGACTCACAGTGATTTGACCCAATTGTCCGGACCGGAATTAGAACATGAAATCTTGGACAATAAACGACAGCTTGAAGGGATAACGCACCAGGAATCGTTGTTTTTTTCCTATCCTTACGGGTTCTTTAACCTGAGATCATGGAAAAAGATCGAATCAGCAGGCTATCAGGGGGCCTTTACGGTATTAAGCGGCGTAAACAAAGCCGGTCGGGACAATATCTTCTTATTGCGCCGTATCCCAATATTTAGCACCACGGATTTTGATGCTTTACTGGCGCGACTGACCGGAACCTATTCGGCGCATATGCTTTTGGATTACTTGCCGGAACACATGGATTCAATCATAAATTCTGCTACCGACGGGTTGCTATGATGTCAATTCTTTAATGCGACCTATATACTGATAGGGGATTATACATGATAACCAAGTGGCTGCAATTTAAAAATTTTACCCAAAGGCTGTGGGTGCTTAAAAATAACTTATATGTACTCTTACTGGTTTTAAAACATCCGCGAACACCGGGATCTGTAAAGCTGATGGCCGGGGCAGCGATGTTCTATTTAATTAGTCCGATAGACATCGTCTCGGATGTGGTGCCTTTTTTTGGCTTTTTAGATGATTTAGTCGTAGTGCCGTTTATTTTAGCGGCGGCAATTAATCAGGTTCCGGCCGGAATACTGGACGAATGCCGTAAAACAGCCGAAAAATACCCGCTAAGGAAGAGGCTGCTAAAGTGGTTGACTATTGTATTCATTGCGGTAGTGATTTTGGTGACGGGAATTTATTATCTGGTTAAATAATATCAATAGCCTCGGATACTCTGCCCTTTGTACGACGCAGTAAGTCATGGGCCGCATCTGCCGAAATACCTGCCAACAGCATGACAATAGCTGTTTTTGCTGAACCTTCTGCCCGGATAAGCGCCTGCTCGGCTTCTTCCCCTGGGCAGCCGGTAGCCAGTGTTACTATGCGTTTTGCTCTTTCATTGAGTTTGTGGTTGGTGGCCTGGACGTCAACCATCAGATTTCCATAAACCTTGCCTAATTTAATCATGGTTGCCGTTGTCAGCATATTTAGCACCATCTTTTGGGCGGTGCCCGCTTTCATCCGGGTAGAACCGGTAATTGCTTCCGGGCCGGTGAGAATTTCAATGGACAAAGCGGCGACACTGCCGATCTCCGGCTCGGGTGTCGAACTGACGGCAATTGTTTTACAGCCTACTTCCCGGGCATAGCGTAAACCCCCAAGGACATAAGGCGTTCGGCCGCTGGCGGCGATTCCCACTACGATATCCTTATTCGTAAGGTGTTTTTGTTTTAAGTCGTCGGCGGCCAAGGCCAAAGAGTCTTCAGCTCCCTCAACTGCGCGAAAAACCGCAGTTTTCCCGCCGGCAATCAGGCCTTGAACCATTTCCGGCGATGTCCCGTAAGTGGGCGGGCATTCGGAGGCATCCAGTATTCCCAATCGTCCGCTGGTGCCGGCACCGATATAGAACAAACGGCCGCCGGCTTGCAGGCAGTCAGTTGTCCAATCCACGGCCCGGGCAATCTGGGGCAATACTTCCTTAACGGCCAGGGCCACCTTTTGATCTTCGGCGTTGATGAGACGGACGATATCCAGTGTGGTTTGCCTGTCAATATTTACGGTATTGGGATTACAGCCTTCGGTTAGCAGTTTATCCAGATTGATTTTCAATTACGGCGACCTCCTTAAAGCGAAATGGACGACCGGGCGTGATATATTTAAGCAGAAAAAGCTCTTCTTTCACTACGGTTGCCGCTATATTAACCCGGGGGTCAGGTGGTAAGTCTTTCGCGGCAACCTGTAATTCTCCCATATAGCGGAGGTAGCCGGCGTTATCGATTGTAACCGAGCCTGTTGCGCGGGGCCGGACCGGACGGGCGGGAATGATTCCGGTACACAGGCCGCGGGCTTCCTGCGAACGGATTACATGTTCTCCCGGGTCGGTACGATTGGTATGGCGGGAAAAGAGTATAGCCAGTTCTTGCTGGCTGAGACCTGATTCAACCTGGACATTAAGTTCCACACATTCGTCAGCAAGAGACGCTACTGACGCTAATTCTTCCGGAGGGGCCAGCGGGTCGCCGAAGAAGATACAGTCGACCAGTTTACCGGCCAAAAAGTGTTTGGCCGCCACCACCGGACTTAGCGAGCGATGCTGTTCCAAAGTGGGCAGACCCTGGTGGATTGGGCCGCGGGGATTTTTTCCGGAGGGAATAAAAGCGGCCACCGGGATATTGTATTGTTGGCAGAGTAATGTGCGTTCTTGGAATAGTTCGTAGGACAAGCCGGTTTCCGGACGGGGATAGAAGTTATGGCAGGCCGTGATGCGGCTGGTAACGGCTCCGGCTGAGAGAATGGCCGCCAGTATGGTGGTGTTAATTGTACTGGCATTGAGTTCGATATGAAGGGCGCTTTCCCTGGTGAGTCTGGCAATCTCCGCCGGCGTGAACCCGAAATCCAGACGTAGAATGTCAATACCAAGACTATTCAAGGCCGGGGCCGACAGGTAATTGAGCCCCAGCAGGCTAAAGGCCCGAGGGGATATATCGGCAGTGACCCGGAATCCTAATTCGCCGGCGTGGCCGATGATGCTTCTAAATTCCGGGATTATCGCCTGTTGGTCCGCTTCGGGAATATGAAGGGAGGTAAACAGACGGGAATAGCCTAAGTCACGGGCCATTTCAAGATGGCGCTTGATGGTTTCAACCGGATATCCCAGCCCGGCGTAAACGGATATTCCTTTTTCAACTGTCATGAACTAGTCACATCCTTAAATCATTCTTCATCTTTGGGGTCCTCAAAGCCTACCACCCAGGTGACGATGAAACCTGCCGCATAAGCAATTGCAAGGCCGGCAAGGTAAAGTCCCGCGCCGCCGGGCTTAATAAGAAAAGTCAGGGGAAGGCCGGAGACGCCTAAAGCGATGGATTTGACGCCGGCGGCAGCCTGGAATGCGCCGCCGAAACCAGCGCCGATGCAGGCGGTAATGAAAGGGCGGCCGAGGGGCAGGGTTACACCAAAAATCAAGGGTTCGCCGATGCCCAGCAGACCGACCGGCAAAGCGCCTTTGACTATTTGTTTCAGCTTGTTGTTTTTAGTTTTCAGATATACGGCAAAAGCTGCTCCTACCTGCCCGGCACCGCCCATGGCCAGAATAGGGAGCAAAGGATTTTCTTTCAGGGTGTTAAGAAATTCCATGTGCACCGGTACAAGGCCTTGATGCATTCCCGACATTATAACAGGCAGGAAGGTCCCGGCCAGAGTAAAACCGGCCACGACACCACCTATGCTGATCATATTTTTAAAAAAAGCTATTATACCATCGGATAAGACGCCGCCGACAGGCTGCAGTACATAATAGGTGGCCAACCCGGTGATTAAAAGGGTAAGCGCCGGGGTAACCACTATATCCAACGCATGGGGGACAACTTTGCGCAATTGTTTTTCCACCCAACTGATAAACCAGGCTGCCAGCAATATTCCGATCAAGCCGCCCCGGCCCGGGACCAAAGCCAGTCCATTGATTTTTATTGTGGCGATTGCCGGGTTAATGATAAGTACTCCGGCAAGACCTCCCAGTGCCGGCGTACCGCCAAACTCTTTGGCGGCGTTGATGCCGACAAAGACGCCCAAATAAGAGAAAATTCCCCAGCCGATTACATTTAAGATGGCGATAAACGTTCCTTGCGGGTCTGCCCCTGACTGTACGGCGATGTTGGTAATGCCCGCTACCATACCGGAGCCAACGATAGCGGGAATAAGGGGAACAAAGATATTGGCCAGTTTTCGCAGAAACAATTTGAACGGGGTGCGGTTCTGATCCTGGCAGGCTGTTTTTAAGTCCCTTACCTCACCCGTCTTAAGGCCGGTGATTTCATTCAGTACGCCTGCAACTTTGTTTACAATTCCGGGGCCGAGGATGATTTGCAACTGACCCGCCTGCTCTACTGCTCCCAGCACTCCCGGAATTTTTTTCAGAACAATTTGATTAGCTTTTTGTAAATCCGCCAATGTCAGACGGAGTCTGGTCATGCAGTGAGCGGCCCCAATGATATTGTTTTTGCCGCCTACGGTCACGACTATCTGTTCGGCAAGCTCTCTTTCTTTGGACATTCTTCAACCTCCGTTACTAGACCACTAGGATTATTCAAAAAATTATAGCATTTTAGTGTTATTATGTATAGAGCAGTTGCGGCCATTTTTATTATCAAATGTTTAGCCCCGCCCGCGAATGGCGGGCGGGGCTTACAAGCACTGCAGCGGCATAGCCGGTTAAAAGGATTTTACAATTTTTTCATAAGTAAAGCGGGTTTCTCGCGGGCGTAAAGTCTTAGTTTCATCAAAATACCCTAAACATATAAGCATGGTTACAATCACATGATCAGGGATGTTGAATATTTCTTTTATTTTGGACTCATCGAATCCGATCATGGGGTGAGCTTCAACGCCATAGTATTTGGCGGCATACATGATGCTCATGGCCAGCAGGGAGCTGTTGCTGGCTGCGAAAGCCACCTGCCTAAGTTCCGTAGGAAAAAGGACATTTTCGGAGAAATTTACAATATTTTCTACATCTGCGGCGCTAGCATTACCTAACCGGACTTTTTCGTCCCATATCGGATTTGGGCGTTTAAATCCGGTTGTGTCGCCAAGAATAGCCAACAAGACAGGGGCGTCAAGCACTTTCGGCTGGTTGCACGCCTTGTCGTGGACTTCTTGCCGCTTCTCTTTTGACTTTACAGCTAATACTTGCCACGGCTGGGCATTAAAGGCAGAAGGAGCCAGTACGGCAAGGTCGATGATGTCTTTCAGCAACTCATCCGATAAAGGTTTGGTTGGATCAAAAAAATTTACCGACCGTCTGGTTTCAGCAAGCTCTTTAAAATCAAGCTTTTTTTCTACCATGAGTAATCCCTCCTGATTTAAAATAAAGTTACTCCTAGTTAATAAATATTAGTTATTTGCAAAGGGATTTCCTGCTATACATTGGATCATCACTTAGTTAAATTAGAGAATTCGCCCATACTCACCTCCCTTGTTTTCTGCCGAAATAGGCTGAGTGGAAAAACTATTTATTCCGAAAAACCCGGCTCAAGACAATGCCTGTAAGGAATCCACCGATATGGGCCCACCAGGCAATATTTGACCCGGCGATGAACCCGGCTATGGCTCCCTGCTCGAGTTGCAGCAGAAACCAGACGCCGATAAAAAGGTAGGCAGGAATTTCTATTATCGGAAAAAAAAGGAATAATGGGATAAGAGTTAGAATCCGGGCGGAGGGAAAGCAGGTCAGGTATGAACCAAGCACCCCCGACACAGCGCCGCTCGCGCCAATAAGCGGAATATTTGAGTTTGGATCGAACAGAACCTGGGTAAGGTTGGAAGTAATGCCGCAGGCAAAGTAAAAGCAGAGGTATTTTAAATGACCCAGGCAGGCTTCCGAAGTGCGTCCGAATAGCCACAGATACCACATGTTGCCTATGATGTGAAACCAGCTGCCGTGAAGAAACAGATTGCTGACCAAAGGCAGGTAAGCAATAAGATCATGGGGAGTGCCGGTATTAATATTATGCATGAGTTTGGCCGGTATCAAGCTATATGCAGCGATTATACCGATGGAATCTGAAGTCAATTCCAGGTAAAAAACGTAGGCATTCAAGAGAATAATTCCCAAAGTTAGAGAAGGAAAAAATGAACCAAGGCGAATATTATCACGTAAAGGAATCATACCCGTACTCTCCCTTTATCCAAAAAACGGGGGCGGCTTTAAGACCTACCCCCGTTAATATTATTTCGTATGATGGACTCAGATTATCAGTTCCCTACTTTAAGCTGATTAGTTTTATTATTCAATGATTGTAAGCACTTCCTCCAAAGGTTTGCGGGCCGGGTTGGCTATCTCGCCGCTGGCCGGAATACCTAGTGGAGTCATGGCTGCCAGATAATAGCCTTCTTTTTTAAAGCCTATGTATTGGGATATTTCCGCGGCAGCATAGCTGGGACCGGTCATCCAGCAGGCGCCATAACCCAGACTGGCCGCAGCCAGCAGCAGGTTTTCCAAGGCGGCAGCAATATTTTGAATTCCTGGATTTGGCTTGGCGTAACTCAAAGCTTCCTCTCGCGGCAGAATGCCGGCTTCTAACAGCGTATCGGCAATGGTATCATAGGGGCCGGCATAGACAAGGATCAGCACCGGCGCCGTCTGAAATACAGTATGGTAGCGCACCGATCCTGCAAATGCTTTAATCTTGTCCGCGTCTTTTATGTAATTCGTTAGTTTTTGATTCTTTTGTTCCACAATTGACGCAATTTCAGCAATTTTATTTTTATTTTTAACAACAACGAAATGCCAGTTTTGCAGATTCTTACCTGAGGGGGCATAGGTAGCTGCCTTTACTATCTCCCGGATATGCTCGACAGGTATTGGGTCTTCCTTAAATTTCCTTACACTGACCCGTTTATAAATGAACTCAAGTTCTTTCATAGTTTTCGCATTCCTCCCTGTTATGTTTCTATTATACTTCCCCTTTTATGGGCAAGCAACTTAGGCAGGAATATTCTTGTCAAAATACTTGTAGATATACGGTATTGCTGCGAGGGGTACTAAAGCCGATAATGAGTGACATAAGAACCAGCAGGAACATGTATTGTCCCAGAAAGTTATTCCATTTGGCAACAAATTGTTGCGCCATGTTGCAGGTAAGGCACATTTCTTTATTCTCCTGACGTATATTAAATAATGCGGGGAAGGATTACCGTTCATGATATGATCCATCTCCCAATAGGGTACCCGGAATGGAAAAAAATCCACCGGTGATTTTCCGATGGATGTAATAGCCAAATTATTATTCCAGTTCAACCGTGACTTGGACATTGGCGGTCAGATGAACCAAACCGGGCGATATGGGGGTGGGCTGGGTCGCCGTATCCGCTGCTGCGCCCTTGGCAACCATTCTGCTCATTTCCAAAGGCTGCAAATACACGCCGCTTTCGTTGACTGCCTGGATGCGGGAAACGTGCTTATTTAAGACGTTGGCAATGGCTTCCGCCTTAGTGAGGGCGTCTTTTACCGCCTGTTGGATTGCTTCGGCTTTGGCGGCTGTCTCGTCTTTTTTGCCGAAACGAACGCTGGTTACCTGATTGGCGCCGGCTTTTAGAGCGGTATCGATTACCAGTCCGGCTTGGTCGGGGGCGGCGGTGACAGAGATATTGTTAGATACCTGGTAACTCTTGATTGCCGCAAGTCTGCGTCCGTTGTCGGCATACTCATATACCGGAGTTACGGAATAATTGACGGTCTTTATGTGTTCCGGCTTGATTCCCAGAGCCTCAATCTGGCGCTGGATTCTGGCCGCCAACTCGGCGTTTTTTTCCTGTGCATCCTTTACATTTACGGCATCCGTTACTGCGCCCATAGTGACAAAAGCAACATCCGGAGCTATTTCCTGTTCATAATTCCCTGACACCGTAACTTCTGTCCCGGTTGATGGCTCTTTAGCCAGTACCGGCGTCGCTGCCAATACCATCATTAGTACTAATAAAATAGCTTGTTTCCCCAAGAAATACAGTTTACTTTTCACATTTTCATCTCCTTTTAGTTATATAAACGCAGATTAAAGCAAAAGGTAACGCTTCGGGTGTTATAAGTTTTTTTCGGGAGGTTGGAAGTTAGAGGGGCTGGAGGTTGGTAGTTATGGAAATGGAAATACGAAAGATTGAAGAAAAAGACGTATGGTCATATTATCATTTGCTGCACACACTGGATAATGAGTCCAAATTTTTGCTGTTTGAACCAGGCGAGAGAAGAACTTCGCCGGAAGAGTTGGTAATTCGGATCCGTAACGCTGAGAGATCCGGTTCGCTCCTATTGGTTGTCGAGGCCGGGGGCAGCCGTCTGGTTGGTTTTCTGTCTGCCGAGCGGGGATTCGCCAACCGAATCCGGCATAAGGCATATATTGCCGTAGGTATTTTGGAGGAATATACCGGACAAGGCCTGGGCGGACGCTTGTTTAGGGAAGTGGAGCTATGGGCGAGGAACGTGGGAGTGGTTCGTTTGGAGCTAACCGTCATGGCTCACAACAAGCGGGCACTAAGATTGTATGAAAAGATGGGGTTTATGACAGAAGGCAAGTACCACAAATCTCTGATTGTTGACGGGCAGTATGTGGATGAATATTGTATGGCCAAGTTGCTGTAATCATATGATGGGTCGTATAGAGTTAGGCCGGTTTGTTTGGCTGGCAACAGTATTTTTCATCAATGCGTGCAATGCTTGTGCCAGCCGTTTTACTCCCTCTTGCAACAGTTCTTCCCGGTGAGTTACAAAGCAGAGCCGGAATTCTTTCTCGCCGAGAGGGTCGGCATAAAAGGCTTCACCGGGGACGAAGGAGACATTTTCTTTCGTGACTTCATGAAGCAACTGGCGGGAAGTAATCCTGTTTTCCAGATGACACCAGAGATAAAAACCGCCGCCGGGGACGGAAAAAGAGATTAAGGTTTCCAGGTGGCGCCGCAAAGCGCGGGCGGCTGAATCGCGGCGTTTTTTATACTCCCGGCGAACCAGTTTCAGGTGGCTCTCCAGCAAATTATGGCCAAGGAAATTGGTAAGCAGCCACTGGGATATATTGTTGCTGTGCAGGTCCATATACTGTTTTTCCAGGGCAACGCGGTTGATGACCGCCGCGGGAGCCGCTATCCAGCCGGTGCGTAAGCCGGGAAACAATATTTTGGAAAAAGTGCTAAGGTATATGACGCCGCCATAATGGTCCAGCGCTTTAAGCGAAGGCGGCGGCGCTTCCCCGTAATAGAGCTCGCCATAAGGGTCGTCTTCAATAATGGCCAGCCGGTGGCGTGAGGCCAAACTTAAGATTTCCTGCCGTTCATTGAGTGGAATCAGCCGCCCGTTGGGATTTTGAAATGTAGGCAGAATATAAAGCAGCTTCGGACGATACCGGATAAGATAATCTTCCATTAGCGACAGGGGAAACCGGCCTGCGGCAGGTAAAGTAAGTATGCGGGCTCCTGCAGACTGAAACATTTGGATAGCGCCCAGATAGGTTGGCGATTCGACGATAACATAATCTCCCGGTGCCAGCAATACCTTGGTTAAAAGATATAAAGCCTGCTGGGAGCCGGTGGATACAAGGATATCGTCCGGCTGGGAGAAAATATTTTTTTGGTTTAAATAGCGGGCCAATTCCTGGCGCAGGGGGAAATAGCCTTCGGTAGGAATATGGCCGAAGTCTGTACTGTCTAGGTTTTTAATAGTCAGGTTAAATAAATCGTGGAAGGCGTCCAAAGGGTATAGCGCCGGATCGGGCATGCCGGCGGACAAAGATATAGAGTCACTGGATACTACAGTAGATACCAGTTCTTTAATGATGGATGATAATGGGGTTTGGAGATGGGGAGAAAACAATTGATGCCACGGAATGTCAGCCTTAGGAACTGAATGAGATGATAACTCGGCTATGTAAGTACCGCTGCCGATTCTGGTTCTAACCATTTTTTGCCGTTCCAGCTGATGGTAGGCATTTATGGCTGTGGTGCGGCTAACTTTCAAAAGTTCTGCCAATTCACGCTCGGGAGGCAGTTTGGTATTCGGCGGCAGGATATTCTCTTGAATTTTCGCAGCAACGGCATTCGCAATTTGTATATACAGCGGGATAGTAGCGGCAGGGTCTAAACGGATGCCGCCTATAATTTTGGATATATCCATTTTGTATTTTCCTCCGAAATATCCAATTATGCTGTTATTTTATTTAATTGGATATTTACGGTGTTTTTCCTGCCTGTTATCCTAAAAATATTAAGACACGCAGCCATAGTGCTCGGGAAGGTGGTTCAATGGGTATGGAGAGTTGCAAAGCATCAGCAGCAGCTGATAATCTTTTGGCGACAACGGATTTCTGGCTCGGGGCAAGGGATAGTATTCCGATCATAATCGGGGTAGTCCCCTTTGGCATAACCTGCGGCGTAATGGGGTTGGCCGCAGGGCTGACGCCGGTGGAAACAGTGTTGATGTCTCTCTTGGTTTTTGCCGGTGCAGCCCAATTTATCAGTATTTCGATGATTGCGGCCGGAGTCACCGGCTGGTGGTTGATTGTGTGCACCACCTTGCTTGTCAATCTCCGGCATCTGTTAATGGGGGCGTCACTTGCGCCGCATCTGATGCGGCTGCCGGCGTTAAAGCAAATGCTGCTTACTTTCGGTATGGCGGATGAAACTTATGCGATTACAATCAACCGCATTACTCAGAACGGATACAGTGCCAGTTTTCAACTCGGCTCCAACACCGCCGCATACCTGACATGGGCCGGTTCAACCATAGCCGGGGTGCTAATGGGCGGGTATATTCCCGACCCATTGGCATGGGGTCTGGACTTTGCCATGCCGGCTACTTTTTTGGCTATGCTCATCCCCCGGCTGGCAGATAGAAACAGCTTTGTTGTTTGCGGTGTGGCATCACTCACTGCCGTTCTGGGAGCCTTGTACCTGCCGGGTAAATGGTATATCATCGTCGCTTGTTTTGCCGCCAGTATTACCGGAGGTCTTATCGATAGAAGGCAGGAGGAGATTAACTAGATGGTCAGAAGTGAAATGTTGCTGATTATCACCGGTATGGCAATTGTTACATTTTGGACCCGGTACGGGGCGGTGGCGTTGTTTAGGAAGACAGGCATCCCGGCCTGGTTTGCACGATGGCTGAAGCATGTACCCACAGCCATACTGACAGCTTTAATTGTTCCTTCCCTGCTTCTTCCCGCCGGTAAATTTGACTTGTCCTTAAACAATCATTATTTGCTGGCCGGAGCTGTGGCGGCAATTATTGCTTTCAAATACCGTAACGCGATGCTGACCATGGCACTAGGTCTGGCGGTTATGCTGTCACTTCGCTGGTTATCCGTCCGCTAGGCAGGGGTTAGTGTCTGTAACCAAAGAGTTGTTAAAAGCATACTATATTACACGACAACTCTTGGGAGGTGTGAAAAAATGCCTGTTACGGAAGAAGACCGTAAACATCTACACCATCATCACAATCAGGACGATTGTATGATTCATGTCCATACCTATTTGACCGAGGCTGATGTGGCGGACGACCATCAACACATAATTACGGGGGTTAGTGGTCCGGCTAAGCAAAAAAATAGGTCCCACGTTCACTGCATCCATGGCCGTACTTCCTTCATCAGTGAAGACTGTGAAGGCCATTGGCATGCCTTTGACATCATAACAGGGCCGGCTGTTGAGTTATGTGATGATACTCATGTACATTATTTCGCCGGCGACACTAGTATTTGTGATGATCACTGTCATACTTTTTCCGGCTGTACCGGTTTAGGTCCTAGTCTGGCTGAAGAGGAATGCGACGAGGAAGATGTAGAGGAATGCGTTGAGGATATTGAGGAAGCAGTAGAAGAATGTGAAGAAAAAGCATGCCATAAGCCTTATTATAAACACCACATGCCGAAATACAAGTACGGCAAGCGCCCTGGAGAAAAGGAGTAAAAACAATAGAATAGTTGGCCGCCGGGATATCCCGGCGGCTTTTGCTTTGGTTGAAGCTTGTCCTAATATCCGGATGTCAATTCTTTAAGGCGGCAGATAAAACATATATATAATTCAGTAAATTTATTTTTTTTGTGGTAAAATATGTGGTAGAATCCGTGCCCGGATCAATAAGGAGCGTAATATGCAAGCTTGAATAGCTTGATCATAGGAGGATATTTGTATGGAATTATGGTATACAGAGTTTCAAACGAAAAATCTGGGTTTGACTACCCGGATTAAAGAGACTCTATTCGCCGGAAAGTCAAAGTTTCAGGAAGTAGCGGTCGTAGAATCCCTGGAATTCGGACGCATGCTTGTATTGGACGGAGTATTCCAGACTTCGGTTTTTGATGAATTTATTTACCATGAAATGATTGCCCATGTTCCCCTGTTCAGTCATCCGAATCCCAGGAAAGTTTTGATCATCGGCGGTGGCGACGGCGGTACCGTCCGGGAGGTCGTAAAACACCAATCTATTGAGAAGGCTGAGATGGTGGAGATCGATGGCATGGTCGTGGATGTATGCAAAAAGTATTTGCCCGAGATAAGTATTGCTTTAAACGGAAACCATCCTAAACTTGAACTTAAGATCGGCGACGGCATTAAGCATATGCAGCAAGCGGAAAATCTTTATGATGTTATCATTGTTGACTGCTCTGATCCCATCGGGCCAGGCGAAGGACTGTTCACTCGCGCTTTTTATAAAGACGTATATAAAGCTCTTAAACCGGACGGTTTATTCGTTCAGCAGACTGAATCTCCCTTTTACCATCAGGAACTGGTCAAAAGACTACACCAAGATATTTCTTCCTTATTCCCAATTATCCGCCTGTACTTAGCCTCGATTCCGCTTTATCCCGGCGGTCTTCATTGCTTTACCATCGGTTCTAAGCAGTATGATCCGACAGAAGCCGATGTCAGCCGGATTCCCGCGACATTTGGCACCCGTTATCACAATGTAAATATTCAGAAAAGCTGTTTCGCTTTGCCTAATTTTGTGCAGGAACTTATAAAATAGTATTACAACAAGTATGGAAAACTCAGCCGGAAGGCTGGGTCTTTCACTGATCGGCAACTTTTAGAAAAGCGTCGATAATTTGAGCATCAAACTGGTTACCGGCACAGCGGCGAATTTCAGCGATTGCATATTGGTACGAAAGAGCCTGGCGATAAGGACGGTCGGAAGTCATAGCCTGGAAAGCATCGGCAACAGCGATAATGCGGGCGCCAAGGGGGATATTTTCGCCGAGTATACCGCCAGGATATCCTTTGCCATCCCAGCGGGAATGGTGGTGCTTGATTATATGGGCGATTTCCTCCATGTTTGGTATGGTACTGATAATTTTTGCTCCTATGGTCGGGTGCTGGCGCATGGTGTCCCATTCTTCATCGCTCAGACTGCCATTTTTATTAAGAATATGGTCGGGTATGCCGATCTTTCCGATGTCATGCAGCAAGGCGGCGAACTTTATCTTGAACTGCTCTTGCTGGGATAACCCAAGCTCGGCAGCTACTTTGGTTGCGATTTCCGCTACTTCAACTGAATGGGAGTGGGTATAGCCGTCTTTGGATTCTAGTGCCATAACCAGCGCCCGAATGGTGGACAGGAACATATTTTCTTGTTCGGTTTGTACCTTGGCTAAAGTAGCTCGCATATCTTCAAAAGAATGAGCCAAACGTCCCACCTCATTTTTCCCGAAATCACCTGCCAGCGGTTTGTGGAGCTGACCTCGTGTAATTCGTTTAATTTGTTCATCCATAAGTAATATGGGATGAGTAATCCGGCGGGAGAGGAGATATACAATCAAAATAGTACCAATCAACGCAATTGCTGTGCCCCATGTATTCTTATCTATGATTTGAGTGGCTGTGGCCATAGCGGTTGTTTTATTATCTACTGTAATTACCGCCCAGTTTTCGGAATTACCGGGAAGGTAAACAGCCGTGTAAGCGCAGATCATGTCATTGCCGCTTAAATCTTGATATTCTGCTGTTCCCGATTCTCCTTGTAGGGCCAAGCTAACAACCTCATGCAATTTTTCCGGTACCGATATGGGGTATTCCTGAGTAATGTGATTATTGTATCGGTCGCGCAGGGGGATACCATTGGCGTCTTTTTGTTGAATGGTCCGCGTCAGTGTTTGATAATTGTATAACTCGGCAACCTGGTTTTTATCGGGGTGAGCGACAACCGTTCCCTGGCCGTCAAGGATATAAGTGTAACTGCCTTTGCCTATGGTAAGCTGTTCCACCAGATCCTGAATGGAATCCAATTTCAAGTCGGCTCCCAAAATCCCAATGAGACCATCAAGGGAATATACAGGCATAAAAATAGATGTAACGGCAGTGTTGTCTGTTGTTGTATAATATGATTTACTGACAAAAGGGGTTTGCAGACTCATAAATTTTTTATACCACCAGCGACCGGAGCGGTCACTGCCGGGAACACCCAGACTGTTGGCCGTCTGCCACCCATGAATATCTTGTACAAATAATAGATCGAACTGGGGATGGCGGGATGCAGCTTGACGTAATATCATTTCCTGGTTCGCAGGATTAAATGAAGAGATATCAGTATTAGCGGACAATTCTTCGGCGACTGCATAAGACTTATCGATTAAGCTGCGTATATTCCGGGCGACTGATAACGTGAATACAAGACTGTCCTCACGCATTTTGGTTCCAACATCGCGGGAGATGATATAATAGTTGAAAATGCTGCAGGTAATTAGAGGGATTATTACCATTAAGACAGTGACGATAAATAGTTCGGTTCTGATTGATTTTAGCAACAGTCTCAGCCCCTCATTCGATTGCCGCGAATATCAATTTTTGTCAGTTATTAACAGATTGCAATCTATTTTGGAATATAATGTTGATAATAGTGATTTCAAAGCGGCTAACGCTAAATCCTTTATTTTTAAAATGAATTAAACGGAACTTTACAATAATTTTACAAAAAAGAAGAGACCCGGGGGATTCACCCATGGGTCTCTTCTGTACTAAAATTATAGTCTCTGCTTATAAATTGAATTTACACCAAGTTTTCGGGATTTAAGCCCTCAAGCGCGGGAATGATGAAGCGTCCGTCTTTGCGGATTAAGCGATCGTCAAACCAGATTTCGCCGCCGCCGTATTCAGGGTTCTGGATGCACACCAGGTCCCAATGGATGGCTGATTTGTTGCCGTTAAAAGCTACGTCATAGGCGTTGCCGGGGGTAAAATGAAAACTGCCTTTGATTTTTTCATCAAACAAAGTATCTTTCATCGGTGTATCGATGTGAGGATTGACTCCCAAAGCAAATTCACCAATGAAACGGGCGCCTTTGTCCGTATCCAATACTTTGTTGATTTTTTCCGTATCGTTGGCCGATGCGTTCATGATTTTTCCGTTTTTAAATTCAAGACGAATATTATCGTAGGTGAAGCCCTGGTAGATTGCCGGAGTGTTGTAGGTGAGAAATCCGTTTACGGAATTTTTCACCGGGGCGGTATAGACTTCGCCGTCGGGAATATTTCTTAGTCCGGAGCATTTTATTGCCGGTATGTCTTTTATGGAGAAGTTTATATCTGTGCCGGGTCCTATGATATGCACTTTGTCGGTATGTTCCATCAGATCAATTAAGGGGTCCATGGCTTTGGCCATTTTCGCGTAATCCAGGTTGCAGACATTGAAATAGAAGTCCTCAAAGGCTTCGGTACTCATATTGGCCAGTTGGGCCATGGACGGATTGGGATAGCGCATAACGCACCATTTGGTGTTTGGAACCCGTATATCCGTATGTACCGGTTTCATCCAATACTGTGAATATTTTTGCAGCTGATCGGAAGGTACATCCGCCAACTCGCTCACATTGTGACTGGCGCGAACACCAATGTAGGCATTCATCTCTTTCATCCGGGCTGCTTCCCAAGAAGCAATGGAGCTTAATTGCTTTTGGGTGGCATTGCGAATTAATGCCCGCTGCAACTGGTTGTTTTTCAGTTCAAGAAAAGGCACGCCGCCAACAGCATAAACCTCGTCGACCAAAGCCTTGGCCAGAGGATAAGCATCGTCAAAGACTTCAATCAGAATCTTTTCTCCGGGTTGTAACGCGATAGAATAATGAATCAAATTATTGGCTAAGGTTTTGATTCTAGGGTCCACGGATCACGCCTCCTAAAAATGGGATATATATTATTATAGTATATAGTTTATTTGACGTTGGCATGATTTATCCTTGCATATCCCACTTATTAACAGAAAAAAATGAATATATCCTCTTGCATTTTTATTTTCACTGTTATATAATTTGTTATGTCGCTAGACACTCCTTGATAGCTCAATGGTAGAGCACTCGGCTGTTAACCGAGTTGTTGTAGGTTCGAGTCCTACTCAAGGAGCCAAGCCGGCCCGTTGGTCAAGCGGTTAAGACACCGCCCTTTCACGGCGGTATCAGGGGTTCGAATCCCCTACGGGTCACCATTTTCGATATTCGAGGTTCGATGCACGATGTTCGAAAGGGCAGAAGTAACGAGCCTGGATAAATAGTTTTCGGCTAGGTGTGACGAAAGTCAAACGTCAGAGGTCGAAAACCGAAACGGGCGATTAGCTCAGCTGGGAGAGCGCCTGCCTTACAAGCAGGATGTCGGCAGTTCGATCCTGTCATCGCCCACCATAAGCGCAGTAAGCCTTATAGGAAATTCCTATAGGCTTTTTTTGTTTAGAAAAACCGGTGGGTATTGTATTTGCTTTGAGCAGGAACTTTATGGTTTTTTGGCGAAATATGCTTATATCCATATTAATATTAATCATATTAATGAAAGCAATAAGGGTGCCGAGATCGTTAGGGAGTTATCCAGGGGTTACAGTATGATTCGCAATCAACAGGGACAGATTAAAATACAGAGTGAGCGGGAAAGGGAAGCCCATATAGCGTTGTGAAGGCGAGGCAGGTCTAATGAATGAACGAAAAGTTATAATTAAAATCGGCGGCATGACTTGTGCCGCTTGCTCGGCCCGCATCGAGCGCGGGCTGAAAAAAATGCCCGGAATTATTACGGTGGCAGTGAACCTTATTATGGAGCAGGCCAACATTGCCTATGATGCGGACACGGTCGATGTGGATCAGATAATTGCCAAAATCAGCGACATCGGTTATACCGCTAGTGAACTTAATGACCATAACCCGCAAGAAAAACGAGCTTTTTCCAACGACCAGGAGAAGGCTGCACAGGAAACGGATATGTCCCAGCAAAAACGGTGGTTTTTGTTATCGGTGGCGTTATCTTTGCCGCTGGCCTTGAATATGCTGCTGGAGATATTCATGGGACATGGTATGGTTCCCATACTAGGGAATAAGTATCTCCAATGGATTTTAGCCACGCCTGTTCAATTTGGCGCCGGCTGGCAGTTTTACCGCGATGCTTACCATGCCGTAAAAAATCTGGGGGCTAATATGAGCGTGCTTGTGGCTCTCGGGACAAGTGCGGCTTACTTTTATAGCATCATGAATGTCTTTTTGCCCCATGGCATGGTGTATTTCGAAACCTCGGCTATCCTCATTACCTTGATTCTTTTGGGAAAGCTCCTGGAAGCGAGAGCCAAGGGCCAGACCTCGGCGGCCATAAAAAAACTTATAAATTTGCAGGCTAAAACAGCGCGGGTTGTCCAAGACGGCCAAGAAATAGACGTTCCTGTTGAATCCGTTGCCGTGAGCCAGATTGTGGTTGTCCGCCCAGGCGAGCGAATCCCGGTGGACGGGGAAGTACTGGAGGGGAACTCTACTATTGATGAGTCCATGCTTACCGGCGAAAGCCTGCCGGTAGACAAAAACCCCGGCGATGCGGTAACCGGCGGGACGGTAAACAAGTTCGGCAGTTTCCGGTTAAAAGCTACGAAGGTTGGACGTGATACCGCCCTGGCTCAGATTATTCGGGTAGTGGAAGAAGCTCAGGGTTCAAAAGCCCCCATTCAACGGATTGCGGATGTGATTTCAGCTTACTTTGTGCCGGTGGTCGTAGTAATTGCCGCAATTACATTCTTGGTCTGGTATATTTGGCTTGATGCCGGCAACATAACCAGGGCGCTTATTAATTTTACCGCCGTACTTGTCATTGCCTGCCCTTGCGCATTGGGACTGGCGACGCCGACGGCCATTATGGTAGGAACCGGCAAAGGCGCGGAATACGGAATATTATTTCGCGGTGGCGAACATTTGGAAAACGCCCACCGGATGACGGCTGTTGTCCTGGACAAAACCGGAACCATCACCAAGGGCCGGCCGGAAGTCACAGATATTGTTCCGCTGGTCGAAATGGAGCCGAATTTAATTCTCCAATATGCCGCCAGCGTGGAGCAGGCCTCAGAGCATCCGCTGGGTCAGGCTGTTGTCATGAAGGCGCAAGACCGGGGACTAAGTCTTTGGGCAGTGCAGAATTTTGCCGCTGTCGCCGGGTTTGGTGTGACAGCAGACGCCAACGGCCAGAAGGTGATGGCCGGTACCCGCAGACTGGCTGAACGGGAGCATGTGGTCTTGGCTCCCAATGTTACGGCAACAATGGAGACCCTTGAGTCTCAAGGCAAAACTGCCATGCTGGCGGCGGTGGACGGCAATTTGGTCGGAATTATCGCCGTTGCCGATACCGTAAAACCTGAATCGAAAGAGGCCATTGCCCGCTTAAAAACTATGGGGATAGCAGTCTGGATGATTACCGGGGATAATTGCCGTACAGCCCTGGCTATCGCCGGCCAGGTGGGTATCGAGGATGATCGTGTGCTGGCGGAAGTGTTGCCGGAACAGAAGGCGGAAGAGATAATCCGGCTCAAAGATAAAGGATTTGTTGTCGGCATGGTTGGTGACGGTATTAATGACGCCCCCGCCCTGGCTGCAGCCGATGTGGGCCTGGCCATCGGCACCGGGACAGATGTGGCCATGGAGGCTGCTTCGGTTACCTTAATGCGGGGCGACCTCAGAGGTATTGTCTCAGCCATCAGCTTAAGCCGCGCCACCATGCGCAACATAAGACAAAATTTATTCTGGGCGTTAATATATAATATTATTGGTATACCGGTGGCGGCCAGCGGATTACTTTCGCCGATAATCGCCGGAACGGCCATGGCTTTTAGCTCGGTTTCCGTGGTAACAAACGCCTTGCGGCTGCGACGATTTAAGCCGGAAGAATAAAAGGCAGGCTAGAGCGCGGCTATTTAAGTGAATTCAACCGGACAGCAAGCGTGAAGTTTGCCGCAACCATAATTTGGTGAGGGTGGTTCAAAATGTTCAGATGCTAGGCACGACGAGGACGTGAGCGGAACAGTACAGAGAAGTACGTGGAGTGAGCGCCCGCAGGAGCAACGACGCAGATGGGCGTTTTGAAACAGCCTCTTTTTAGCGGAGTGTGAGTGGTGGAGTGGATACCAAAGAACGACGGGAACAACTGCTTCAGCTTTTAAAGCAATCCCAAGTGCCTTTGACCGGCACGGCATTGGCGAATAAACTAGGTGTGAGCAGACAGGTGATTGTAGGCGATATAGCAATTTTGCGGGCAGCCGGGGTAAATGTGTATGCCACCCCTCTGGGGTATGTAATACCTGTCCTGCAATCAACCGCGGTCACTACCCATTTTGCCTGCCGTCACGGCCGGGACAGGATGGGGGAAGAACTGGCCATTATCATTGATAATGGCGGAAAAGTATTGAATGTTATTGTAGATCACCCGGTTTACGGTGAAATAAAGGCAAGCCTTATGCTTTCTTCCCGCCGGGAACTTGCCGATTTTTTACGTGATAGCGCCAACAGCGGAGCAGAACCGCTGTCTGTTATTACCGGCGGGGTTCACCTTCATATGGTGGAAGCATCTTCAGAGGTCATACTGCAGAAAATTGAACAGGAGCTTAGGACTGCCGGGATATTGGTGGAATGACTGGGTTCTTTCCTTTCGCCCAAAACTAAGAAAAGTGGTTGTTCTTGTCGGGAAGGCAGTGTATAATAAATCTAACTGACAAGACAAGTGTAAAGAACATGTGGCGCGAAGGGCGGGGAAGAGGAATGGAATTAGTTCAACGCTTGGAAACTTTGCCTGTGGGCAGGTTTCATTACAAACTGCTGCTAGTGACTGGGCTGGGCTGGATGTTTGATGCCATGGATACCGGCATCATCGCGTTTATCCTGCCCGTGCTGGCCCAGGAGTGGAACCTGACGACCGCTCAAATGGGGCTGATAGGCAGTATGGGACTCCTGGGCATGGCTGTCGGAGCGGTTTTAGCCGGAACAGCGGCGGACAAGTTTGGCCGTAAGACAGTTTTTGCCGTTACGCTGCTGATTTATAGTGTGGCTACCGGTCTGTGCGGACTGGCCTGGAATTACCAGTCGCTTTTAGTATTTCGTTTTCTGGTCGGGTTTGGCCTAGGCGGTGAATTACCTGTGGCCGCGACGCTAATGGCCGAGTACTCGCCACCTGCCAGGCGTGGCCGGTTCGTTGTGCTTTTGGAAAGCTTCTGGGGGTTGGGCTGGCTGGCGGCAGCTCTTATTTCTTACCTGATTATTCCCTATTACGGGTGGCAAATGGCATTTTTTATCGGTGCAGTGCCGGCACTGTATGTGTTTTTCATTCGTTTGGCGGTACCTGAATCGGTACGGTATTTATTGGACAAAGGTCAGGCCCGGGAAGCAGAAGCCATCATCGCCAAGCTGGAGCAAGAAGCCGGTGTAACAGAAGTTAATCGCCCTGTTTATTCTCTCAATTCTTCGGCGGCTGCCTCGTTTAGTTTTAATGAACTGTGGGCGCCCCGGTTTATGAAACGCACTATCGTGCTGTGGCTGGTGTGGTTTGGCATTGTATATTCATATTACGGCATATTTACCTGGCTGCCGTCTTTAATGGTCAAGCAGGGTTATACAATTCTGAAAACCTTTGAATATGTACTCATTATTACCTTGGCTCAACTTCCGGGGTATTTCAGCGCTGCGTATTTTGTGGACAGGATCGGACGTAAGGCCACTCTTGCCTTTTATTTGGCGCTGAGTGCCGTGAGCGCTTATTTCTTTGGCCAAGGCGGCGATCCGGCTATTGTTCTCCTATGGGGCAGCTTAATGTCGTTCTTCAATTTAGGCGCCTGGGGTGTCATTTACACCTATACGCCGGAGTTGTATCCCACCAGGATCCGGGCTCTCGGTTCAGGCTGGGCGGCAGCGGTAGGAAGATTCGGAGGAATTTTGGCACCCACCGTGGTCGGTTATATGATTAGCGGCAGTGACGGCTTTATAAAAGTATTTTCCATGTTTACCGGCGTTCTATTGGCCATTGCCGCCATCGTATGGCTGCTGGGCGAGGAAACCAAGGGACGAACTCTTGACGAGATCAGCAGTTGAAGCGGACGGTAATGTTTGCTATCAATGGTAGAGGGTGATATAATTATGTCAAGGTGCTGAGCCTAGTACTCTGCGTCACCTAAATACATGGATAATCTTGCAGTCTTTTTTCGTCCTGCTTCGTTGTCGTCTCCTTACATATGTCCGATATGCGCGGCTCCTCCGCCTCGCAGGACAAAAAAATCCTTGCAACCTTATCTAATGATTTAAGTGACGCAGAGTACTAGTGGTTTGTAAACTCTAAAACTATAGAATTAGGGTTTACAGTCCACTAGCGTACAATTTGGAAGGAGACCGGCTATGTTTTCGTTACATGTGATTATCGGCCTGCTTGCAGCCTTTTGGGTTTATACTGATGCGCGAAAGTTAGGACAAGAGTTGGGTACTGCAATACTATGGGCAATCGGTGTTGCAGGTGCGATATATATTTTTTTGCCGCTGTACCTTATTTTTGGTCGCAAGCCGAGCCTGAAACCCCGTCGCGTGGACCGGGATCGGGAAATCATTGACGTTGAAGCCATACCTGTGGACGAAACAATCAACTGTCCCATGTGCGGCGGCAAAGTAAAAGATGACTTTAAAGTCTGTCCGTATTGCGGTCACACCTTACAGCCTAAATGTCCGTCCTGTGGCCGGGAACTTAACCGGGAATGGCGAACCTGCCCTCATTGCCAAACACCGACAGAGGCAAAGTGACCTAGACGTTCTATTTCCTGAAATTTCATATATTTTCTTAATAAAAAATATTAGACATGAGCCAATTGTTATGTTATAATTTTTTTTGTGGCTGAAGAAAGTAATTCATAGCCATATGCGCCCGTAGCTCAGGGGATAGAGCGCCGGCCTCCGGAGCCGGGTGCGTAGGTTCGATTCCTACCGGGCGCACCATAGAGAAATTTGAGACTTCTAGCGATTTTTGCTGGAAGTCTTTTTTCCAAAATGAGCCCCTGGAACCTCGTCGTGATTCCACCACAGTACAAGCCGACCTGGCTGGATTGGTAAAAGTGTTAACCGCATCCTGCGGCGCAATAGCCGGCATTTAATTAGATCAAATATTTTAAAATATGATGTCATATAGACGACATATATCTGCTTTGTTTTTTGATAAAATTTTTAATAATATTAATATAAGAAAGCTACAAGCTTCTTGTGATTTAGTGATATTTAATCCCTCTTTTTTTCGGAATGAATTTACAATAAATAATAACGGATTTTAGCTGACTAATATTGACTTAGAGGCTAGGCATTACCGATTTTGGTAAATGTCTAGCCTTGTTTTTATTATACTTTTTATACTTTGGCTTAAAAAGATTTGCAGCGAAAGAGCATTTTTGAAAATAGTGATCTATATTTCCGGCAGCATTTCTCTTTTGGGAATGGACTTTTCAAAAAAACAACTAAATAGAGGAGGATATAGTTTGAAAACATTTATTAAAGAAGAACGGTTGATTAATCAATTGATGGTAAGCAAGTGTAGAGTATTAAGTACAGATAACCTAATAAATATTGCAAATCTTATCGCTCTGCCAATTACTATTTTGGGACTATGGGAAATGGTCACCGAACTGCAACTATTTTCTCCTGCTATTTTACCGTCGCCGAAACAGGTTATTATCACCTTTGAGGAACTGATTCTGAGCGGTGAATTACAGAGCGATTTGGCAATTAGTCTGTCCAGGGTATTAAAGGGCTACGGTGCTGCCGTCATTCTGGGCGTTGGATTTGGAATTTTTATGGGAATATACACTAGGGTCAATCGCTTTTTTATGCTGGTTTTTGATGCTGTGCGACAAATACCGCCTTTGGCATGGATTCCACTTATTATTCTTTGGTTCGGAATCGGTGAGACCTCGAAAGTTGTTATCATTTTTAAAGCCGCTTTTTTCCCTGTTCTCGTAAACACTATTAGTGGCATTCAAAATGTTTCCGGTAATTATCTGGAAGTGGCCCGGATTTGCAGAACCAATAAGATCGACTTATTAAGGAAAGTATATTTTCCTGCTTCCTTGGCATCGATTTTTGTAGGCTTGAGGCTTGGTCTTGGTGCGGCATGGATGACAATGGTTGCCGCAGAATTGATTGCCGCCAGTTCAGGAATCGGTTATCGAATTAATGACGGTCGGGAGTTGTCTCAACCGGACATGGTTGTTGTAGGTATGATTGTTATTGGCGTTGTTGGCGTTATTATGGATATGGCATTAAAGATACTCGCCAAAAGGCTTTTGTCTTGGCGCGGATAAATGTTATAGGGGGGAGAAAATGGACGGTTCAAAGTTGTATGACCTGCAGATCAATAATTTGTCGAAAACATTTTTTCTTAACCAGAACCCGGTTGAAGTTTTAAAAAACATTCAACTTGATGTTGTAAGCGGTGAATTTCTGAGTATTGTCGGGGCAAGTGGTTGCGGGAAAAGCACTCTTTTACGCTTAATAGTAGGATTGGATGAAAACTATACTGGTTCTTTAACCATAAGCGATAATAATGATAATACCCCGAAAAAGGTTAGTTTGATTTTTCAGGAGCACCGCTTGTTTCCGTGGTTTACAGTGACAGAAAATGTTGCTTTTGGCTTAGGCAGCAATTACAAGGGCAATAAGGATAAAATTGTCAAAGAGCATATTGAGTTGGTTGGTTTGGGTGAGTTCACCCATTGCTACCCGCGGCAACTTTCCGGTGGCATGCGGCAGAGAATTGCTATTGCCAGGGCTTTGGTGAGTAAGCCGGATATTTTGTTGCTTGATGAACCGTTTGGGGCGCTGGATGCTATGACCAGGATCAGAATGCAGCAGGAATTGCTAGGCATCTGGAAACGCGGTCAAACTACAATGATTATCGTAACTCATGATATTGATGAGGCGGTGTATCTTGGTGACCGGGTTGCAGTCATGGATAGTTCGCCGGGAAGTTTTAAAAAAATTGTCGATGTCACTTTGTCTCGGCCGAGGGATCGTAATAGCTATGATTTTGCCAGCATAAAAAAGGAAATTTATCGGGAATTTTTTAACGAAGAAGAAATGCCTTATGATTTTACAATCTAGCAGACTAGCAAATCCCCCAGTCCTCATACCGATGTAGGATGCCAGATTTAATGCCGTAAAAATAGTGTCAGCTTATAAGTAGCAGTTAATATTTTTAAGGGTCAGACTGATGCTGATCCTTTTTCTATAACTTAATAAAATATTAACGTAATCTAAATTAGGAGGCTACTTTGAATACTTTTACTCCATTACCGAGTGATACATTAAAAAATTGGTCGCCTGATGAGGTGGCAATATTTAAAAAACTGGCGCGGCCGATGCAAGTAGGCACAGGAAGAGTAATTTTTCGGGAAGAGGACTGCTCGGAATATATATATTTAATTGAAACCGGGCATGTTAAACTTTCTCAAAATACTGAGTTTGGTAATACGGTTACAGTAGCTGTTGGTCGTTCCGGTGAAGTAGTGGGAGTGGCAGGAGTTTTAACAGGTGAACAGCGAGCCGTGTTTATTGAGACTTTAGAGCCTTGTATGCTCTGGAAAATGAACAAACAGACTTTTGTGGACATGCTTCACCAATATCCGTCATTGGCTGTTCATATTGCTGCTGAACTTGGTAAACGTTTGCGCCGGGCCCATCAAACCATTATGAATATTACATCTTATACGGTGGAGCGCCGGTTAGCCTTGCTATTGCTGGAACTCGCCACAACCGCAACTCCTAATGATAACCGGGCCAGAATTACCTTTACTTTAACTCACCAGGAAATGGCTGACATGATCGGCGCTTGTCGTCAAACGGTGACAATTGCTTTAGGTCAATTTAAAAAAGAAGGCCTCATCAAAGTAGGGAAACATATTGAAATTATCGATGCTGCCAAATTAAAAGACAGATAACAATATTTTTTAGGATTGTCATCTGGATGACATATATGCACTTTAACAGTTGATAAACTGATGTTAATAGCCAAGAATTCAGACTATAAGCCAAAGCTGATTTTGAAGGCCGGTCTATCAAGAAAATAATAAGAACGTTAGCTGACTAGTAAAACTAGAGGCTGGACACTGCTTATGATACGTGTCTGGCCTTTTTGCTTTCATACTATCGGCGTAAAGGGGGGGAAAATGGTTCCTATCTATACCTGAATTTCTAACAATCATAATTCAAAAAGCTATTATGATGATGGCGAGGAGGATGTAAATGAAAAAATATTTATTTACTGCAGCCGGGATTTTATTGACAGTGTCAATGTTATTGGCCGGCTGCTCGCAAGAGGTCAAAAAAGAAGCGCTTACTACCGTAAAAATTGGTTATGTCGATTCCGGTAAAAGCTTTCCCACCGAATTGTTGGCGATTGCCGTTGAAAAAGGATATATTGACGAGGAGTTTAAAAAGCTGGGGCTAAAACCGGAATTTATTCCCTTTGTCGGGGCGGGACCGGCTATTAATGAAGGGCTTGGCAGTAAAAATCTCGATATCGGTGTATATGGTGACACTCCGGCAATATTGGCCAAGGGAGCAGGCATGGAGACCACTTTATTGGGTACCGGTAATACGGGACAGGATGCGGCAATTCTTGTTCCGGTTGACTCGCCAATAACTTCTGTCCAAGATCTGAAAGGGAAGAAAGTGGCGACTATGAAAGGAGCGTATATGCATAGGACCTTGGTAGAGGCGCTTAAGGCCAACAACTTGTCGGTTAAAGATATTGAATTTTTTCATATGACTGCTCCCGAAGCTGAAACAGCATTGATTTCCCAAAAAGTCGAGGCTATAGTATCACCGAATACATCTGTGGCTAAGCTGGTTGTTAATAAGCAGGCCAAAGTAGTAATTAACTGCAAGGATCATCCGGAATGGAAAGGACAAAATTTCTTAATAGCCAGAACAGAGTTTGCCAAGAACAATCCCAATGCTGTAGTCGCTTTTCTTAAGGGACTAATCAGAGCGAAGCAATACGTAACTGAAAATCCGGAAGATGCAAAGCTGATTTGGACAAAAGCCGGATATACCAAAGAACAGATTGATTATATGTATCCGGAAAATAAATTTTATTTTGAACTGGTGTTGAGTGACAAAACTATTCAGAATATCAAGTATACCAAAGATTTTCTATTAGAAAACAATATTCTGAAAGGTAATTTTGATGTCGACAAATGGATCGATAAAAACTATTACGAAAAAGCACTAGGAAATAAATGATCATGAATTTTAATAATGAGAGGAGATAAGAAAATGTCACAGGGGTCAAAGGAAAAACCAGGAAATAATGAAATTTTTGCGGGAGTGGACGTTGGGTCATTAACAGCAAAAGCTGTGATAATTAAAGGAAATAAAATTATCGGGAGATCGCTTATTCAGTCCGGAATTCATACTGAGGAGAGTGGCAAGGAAGCGCTGCAACAAGCGCTGCAAAACGCCGGCCTTTCCGAAGCTGATCTCACATATACGGTAGCTACGGGATATGGGCGTATTTCCGCGCCTTACGCGAATAAAAAAGTTACAGAGATTATGTGCCATGCGACAGGCGCATACTTTCTTGATCCGAGAGTCCGAACCATTGTCGACATGGGGGGGCAGGATTGCAAGGCCATAAGGCTGAATGACGACGGAAAACTTATTGATTTTACTCTCAATGACAAATGCGCCGCCGGGACAGGCCGGTTTCTCGAGGTAATGGCCCGGGTTTTTCAAGTACCATTGGAGGAACTGGGGCCGTTATCCCTGAAGGCGACTCATAAGGTGGCAATGAGCAGTACTTGTACCGTTTTTGCTGAATCGGAAGTAATTTCGTTGCGGGCCAGAGGGGAGTTGCCGGAAAATATTATCAGCGGCATTCATCATGCTATTGCCCAGCGAATAGCCGGTATGTTCTCGCGTGTTGGTGTGGAAGACCTTTTCTTTTTTTCCGGGGGCGTATCCAAAAACATTGGGCAAAGAAAGGCCATTGAAGAAGCATTGGGAGTAACGCTTGTTATTCATCCGGATTCACAATTGGTTGGCGCCATTGGAGCGGCAATAATAGGCCAAAAAGAAGTGGTGGGGAAATGCGCATGAAAACTTTGGATAAGATACGGGAAAAGCTGCGTGGCCGTCCGGCGGTATTGGAACAAGAACGGAAAAACGGGAAAAGGGTTATAGGTTATTTCTGCTGCAATGTTCCTGAAGAAATTATCCATGCTTTGGGACTAATACCAATCAGACTGGGGCGTGGCGGCGACGACCGTTTAGTAGAAGTAGGCAGTAGATATCTTTCCGCCCAAAATTGCGCGTTTGTCCGGGAAAGCGTGGGCTTATTCGCCACCGGCGAAGATCCCTATATTCAAAATACAGATTGCCTGGTTGTGGCTGCCAATTGTCTTCAAATTTATCGCCTGGCGGAAATTGTGGAGTACTACTTCAAGGCTAAAGCTTTGGTGATCCCGGTTCCGCGCAATTTTTACCAGGAACAGGGCGTGAAATATTTCGAAGATGTTATTGCGGACTTTGCCGGTGGATTGGAAGAGTTTGCCGGGGTAAAACTGGATATTCAGGAATTGGATAAATCTGTGGCTCTTTACCAAAAAATTCGTCAGGGGATCAGAGATATTTACCAGCTATTGACTAAGCCTGATCCAAGTGTAACCTGGCGGGAAGTTTATGAATTGGTTCAAGCCGGTTTCTTTTTAGATAGGAGCGAGTATTTAACCCTGATAACGGAGTTTTTGGCGGAAGCGCAGCAGAAACAGGCAGGTGCGATACAGACAAGAAAGCCACGGTTTCTATTATCGGGCAGCTTGATTCCCACTGGTGATGAAAAATTATTAAATATTATTGATGAGGTTGGCGGCGAAGTGATTGTCGACGATTTGTGCACCGGACTGCGACCGTTTTTAAGCTTAAACATTGCAGAAATTTCTCCGGCTGGGATTGCCAGGGCATACTTAGAACGTGTGCCGTGTGCTTCGTTGCCAAGATTGGATATCGGCGGAGATCGACGACTGGAAAATTTAACGGAATTAATCCGTGATTATCAGCCTGATGGGGTAATCTATCATACTTTACGGTATTGCGATCCGTTTACATTTAAAGCAAATGAAACAAAAAATTTCCTGGGAGCGGAAATTCCTTTTTTAGAAATTCATACTGAATACGCCACTTCAGATATGGAAGGAATCAGAACACGGGTTGGAGCGTTTGTGGAACTAATCAAAAACTTAAATCCCGCTAAGGAGGTAACGAAAATTGTCTAGTCCGGCATTGTTTCAATTTCCCCCTGAGTTAAAAGACTCTTTCACTAAGACTGATGGCCTGCGCCTGAGCGACGGGACTAACGTGGGTAGCTCCGATATCTGGAATTTCATGACCGAAGAAGGGGTAAGACGTTTTCCGCGCAGCTATCAGCTCGGTGTTCAATTTCAAGGACAAATCTCACAAGATGCTGAATTTTTCAGTGGCGTCAAATATAAATACCTTTATCTTACGGTTCGTGACCGAATAGAAAAGGCCCGCAAGAACGACATTCCCACGGTTTTGGTACAAGGGGGGCAATCCTATGAACCATATTATGCGGCGGGAACGATTCCGCTGCGCCCTGGCTTTATCATCAATTGGGCCAAGGATAAAGAAGAAGGGTTAGATGTACGCGGAGCGGACTGGCGTGGAAACTCCATTATGGAAAAAGGCCGCCGAGATGTCGGAATAGAGGTTTGCAACCAAATTACAGCCCATGCTGCAGTCCAGGAAGGTGAGGTCGATGTTGATCTTATCGCGCCATACTTGAATTTACGTTGTTCGGATATGGCCTATTTAGTGGAGGCTCACCGCCATGGTAAAAAACAGATTCCTTTGCAGGTGGTGGATTATCCTATTGATAACCCGCGGAACACTCCCCGGGCGGTCAACTTGTTAAGCCAGGAATTGCGAAAATTGGTGTCTAATATTAGTCAGATTACAGGACGCCCAGTTCCGGACGACGATTTACGGAAGAAGATTCATGATTTTAATAAAGTCCGAGGATTGGCGCGTGAATTTGAAGCAATTTGGCAATCGGCAGATATACCCCCCACCAACAGCACTGATTTGCGCAACCTTAGTTATTCCGCAAACGAGCCGATGGCAGATGTTACCGCGACCTTAAGTCTGTTGGAACAAGCAGTGGCGGAAGTAAGAGACAGGGTGGAGCGCGGCGTACGCGGCCACGGGCTTGTTGAAGATCCGGTTCGTGTTTTTGTGTGTGGCTCGTGCGTTACTGCAAATCCAGTTTTTGTCGATGCAGTGGGGGGAGTAATAGTTGGACATGATGATCAGTGGAGTGAGGTATTAACGGATGTGGCGGAGGAGGGCGATCCCTATGTGAACTTAGCTAAGGGAATATTGTCACAGCCCTATGAACTTCCTACAATTGAACGGGCTAAGTGGACGGCTGCTGAAGTGAAACGCACCAGAGCGGATGGATTGATGTTTATTTATAACTGGGGGTGCCAATTTCAATCTACCGTGGCCCGGATGGTGGCGGATATCGTCAAGAAAGAAACAGGAGTTCCTACGCTTGTCATGAGTGTTGGTGAATTATCAAAAACCGAAACGACCGAACAATCTCAGAATAGAATTGAATCATTTATTGAATTGTTGCGGTACAGTCGCTAAATCCGTCGACGTTGTAAGCACATGATATTTCGCAGTTACTTACGTTTCGCAGAACAGGATCATTGGTGACGTCGAAAACCCCTGTCAAATTCCCTTAAATTTGGCAGGGGTTTTACAGTAGGACAAGTTCATTGTCCCTTTTCTGTCTTTAAGGGGGCAATTTTAATAATTCTGAAGCTAAGTTCCTTAGAAGAGAAATGTGTGCGTTGTTTTGACGTATGTTTGTCCCCTATAAATTGTTCACATTTATATCTGCTGTATAAGTTGGCAGGAAGTTTTTTATTTTTATCGTAAGTAATATGTAATAAGCCACAAATAAGATTTAAAGTCTGCTAAGATTTAAAGTCTGCGCAAAAAGGCAGGAGGAAAAATGAATAATCCTATGAGATGGAAACAACGTTTTGAGAATTTTACCAACGCGTATCAAAAATTAATTATGGTAGTGGAATACAAGAATTTAAAATCTGATGAAATAGCTAAAATGGCACTTATACAGGCTTTTGAATTCACTTTTGAATTAGTCTGGAAAACACTCAAAGATTATATGGAAGAGGAAGGCTTTGAGGTAAATAGCCCTAAAGCCGTACTGAGGCAGGCCTATCAGGCTAATTATATTTCGAATGGTGACGTTTGGATGGAGGCATTAAAAAAACGCAATAATACCGTGCATAATTATGATGCTTCACTTATGGAAGAAACCGTTAATTTCATTATCGACGATTTTTATCCTGCTCTTAAAGAATGGTATCTGGCCTTTTCGGAAAGGCGGTAACGTATGAAATATGGTTTAACAGAGAAACATTTACAAGAAATTATCTCCATACTGAAAAAATACCCTAAAGTGACTGAAGCATTTATCTTTGGTTCTCGGGCCATGGGCAACTATAAGCAGGGATCCGATGTGGATATTGCCCTAAAAGGGGAAGTCAGTACCTCCGATGCCGCAACAATAAAAGATGACCTGGAAGAAGAGACATTCTTGCCATTTTTCTTTGATGTCGTTGCTTATAATAGGATAAATAACCAAAGTTTAAAAGAGCATATTGATACACATGGCGTAAAATTTTATACAAATGAAGAATTCACGTCAATAAACGATTAATTGAGCAGACACAACAGTAAATCAAGTTCTTTCCACTTCGGATTTCCCGATTCCGGTTTTGACTTTAGGTCTGCATGTAGTTGCCTTCCGAATTGACACCCCAGATTTAATTGGTGGTATTCATACTCACCCCGAAGATCTATTCGATTGCCGCTGGTATAGGGGTATATTCCGGGGTATTAGTATCATTGTCTTGATGAGATTCTTCGCAGCTAAGTGCCAGAGGATGAAGTTACTGACAAGGAACTTACTTGAAGTGTGAAAAACTGGGGCTAAAGAGGTAGTAGGTTTCTTCTATTACTTTTTAGGCCAATGTCGCCAACAAACACTAACCTCACCGATAAACGAAGATATTGCCACGAAAGGAATATTGACAGATGTTTGCTTTTGTTGTATGCTAATAAAAACAATAATATTATTGTTTCAGGTACAAAGGGGTATCAATGACCCGGTTCACGGGGTTCGTTGATGCCCCTTTCAGTTGACTGGAAAGGAGTTGATTTGATCGTCTCCCTGCATCCATTCGCGAATAGCAAAACAAAAAGCCTCATGGATACTACGAATATCCATGAAGCAAAGCATCTTCTATTATCCCGGCTGCACCCAGGTTTATTTAGGTTGCCCATTTTGTATATATCCTAAAAAATCCTGGTGATCTTAGCAGCAGGGTACGAAAAGGAGTTGGTTAATGCAAAAAAAAACACGATTGTACAGTAGCCACATAAAAGCTCCATGGATACTACGAATATCCATGAAGCAGAGTAAAATCGCCTATTCCCAGCTGCACTAGGTTTATTTGATTTACCCATTTTTTATTATAGCAACATGACCAGTACATTTCAAGTTATTAGAGAAATTTATAAAATGAAAGGAAATAGTCAACAGTTAAAACGACCTTCTGCCGGAGGAATCCATCCATTTAATAACCTGTTTCTATTATAGCAACAAAAAGAGAGTATTTCAATAAATTTTAAAAAATCTGTAAATTTAAAAGGAGAGTGCGGAAATGCCAAGAAAAATAGCGATTTATGGTAAAGGCGGCATTGGAAAATCCACGACGCAACAAAATACAGCTGGGGCAATGGCCCATTTTTACAACCAAAAAGTATTTATCCACGGCTGTGACCCCAAGGCGGATTCCACCCGTCTTATTCTTGGCGGGATGAACCAGCAAACATTAATGGATATGCTCCGTGACGAGGGCGAAGAAAAAATCACCGTTGATAAAGTTGTAAAGACAGGCTACGAGGGGATCCGCTGCGTTGAGTCGGGCGGCCCGGAACCGGGAGTGGGATGCGCCGGCCGCGGCGTTATCACCGCCATTGATCTGATGGAGAAAAACGGAGCCTACACCCCGGATCTGGACTTTGTCTTCTTTGACGTGCTGGGCGACGTGGTATGCGGCGGCTTTGCCATGCCGATCCGGGACGGCAAGGCGCAGGAGGTGTATATCGTGGCTTCCGGTGAGATGATGGCTATCTATGCGGCAAACAATATCTGCAAAGGCCTGTTGAAATATGCGAAACAAAGCGGGGTCCGCCTCGGCGGTATCATCTGCAACAGCCGCAAAGTGGACCGGGAACAGGAATTCCTGGAGGAGTTCACCGCCGCCATCGGCACGAAAATGATTCACTTTATGCCACGGGATAATATTGTCCAAAAGGCTGAATTCAACAAAAAAACAGTGGTGGAATTTGATGCCGAATGCGACCAGGCCAAAGAATACGGCGAACTGGCGCGCAAAATTATTGAAAATAAGGATTTTGTCATTCCCAAGCCGCTCAAGATGGATGAACTGGAAGCCATGGTTGTAAAATACGGCATCGCCGATTAAGAGAGCCGCTCGCCCGCTACCAGAATCACTGTGACAAATAAAGGAGGAATAAGCTATGCCCTATCATTTGTTTAAATGCAGCGAATGTATTCCCGAGAGGAAAAAACATGCCGTCATCAAAGGACCCGGCGAAAATTTGACGGACGCCCTTCCCCTCGGCTATCTCAATACCATCCCCGGTTCCATTTCGGAACGGGGCTGCGCCTATTGCGGCGCCAAGCATGTGATCGGCACGCCGATGAAAGACGTTATCCATATGAGCCACGGGCCGGTGGGCTGCACCTATGACACCTGGCAGACCAAACGCTACATCAGCGATAACGACAACTTCCAGCTTAAATATACTTATGCCACGGATATGAAAGAAAAGCATGTGGTGTTCGGCGCCGAAAAAATTCTCAAGCGGAACATTATTGAAGCCTTCAAGGCCTTTCCCCATATCAAGCGGATGACCCTCTACCAGACCTGCGCCTCGGCGCTGATCGGCGATGATATGAATGCGGTTGCCGACGAAGTGATGGAAGAAATGCCCGATGTGGATATTTTCGTCTGCAATTCTCCCGGATTTGGTGGTCCGAGCCAGTCGGGAGGACATCACAAGATCAACATCGCTTGGATCAAGCAAAAGGTCGGAACAATCGAGCCCGAAATCACCAGCGACTATGTCATTAATTATGTCGGTGAGTACAATATTCAGGGCGACCAGGAAGTAATGCAGGACTATTTCAAGCGCATGGGCATTCAAGTGTTGTCCACTTTTACCGGCAATGGCTCCTACGACGACCTGAGGGCAATGCACCGGGCCCACCTCAACGTACTGGAATGTGCCCGTTCCGCCGAGTATATCTGCAACGAGCTGCGGGTAAAGTATGGGACGCCGCGGCTTGACATCGACGGGTTCGGCTTTGAGCCGCTGTCGGCTTCACTGAGAAAGGTCGGCCTGTTTTTCGGCATTGAGGACCGGGCCCAGGCCATTATCGATGAAGAAACCGCCCGGTGGAAACCGGAGCTTGACTGGTACAAGGAGCGGCTGAAAGGGAAAAAAGTATGCCTCTGGCCGGGCGGCTCCAAACTCTGGCATTGGGCCCATGTACTCCACGAGGAAATGGGAGTCGAGGTCGTCTCGGTGTATACCAAGTTTGGGCACCAAGGCGACATGGAAAAAGGCATCGCCAGGTGTGAAGAAGGGGCGCTCGCCATTGACGACCCCAATGAGCTCGAAGGGCTTGAAGCCATGGAAATGCTCAAGCCCGACGTCATCTTCACCGGCAAGCGGCCGGGCGAAGTGGCCAAAAAGATCCGCGTTCCCTATCTCAACGCCCATGCCTATCACAACGGACCCTACAAGGGCTTTGAGGGCTGGGTCCGGTTTGCGCGGGACATCTACAACGCAATTTATTCACCGATTCATCAGCTGGCCTTCCTGGATATCAGCAAGGATGAAATCCCCACGGACAAAGGCTTCGTAACCAGAAAAATGCTCTCCGACGCCAATCTAAGTGAAGAAATCACTTTTTCCCAAGTAATGCGGGAGTATACGGGTAGGCCGGATATCATTTCCGAGTTGCGCAAAAAGACATATCCTAGTTTTTCGCCGGCGCTCCGGCAGTGTTCGGCGGTGTAATGGAGGTGACAATCACGATGCAGGACAGGATTGAACAATTGGTCGATTATATTATGAAACATTGTCTGTGGCAGTTTCATTCCCGTACCTGGGACAGAGAAAGGCAAAACGAAGGCATCCTTACCAAAACCATGCAGCTATTGTGCGATGAACCGGTTGAAACCGGGACTCCCGCCGAAAAATGCTACTGGGTGGATGCCATGTATCTGGCGGATGCTTTCAAAAGCCGCTATCCCTGGCTGGCCACGCTGGATAAGGCGGAGATCAAGCTGCTAATACAGGGACTCAAAGAACGCATGGATTACTTAACCATTACGGGGTCGCTGAATGCAGAGCTTAACGACCCGCTTTATTAGCCGGCAGCGCGGCGCACCGTGCCGTCACGGCGGATGTAGAACAAAACAGAAGAGAAAAGGAGCAGGATTATGTTTTGTGAAGTAAAACCCAAAGAGCGGGCCGGCGTTATCAACCCCATATTTACCTGCCAGCCCTGCGGTGCGCAATATGCCAGCATCGGCATTAAGGAATGCATCGGGATCGTCCATGGCGGCCAGGGCTGCGTAATGTTTGTCCGCCTGCTGTTTTCGCAGCATTTCAAGGAAAGTTTTGAACTGGCATCCTCTTCCCTCCATGAGGACGGCGCGGTCTTCGGCGCCATCCACCGCGTCGAGGAAGCGGTGGATGTGCTGTTGATGCGGTATCCCCATGTGAAAGTGGTGCCCATTATCTCAACCTGCTCGACGGAAGTCATCGGCGACGACATCGACGGTGTCGTGAGAAAGCTCAACAACGGTCTGTTGCAGGAAAAATACGCCGGCCGGAAAGTTCACCTTATTCCCATTCATACTCCCAGTTTTAAGGGAAGCCAGGTAACCGGGTATGATGTTGCCGTAGAGGACTTCGTCAGGTATTTTGCGAAAAAAGGCGAACCCAACGGTAAAATCAACCTGATTACCGGTTGGGTCAATCCGGGGGACGTAACGGCACTTAAACAGCTCCTGGCGGCAATGGAGGTGGATGCGACCGTTCTGTTTGAAATCGAAAGCTTTGATTCGCCGCTGATGCCGGCGGGAAATGTCGTTTCCCACGGCAACACGACGGTGGCCGATCTGGAGGACACGGCCAACGCGCTGGGGACCATTGCCCTGAACCGGTATGAAGGCGGTAAAGCCGCCCGTTATCTCGAAACCGAATTCGGCGTTCCGGCGGTCATCGGGCCGACACCGATCGGCATCCGCAATACCGACACCTTTTTGCAGCACGTAAAAAACCTGACCGGCAAGCCCATCCCCCAGTCGCTTGTTCAGGAGCGGGGAGTTGCGATTGATGCCCTGACCGATGTTGCCCACATGTTTCTCGCCGACAAAAAAGTCGCCATTTACGGGCATCCTGATCTTGTTATCGGCCTGGCGGAATTCTGTCTTGATCTGGAAATGAAACCCGTGCTGCTGCTGCTTGGCGACGACAACACGGCTTATCCGAAGGATCCCCGCATCAAGGCGCTGCAGGAAAATGTCGATTATCCCATGGAAATCATCATGAATGCGGATTTATGGGAACTGGAAAACCGGATTAAAAACGAGGGGCTGGCACTAGACCTGATTCTGGGCCATTCCAAGGGCCGGTTTATCTCAATCGACAACAACATTCCCATGGTGCGGGTAGGTTTCCCCACTTACGACCGGGCGGGACTGTTCCGTCACCCGGTGGTCGGTTATGCCGGCGCCATCTGGCTCGGCGAGCAGATGGCAAACATGCTGTTCACCGATATGGAATACAAGAAGCACCGGGAGTGGATTCTTAATGTCTGGTAACCAGTAGCCGGTGCGAAATTGCCGGCACACAAAATGTTACAGCTGCTGACCGGGTTTTTAGCTGATTCTGCCGGTTCCCGGCCTTCCGCCGGGTTCTGGCAGAATCATATTAATTTTAAAGAGGATAACACGATGAAGGGCACGAATACAATTAATATTAAACCGGGAAATCCGCTCCCACGGATTTGATATTCGGCATTGCCGGGTTCTTGCCTTATGCGGGAAAGTTGCGGCATTGTTTGAGCCGTCAAGATTCGCAGCCGTCCGAGCCACTTTTTTAAAAGGAGGGTTACCATGAGAATTCACTACCTGCAGCACGTGCCTTTTGAAGATCCCGCCCATATTGCCTGCTGGGTGCGGGACAAGGGCCACAGCCTCACCGGCACCCGCTTATACAACCAGGAAGCTGTTCCCGCCATGGACCAGTTCGACTGGCTTGTCATTATGGGCGGCCCCATGAATATTTATGAAGAAGAGCAATACCCCTGGCTCAAAGTTGAAAAGCAGTTTATCAAAGCAGCCATTGATAACCGTAAAGTAGTACTGGGCATTTGTCTTGGCGCACAGCTTATCGCCGCTGTTGTGGGCGGAAAAGTCACCAAAAATCCGGAAGGCGAAATCGGCTGGCTGCCGGTTACCCTGAATGCCGAAGCATATAAATCGCCGCTGTTTAAAAATTTTCCGGCCACATTTCCTGTTTTCCAGTGGCACAACGACACCTTTAGCACCCTGGGAGAGGGTTCGCTATGCATAGCCGGCAGTGTTGCCTGCGCCCAGCAGGCTTTTATTTATAAAGAGCGCGTGATTGGCTTCCAGTTTCATCTGGAGAGCACCCAAGAGAGCATAGCCGCGCTGATCCGGCATTGCGCCGGCGAGATGACGGAAGGCGCTTACATCCAGAGTGCCAGGCAGATTGAAGCAGGGATGGGTTTTCTGAAAGCAGCCAATTCGCTGATGGATGATTTTCTCAACCGGCTGGAAGCCTATGATCAAAGACAGGAGGGAGCCTGATGGAGCCAATCCGCTACACGCAGCGAATCTGTGAGGACAAGGAAAAAATCAACCGCTTTCTGACCGAGACAAGGGTGGGGACGCTGAGTATGTGGGACGGGGAAACCGGTCCTTATGCCCTGCCTGTAAATTATATCTATTGGAACGGCAACATTTATTTTCATGGTATGGGCAGTGGCAAAAAGAACGATCTCCTGGCGAAAAATCCCGCAGTCTGTTTTACTGTTTTTGAAGAATTCGGCACGGTTGTTGATCCGGTTCCCGCCAAATGCGATACTGCCTACCTGAGTGTTGTCATTTTCGGCAAAGCCGTGCCGGTACAGGATTTAGAAGAAAAAACCGGGGCCCTTGCGGTTTTAATGGAAAAATTTTTGCCCGGCTTTTTTAAAAATTCGCTTTCCCCGGCATTCGTGGAGCAATACCGTTCCTCCTTTGACAACAATGCCGTGGCTGTTTATCGCATCTGTCCGGAAGTTCTCACCGCCAAAGAGAATTCGGTTGACAAGGAACAGCTCTTTCCTCAGCCGCAAAAATAATATAACCGTATCCAAAAGGGGCGTCCAGAACGTTCCTTTTTTTGTCAATTCTGTCGATATAAGTGCCAACCAGCGGCTACCGCTTTCCTTAAGGGACAGGGGGGACAGGTGTATCGTCCTATAGTTCAAAAAATGTTATAGGGACGAACCCTGTCCCTTAAAATTGTGGCGACATAGTGACAAGGCGAAATGCATCAACATAATATACATTAGTGGAGGGGGGGCATTATGGGGCATTGTGGTTGTAACTACAAGGAATATATGGATGATGGGTGTCTTAAATATGGTGATTGCTTATGCCACTTATGCTGTCGTGAAAACTTTGATTCCTGTCTCTGTCATTGGTGTAAAACCAGACATTACTGCAAGTGCATGCGCCGCCGCAGGTACTGCTAATAAAGTATGTGGCTAAAGAATCCCTGGACAGCAGGGATTCTTTTAATTGCTCATGTTTACCAAATTATATAGAGTCGAGGAACGGTTCTTCAACTCAAAGGAAGTAATGCCTAAAGGATGCTGTTAAAAGGCGGTAAACGCGTTTTAAGGCATGAGGAACAGAGAGATATATTGACGCTTTTTGAATACTATGGTATTCTAAAACTAGTATATTGCCATATTTTGCATAATAATGTAGCAAATTATCATATTTTGCATAATGCTTGCAAAAAAGCTAGTGGTCTGTAAACCCTAATTCTATAGTGTTCTTGCGAGAGCTTTTCCGTCCTGCTTTGTTGTCGTCGGCTTACATATTCCTGATATGCGCGTCTCCTTCGCCTCGCAGGACGAAAAACCTCTCGCAATTCATCCTATAGCTTTAGAGTTTACAGACCACTAGTTCTGCTTTTGCTCCAACTCGGTCATCAACTGGACTAATGTGATGCCAAGCCCGCTCGATATTTTGGCCATTACCCCGAGGGAGGGACTCTTGAGGCCCCGTTCCAGCTGACTGATGTAGGTGCGGTGCAGACCGACATTGGCGGCAAACTCTTCCTGACTCAAGCCTTTTTCCATTCTTAATTTCTTTAATACTTGTCCGAAAATTTTATCAATCATATCAATCATATTCCCATTATATGATTGATTGAAACTATTGGCCTACAGACTATAGTATTCAAAAAAATAAAGAAAATAGGGAATTTACCATAAATTGCAAATCAGTTTTGTATCATAAGGAATTCAAATAAGCCAGGATTGGAGGCCGGCATCAGCAGATTTAAAGAGAGATTTAGAAATGATAAATTAGGGAGAGGAGAAAATGTGATGTTAACAGTCGGAAAAAAAATTACAGGTGGCTTTTTGTTAGTACTCATACTAGTAGTTATTATGAGCGTATTTACCTATTTAGAGATTGGCGAGATAGGTACATCATACGAGGCTTTAACAGATACTAGTCTGCGCAAAATGGAGTTGACGCAAGGTTTTGCGGCGGATTTGGCCAACGAGGCTGTAGCCATGCGCAGCTTTAACTTTACGGGCGACATAGCGGATATAACTGCTTTTAATGATTACCGCAAAAAATCTGATGAAAAAATGGCTCAACTGAGTGAAATAGTCATAACAGAAAAAGGGAAAAAAAGTCTTCAGGTGATGCAACAGGAAAAAGCTAACTATGAAGCTATTGCGGAGAAGTCTAGCGAGGCCAAGAAAGCGAATAACCAGGGAGATGTCGGGTTATACATGCAGGAGGCGGGCAAGTCATACAGAGCCGCCATGGGAGCTTCTGAGGAACTGGTTCAAGCCGTGAAAGTTTTAGTGGATATTGATAAAAAGGAACAAACAGAAAAGGCCAAACAAGCCCAGACATTACTTCTGATTATAAATCTTTTTGTAGCGCTTGTTGCTATCGGGATTGGTGTATTCGTGAGTCGGAGTATCTCGAAGCCAATTCGAAAAATTACCGGTTGCGCAAATCAACTTGCCAAAGGGAATCTACAAGAAGATGATGTCCTAGTAAAGTCTTCAGACGAGATTGGTCAGTTAGCGGTTTCTTTTAATACGATGAAAGAGAATCTACGGCGCTTAATTAAGCAAGTACAGGTAACATCCGAGCAAGTAGCGGCGTCGAGCGAAGAACTCACCGCCAGTTCGGAGCAATCCGCGCGGGCGGCTAACCAGGTTGCCTCGTCAATTACTAACGTAGCTAACGGAGCCAGCGAACAACTGGCGGAGACCGACGACGCCTCCGCCGTGGTGGAGCAAATGTCGGCCGGTATTCAGCAGGTCGCGGCAAATGCCAACCAGGTAGCAGACCATTCGGCCCAGGCTGCCAACAAAGCTAAAGAGGGCGGTAAAACCGTGGAGAAAGCTGTAAGTCAGATGGAGAATATTGAGAGCACGGTCAATACGTCCGCCAAGGTGGTAGCCAAGCTGGGCGAACGTTCCAAGGAGATCGGACAAATCGTTGACACCATCTCCGGCATTGCCGGACAGACCAATCTCTTGGCGCTGAATGCAGCCATCGAAGCGGCACGGGCAGGCGAGCAGGGCAGGGGGTTCGCGGTGGTTGCCGAGGAAGTGCGGAAATTGGCCGAGCAGTCTCAAGAAGCGGCAAAGCAAATCGCCGAGATGATCGGGGAAATCCAAGGGGATACTGACAAAGCCGTCGTAGCCATGGACGAGGGTACGCGGGAAGTGAAAACCGGGGCTGAAGTAGTCAATGCGGCCGGAACTGCCTTTCGGGAAATTGCGGCGCTGGTGACGCAGGTGTCAGGCCAGGTAAAAGAAATTTCGGCGGCAATCCAGCAGATGGCGAGTGGCAGTCAACAGATTGTGGGTTCGGTCAGAAAGATCGACGATCTCAGCAAAGTGACGGCAGGCGAATCACAGACCGTCTCGGTGGCGGCGGAAGAGCAACTGGCCTCAATGGAAGAAATCGCGTCTTCCAGCGAAGCGTTGTCGCAACTTGCGCAGGAACTCCAGGCGGCAGTGGCAAAATTCCACGTATAGCGAGGGAGGAGAAAAATGTGGCGGAAGAACAATTGGTCCTGTTCAGTCTCTGCCGGGACAGAGGAACAGGTGTATTATCCCACAACTCAAAAAATGTTATAGGGACAGTAACCCCGTCCCCTGTCCCTTAAAATTGTGGCGACATAGTGACAAGGCGAAATGCATCAACATAATATACACTAGTACCTCATCTGCATTAAAATCTCTGCTAATTTAGCGGTCTTTTTCCGCCCTGCTTCGTTGTCGTCACCTTGCAGATTTCCGATATGCGCGGCTCCTCCGCCTCGCAGGACGAAAAACCTCTCGTATAGCTTTAGAGTTTACAGATAACCGGATTAGAAGAGGATGTAGTTTGGCGAGAAAAAGTTTTACCGAGATTGCAGGATTTACCTCAAAACGTTCTAAGCGCTTGCAATTATGGTTTTACGGAGATGCTTAATAATGCAATTGACCACTCGGGGGCAGTAAAGGTTACAATTGAATAATAGATGATCCGGTGTCTGTCGAATTCTATATAGCTGATGAGGAATAGGTATATTTAACAAAATTCAAATGGCTCTTGGGTTGGAAGATCTGAAGCATGCTATTCTTGAATTAGCAAAAGGAAAACTAACAACAGACCCTGCCAAGCATTCCGGAGAAGGTATATTTTTTACATCGAGAATATTTGATAATTTTTATATAAGATCAGGTGGCTTGACGTTTCTGTCTGGAAGCAATAATGGCCCTGATTATTTGCTGGAAACTGATGAGCCTAGAAAAGGGACTTGGGTCATGATGTGGATATACAAAGATTCTGATATTGTGACTAGTAAGGTTTTCGATGAATTTACTGCAAACGATGATGATTCATATGGTTTTACAAAGACGCATATTCCTGTGCGTTTAGTCGAGCACGAGGAATCCTCTTTAGTGTCGAGGTCTCAAGCAAAAACGTCTTATTCGTCGCTTCGATAGATTTAGAGAAGTAATTCTGGATTTCAAAGGCGTCAGTGCAATAGGTCAAGCTTTTGCAGACGAATTGTTTCGGGTTTTTAAACTAGACCATCCTGAGGTTGAGTTATTTCCGATCAATATGTCGGACGACGTGAAAAAAATGGTATTTCGAGCCTCAATGTCAAGTGTCATAACAAAGGCATTACGAATAGAAAATTAGTAAGAAACCTATTGTAATAACCTGAAATAGATCATTCATAAGGATTGCTGAGTGATTAACTGAAGCGGGATTACTGATTACGTTGCGAAATAAGGAAGGCAATATACAGTAGAAACAGTAAAAAAGCATATACTAAAGTAATCACAAGTTAAACACATAAAAATGGATTTTATTTTGACAAATTCATGAAATAAAAGTACAATTATTATCGTATTCATTTGCATGCATCATGGCGGCGATTACCAGCGGCCTTTTTTCATAAGTAAGTCAATGGGCATGCGAACAGCATGCTTTTAGAATTTTATAGATATAGGTATTTTTTCTTAAACTAATAAGTTGGAGTAAACGGAATATGATTACCATACGAGAAAAAGTTCGTTTTGTGGAAACAGATATGATGGGGGTGGTACACCACTCCAACTATTTTCGCTGGTTTGAAATGGGCAGGGTGGAATTTTTGCGACAAGCCGGCGTGTTGTTGCTTGATTTAATGGCTGACGGCATACTTTTCCCGATTACTGATGTGAGTTGCCAGTACCGTGCTTCTGCCAAGTTTGACGACTCCATTCTCATTGAGGCAACTTTGGCGGAATTATCCAAAGCCAAAATGATTTTTACTTTTCGTATATTGCGCGAGAAGGATGGTGCTCTATTGGCAACAGGCAGAACGCAGAATGTGTTTGCCGATACGCAGGGGAAAGTGATTCGTCTGCCTGAGCCATACTACGGGAAGTTGATGATTGGGCTTAGTCGTGAATAGGAGTCTGGCAATGGTCGGTCACCATGCATATTATACATGGCGCCAAGAGACACTAGATTTTATGGGGAGGTGGCGTCATGGGAAATAATGCGCCTATCGGCGTGTTTGATTCAGGACTGGGTGGCCTGACAGTAGTCAAAGAAATGCTGAATCTGCTGCCGGGTGAAGATATCATCTATTTCGGTGATACCGCCCGTACCCCTTACGGGTCTCGGCCGCCGGCCGAAATTATTATGTTTATGCATGAAATACTGCGGTTTTTTACGGTGCAAAAAGTCAAAATGGCGGTGTTCGCCTGTAATACCATGACCGCGCTGGGACTTGAAGAAGCTAAGAGAACATATTCATTTTTTACTGTTGGCGTAAATACAGGGGTCAAAGCAGCTCTTAAAGTTACCCGGAGCAAACAGATTGGGGTTATTGCCACTCAGGCTACCGTAGCCAGTGGTTATCATGGACGATCGATTAGAAGGATAGACGCCGGCGCGGCCATTTTTCCGCAAGCTTGTCCTAAATTCGTGCCTCTTATTGAACAGGGCAAACTGGATGGGGCAGAGGTCGAGGCGGCCGTGGCGGAATATCTCGTACCCCTTAAAGAAGCTGGAATCGACTCGCTAATATTGGGTTGCACTCATTATCCGTTTATTAGCCCGATAATAACCCGCGTTCTCGGAACAAGTGTCAGCCTGGTTGATCCTGCCCGGGAAACAGTTGTCGATGCGAGAGATCTATTGGCCAAGCACGGGCAGCTTGCAGTAAACCGGCAAGGTACTGTGCGACTGTGTTTTTCGGCAGATTTAGACCGGGTTCAAAGGTTTGCCGGCAAAGTTTTATCCCTGGCACTACGTGGGGCTGAACCTAATTATGAACTTGTTAATCTGCAGGAATATTCGTCATGCCAAGTTTAGGATGGTATGATGGTTATAATAACTGCGGGAGAATACCTGGAAGGATGGAGGCAGCAACATGGGAATTTTACTTTTTTTATTGGTATTGGCGGGAGGAATAGCTTTCGCTGTCTGGCTTTACATCGCCAAGCAGGGGGATGCCAAGTTTGAGTTTATTGTCGATCAGCGCAGCAATTTTACACTGGATCATTTAACTCGGGACAGTGCCGCTTTTTCTACTATAATACCGTTTGTCAATAAAGGAACGCAGGACGGAACAATTATGGATGCTTATCCCAGGCACCTGTTGCCTTATGAGCAGTTTGACGGGGCGGAAGTCCAATCGCGGCTTACTTTGGCTACGGCCGGACGTACCGACGGCTATTGGGAGGCAGCGATCATTCCTAAGAAAACCGGCGGCAGCATTATCCTAACGGTTAAATTTACAGCGAAAAACGGTGATATTGTCCCAACTTTGCACGATATGATCAACCTGCCTGTGGACATGGCTATTGACATTGTCTATCAGGTTGTGGCCCGAAGTTCCTGGTACATAGCGAAAAACAGGCTGATAATGACTGCCGGTGATATTAAACAGGCTCTGGACCGGGCAACCGGCAGCGCAGCGTAAGGGGGGGCCATTATGACTACTATGACTACTATGACTACTATGACTACTATGACTGAGTCGGCGTTAGAGTTGGTACCGGTGAAGACACGGATTGTAACCCCCAAGGATGATATTGGGGATATTATTGCTCAATATGCTAAAGAAGGCATTGGTCCCAATGACGTTGTGTCGGTGGCGGAAAGTGTTGTGGCTATTACGCAGGGACGTGTCACCCGGCCGGAAGAACTGGAGCCTTCATTTCTGGCCAGAGTTTTATGCCGCTTTGTGCCCCAGAAAGGAAGCCTTTCCAGTGTATACGGCATGCAGGCTGCCATGAATGCCGAAGGGGAGTGGCGGGTCCTGTGGGCCATGCTTGTGGGCATGGCCGGCAAGATTTTTGGCCGGCATGGATTATTTTATGAACTGGCGGGGGAACAGGCGGCGCTGATTGATGATGTTACCGGCACCATGCCTCCCTTTGATAAACATATCGTTTATGGTCCGGCCGACCCGGACGGGGTTGCGGAGTCCATCAAGGCTAGATTCGGGTGCTACGGGGCCGCCGTGGCCGATGTCAATGATTTGAAACGGGCCGCCGTCCTGGGTATATCAAAAGGGCTCAATGCCAAGCAATTGGCGCAAATACTTATTGATAACCCCTTTGGCAACGCCAGTCAAAAGACACCGATCGTTATTATTAAGAATTATGGTACGGCAGCCCAACGGGTGACGGCAAGGGAATAGACTAAGAGCAGGTTAAACGGGCAGAGGATAGAATATAAACTATCCTCTCTATTTATCTGGCGGAGGCGACGTTGTGGAGCATATCGGCATTACCACTACCGTTCCGGTAGAGATTATTTTGGCAGCAGGGTATAAGCCTGTTGATCTTAACAATATATTTATCACTCATCCCGGGGCGTCGCGACTGGTGGAAACGGCGGAAGAAGCCGGGTATCCCCGGAATATTTGCGGCTGGATTAAAGGATTATACGCCACGGTAGTGAATAAGGATAATAATTCCAACTTATCCGGCTTGGGTATTTCCAGAATAATCGCGGTGACACAAGGCGACTGCAGCAATACTCATGCTCTGATGGAGACATACCAGCTGGCGGGAATTGCTACGATTCCCTTCGCTTATCCATATGACCGGGATTATGATTTGCTCAGGCTGCAAATGGACAAACTCATCAAGTCTCTTGGAACCGACTGGGATAAAGTGAAGGAAGTGAAGCATCAGCTTGATGCGGTACGGGCTAAAGTCGCGGAAATCGACCGGTTAACCTGGCAGGAAAACACTGTCAGCGGTTGGGATAACCATCTTTATCAACTTTGCTGCAGCGACTTTAACGGCGATGTGGAGAAATACCGCTGCGAGGTCGATGAATTCATTCGCAAGGCGGCAACCGCCCCGGAGTACAATGAGGATCTTCGTCTGGGTTATGTGGGAGTGCCGCCCATTTTTACCGATTTATACTCGTATATTGAATCGATGGGCGCCAGGGTGGTGTTCAACGAGGTGCAGCGCCAATTCGCCATGCCATTTGCAACCGAGGATATTGTTGAGCAGTATCGTCTCTATACCTATCCCTATGGTATTTTCGGCCGTATTGAAGACATCCGGAGCGAGATGGAACGCCGTAATCTGGATGGCATTATTCACTATGTACAAAGTTTCTGCTTCCGGCAGATTGAGGACTTAATTCTGCGGGAAAAACTGGATATTCCTGTTTTGACAATTGAAGGAGACAAGCCCAGCAAGCTGGATGCAAGAACTAAGCTCAGGATTGATAGCTTTCTGGAAATGCTGCGTTAAGCGAGGAGGATGAAAGGTATATGCGGTGCGGCATAGACCTAGGCAGCCGCAGTGTCAAACTGGTGGTAATGGACGAAAAGGCAATCTGCGCTACCCGCATTTATGAAACAGCGTCTTTTTATCGCGAGTACGGCAGGAGGCAAACGTCCGGGTTTGCTGTGGACTTCGGCGCGCTGGGATTGCCGGCAGTCACTGCGGTAACGGCTACCGGCTATGGACGGAACACCATTGACATCGCTGATGCTGTAATCATACCCGAATTAAAGGCCCATGTCCTGGGAGCAATATGGCAGACCGGTCGTACTGATTTTACGCTTCTCGATCTCGGCGGACAGGACAGCAAGGTTATTAAAGTCCGCCAAGGGAAAATGGTGGATTTTCAAACCAATGACAAATGCGCCGCCAGTACGGGCCGGTATTTGGAAAACATGGCAACTGTTCTGGGGATCAGTCTCAACGAACTGTCCCGGTATAATGAAAGTCCCGTTGAACTCAATGCTACCTGCGCCATTTTCGGCGAATCGGAGCTTATCGGTAAGATTGCAGAAGGATATACTGTATCTCAGCTTGCCGCCGGCGTAAATTACACAATATTTAAACGAATCAAACCGATGCTGTCGGCGCTCGCCAGTGATACCTTAGTTTTTACCGGCGGCGTGGCTTTAGGAACGGCCATCCGGGATTTTATTGCCGGGGAAATGAAAGTGGAAGTTATTGTACCGCCGCAGCCGCAGTTAAATGGGGCAATTGGCTGTGCGGTTTATAACCGAAAGTGAAGTGAAAGGAGAGGGGAACGGTATGTTATTGGGAATTGATGTCGGTGGGACATTCACCGATGCAGTCGTTGTGGACAACGGCAAAATTTTGGCAATTGCCAAAAAACCTACCACCCAGGGAAATCTCTTAAACGGCATAGTTGAGGCCATTGACAAAGTTTTAGAACATATTGCGCCAGCGCATATTCAGCGCGTAGCCTTATCTACGACGGTGGTCACCAACTCGTTGGTCGAGGGTAAGACGGAAGCGGCAGGATTGCTATTGATACCTGGACCGGGAATGAATATTGCCGGTTTGCTGCCGGTTGAGCCTTTTATCCTTTCCGGGTACATTGATCACCGGGGAAGAGAAGTTTCCCGTCCGAACAAAAGGGAAGTTGAAAACGTTGTTCAGCAACTGAAAGGTTGTCGGACATTAGCCGTGGCCGGAAAATTCGCCGTGCGGAATCCAGCGCAGGAACAGCTTGTGGCCGGGTGGGTCCGGGAAACGTACGCACCGGAGCATGTCACTATGGGAGCACAGGTTTCCGGTACTCTGAATTTTCTCCGCCGGGCTAACTCCGCCTATTTTAACGCCACTGTCTGGCGAATCTTTCAAATGTTCGCTGCTGCCATAACGAAAGCGGTAGCAGACCGGGGCATTAAGGCTCCTTTATATATTTTGAAAGCTGATGGTGGAACCATGCCGTTATCCCACGCCGAGGACGTACCGGTGGAGGCCATATTTACCGGTCCTGCCGCCAGTGTTTTGGGTGTTATGGCTATGGCCGCGCCGGAAAGTCAGGCGGTGTCTTTGGATATCGGCGGAACAACGACGGATATTGCCTTATGGGAAAATGGCGTGCCGTTATTTGCTCCCGGGGGGGCCAGAATCAATGGTTTTCCCACTGCTGTCAGATCCTTTTGGCTTCGCTCGGTAGGGGTCGGTGGTGATAGCTATGTACGGCGGGAAAATGGGCAGATCGTAGTCGGACCTATGCGGTTTGGTCCGGCAATGGCTTTGGGGGGGGCCCAGCCGACTGTCTCCGATGCTATGCGCTTATTGGAGCTTACCCAATATGGCGAATTCGAGCTGGCAGAGTTAGCAATGCAGCGCCTAGCTAACCCAAATCAAACTGCTGCCGATGTGGCCCGGGAAGTTTTGGGAATTGCCGCCGGCCTTATCTCTCAGGCTATTCGGGATATGCTGGCAGAACAGGCGGCTGCACCTGTGTACAAGGTGGAGGATATTGTCTATGGCCGGGAGTTTCAGCCCCAGATGGTTTTAGGAGTGGGGGGAGCAGCGGGCGGATTGGCGCCGATGGTAGCGGCAGAACTTGGCGTACCTTGTATTGTACCTCCGGGGGCAATGGTGGCCAATGCAATCGGCGCTGCCATAGCCCGTCCCACCACTGAAATTACATTGCGGGCGGATACTGCCCAAGGTTATTATACTGTTCCGGAATTGGGCATCAAACAGGAATTTGACAAAGGGAAGTTTTCTTTGGATACTGCCTGGACGTTGGCGGCCGGCCATCTTCGTGAGCGGGCGGCGGCCAGTGGAATGGCTGAAGCCGTGGCAGATATGGAACGGCTGTATGAAGAAGAATTTAATGTCGTTCGCGGGTTTTATACAGTTGGCAAAATCATCACCTGCAAGCTGCAGATTAAACCGGGAGTATTAATAACTGTAACGGCGAAGGAGAGTGCAGGAGTATGAAAACCAATTCACTGGGGCTGGTTTTTTTCCCGGCTTTTGACTGGGCTATTTCGCCTACCCACCCGGAGCGGGAAGAACGCCTGTTGTACACCCGGGATCAGATTGTTGAAGAGGGGCTTCTGGACATTCCGGCCATCCGGGAGTATAAACCGCGCATGGCCGATATTCAAGATGCGGAGCGGGTACATATCGGCGTGCCGGATATTGCTTCGTTGATAACAGATGCCCACTTAGTTTCTGCCGGCGGAGCCATTACTGCCGCCGAAGCTGTTATGCGTCGTGAAATAAAACGGGCGTTTGCTCTGGTTCGGCCGCCGGGACACCATTCAATGCGTGTTGTCCATGGTACCAGAGGATTTTGCACCATCAACACCGAGGCTATTATGATAGAGTATTTGCGGCAGCATTATGGTATCCGCAAAATTGCCATTGTGGATACTGATGTTCATCACGGCGATGGGACGCAGGACATTTTTTACCATGATCCGGATACTCTGTTTATCTCTTTTCATCAAGACGGGCGGACTCTGTATCCGGGAACAGGGGCTGTTGAAGAACTGGGAAGTCCTGGGGCGCTTGCCTCTACCGTGAATATCCCTTTACCGCCGGGAACAACCGACCAGGGACTTCATTACGTGCTGGATAATCTCATTCTGCCTATGCTGGAAGACTATCAACCTGAGATAATTATCAATTCCGCCGGACAAGATAATCATTATAGCGATCCTTTGGCCAACATGGCTGTAACCGCGCAAGGGTATGCCAAGCTGGCGGAAAAATTAAAGGCTGATATTGCCGTGCTGGAAGGTGGGTATTCTATTGAAGATGCTTTGCCGTACGTAAATGTGGGTATCATCCTGGCCATGGCCGGGCAGGACTACAGCAAGGTGATAGAGCCTGATATTGCCAGATGTCCCCGTCAATCGGACAGCACTACGGCTTATATCGAACAACTGGTGAGCCGTTGGCGGGGAATTTGGAATGAGCGTGAACAACTTAAGCGGGAAGCCGTCGCCAAGGCCGGCGGTGTCTGGCGCCGCAAACGCCGCGTATATTATGACGACAGCGGGATAGACGAGCACCAAACCGAGGTTGCCCGCCTTTGCCCAAAATGTCAGGGCTATCTCACCGTTGCGACGGAAGCGGCAGGACATCCTTTCGGGCATAAATCCGCATTTGCCGCTGTCATTTTTAGGAATAGTTGCCCGGAATGCCGTCGCGAGGCCCGTGACGCAGTCGTTCGGGCCAGGAAAGAAGGAGAATATCAGCATTATTATATACAGGATAAGTCGGAAGATCGGCTAGAAAAACTGAAGTAAAATATACTATTAATATTAAAATATCTATATAAAATATCGAAAAAATAGGGGGCCCCGTATGGCAAGAATAGACGGCCGTGAGGCTAATGAACTACGTAAAGTCAAAATTACCCGCAACTACCTAAAATATGCGGAAGGTTCCGTTCTGATCGATGTCGGCGATACCAGAGTCCTATGCGCTGCGACAATTGAGGATAAAGTACCTCCCTTTCTGAAGGGAACAGGTGAAGGCTGGGTAACTGCCGAATACTCTCTCTTACCTCGCTCTACTCAAGTCCGGAACATACGGGAAGCCAGCAAAGGAAAACAGTCCGGCCGGACTCACGAAATCCAACGGTTAATCGGCAGATCTCTCCGCAGTGTCGTGGATCTGAAAGCGTTAGGGGAAAGAACGATTTGGGTAGATTGCGATGTAATCCAAGCGGATGGAGGCACGCGAACAGCTGCGATTACCGGGGCTTTCGTGGCATTGGTTGACGCGGTTAATTCCCTTTGGACGGATAACAGTAAACCATTTCCTGTGAAAGACTTTCTGGCGGCAGTAAGTGTAGGTCTTCTGCCGGAGGGAGTGGAGCTGGACTTGTGCTATGCCGAAGATTGTACGGCAATCGTAGATATGAATTTGGTGATGACAGGCAACGGACAGTTTGTCGAAGTGCAGGGAACGGGGGAAAAAAGCCCGTTTAGCAAAGAACACTTGGCAGAAATGCTGGCTGTTGGCCAGGAGGGCATTGAAGTCTTGTTTAACTTTCAGAAAGATGCCCTTGGTCAATTGGTGTGGAAAGTCGGCCGGGAAGGTTAAGCGATAGTAAGGGGGGTGGCTGCTATAAAGAACAGAATTACCCAACTGGTTGTTGCCAGCAAGAACGCCGGCAAGATTAACGAAATCAGGCGGGTACTATCTGAGATTAACGTAGACGTTTTGTCTCTTGAAGAATTCGGCGATATCCCGGAAGCTCCCGAAACCGGCGCTACCTTCCTGGAAAATGCTTGCGACAAAGCACGGTATTACTCACTAAAAACCGGAAAGCCCTGTCTGGCTGACGATTCCGGTCTGGAAATGGATATTCTCGGCGGCGCTCCGGGAGTTTATTCGGCTCGTTTCGCCGGCGCGAACGCCAGTGACGCGGCGAATAACAACAAGCTGCTGCAAGAGCTGGAAGGAGTAAGCGAAGGCGAAAGAACGGCCAGATTCCGCTGTGTGCTCGCTGTCGCCGACGGTGAAGACATTTTGCTTACTGCGGCCGGAACGATAGAAGGCATCATACTTTTTGCGCCCCGCGGCGAGAATGGCTTCGGCTATGATCCCTTGTTTATGGTTCCCGAACTGGGACGAACGATGGCCGAGCTTTCGGCGGCGGACAAAAATGCTATCAGTCATCGGGGCAAGGCATTGCAAACCCTGGTCCGAAAAATGGTGGAGGACCGGCAATGAGGATTGGCGTTATCAGTGATACTCATGGTGATACGTCGTCCATAAACAGGGCGATCTCCGTTGCCGGCGATATTGACCATTGGCTTCATGCCGGCGACTATTGTCAGGACGGGTATTATCTTGCTAAGATAACCGGTTTGCCGGTAACTGCCGTTGCCGGTAACTGCGACCGCAATATGACTGGTAAAGTTGATGAATTCATTCATGTTGGCGGCGTGGATATTTGGCTTACTCATGGTAACCGTTTTCAAGTAAAATGGGATCTGGAGGAACTTGCTTATTGGGGCCGCCAGTATGAGGCCGGCATTGTAGTCTTCGGACATACACATGTCCCTTATAATAGCCGGCATGACGGAATTCTGCTATTTAATCCCGGCAGCCCTTCGGTTCCGCGCGGTGGTTATCCGCCAAGTTTCGGCATTATTACTATTCATCCGGACAAGCGTATTGAGGCAGACATCATTAGTTTGTATTTGTATTGAACCTTCACCGGCTGGGTGAGGGTTTTTATATTTGTTACCTTTCTCAGTTCATTTGCATATATTGACATTATGAAAAAAGTTCAATCTGATAACTCTTGCTATATGCAAAAAGAGAGGTGATATGACATGGAGAAAAGAATCGCCGTGCCCACTGCCGGCGCCGGCGTTGGCATTCGTGCCGTGGCTACGATTATTGACGTTTTTGTCTTGACGGTGTTTACCTATATACTGCTAATATTGTGCGGGAACACAACCGCAAACGGTATCGAACTACAGGGACTTCCCTATTTCTACTCACTGCTTCTGGGTATGACGTATTATACGCTGCTGGAAGGAACCATTGGCGCGACTCCCGGTAAACTGGTTCTCGGATTGAGAGTTGTGAAAACCAACGGTTACCCTTGTGATATGAAGGCCGCTATAATTCGGACAGTGTGCCGGTTGGTGGATGGTTTTGGCGGGTATTTGGTCGGGGCCTTGATTGTCTGGTTTTCGACGCGGAATCAGAGATTAGGCGACCAGGTGGCTGAAACCATAGTGCTGAAAATCAAATGATAAATGATAAGGATACGATAGGCCTGCGATTGGCAAGATAGTACCGCAGGCCAAAGTTTTCTTATCCCCCTTTTTCTTTAGCCGAAAATGTTGATTTCTTGTATACAATATGCGATAATATTAGCGTATCGAATATTGGATTAATGGATTAATCCAATTATAAGGAATAAAGGAAGATGATTATCCATAAGCTGGGAGTTCCGATTTATTTACAAGTTAAAGCTTATATCTTAGAAAAAATTAATACAGGCCAATATCGCGCCGGGGACAGGCTGCCTACTGAACGTTACCTGGCCGAGGAGCTGGGGATTAGCCGCAATACGGTAAGTTCAGCTTATAAGGAACTGCTGCTGGAAGGTGTCCTTGCGTCAAAACAAGGCCGGGGTACTTTCGTACGGGAGCAGCCTGCCGACTTGGCCATGTCTTACGGCGAGATTACCGGGAGCCGGCTGGAGCGGGTGCTCAAAGTAATTGACGCCGCTATGGCCCAGGTAATTGAACTAGGGTTCACCGTCGATCAGTTTGCCGCGATAGCTAGTATCAGGGCTAAGGAAAAAGCCGAATCTGTCCGCCAACTGCGGGTTGCAATTGTGGACTGTACATTAGAGTATATTCAGCGCTTCATTGCTCAAATCGGACAAATTGTGCAGGCACGGTTTGAGACAGTGATATTATCCGAACTTTTGTCAGGAAAGGTAAAAGCCGATCTTTTAACCGCGTGCGACCTTGTCATCACCACAGTAGAGCATCAGCCGGACGTATCCCGTATTTTCAATAATTCCGGCAGGCTAATGACTGTGTCCGTCATGCCGAACCTGGAAGCAGTTATCAAATTAGCCCGTTTACCGTTGGGAACCAAGGCGGGAGTTGTAGCAAAAAGCTCCGAGTTTGCTGCTACCATCCAACATTTGCTTGTGAGAACCGGTTGTGGCGGTATCAACCTTACTTCATTCATAGATGGCAGTGACGAAGAATTGCGGCAATTTGTCCAAAACCATCCCGTTATTATTGTCGCAGAAGCCACTGAACGGCCGGTGCGGCAGGTAGCTGACGAAGCGAAAGAAATCATCACCTTTTATTATGAAATGGATCAGGGATCGCTCCAACAGGTTATAAGCCGGTTGGCGTCGGAAACGCAGAAGGCAAAGGAGCAGATGTGATGGAGAAGAAAGTAAAGGTTGTATTAGGAGTAATCGGCGCTGACTGTCACGCCGTCGGCAACAAAATTCTGGACTATGCTCTTACAGCGGCGGGATTTGAGGTGATTAACCTGGGTGTCTTGGTGCCGCAGCAGGATTTTGTGAACGCCGCCATTGAAACTGACGCCCAAGCCATTTTGGTAGCTTCCCTTTACGGTCACGGCGAAATTGACTGTCGCGGGTTAAGAGACCGCTGCCGGGAAGCCGGAATAGACGATATCCTGTTATACGTCGGCGGTAACCTGGTTGTGGGTAAAACCGATTTTAGCGGAGTGGCTAATAAATTCCAGGACATGGGTTTTGACCGGGTGTATGCACCCGGTACGCTGCCCGGTAAAGTAATCGCCGACTTGCAAGAGGACTTAACGGCAAGGAGTAAGGAGTCTTTGATGTGAACAATATATTGCTCATCGACTTTGGCAGTACGTATACAAAAATTACGGCGGTAGACCTGGGGCAGGAGGTGGTGTTAGGCACCGCCAGCGGGATCACTACCGTTGAAACGGATATAACAGATGGCCTCAATCAGGCCCTGGAGCATTTATTTATTTACACCGGTAAACTTGAATTCTCCAAAGTATTGGGCTGCTCCAGCGCTGCCGGCGGACTCAAAATGATCGCCATCGGACTGGTGCCTGAAATGACGGCGGAGGCAGCTAAAAGAGCGGCTCTAGGTGCCGGCGCCAGAGTATTGAAAGTATTTTCCCATGAATTAAGCGAGTATGAAATGGATGAAATCGCTCTTCTAAAGCCGGATATTCTGCTGTTGGCCGGCGGCACCGACGGCGGCAACCAGAAAGTCATTCTTCACAACGCCAGCATGCTGGCGGAATTAAACTTAGATATACCGGTAGTAGTAGCCGGCAACAAATCTGTTGCTCCAACCGTCGTCAAGATTTTAGCGGCCAAAATGTCTGAAGTTGTGACCACAGAAAACGTTATGCCCAAACTGGATGAGCTCAATATCGAGCCGGCCAGGAATGCTGTTCGTGACGTATTTTTACGCCGGATTGTCGAAGCCAAAGGATTAAACAAAGCTAACCAAATCGTAGACAAGATGGTTATGCCAACTCCGGCGGCAGTGCTTAGAGCCGCTGAACTATTTGGCCGAGGCGGCGGCGGGGAAGCCGGCCTGGGCGATCTGATGGCAGTGGATATTGGGGGAGCGACAACGGATGTCTACTCTATAGCCAAGGGAAATCCTGCCAAGCCGGGAGTTGTCCTGCAAGGATTGCCGGAACCTTTTGGCAAGCGCACGGTTGAAGGCGACCTGGGAATGCGGTATAGTGCTGCCGCTTTGCTCAAAGCCGCCGGGGCGGAGATGATCGCCGGTTACGCGGGCGTTGCTGAACAAGCGGTAACGGAATACATAGAAAAAGTTGCGGCGGACATTAAGTATTTGCCGCAAAATGAATCCGAGGCCAAACTGGAAATCGCCATGGGGCGGGCCTGTGTCCGGTTAAGCGCCGACCGCCACGTAGGCCGGATCGCTGAAGTCTTTTCTCCTATGGGCCAGACGTATATTCAAACCGGAAAAGATTTAACCCAGGTGACCGTGGTGGTAGGAACCGGCGGGGTTATCATCAATAATCCTGCACCGGCGGAAATATTGCAGGGCATTATGTTTGACCGGTCTTATCCCCAGATATTAAAACCAATGAAGCCGGTATTCATGATCGACAAGGATTACATCATGGCATCCATGGGTTTGCTGGGCGAAGAATATCCGGCAGTTGCCGTGCGAATGATGAAAAAATATATTACGGAAATTTGATGGAGGTTACATAGATGGAATTGAAAAACAGGCAGTGGACTCATGATCAATTCAATGCAGTGCGGCAAGAAGTTCTGAATCATTGGCCTACAGGTAAGGAGGTTGATTTTGCTGCAGCAGTAAAGTATCACGAAGCCATTCCCGCAAAACGGCAATTTGCCAAACGCCTGGTCAAAGCCAAAAAAAACGGCGAGACTCTGACTCAGCCCCGGGCCGGCGTTGCCCTGATTGACGAGCATATCAAGCTTTTAAACTACCTTCTGACCGAAGGCGAGGCTGATTTATTGCCTACCACCATTGACAGCTACACCCGGCAAAACCAATATAAAGAGGCGCAAAACGGCATTGAAGAGAGTTTAAAAGCCGGCCGTTCCCTGTTAAATGGGTTTCCGGCTGTCAACCACGGTGTGGCCGGCGTGCGTCGCGTTGTCGAAAGTGTCAATGCGCCGCTGCAAGTGCGTCACGGTACTCCTGATGCCCGTCTCTTAGCCGAAATTACTTTAGCGGCCGGTTACACCTCTTATGAAGGCGGCGGCATCTCTTACAACATCCCTTATGCCAAGGAAGTTTCTCTCGAAAAGACCATTCTCGACTGGCAATATTGCGATCGCCTGGTAGGTCTTTATGCTGAACACGGTATTGAAATAAACCGGGAGCCCTTCGGGCCGTTGACCGGTACGCTTGTACCTCCCAGCATTTCTCATTCTGTGGCGGTAATTGAAGGGCTGCTGGCGGTTGAGCAAGGTGTTAAAAACCTTACCCTGGGGTACGGCCAGTGCGGCAATCTGCTGCAAGATGTTGCAGCCATTCAAGCATTGGAACAACTGGCGGAAGAATATTTTTCCAAACACAGTTGCGCCGACTGCATCCTGACTACCGTATTCCATCAATGGATGGGTGGTTTTCCGCAAGATGAGTCCAAAGCTTTCGGGGTTATTTCCTGGGGCGCCGCCACTGCCGGTTTGGCGAAGGCAACGAAAGTTATTGTAAAAACTCCTCACGAAGCTCTCGGTATTCCAACCAAGGAAGCCAATGCTCAAGGCCTTAAGGCGACGAAACAGCTCATTAGCATGCTTAGCGACCAAGCCTTGCCGGCAACGAAAGAACTGGAAGATGAAATCAATATCATCAAAGCTGAAGCCCGCTGCATCCTCAATAAAGTGGTTGAACTGGGACAAGGCGACTATGCGCTGGGGGCGGTGCGCGCTTTTGCCGCCGGTGTGCTCGATGTACCCTTCGCTCCCAGCAAATATTCTCTGAATAAAATTCTGCCGGCCCGGGATAACAACGGCGCTGTGCGACTGTTTGACGTCGGCAACCTTCCTTTTACTCCTGATCTTATTGCCTTCCATCACGATAAGATCAATGAGCGGGCCAAGGCGGAAGGCCGCGATCCCAGTTTTCAAATGGTAATTGACGATATCTATGCTATTTCCAAGGGCAGGCTGGTAGGACGTCCGCGCTAACGAGGCTGGTTCAAAACGCCCATCTGCGTTGTTGCTCCTGCGGGCGCTCACTCCACGTACTTCGCTCTGTACTGTTCCGTTCGCGTCCCCGCACAAACTGATGCCAGAGAATATCCTACACAGAATCGTCGTCACGCCTAGCATCTGAACATTTTGAACCAGCCTCCCGAATTTAAGGTTGTAGGAGAGGATACTGTGAAAATCATCGACTTAATTTGTGCCAAAGGTCGTACCGGTTTTTATTTCGACGATCAACGCGCCATTAAACAGGGGGCCGAACACGAGGGGTTTACCTATCTTGGCAAGCCTGTAACCGCTGGTTTTTCCTCGGTTCGTCAAGCCGGTGAAGCTGTATCGGTTATGCTCGTGTTGGCAGACGGTCAAATTGCCTATGGTGACTGCGCCGCTGTCCAATATAGCGGCGCCGGCGGCCGGGACCCGCTGTTTCTGGCGAAAGACTTTATTCCGGTTATCGAAACCGACATCAAACCGCTCCTGATTGGCCGGGAACTTAACTCATTTAAGTCTCTGGCCGCAGAAATCGATAATCTTGCCGATGTCAGCGGCGAACCCATTCACACTGCGCTGCGTTACGGCGTGACGCAAGCCGTTTTGGATGCGGTAGCCAAGGCTAAACATCGCCTGATGTGCGAAATTATTGCCGAAGAATACGGTACCGAGGTTAGTGATAAAGAGATTCCGATTTTTACCCAGTCCGGTGATGACCGCTACCTTAATGTGGACAAAATGATCATCAAGGGTGCGCAAGTGTTGCCCCATGGTCTTATTAATAACGTCCGGGAAAAACTGGGGGAAAAAGGTGAACTGCTGTTAGAGTACGTTGAATGGTTAAAAAACCGGGTTGATCAATTACGGCCCAGCAGCGATTACAAGCCGGTACTGCACATTGATGTCTACGGTACAATCGGGCTTGCTTTCAACAATAATCTTGCGCGGATGGTGGAATACTTCCGTCAACTGGAAAAAGCGGCCGCTCCCCTTAAACTCCGCATCGAAGGGCCGGTCGATGTGGAAGACCGGGAGAAGCAAATCCAGCTTCTGGCCACTATTACCGCCCGTTGCAAACAAGAAGGCGTCAATATCGAAATTGTTGCCGACGAATGGTGCAACACTTATGAAGACATCAAGCTATTTGCGGATAAACGCGCCGGCGACATGCTACAAATCAAGACTCCCGATCTGGGCGGCATTAACAATATCATCGAATCCGTTTTGTACTGTAAAGAAAAGGGCATAGGCGCGTATCAGGGCGGTACTTGCAACGAAACCGACCGTTCCGCTCAGGTCTGCGTTCATATCGCCATGGCTACTCAGCCGGCGCAAATGCTGGCTAAACCGGGCATGGGCGTTGACGAAGGCTTCATGATCGTCTACAATGAAATGCAAAGGATCTTAGCCGTACGCCGGTCACGCAGGTAAAAATTGTTCACATTAAGATGGGAACTGCTTAGTAACCGCCATCCCGATGCCCTTGCAGCCTGTTTACTGCCAACCAGGAGCCATATCGAATGTCTCGTAGGCGACGGTGCATCGTTGCTCCTGCGGTCCTCACTCCAGCGTACAACCAGTACGCTTGCGTTCCGGTCCCCGCACAAACTATTATGCTAAGCTAACGAAATCAGAATCGTCGTCGCGCCTAGGCGGTCTGACTATGATTGTCGAACTGTAATTAGCAAATATAATCACAATAAGTCTTTTTCATATGCAACGGTACCTGACGATTTCTAAGCAGTTCGTGGCAATTGATGGCCTGGGGACAATTTGGGTATGGGAATGGTTGGAAGTTCGGGGAGGGTGATGACTATGCAAAAATTAGTCCTGGGCGACCTGTTGATGTATTCCAGTTACTTTGCCCCCCGGGGCCGTAACCGTATGTATATGCTGGGGCAGCAGCTTAGTGAAAGATACCTTTCACCCCTTGACCGCCTCATTGGCATAATCGGGGATGCCGGAGCGGGAAAATCATCACTGGTCAAAGGTATGTTTCCCGGACTTGAGCTTACTAATGATGACGACGGGGTGAATATCCGCCCATTGCCGCTGCTTAAAAATATTGACCGCGGCTTTTTCACCAGTCATACCTATCACGTGGATATTCGCTTTGAGATGGCTTTTACCCAGCCGCATATTTTGGCTGAGGCTGTTGAGCAAGCTTTAGCCCATGACAAGAGGGTTATTGTTGAACATTTTGATTTATTATATCCCATACGTAAACACAACGCCGACGTAATGATCGGTGTGGGCGGCGAGGTTATCGTTGTGCGTCCCACTGTTTTTGGTCCGTTTCCGCAGGAAATCCGGGATGTAGTGAACAAAACGCTGCAATACCGCAAAATGGCTCACACCGCCGAAGACCTTACCAACCGGGTGCTGGTGGAAGATTACGGGGCCATCCTGCCGTTTAAGCATAGGGATGTGCATCATGGCTTTGTTCTTGAATATCCTATGATTCTGTCGGCGGATCTTAAGGAAGTGGAACGCAAAGTCAAGCAGATTATTGATGAGGGATTGCCGATCAGCTATTGTGATGAGGCTCACATTCACATCGGTAAAAACATCTGGGCTTGTTCCGGGCCGCGGACACATGTCCGCAATACCGAGGAAATTGAGAATTTCCGGTTGCTGCATGACTATACTTACGATCCAAAGACCAAATCCTATCTGGTTATCGGGCTTGTGGGCACAACAGCGGTAAATCTGGATGGATTTGCGGTGTTAAATAATGGAATAAACTTATAGTACTCTTCTTTCTGTTAGACCAAAAAAGCAGCGCATACTTTGGGCGGCCGGCTACCGCCGGCGGTGTTCAAATATGCGCTGCTTATGTTTAGTTTCTGGTTAGGAGGATATAATATGGCAACAGTAACAAAACCGGCCCAGGCCGGTACTTTGGAATCCAGCGACATCGTAGTTACCGTGGCGCCGGGTCAGCCCGGCAGCGGCATCGTTATAGAACTTGAAAGTATTGTATTGGCTCAATACGGGCAAGCCATCCGTCAAACCATCACCGCTACCCTGACTGAGAATGATATTACCGATATTTATATCAAGGCTGTGGACCGTGGCGCCCTGGATTGCACCATTCGGGCCCGTACCCTGGCGGCGCTGGGACGGGCCGGCGCCCTCGCCGGCAGGGAGATGATATAATGGAGCTTCGCCGGACGATGCTGTTTATGCCGGGAAACAATCCCGGCATGCTGCAAAACGGTGGTATTTTTGGGGCTGATGCCGTCATCCTCGATTTGGAAGATGCCGTCGCACCCGGGGAAAAGGATGCGGCCCGCCTGTTGGTGGCCCATGCCCTTGGAAACGTAGACTACGGCCCCAGTGAAAAAGTGATAAGAATTAACCCGCTGGAAACCTTTGCCCTGGAAGATATCAAAATGATCGTTCCTTGCCGTCCGGATGCTCTGCTGGTGCCGAAAGTCGAGAGTGTGCAGGATATACAAAAGGTGGCAGCATTAATTGCCGCGTCTGAAACTCCCGGGCAAAAGCCGGTAGGCATTGTTGCCCTGTTGGAAACTCCCCGGGGGATTGCCGAGGCCTATCCTATTGCCCAGGCGGACAAACGAGTTGTGGCGCTGGCCTTAGGCGCGGAAGACTATACCGCGGGACTGGGAGCTAAGCGTACTAAGGAAGGTAGCGAAATATTCACCGCCCGGACAATTGTGGTCAACAGCGCCGCCGCCGCTGGCATCCAAGCGATTGATACTCCCTACACTGACGCCAGCGACAGGGCCGGACTGATTCAAGACACGGAATTTGCTAAGCAGCTAGGTTTTAAGGGCAAGCTGGCGATCAATCCTCGCCAAATTGACGATATACATAGCGTCTTTAATCCTACGGAACAGGAAATTGCTTGGGCGGAACGGGTTATTAAAGCTATCCGCCGCGCTGAGGCCGAGGGTTCGGGAGTAGCATCCCTTGACGGAAAAATGGTGGATGCTCCTATCGCTAACCGGGCCGAACGGATATTACACCTGGCCCGGCTTTTGGGGATGATAGAGGAGGCAAAAGGATAATGCGGCAGATTGTAAACGCGTTAGGCAGAGCATTGCCTGAATATATAGAAGGATACGGCATTGTCCGGCCATTTAACGGCGCCTTTGCCACCCTGCCCGCTATGACCCGTCAGGCACCAAAAGTTAAGCGGATGCAGCCGGGTGAATGCAAACTGGCCGACAGCCTGGAGATGGTGTTCAAACGCATTCCGGTAACCGATGGGATGACCCTGTCTTTTCACCATCACCTGCGTAACGGCGATCACGTGGTAAACATGGTTCTGGCCGTTGCCGCCAAACTTGGCCTGAAGAATCTGAAGGTGGCTTTAAGTTCGGTATTTCCAGTACATGCGCCAATGGTCGATCACATGCAAGCCGGGGTGGTAACCGGGCTTGACACCAACTATATGTCCGGGTCTGTGGCGGCAGCAATCTCCCGGGGTGTGCTGGCCCAGCCCGTTATCTTGCGTACTCATGGCGGACGGGCGCGAGCAATTGAATGTGGCCAGCTTAAAATTGACGTTGCCTTTATTGCCGCGCCGACGGCGGATGACTATGGTAATTTGAACGGCATTTCCGGTCCGGCAGCCTGCGGCTCGTTAGGCTACGCTTATCCGGATGCTGAATATGCAGACTGGGTGGTAGCGGTGACCGATCATTTGGTTGAGTATCCCCTGACGCCTGTTTCCATTCCCCAAACCAGGGTGGATTATATAGTCACGGTGGAGTCCATTGGCGATCCCCAGGGGATTGTTTCCGGCACCACCCAGATTACCCGTGACCCGGTAGGACTTAAAATTGCTGAGACGACAGCCAAAGTCATTCAAGCGGCCGGTCTGATCAAAGACGGATTTTCCTTTCAGACCGGCGCCGGCGGGGCATCTTTGGCGGCAGCCCACTATGTCCGGCAAATGATGGAAAAGGCTGGTGTAACGGGCAGTTTTGTCTTAGGCGGAATTACCGGTTACATGGTGGAGATGCTGGCGAAGGGATTATTCCGGCGTCTGATTGATGTCCAAGGGTTTGATTTGGCAGCAGTCAGATCGCTGGCCGAAAACCCTAACCACATGGAAGTCGGCGCCGACTTTTATGCTAGTCCGTTTAATAATGGCTGTGCGGTGAATAAACTGGATGCCGTGGTTCTTGGCGCTACCGAATTTGACATTGACTTTAACGTAAATGTAGTAACCGGCTCGGATGGGGTGATTATGGGCGGATCCGGCGGCCATAGTGACGCTGCCGCCGGGGCTAAAGTTACCATAGTTGTGGCCAACCTGCTACGTGGCCGTTTGCCTGTTATTATGGACAAAGTATTGACAGCAACCACTCCCGGGGAGACAGTTGATGTCCTTGTAACCGAAAGAGGAGTTGCCGTGAATCCCCGCCGGACCGATCTCAAAGAGAAACTGGCCGCCGCCGGACTGCCGCTGCGAGATGCAATTGAGCTTAAGGCGCTGGCGGAAAAAATTGCCGGGGTTCCTAACAAGATTGCAACTGACGAACGGATTATCGCCGTCATAGAATATAGGGACGGCACTATCATAGATGTCGTTCGCAAAGTGTAAAAAAGGAATGAAAATGGAGAACGTTTTACCACAGAGGCGCAGAGGGCGCAGAGGAACGCAGAGGGATTAATTATTTATGTTTTTTTAACGCTCTTCGTTATCTTTTCTCTGTGTCCCTCTGTGTCCTCAGCGTCTCTGTGGTTCTGTTTTTTTGTCTTATGACGTTTAGATTCTCAGAGGATAGTTTGTGGCATTTAATAATCTGAAATATAGTACGTTTGACTTCAAAATTGATGGAGGGAAGACGTCGGTGTGGGCTGACTTTGAAGAACGGGTAATCGATTTAAACAGCAGCCGGGAAACGGAAGCTGTCCGGAGATTCTTAAGCCGGTTTGACTTAACCTTTGAAGCGGTAGATCTTGACTACACGGTGGCATTTTACCGGGAAGACGAGATAATTGCCACAGGTTCTATTGCCGGCGAAGTATTTCGCAACATTGCCGTTGCCGCTCACCTGCAGGGAGAAGGCTTGACTGCCGCTGTTATCAGTCATCTGATGCGGGAGGCCGCCGGTAAAGGCGTTTATCATTACTTTGTCTACACCAAACCTGACACAGCCGTTCTTTTTGGTTCGTTGGGATTTAACGAAATTGCCAGGGTGGAGCCGCATGTGGTGCTATTGGAGGCAGGTCTTGGCTCCATACGGGATTATTGCGCGGAGCTATCAACGCAAGCCGAAAACTTGCCGGCAGGGCCCCGGGCGGCTTTGGTGGTAAATTGCAACCCCTTTACTTTGGGGCATAAAGCCGTGATTGCCAAAGCCGCGCAGGAAAACGCCGCCGCCATTGTAATGGTGGTGAGTACGGAGAGATCGATTTTTCCTTTTGCTACCCGTCTGCGGCTGGTGCGGGAAGGCTTGGCTGAGTATGACAATATCCTGCTGCTGCCGGGAGGTAAATACGTCATATCGGCGGCGACATTTCCTGGGTACTTTACTAAAGGTACCGCCACCATTGACGCCCAGACCAGGCTGGACGCAACCGTTTTTGCCCGTCATATCGCTCCGGCGCTGAAAGTAACCAAACGCTATGTAGGTGAAGAACCCTATTGCCCTGTTACCCGTGCCTATAATCAGGCCTTAAACGATATATTGCCTCAATACGGTATCGCAGTTAAGGTTATGCCGCGCATCACCTTCAACGGAGAAGCAATAAGCGCTTCGCAGGTGCGCGAGCTAATCCGCTCCGAAGACTGGGACAGGATCAAACACCTTGTGCCGGATACCACCTATCGGTATCTTGTTTCAGAAGAAGCTAAACCAGTTATTGACAAAATTAAAGGAAGCAACGCCCGCCATTAGGCCGCAGCCACCATATGTCCGCCGAAAAAATTTATACAATAAAATTTTTTGTAAAATTGGATTTTCCATCGCTTTTCTATCAGGAATCTTGACATCCATGGGAAAACTCATGTATAATAATCTATGTCGCTGAACGGGGCGTGGCTCAGTTTGGTAGAGTACCTGGCTTGGGACCAGGGGGTCGCAGGTTCGAATCCTGCCGCTCCGACCAGTTTCACCGACGAATACGTGCGGGTGTAGCTCAATGGTAGAGCACTAGCCTTCCAAGCTAGCTACGAGGGTTCGATTCCCTTCACCCGCTCCATTTCATTGCAACTTATGCGCCTGTAGCTCAGCGGATAGAGCAACCGCCTTCTAAGCGGTTGGTCGCACGTTCGAGTCGTGCCAGGCGCGCCAGAATTTACGGGGGTCTGCGGGGTATGCAGACCTTTTAATTATGTGAAGTTGCCGTTTATTACTTAAAAATAACCCAAAAGAATACTGAAGATATAAAAAGTTAAGCAGGCTATTCGGCCTGCTTTTTTTGTTTCTCCAATATCTCTTTCCCTTGGGCTTTACTGTCCGCTATTATTCCCTCCATAATGTCTGCTGTTCCGCTGATTGAATCACATGAGCATAAATATCTGTCGTAGTAGAGGTTTCGGCGTGCCCAAGTTTGCCGCTTACCGTTCTTCTAATGTCTACGTTGCTTTTTTGAGGTAGCTAGCCGCCATATGGCGCTTATGGGGAGCTCTCCATAAGCGCCATACTCACGCCACACTACTTTTAAAGCAAGGGGTAAATATCAGGTCCTATCTGAGCGGTTAGGTCACAGCACTGTAAATATGACATTGGACACCTATAGCCACTTAATGCCCGATATGCAGCAGACGGCTATTGCTGCTCTTGATAAAATGGATATAGGCAAGCACAACAAGGAGACGGAAGAAGCCATCCAGGAGAAGCCCGCGACATGACCGCTGGCAAAATACCGGCGAAGCCGCAGAGTGTGGACAGCTTCTTTCAGGAAATGGAATGATAATGAGGAAAGTTTTCTCCAGTATAATATATTAAAAACCGAGCAATATAAATACATAGTCTTTACAATGTCTTTATATTGTGCTATGATAATTACATGAAAGGGGTGATTTTATAATGGCACAAGCACTTGTAAATATCCGCATGGATGAAGAATTAAAGAAGAATTTGGAGCAGACTTGTAACGAACTGGGAATGAACATGACAACAGCCTTCACTATTTTTGCAAAAAAAGTAACCAGAGAAAAACGAATACCCTTTGACGTTTCCATTGATCCTTTTTATTCTGACAGCAACATGGCACATTTGCGGCGCGGCGTGCAAGCACTGAACGCGGGCCAGGGCGTGGAACATGAGCTTATTGAGGCAGATGGTGAATGAAGAAAATCTGGTTTGATGAAGCATGGACGGACTATATCTATTGGCAGGGAGAGGACAAAAAGGCAGTAAAACGTATCAATTCTTTGCTAAAAGACATAGAACGCGGCAACTATGATGGTATCGGGAAGCCGGAACTGCTAAGAGGAGATTTAAGTGGTTTTTGGAGTAGGCGCATTGATGAAACAAACAGACTTGTCTATCGGATAAGCGGCGAAATTATAGAGATTCTTTCATGCAAAGGCCATTATGATGATTAGTTGCAAAAACAGAATATTATAGTCCTTTCCTTAGCGTTACCATCACCAGGGAGAGGACTATTTTTTACGTTCGAGTCGTGCCAGGCGCGCCAGGTAAATTAAGGGTTTGCAGGACATGCAGGCCCTTTAGTTATGTAAATTATAGTGCTTATTTAGTGTTTATTTTTGAAAAACACCTCAAATAAACACTAAAGATATCAAAAATTTAAGCAGGCTATTTGGCCTGCTTTTTTTGTTTCTCCAATATTTCTTTACCTTTGGCTGTACTGTCGGCTAATATCCCCGCCATAATATCTGCTGTTCTGCTGATTTAATCACATGAGCTAAAATATCTGTAGTTGTAGATATTTTAGGATGTCCAAGTTTACCGCTTATAGTTCTTCTAACGTCTACGCCGCTTTTAATGCGGTAGATAGCGGCCATATTCACCCCACACTACTTTTAAAGCAAGGGGTAAATATCAAGGTCATATCTGAGCGGCTAGGTCACAGCACTGTAAATATGACATTGAACACCTATAGCCACTTAATGCCCGATATGCAGCAGACGGCTATTGCTGCTCTTGATAAAATGGATATGGGCAAGCACAACAGCGAAACGGAAGAAGCCACACAACGCCTATAGATTTTCTTGCATGATGGTTCCATATGTGGTATCATAAATATGCTAAAAAATAAGGCGGTTATATCATGAGTCAATTGGAAAAATTACTATTGCGTATCATCAATAACCCCAAGACCGTTCGATTTGAAGAATTGGATAAACTGCTGCAAAGAGCGGAGTTCGAGCGTTTCCAGCCAAAGGGAGGGTCAAGTCATTATACTTATCGAAAAGATGATTACCATATGACCATACCTCGAAAAACGCCTTATATCAAAGAAATCTATGTAAAATGTGCAATTGAGGCGATAGGAGACTATTTTAGCAAGGAGATGGATGAAGATGCCGAATGAGAAAAATCTTGATTACTATATGTCATTGCCGTATCGTGAAGTCATAGAGTCTTCACCGGAAGGCGGTTATGTTGCGACAATCCCTGACCTCAAGGGGTGCATAACACAGGCAGAAACACTTACGGAGTTAGTGGATATGATTAAAGACGCGAAAATGTGCTGGTTAGAGAGTGCGTTGGATTATGGAACTGAAATTCCGGAACCAACCTCGGAAGCACATGATGAATATAGCGGAAGCTATAGACTTAGAATTCCTAAGTCGTTACACAAAGAATTGGCTATAAGAGCAAAACAAGAAAAAGTTAGCCTTAATTCGATGACAACATATGCGATTAGCAAAGGGTTGGCGTCACTTAAGTAGAAGGCTGGGATAATGCTAAGGCAGCGACATAGCGGCCTTTCCTCCTTTTTTATGGGGCAATACGCTATAAAACCTTAAAGGCGGAAATTTAATTGGAATGCACTTTTATTTTCTTAAGTGTGTTCCAAAATTCCGGGTCTGCATTCTCCATTTCCCACAATCCTATCCCCCGCAGGTTGTATTTAAAGACCAGGTTAAGCTTAGCGGCCCAACTCCTGGGGTTTTGAAACCAAACTATGTGCTGTCGGCCACTTTTCTTGTAACTGAAATATGGTTCTTTGGCTTCCGAACTCCAGTTAATATCGCTGTCATATTTTTCGGCCAGTGCCATTGCTTCGCGGAATGAAATCGGTGTTGCCAGCTTGCCTCTTTGTATGGGAACCTGCCAGTCCAAACCATAAAGGGGAATTCCTAAAATAATTTGGCTCGCCGGAACTTGTGACAAGGCATTTTGGATTACGCTTTTTATCCAGGGGATTGAAGCGATGGGGCCGGGTTCGCCTCCCGCCCAGTGTTCATCATAGGCCATTATCATTAAAAAATCGTTGGCTTTAGCCAGGGCCCGGTAATCGTGCCCTGAATGTTGACCTGGCGTCTGAGCCTCTATCGCCGTAGACGCCAGGTAAGGCTCAGTTCTGGCCCATGCCAGAAGCCGCCTGGAGAACTGGCTAAAACGATCCCGGTCTTGCGGGGATACCGCCTCAATATCTAGATTCCAGCCATGATAGGGATAGCGATGTAGGATACTTAACAAGTTGTCGATAAAGTTTTGTTGGGCCTGCGGGTTGGTTAAAATCCGATGAATTACTGCGGAGCTAAAAGTTGTTCCGGTGAAGTTTTGTGGTACTACCAACGGGCTGATTCCCAAGTTCAGCACTTCCGCAAGAAATTCCGGGTCGGTGGAGCCTTGTAAATTTCCGGTTTCGTTGACGGTATAATTGACAATGGCTAAATACGTTATCCAGGGGGAAAACTGCTGTAAATATTGATAACGAAGCCCCGATCTTTCATTCCCGAGATAGTAAGCCAATACCTCAGGAGTTTGTATGCAGAATGTTGTCATAATAGCCTCCTAGAGTGCTGAGTGCTCCTTTATATAGCAATATTCAGAAGCCTTAATAATAGTGCTATTCAAGAACTGGTGCCGTCAGAACATTTGAGTGAATATTTTTCTATAACCCTGTATACTTCCGGCTCCTTTTCGCGGATTTCTGCATTCCTTTTTTCGACAAAAAATAATTCCCCGGCTATTTGCCGGGGATGTTGTGATGTTTCAATATTTACGTTATAATGAAATTACTTCCTTTCGTGAGGTGGTTTTTTATTATATCACAGAGCATTCCGGGAACGGAATGCACGTTTAAGCAAGGTATTTATCGTAGTGTTTATTTTCTATAAACACCACTAAAAAGAACAAATGTTCTCAAGAGGAATGACTGAACAACCCAATAAAATAGGTTTTAAACATAATAAAACGTAAACAAAATCCTTTTTTACGCCTTCTAAGCGGTTGGTCGCACGTTCGAGTCGTGCCAGGCGCGCCAGTGAAATCAAGGCCTCGCGGAATTAACTGCGAGGCTCTTGCTTTATGGGGCAATCTGTTGGGATTATATTCTACCACTGTAGGGGACAGGCTGGCAATGATGATTGATGATTATTAATGCTTGTTAATGTGTCCCTCCTTAACCCTTGTTTACGTCAGTAGAAATAACCCTTTCCCGGATAAAAGGTAAAAAATCTAAAATAGTCAGGTGAGGTGGAAAGGTGCTATGAATCAACTCCATTTAAAATACAATGTGGAAGACAAGCCTCCTTTGGGGCGCAGCCTGCTTTTCGGCTTGCAGTGGATGGCGATTATCATGCCTATGGTTATTTTTTCCGGCAAGGCTGTGGCTGGAATGCAGTTTTCCGATCCTGCCCAGCAAATTGTGTATATCCAAAAAATTTTTTTCATCATAGGTATTTCCATTTTGATTCAGGTACTCTGCGGGCATAAACTGCCGCTGGTGATTGGCCCGGCCGCCGTGCTCCTGGTCGGTATCACGGCCAGCCAGGGTTCGTCCATCAGCTCTGTCTATACCTCGATTCTGGTTGGCGGCCTGCTTCTGGCTATATTAAGCAGCAGCGGTTTGCTTAAGTATGTTCAAAAGCTTTTTACCCCCCGAGTGGTAGCTACCATCCTGATCTTGATCAGTTTTACCCTGATTCCGATGATACTCCAGCTTATTTTTGCCGCCGCTCAAATCAGCCCCCTGGCCAATCTTCTTTTTGCGCTGGTTTTTCTCCTGCTATTGTTTCTGGCCAATAAAAGTTTAAAAGGAATTTGGAGGTCCACTCTGATTGCCTGGTCAATGGTTGTCGGAAGCATTGTATATGTCGTCCTCTTTCCGCAGGCTGTTCCTGTTATGAATTCTACCGGGAAAATCTTTTCCGGTTTTTTTCAGGATTTTAATACGGCATTCTCGCTGGACTTCGGAACGCTCACCGCTTTTATCATTTGTTTTCTGGCTCTTGCCATCAACGATCTGGGCTCCATCCAATCCATCGGTGATATGTTATATGCCGGAGATATGCCAAAGAGGATTACCAAAGGGATCACCCTGACCGGAGTGTTCAACATTTTCGCCGGTTTTTTGGGTGTCATCGGGCCGGTGAATTATTCCTTAAGTCCCGGTGTGATTGCTTCCACAGGCGTAGCGTCAAGATTTACTTTGCTTCCCGCAGGCATCGGACTGATATTGACAGCGTTCCTGCCTCCTGTTATTAATGTAATCGGAATCATTCCTTCGGCCGTTATCGGCAGTACATTCATTTATACGATGTGTTCCCAGCTTGCGGCCGGATTGCTTCTGGCGTTTCATTCCATGAAGAATTTTCGGCTGGAAGACGGCTTGATTCTGGGCTTGCCGCTCATGCTCGGAGTGTTGATATCTTTTCTGCCGACGGACGCCTTGGCTTCATTTCCGCTCTGGCTGAAACCGGTGCTTGGTAATGGCTTTGTGGTCGGAGTAATCGCTGTACTCATCATGGAGCATATCGTTTACCGGCCGTTAAAAAATAAAGCGGCCTAGAGTACATACCCCAAGCCGATAAATGCCTCTCCTGTTATTTATAGACCCTCCTTAAATCATTTGCTTTGGAATATTCGTAAAATTATTGCTTGTAACTGTATTCCTTTTACAGCGTAACGCTAAATACGATAACGAAATTAAGGAAATACGGAAAGCATTATGATCAACTTATGCCGGTCTTATTTTATCATCTATGCAGTATGCAATATGCAATATCAGGGGCGAATCACGGTCTACCTAAAAATATAAATATAAATATCAATTGACAGGTATTAGACTATTTGGTAATATCTAAATGTGATATTTTGTCGAAAATTGCAAAATGAAGGGGGGTTACACGATAATGAAAGCAACGGGGATTGTCAGAAAAATGGACGAACTCGGCAGAGTAGTAATACCTATCGAACTGCGCCGTACCTTTGGCATTGAAGAAAAGGATGGTCTCGAAATATATGTCCATAATGATCGTATCATTTTAAGAAAATATGAACCTGCCTGTGTATTCTGTGGCAACGCCGATGAAGTTATTAACTTCAAGGGCAAAAACGTTTGTAAAGATTGTCTTGCGATTATGAGTCAGCAAGCAGTCTAATAATTCTCCAATTGCTTTATGCTTTAATACTATCTAGCTGGGCAAGCCGTCTACCTCCGGGTGGGCGGTTTTTCTTTCTCTCCTTGCAGCGGCAGCATGTAAAGAGAGCCAGCATTGTTACAAGCAAATGCTGGCTCTTTCCTTTACTCACTACTTTATTGAACATTACCTACAGTTTTCATTCCTATTGTTTTTCTAAGAATCCTGATCTGTTCTAAGGTGTTAAATAACTCCTCGTGTAATTGAGTTGTGTCTGCTCCTGATATTTTTGCTGATTCTATTTGCTCCAGTATTTTTAAGAGAGTTTCGACAAGCTCATTTTCTTCGGCAATAAGCAAACCTTTTACAAAAACCATGATTAGCCAATAACATCTCCATTTCTTCATTATGTAATTATACACAAATTATTACATTAATTTTCTTAAAAATCCTTTATTTTACGAAAAAAATATTTATGAAGGATAAACACATTTATTCGTCAAATATCTTAAAAAATTTTTAAAAAAGATATTTGCCAAAAGAGGTGTTTTATTATTTCTTTTATCGACCGCAGTAACCAAAACATTCTATGTTGTATTTTAAAGCAATTAGGAAGAAAAACCTCAAAGCAAGAATACTTAGGTCTCGTTGTGAAAATAATTAAGCGATATACTAAAGTTGAGTGTGTTGGCGCCAGATTTTTTAATGACGATAGTTATATTTCTTATGAAGCGCAAATTGGTTTCGCAAAAGAACTTTGGGAAAAGGAATCAGAATATTCGACTGAAAATAGCTTTTATTATTGTTCTAACACATTTAAAGTTGTAGACAAAATAACTGAAGAAGGAAAGCCTAAATTCGCAAAGCGTTGTTTAGAGTTTGGCTATGGGACGGTTGCCGCTATCCCCATTACTTATCAAGGAAAGGTTCTTGGTGCTTTATGTCTTGCCGACCATCAGCCAGAAAAATTATCAGCAGAGACCATTTATTTTTTGGAAATGGTAGCGCCGCTAATTGGCGAAACTTTTCAAATGTTTAAACTGGAATTGGAAATCGCCAGGTTAAAACAGCTGGAACTCGTTGGGCAAATGGCGGTGAGCATTAGTCAAGAAATTCGTAATCCATTAACGATCTTACGTAGCTCGTTGGAAATGCTCAGCAACAAAAGTCAAAATAAATACAGAGATTATTTTGAACTGATGATAACAGAAGTGGAACGAATTAAATTAATTATAAATGAATTCCTATCATTTGCCAAAGAGAATAATACATTATCTTTGGCAAATATTAATCAGATAATTAGAAGTTTAGAATCCTTTATAAATTCACAAGCTTTTAAACATAACGTTAGCTTATATTTCGATTTAGGAACAACTCCCAATATCGAGTTAAACAAAGCAAAAATCCGCCAGTTAATTTTAAACTTAACCACTAATGCAATAGAGGCTATGCCCCAAGGCGGGATACTTATAGTAAGAACTTATAAAACTGATGAGGGTGTCACTCTTCTTATTAAAGACACAGGGGCGGGCATTCCACCGGAGATTTTGGATAATATTGGTACTCCGTTTTTAACTACCCAGCCTGCGGGAACAGGACTTGGATTGGCTGTATGTTACAGTATAGTTTCCCAGCATAATGCAGTAATGGATGTTAAGACCGGAAAAGACGGAACTACTTTTATAATTAAATTTAGGAGGCACTTAAGTTAATGCTGCCATGGGCATTGACCATTGACTTATTAGAACCAGACTGTAGCTACTGACAGCCGAGATAACGACGATACCACAGAGAAAAGCGGTACCGCCAACGCTGCAAGGCCACTGTGGCAAAATTGGCGCTGTTATTTCGGGCCGCATAGGAGTAAGTATGGTATAGCGAGACATTTGCCTCCTCGGTTAATGACGTCGCTTCTATAATCGGTATTGACTGCTCGGCATTGTTGGTCAGGCTGGCACGGATATTGTCTTTATCCGTTTTTACCGGCTGGCTGTCCAGGGCATCTTTGCGGCATACTCCGACACGATCCGGGACGTACTGTAAAAGCCGAATATCTACCGGTAATTGTGGCGGCTTGCTTAACACAACTATGTACGGTATGGTCAACTGATATTTATGTCTATTATCGCAGTAATTCTGTTTGCCAAAAATAATCATGTCAAACATATTCCTCCTGATTATAATGTTGCTATAGTTCTATAGTTCTATAGTTGCTATATTTTATGTTCTGTTTTCTCAGAAGGTGTGCATTCATGGGGTACGGGACCGGGAATTTGTTCGTCAATACCAGATGCAAGCAACTGAAAGGAAGCATAATTAATAGCGCTCCTATCAGAGAACAAGTGTCATATCAAACCACTGAGATCCACCGTGTGTTGATCCTGAAATTCCGTTATTCCTGTAACCGAATGACTCATAGTAATGAACTAACTCATGCTTACACGTCAGAATGACTCTTTTTCGACCGGTATTCTTGGCTATTTGAATAAAATGATGCATTAACTGAGCAGCAATTCCCTGTTTACGATATGCCGGAATAACATCTAGCCCAAAAACGGCTAAGTTCTCACCAGCCGGGATATGGAGACTTGTATTATGAAAAAGCTCATCATAAATAACGGGACTGTTAGTGGCACATCCGTTGATAAGACCAATCAAATCGTCTGTTTCGGCTACAAGGAAGTATTCAGGGAAAGTCGTAATCCTTTCTTTGAATGACTTCCGCGGTGCTGCTTCTGCCGCAGGAAAGCAAACCGCCTCTATTTCAGCTACGCGGTCCAAATCTTCTAATCGAACTCCTCGGATCGTTACCTTTATCATATTGCATTCTCCATTTCGTAATCTCAAGTGTTAAAATCAGCATTAAAATTCATTATATCACGGATCACTATTATTGCAGGCGACAAGGACCGATTTAATTACATTAACATATTATATTAACAAAAAATATTATTTGGGGGTTAATAGGCATGGCTTATTATAATCATTGGGGATATCCGGAATTGTTAGAATGGGAAGACGAAATGGATTATAGAACCGTCTGTAGAACCGGCTGTAATCCTTATGCTTGCTTCCCGGTAGCTCCCTGCCGTCCCAGACCTTGCCTTCCAAAACCTTGTTATCCAAATTGTCGTCCCGGCATATGCCATCCGCGCTATTAAGGGATAAAGTATTAAGGTCGCCTACATTGTAGGTGACTTTTTTTATCATTAATCTGGAAAACGTCAACCCTGCCGCCGTTTGAAGGCAATTAAAGCATAAAAAAGAGCCCGAAGACTCTGAAAAACATGAATCCGTATAAAAATATTGGCCAATATTAAGTTGGGTGGGTGATTGGCCAGTGGCGTTGGCGGTCTTGTTCAGCAAACAAAAAGCAGGCGCTGTTTGGCAGTCGCCTGAAGTGTATGTAGTAATATGCCTGCATTTAGTTTGATGCGAGAGGAGGAAGGAAATGTCATATTGCGATGAATGTGTACGGCGGCAAATTAAAGCGGACCAAGCTTCAATGCATGAGGGAATGCACGCCGAGAACGGGGAATCCCAGGAAGTGGCGCCGGAAATTAAGAATAATGGAAATGTTGAAGGAGGTCAACCTATGGGACGCTGACGCTTATGTGAATATTTGCTTGATATCTTGGTTTTACGGTTATGAAGGGAAATCGGCCCTCGGCGGCGAATTAATTTTTTAGTAAAGAAATTACAAATTACAAGGCGGAGGGGCGATAATAATGAAAAAAGATATTCTTGTTCCCTATGATGGATCGAAAAATGCCACCGAAGCGTTGCATTTGGCTATTACTCTGGCCAAACTACTGCAGGAAAAGCTTATCGTATTGAATGTTCAGCCGAGCTTTCGTACCGTACACACAAAGATGTTTTTCTCCGAGCAAACCATTCACGAATACCAGGAACAACTTTTTCGCGAGACAGTTGCCCCGGCAAAAGAAATACTGGAAGGTAGCGGGATAGAATATAAACTAAAACTGAGAATCGGCGATGCCAAGGAACAGATTCACCAGGAGGCAACGCTGGGTAATACCGTCCAACCTGGATGTGCAACAACCGGTGTGCGTATGATCATTATGGGCTCACGGGGAATGAATCCGATACTCGGCGGAGTGCTTGGCAGCGTAAGTTACGGCGTGGTCAACAGCGCTCCCTGCCCCGTCACCATCGTTCCCTTTTCTTGTTCTGAATAATCGTAAGAATCTGGCGGAAACGCCGCACCAATAAAAAGTAAAAAAGCATCTCTTTGTTGCTGGCAAAGATGTGCTTTTTTGCTAATTACCGAAAAGCAAAAGCAATTCTAAGTAATACAGTTGGCTATCGGGGGTGCAGACCTGTGAAACCGTGGTTCCAAATGATGGCGGACGAAACAATTCGTCAGCTTGAATCCGAAGCGGTAAGAGGCTTATCTTCAGCAGAAGCTGCCGGACGATTGGCCGAACATGGCTACAATGAGTTAACAGAAAAAGAACAGGAAAGCCTTTGGCAAAAATTTTTGGCCCAGTTCAAAAACGTCCTTGTACTGATTCTCGTGGCAGCCAGTGGAATTTCTGTTCTCATCGGAGAAGCAGTCGATTCCCTGGTTATTATCGCCATCGTAATTCTTAATGCCGTACTGGGGGTTTTTCAAGAATCCAGGGCGGAAAGAGCATTGGCTGCCTTGAAAAAAATGAATGCTGCTGCTTCCAAAGTGATCCGCGACGGCGCTATTGTCGTTATTCCCGCAAGAGAGTTGGTTCCCGGCGATATAGCATTATTGGACGCCGGTGATTATGTTCCCGCCGATATGCGTATTCTTGAGTCAGTCAATCTAAAAATAGAGGAAGCCTCTTTAACCGGGGAATCGGTACCGGTGGATAAAGATTCCCGGGAATTTGCCGGTGATATACCCCTGGCCGAGCGGCATAACATGGCGTTCATGGGCACTATTGTCACCTATGGCAGGGGTAGAGGCATTGTAGTGGCTACGGCCATGCAAACCGAAATCGGCAAGATCGCCGGCATGCTTCACTCTGTCGCCCAAGAGCTTACACCCCTGCAAAAAAAGCTGGCGGAGTTCGGTAAAATTCTCGCTATGCTTTGCCTGGGTGTCTGTACTGTTGTATTTGGCATAGGAATTTACCATGGATACTTCAATGACGGCATTTTAGCGTTGGCGGAAATTCAAGACATGCTCATGGTTTCTATTAGTCTGGCAGTCGCCGCTATTCCGGAAGGGCTTCCCGCAATTGTGGCCATGGTCTTAGCTTTTGGCATGCAGCGTATGGCCAAGAAAAATGCTATTGTGAAAAAGCTGCACACAGTCGAAACATTAGGAAGTGTATCGGTCATCTGTACGGATAAAACCGGAACCCTGACCCAAAATCAGATGATGGTGGCCCAAATTTTCATTTTCACCAACATGTTTACTGTCAGCGGCTACGGATATAAGCCGGAAGGAAAATTTCTGACCGGTGAAAAGCCGGTAAGAATAGATGAGGAAGAGGAGCTGGCGCTGCTTTTGCAAGCTTCCCTATTATGCAACGACGCTGAGTTGAGGCAGTCGCCGGCTGACCAAACATGGTCGGTTGTCGGTGATCCGACGGAAGGGGCACTCCTCGTTGCAGCGGCAAAAGGGGGCTATCGTAAGGATGCCCTGTCGGCTCAATATCCCCGGATTCAGGAATTTCCCTTTGATTCCGGGCGCAAGATGATGACCACATTCCACCAGGCAGATGGAAAAATCCTGGCTTTTTCCAAGGGAGCGCCCGACATCCTGCTAAGTCGCTGCACCCGCACTGCGGCAAGCGGAACAATCCGTCCTTTGACAAATTCGGATAAGGAGGCAATTCGGGCAGCTAATCAGGAGATGGCGTCACAAGCTTTACGGGTTCTGGCGGTGGCATACCGGGACTTTGATCAGGCGCCTGACCTGTCAAATCCCGACGGAACTGAGAAGGATTTGATTATGATCGGGCTTGTGGGTATGATTGACCCGCCGCGCAGCGAAGCCAAACTGGCTGTGGAGATTTGCCGGCAAGCGGGAATTCGGACCACAATGATTACCGGGGATCATCCGGAAACAGCTTTTGCCATTGCCAAATACCTGGGAATTGCCGGTGACGGCCAAGGGGTTATTACCGGACGCATGCTGGATACCATGCCGGCGGAAGAATTGCGGCAACAAGTACGCAGGGCCAGTGTATTTGCCCGCGTTTCTCCGGAACATAAGCTGGCTATCGTAGATGCGTTGCAAACCAGCGGTTTCATCACGGCCATGACCGGCGACGGCGTCAATGACGCCCCGGCGCTGAAAAAGGCTGATATTGGCGTAGCAATGGGCATAACCGGCACGGATGTGGCCAAAGCTACCGCCGACATGGTAATTACCGATGACAATTTTGCCACGATTGTGTCGGCTGTAGAAGAAGGGCGGGTAATCTACGCTAACATCCGTAAATTTGTCTATTTCCTGCTCTCCTGTAACACTGCGGAAGTAGTAGTAATCTTCTTTGCCATGTTGTTGGGCTGGCCGGTCCCATTATTGCCCACCCAGCTTTTGTGGGTAAACCTGGTGACAGACGGTTTTCCGGCCCTTGCCCTCGGTCTGGAAAAGAAAGAACCCAATGTCATGCGTCTTAAGCCCCGTGACCCGGCCGAACCCCTGCTGACCGGAAATATGCGGCTGCTGATCGGCATTCAGAGCCTGGTAATGAGCATTACGGTACTCTTCGCGTTTCAATATGGCTTGATGGCCAGCAATGGTAATTTGGCGATTGCCCACACTTTCGCGTTCATCACCTTGATGGCAACGCAGATTATTTGCGCCTATGCCGCGAGGTCGGAACGTTATTCCGTATTTCAATTAGGCGTTTTCAGCAACAGGTACTTGAATATGGGAGTCGCGCTTTCATTCCTCCTCATGCTGCTTTCCGTTTACGGCCCGTTACAAGAAGTGTTTAAAACAGTCCGGCCTGAACTGAAGGACTGGCTTATCCTTGGCGCACTGGCCCCCATACCCTTTATAGCTGCTGAGTTGACCAAATTTGGCAGCCGATTATTTTTCAAGACTCCCAAGTGAATTCCTCTAACCAACCAGGACATCCGACCGCAAACAAATCCATGGAATTGTCATATCATAGGAATTGCAAAAGGGGATCTATAACTTTTGCGGCCAGGATTTGTTTGGTCTGTCCCCAGTGCCAGTTTAGTACGGACATGCGTATTATTTTATCCGGGGAAACATATATTTTTATAGGTGGCTTGCGATAATTGTATTTTCCAGCGAAGACAGCTATGTTACAATAAAAGTAAGAAAATTCAATAAATCGCAAAGGGGGGAACGGATTCAAAACGTTGCACAATTAATCCTCACTAGAGCGCTTGCTCGAAATTCATGCACAATAATACTACATGACGAATAGTTCCTGTTCGGTTGAATATGTGTGGATTAGGGAGGGAGTCAAGATGTATACCTTGGGCAACGTTACGAGAAATACGATTGCAATGGTTTTGGCGGGAGGCAGGGGAGAACGACTCAGTCCCGTTACCTTAAACAGGCCAAAGCCTTGTGTTCCCTTCGGGGGAAAATACAAAATAATAGATTTTGTGTTAAGCAACCTATTTAATTCGGGTATCAAGAAAGTTTATGTTCTCACCCAATACCGCGCTTACGAATTGAACAAGCACATTAAGGAATCTTGGGCCAGATGGGCCGGTCTGGGAGAATTTTTTGACACTATCTCACCTGAGACTAATAGTGCAAGCGAGGAGTGGTTTAAAGGTACTGCCGATGCCATATTTCAATTTTTAAGATTTATTACCGATGCGGATTACGTAGCAATATTTGGCGGTGATCATATTTACAAAATGGATGTCAGCCAGATGATAAGCTACCATATCTTAAATAAAGCGGACATCACATTGGCTGCGCTAGAAGTTCCGGTGGAAGAAGCTAAGCAGTTCGGGATTTTTTCAGTCGACGAAGATTTTAGGGTAACCGACTTTGTAGAAAAGCCAAAAGAACCTGTAACAATTCCGGATAGAGATACTTGTTTCGCATCAATGGGCAATTACATTTTTTCCACAAAAAAGCTCGTTGAGGTGCTGAAAGAAGGCAAGAAAAAACATGCGGATCTTGATTTCGGCAAACATGTGATTTCAATGATGCTGGAAAAAGGCGACCGGGTTTTTGCCTATAATTTTGCCGATAATTTGATTCCGGGAATGAAACCGGGCGAAAAAGGCTACTGGAGAGATGTTGGAACAATTGATACCTATTATGAGGCCAATATGGACCTTGTAAATGTAGTTCCCCGTTTGAACCTTTACAATTATAAGTGGCCGATACTTACCAATCAAGGGAATCTCCCGCCGGCAAAGACTGTTTTCGATGAGGAAGGCCGCCGTGGCCAAAATCTCAATTCATATATATGCGGCGGCTGCATAATTAGCGGCAGTACCGTACGGAGATCGATAATCGGACCCCGCTGCAGGATTAATAGCTACAGCCTGGTGGAGGACTCAATCCTGTTTGAGAACATTTCAATTGGCAGACATGTAAAGATTAAAAGGGCAATAATAGATAAAAACATAAGAATTCCTGATGGGGTGGAAATTGGCTATAACCCTGAAGCGGATAAACTGCAGGGGCATACGGTTACAGAATCTGGAATTGTCATCGTGACAAAATAAAATGACAATCTTTGCCCGGCGGGAGTTTTGGTCTTATCTGTACATACTTGTGTTTATCAGGGAAAAGACTGTTTTTGCCTGCAATGGTGAGATATTACAATAAAACTTAATAAAATCGGCAGGAACAGCGATTCCGTATGGCGAAAATGAGCTATAATTATCCTTCCGGGGAGGATTATAGCTCATTTTGTGTTATTATGTTGTATAATATAACATATTTATTTTGGACCGGTTGTTGGGGAGCCGATTAACAAATCCGTGGTTGGGATTTGGATTTACGAAGTACTTCGTTAATTAGTAATTATCCTTGGGAGGGAAATTGTGGTGAGGGATTTTGGCAAGATTACCATAGGCCAGCTAGTGGATCTGATGGCGAAAGAAAATACTGAGAATGAAGCCTTGGTTTATCCGGATCTTGGTTTGCGGTATACTTACGAGCAATTCCGTCAAGTTTGCAACCGGACGGCTAAAGGCTTGATGAAACTGGGCGTGCAAAGAGGCGAACATATCGCCATCTGGGCTACAAATGTGCCGGAATGGGTTACTACTCAGTTTGGCAGCGCCAAAATGGGGGCGGTAATGGTAACGGTAAACACGAACTACAAGATATTCGAATTGGAATATCTGTTAAAGCAGTCCGACGCTACTACGCTTATCTTAATCAAAGGAACCAGGAATTCAGACTACGTCAGCATGGTTTATGAACTGTGCCCCGAACTTTATCACTGTAAGCCAGGCCAACTTAAGTCAGAGCGGCTGCCGTTTTTAAAAAATGTCATACTCATAGATGAGGAGCGCCAGCCAGGCATGTTTGCCTGGGATGACCTGATGGAAATGGGCCGTGAGGTGACCGACGGGGAACTGGCAGCCCGTCAGGCGTCCCTTAATGCGGATGATGCTGTCAACATGCAGTATACTTCAGGAACAACGGGCTTTCCCAAAGGGGTCATGCTTACTCACTACAATTTGATCGGCAATGCCTGCAGCCTGGCGGAATGTTTGAATTTTACCAATAAGGACAGGCTTTGTATACCGGTCCCCTTTTTTCATTGCTTCGGCTGTGTGCTAGGAACTATGACGTGCGTGGTAGCGGGTGCAGCCATGGTGCCGGTAGTAGTATTCAATCCGGTCAAAGTGCTTGAAGCCATCGCCAAAGAGCGCTGTACAGCAGTCCATGGGGTGCCGACCATGTTCATCATGGAACTGGAAGAAATGGAAAAGGCCCCATATGATACTTCATCCCTGCGGACCGGCATCATGGCCGGTT